>NZ_QKWJ01000001.1 GCF_003353055.1 Cupriavidus lacunae
TCGATACGATTTGGTCGTCATCGAGGGCGATCCATGCGCTTTTGGCGATTGGGTTACCGCTGTTGTCGCAGAATCCTCTGGAGTTTAGTCTTGCCACCAGCTTGTCGCATGGGGCAAACATCTGGGGTAACCATCCAGTGACTCTCTTTTGGTAGCTGCGGCCGTTTTTGTCGGTTATGCGAACTACTTTCTGAGCATCAGCGCCCACTTTGATTCGGGTACCCAAGAAGAAGGCTTCTTCATCCTTGGCGTGCCTAATGTGGGTTTTCTCCATACTAAGAGTTAGCCCGAGTTTCTCCGCCATGAAGGATTTAACCTCATCACGAATTTGCACGGCTAGATGTTTAGGACCATTGATTCCCACACACCAATCGTCGGCATACCGCACGTACTTCACTCGAATAAAGGACCCGTCATCCCTTGTGGGGCTTGACCGTTTCTGAGTGAGAAGCAGCGCCTTCAATTCCCTGAGCAGTTCCTTCCGTTCTTCGGCTTTATGTGTAGGAGCATTCAGTTTCGAACGCACCTTCTCAATCTGCTTCTGACGGTAGTTGTACTCGGTCGTGGTCCGTTTCTTGTCTCCCTTCTCATATGTTCTAATCAAACCTGCAACAAACTCATCGAGTTCGTGCAAGAAGATATTACACAGGATAGGGGAGACAATGGACCCCTGAGGTGTACCGACGACGCTTTCCACGGGTCTTTTGAACTCGTAGTATCCGGCCGTCAGTGCTTTTCTGATCAAATTGATAAATCTCTCGTCCTTGATACGGCGACGGAGGATGCTGATCAGAATGTCATGGTCAATACAATCGAAAGCGGCTTTGACATCGCCCTCAATGATCCATGTTACTCCGCTCCAAGTGTTGCGGATAGACTTTAGCGCCGTGTGGCAGCCGCGATTGGGCCTGAAGCCATGACTGTCGTCTCTGAAACTGCTTCCATGAGGGCTGTCGTAAACTGCTTCGAGGATCATTCTCATGACCTCTTGTACGATTTTGTCTCGTGGTGGGGCGATTCCTAGCGGACGAGTTTTTCCGTTTGCCTTCGGGATGTGGACACGTCGTGCGCGCGAGAATTGGAACGATTCGTCCCTCATCTGTGCGACGGTATTCTCAATGGTCCTCAGGGAGAACTCATCTAACGTGGTTCCGTCGGCCCCTGGCGTCATGTTTCCGGGAACGCTTTTCAGCTTTTCGTACGCCACGACAAAGAGGTCGCGTTTGTACATTAGCCTATATAGGTTACCGTTGACCCAACCAGGTTTGGCGTTTAATCTACGTAGTGTCTCTAGTCGCTCTAGGTCAGAACTACTCATCCGAGTAAACCTTTCACTTCTAGAGTACATCCTTGCATCTTCGCTTCCCCTTGTCCCGCGTTACCGGGGCTGTATGGGGCATATTTTTTTGGTGGGCCTTGCAGGGCTCGAACCTGCGACCAAAGAATTATGAGTTCTCTGCTCTAACCGACTGAGCTAAAGGCCCAACATTTCTGCCACAACGGGTACTACCGAATAGTCCGTTGCCGGAATGGTCCACTATGTTGCCACAGCTTCGTCATTCCTGCATAGGTTGCATGTCTCAACCCACGCTTCTAGGGATTGCTCCCCTTAGGCAATCCCATGGTTAACACACTCTCGCGCTCCAGTTTTAGGTGTCCAACTCATCCTTTTCATCCCTACTTGGGCGTCGGCCGGCGAAGAAGCTTGGGAAGTATTCATAATCGCTCTCCACATACGCCGAGGTGGACGTAAATATGCGTGTCCAACGGTTATCGTGATACCCCGATCGGATTTGGCTTCTGGCAATACAGCCTTCACCATGACTGGCCTAACTGGCAGACCTATCGAGCTTGCATATTAGCTCTCACCTGCCTTTTCTCGGCATGCTGCTGTCCCCTCAAGGTTTCCCCATTAGGTATCCCGCAGTGTTTCCACTGCGGTAAGCCACTGTTTTACCCACGATGCTTCAGTGCATTCCCTTATACAGAAGTAGGACCGCCTCGGCAGCCGAGCATGTAGCCTGAGGCTGCGAAATTTCGAGGTAAGGGGTTGTTAACTTCGCCAGACTCGCGTTTACTCTCGAATTTTCGCGCAGCAATGAGCAACGAGTCGGGGGCATGGGTGGACGAGGAATTTGAGAGTCTGGATCTTGGTGATCCGCGGCGGGATCGGCGCGCCAAGGAATTGCTCAAGCGGTTTGCGGCCCTGCCCACGGCGAGCATCCCCGGCGCANTCGGCATGCTGCTGTCCCCTCAAGGTTTCCCCATTAGGTATCCCGCAGTGTTTCCACTGCGGTAAGCCACTGTTTTACCCACGATGCTTCAGTGGGGTGTACTACTACCACAACGAGAGTGCGCCCTATCCATGGCGCACTTATGAGTCCGCTGCTCTAACCAGGCATGAGCTAGAGGCCCTTGGAAGCGTTTAGTTGCCTTCCAGGAAGCTCTTCAGCTTGTCCGAGCGGCTCGGGTGGCGCAGCTTGCGCAGTGCCTTGGCCTCGATCTGGCGGATCCGTTCACGCGTGACGTCGAACTGCTTGCCGACCTCTTCCAGCGTGTGGTCGGTGCTCATTTCGATGCCGAAGCGCATGCGCAGCACCTTGGCTTCGCGCGGCGTGAGCGAGTCCAGCACGTCCTTGACGACGTCGCGCATGGAGCCGTGCAGTGCCGCTTCGGCCGGGGCCAGCGTGTTGGTGTCCTCGATGAAGTCGCCCAGATGAGAGTCGTCGTCGTCACCGATCGGCGTTTCCATGGAGATCGGCTCTTTGGCGATCTTCATGATCTTGCGGATCTTGTCTTCCGGCATCTCCATCTTCTCGGCCAGCGTTGCCGGATCCGGCTCATTGCCGGTTTCCTGCAGGATCTGGCGCGAGATGCGGTTCATCTTGTTGATCGTCTCGATCATGTGCACCGGGATACGGATGGTGCGCGCCTGGTCGGCGATCGAGCGCGTGATGGCCTGGCGGATCCACCACGTGGCGTAGGTCGAGAACTTGTAGCCGCGGCGATATTCGAACTTGTCCACCGCCTTCATCAGGCCGATGTTGCCTTCCTGGATCAGGTCGAGGAACTGCAGGCCGCGGTTGGTGTACTTCTTGGCGATCGAGATCACCAGGCGCAGGTTGGCCTCGGTCATCTCGCGCTTGGCTTCGCGGGCGCGCCGCTCGCCTTCGGCCATCTTGCGGTTGACGTCCTTCAGTTCCTTCAGCGGCAGCACCACGCGCGACTGCAGGTCGATCAGCTTCTGCTGCAGCTCATGCACGGCCGGCACGTTGCGCTCGACGATGGTGCTGTACGCCTTGCCATCGGCGATCACGGTGTGAACCCACTCGAGGTTGGTCTCGTTGCCCGGGAAGCGGGCAACGAAATCCGCGCGCGGCATGCCGCACTTGTCCACGATGGTGTTCAGGATGGCACGCTCGAGCTTGCGCACTTCGTCCACCTGGCCGCGCAGCGTGTCGCACAGGCGCTCGACGTTGCGGGCGGTGAAACGGATGCCCATCAGTTCGGCCTGGATAGCTTCCTGCGCCTTGACGTAAGGCTTGGACTTGTAGCCTTCCTTCTCGAACGCACGGCGCATCTTGTCAAACTGCTCGGCGATCACGCGGAATTTCTCCAGCGCGTTCTGCTTCAGTTCTTCAAGCTGGCGCGCGGAGGCACCGGCACCGGCGCCGCCTTCATCATCCTCGTCCTCGTCGGCGTCTTCTTCGTCGTCGGACTCGAGGTCTTCTTCAGCGGCGGGCGCGGCGGCCGCGGCCGGGGACTCGGCCACTTCCTCGGCGTTCGGGTCGATCAGGCCGTCGACGAATTCGTCGATCTTGATCTCGTCGTTGGCCACGCGCTCGGCATGGGCCAGAATCTCGGAGATGGTGACCGGGCAAGCCGAAATCGCCATCACCATGTCCTTCAGGCCGGCTTCGATGCGCTTGGCGATCTCGATTTCGCCTTCGCGCGTGAGCAGCTCGACCGTGCCCATCTCGCGCATGTACATGCGCACCGGGTCGGTGGTGCGGCCGAACTCGGAGTCCACCGTGGACAGGGCCGCTTCGGCCTCTTCCTCGGCTTCTTCCTCGCTGGTGGCGGACGGGGCGTTGTCGTTGAGCAGCAGCGTCTCGGCATCCGGCGCCTGTTCATAGACGGCGATACCGATGTCATTCAGCGTCGCGACCAGCGTGTCGATCGTTTCCGAATCGACCATGTCGTCCGGCAGGTGATCGTTGATTTCCGCATAGGTCAGGTAGCCGCGCGACTTGCCCAGCTTGATCAGCGCCTTGAGTTTCTGGCGACGCAGTTCAAGCTCTTCCTCAGTGCCCTGCTGGGTCGAGGCGAACTCCTTGAGCAGGGCCTTTTCCTTGGCCTTGCGGTCCTTGGCTTTCTGCTTTTCGGTCTTCGGCGCCGCGGCAGGCGTTGCCGCCGCGCGCGTATCGTTCTCGTAAAACTCTTCAGTCACGTCGTCTGTTGTGCTGTCGTCGTGCTGCATCTCGGCCTTGGGCTTGCGGCCACGCTTTTTCGGCTCCGGCTTGATTGCCGGCGCAGCGGGACGCTCGGATGCAACGGATGCAGGTGTCGCGGCACGCGCCTTGGTTGCCGTCGTGGCGGTGCCAGCCTTGGCCTCCCCACTCTTGGCGCCGGCGGCTGCCGCTCGCTTGCTCTCGACTTCGGTATTCTGCTGTTTCGCCACGGTGATACTCTTGCCTTTCACTGGTGCAGATGCGGCGACCTTGCCGCTCGTACTGGCGCTCTTGCCGCTCTCGCGTGCCGAAGTCGAGGCCTTTGTCTTTTCGGATGTGCGGGTCCTGGTGGGAGTCGTCTCGGCGGGCGCTTGCGCGCTACGCTCGGACTTTGATGGCGCAGACCGGGCTGGTGTCCTGACTGACGCGGTCGATGTCTTCGCCGCCGTTGTTTTCACAGACGCCTTGCCGCTCCCTGATTGGGGAGCATTGGAGGTAACCCTTTCGGTTGCTTTGGCCTTTGCCATTGGCACGCTCACTTTCACCAGAACTGGAGAGAGATTTCGCAATCCAAACCGGCTATTGTAGCACGTCACGCATAGCCGGCTCCCTGTCAGGTGAGGTTTTCACCTGAAAAATCAAGGCTTAAGCTCGGCGAGGCCGGGCCCAGTCCCTGATCCAACGCTTATCCAACGCTTACTGCTGCCTCCTACTGCTGCCTCCTGGTTGATGCCAGGGCACCCACAGTCACCTCAGCCAAGTTGGCGCCGCCGGTGGATTTCTCCCACCAGCCAGCGCATGCGCTGCTTGCCCGCTTCATCGGCCGTGCCGGCCACCACTTCCGCCTGCAGGCCGTCGAGTTCACGCCGCAGCGGCTCGGCCAGCAGCTTGGTGATGGCCGCATCGAAATCCTGGATTGCGGGTGCTTCTTCGATCTCTTCGCGCAGCACCGCCGTGCGCGCCACGGCATACACCTCGGTGTACGGCGACTGGGCCAGGTGCTCGCTGAAGGCCGCGAAATTGACTTCGCCCTCCACGCTGTCACACACCGAGACCAGGTGCGCCAGCACTTCACTGTCCCCACTCTCGCCATCCAGCAGCAGTGCGCGCGCATCCTCGTCGAGGCGCGCCGACAGCGCCGGGTAGCACATCAGCAACTGGATCACCCGCTGCTCAAGGCCGGTCGGGGCCTGGCGGCGCGTGCGCGGGCGCGGCTGGGCGAAACGGCCGACACGGGCCGGGTCGCTGCGCAGGCCGCAGATGGCTTCGATCTCCGCGGGTGTCGTACCCGTGGCATCGGCAAGTTCACGCACAATCTGTAGCCGCAGGCCGCCCGCGGGCATGGCCTGCAGCAGCGGCTTGGCCTCGTACTGGGCCCGGGCGCGGCCCTCGGGCTGGCGCAGGTCCAGGTCCTCGGTGACCGACTGCAGCAGGAAGCGCGACAGGGGCATGGCGTTGCGCACCTGGGTGGCAAAGGCCTCGGTGCCCTCTTCGCGCACATAGCTGTCCGGATCGTGCTCGGCGGGCAGGAACAGGAAGCGGATGGTCTTGTTGTCCGCCACGTGCGGCAGGCAGGCCTCCAGCGCCCGTCTGGCCGCGCGGCGCCCGGCCGAGTCACCGTCGAACGAGAACACCACCGCGTCGGTCTGGCGCAGCAGCTTCTGCACGTGCACGGGGGTGCACGCCGTGCCCAGGGTGGCGACGGCATTGGCAAAACCGAGCTGGGCCAGCGCCACGACGTCCATATACCCTTCGACCACCAGCACGTAGCCGGTTTCCCGGATCGCATGGCGGGCCTCGAACAGCCCGTACAGCTCCGTGCCCTTGCTGAACAGCGGGGTCTCGGGCGAGTTCAGGTATTTGGGCTCGCCCTGCCCCATCACGCGCCCGCCGAAGCCGATCACGGCCCCCTTGGTGTTGCGGATGGGGAACATGATGCGGTCGCGGAAGCGGTCGTAGCGGCGTGGCTTGCCGTCGGCATCGCGCTTGTCGCTTTCGATCAGCAGGCCGGCTTCGACCAGGGGTGCCGCCACGTTGTCGTCACGGTAGCCACCGAACACCGCTTCCAGGCCCTGCCAGTCGTCGGGCGCATAGCCCAGGCCGAACTGGCCGGCGATCTCACCGGTCAGCCCGCGGCCTTTCAGGTACTGGATGGCCTGCGGGGCGCCGCGCAACTGTCGGCGGTAGAAATCGGTCGCACGCGTCATGACGTCGGACAGCGCCACAGTGCGCGCCTGCTGCTCCGCGCGCTGGCCGGGCGGCAGCCGGTCGCGCTCTTCCGGCACGGTCATGCCGACCGACTGGGCCAGCTCGCGCACCGCCTCGGGGTACGACTGGCCGGAAAACTCCATCAGAAAGCCGATGGCCGAGCCGTGGGCGCCACAGCCGAAGCAGTGGTAGAACTGCTTGGTCGGCGATACCGTGAACGACGGGGATTTCTCGTTATGGAAGGGGCACAGCCCCATGAAATTGGCGCCGCCCTTCTTCAGCTGCACATACTTGCCCACCACATCGACAATGTCGACACGGTTGAGCAGGTCCTGAATAAAGGATTGCGGAATCACCCGACTGACCGTCCTGAGGCTTGGCCGTCCCGCGGCGGGCGGCATTTTTCTAGGAATGCGTGACCGGTGCGGCGCCCGGCTGCTATCGGAATATTGTAGTGCAGCGAGATAAGGCCGCCCGGACTGCTTCGTATCTCCGTGCAACTACGCCGAACGACATCAGTTCGGCGTTCATCCCACTTACAATTGATTAAATCAGTGCTTACTTTGCTGCAAGCGCGGCCTTGACCAGGGCCGATACGGCGGTCATGTCAGCACGGCCGGCCAGCTTGCCCTTGAGCACGCCCATGACCTTGCCCATGTCCTGCGGACCGGCGGCGCCGGTGGCGGCAACGGCCTGCTGCACTTCGGCGGCGACCTCTTCGTCGGACAGGGCTGCAGGCATGTAGACCTTCAGCACCTCGACTTCAGCCAGTTCCTTGTCGGCCAGGTCATTGCGGCCGGCCTTCTGGAATTGCGAAATCGAGTCCTTGCGCTGCTTGATCAGCTTTTCGACCACGGCCAGCACGGCGGTATCGTCCAGTTCCACGCGCTCATCGACTTCGCGCTGCTTGATGGCGGCCAGCAGCAGGCGGATGGTGCCGAGGCGCTCCGTTTCGCGGGCGCGCATGGCGGTCTTCATGTCTTCGCTGATACGGGCTTTGAGGGACATCGTGATCTTCCAGAAAGTGGGCGGACACTCACAGATGGCGGCGACAGCCGCCCGCTGCAAGGCCCGGAACGCAAAAACCCGCCGAAGCTTGCGCCACAGCGGGTCGGAGGCAAGCGGGAGCGCCGGGTCAGTACAGCTTCTTCGGCAGCATCTGGCTGCGGATGCGCTTGTAGTGGCGCGTTTCGGCGGCAGCCTTCTTGCGCTTGCGCGCGGCGGTTGGCTTTTCGTAAAACTCGCGCGCCCGCAACTCCGGGAGCAGCCCGTTCTTCTCGATGGTGCGCTTGAAACGGCGCATGGCAACTTCAAAAGGCTCGTTTTCCTTGAGACGGATCGTAGTCATTTGGCCAGAAAATGAAGATATTTTCGGGATAGCGGCTTTACGAAGTTTTGGATTGTAGCACCAACAATCCAACGGGGAAGTGGTGTGCAACGGACACCTTCAGAGTGCCGATTACTGCCTATCGATCAACTTCGTGGCTACCCCTGGGCCACCGATTGTGCGGCCGAGGCAGTGCGCGCAGCCTCGGCCACGGCCTGCCCCGCCGCCACCGCGGAGGCCCAGGCCCACTGGAAGTTGTAGCCGCCCAGCCAGCCGGTCACGTCCACCACCTCGCCAATGAAATACAGGCCCGGCACCTCGCGGGCCATCATCGTCGTCGACGACAGTGCGCGCGTATCGACCCCGCCCAGCGTGACCTCGGCCTTGCGGTAGCCCTCGGTGCCCGACGGCACGATGCGCCAGTCGTTGAGCGTGGCGCCCAGCTTGCGCAGGGCCTTGTCGGTCACGTCATGCAGCGGCATGGTCGCATCCACGCCCGAGGCCGCGCACCACGCATCGGCCAGCCGTGCCGGCAGCCGTTGCGCCAGCAAGTTGCCCAGGTGCTTGCGGCTGCCGGCCTTCTGCTCCAGCAGCCACGCCACGGCATCCTCGCCGTCGAACAGGTCGATGGCAATCGGCGTGCCGGGGCGCCAGTAGCTGGAAATCTGCAGCACGGCCGGGCCGGACAGCCCGCGGTGCGTCCACAGCAGGTCTTCGCGGAAAGCGCCGGCCGCCTTGCCGCTGCCAGTGGCGATATCCACTTCCAGCGACACGCCCGCCAGCGGCGCGAACGGCGCCCAGTCCTTGCCATCGAAGGTCAACGGCACCAGCGCCGGGCGGGTCTCGATGATGCCCAGCCCGAACTGCCGGGCGATGCGATAGCCAAAGTCGGTGGCGCCGATCTTGGGGATCGACAGCCCGCCGGTGGCCACCACCAGCGCCCCGGCCCGCACCGTGCCGGTGGAGGTGAGCAGCAGATAGTCGTCGCCCTCGCGCCGGACCTCGGCCACCGTGCAGCCGGTCTGCCAGCGCACATGCCCCGCGTCGCATTCGGCGCGCAGCATGGCGATCACGTCTTCGGCGCTGTCGTTGCAGAACAGCTGGCCGCGATGCTTCTCGTGCCAGTCGATGCCATAGCGGCGCATCAGGCCCAGGAAATCCTGCGGCGTGTAGCGCGCCAGCGCCGAGCGACAAAAGTGTGGATTGGACGACAGGTAGTTGGCGGGCCCGGCCTGCAGGTTGGTGAAGTTGCAGCGCCCGCCGCCGGAGATGCGGATCTTCTCGGCCAGCTTGGTGGCATGGTCGATCAGCAGCACGCGCGCGCCGTTCTGGCCGGCCACGGCGGCGCACATCATGCCGGCCGCGCCCGCGCCCAGCACGGCCACGTCGTACCGGCCCGTCCGGGCCGGGGTTGCCCCGCTCATTGCAAGCCTCGCGCATCCATGTGTATTGCCACCGCCAGAGAAAGGGCAGATTGTAGCGAAAAGCACGCCGCGCGCCGCTGTGCTACCCTGCGCGCTTCCTGCAACCTGTTGTTTCGACAGCCGTTTCCCTGACCGGAGACGGCCCTGTGCACTTTCCCATGCTTGTCCTTGGCATCGAATCCTCCTGCGACGAAACCGGCCTCGCCCTCTATGACACCGGGGCCGGCCTGCTGGCGCATGCGCTGCACTCGCAGATCGCCATGCACCGCGACTACGGCGGCGTGGTGCCGGAACTGGCGTCGCGCGACCATATCCGCCGCGTGCTGCCGCTGCTGGAACAGGTGCTGGCCGACGCCGGCCGCACCCGCCAGGACATCGACGCCATTGCCTTCACGCAGGGTCCCGGCCTGGCCGGCGCGCTGCTGGTCGGCGCCTCGGTGGCCAATGCGCTGGGCTTTGCGCTGAACGTGCCGATGGTGGGGGTGCACCACCTGGAAGGCCACCTGCTGTCGCCGCTGCTGACGCGCGAGCCGCCGCCCTTCCCGTTCGTGGCGCTGCTGGTGTCGGGCGGGCATACGCAGTTGATGGAAGTGCGCGGCATCGGCGACTACGCGCTGCTCGGCGAGACCCTGGACGACGCCGCCGGCGAAGCCTTCGACAAGACCGCCAAGCTGCTGGGCCTGGGCTATCCCGGTGGCCCGGAAGTGTCGCGGCTGGCTGAGTTCGGCATCCCCGGCGCCTTTGCGTTGCCGCGGCCGATGCTGCATTCGGGCAACCTGGATTTCTCCTTCGCCGGCCTGAAGACCGCGGTGCTGACGCAAACCCGCAAGCTCGCCAATACCTGCGAGCAGGACCGCGCCAACCTGGCGCGCGCCTTTGTCGATGCCATTGTCGACGTGCTGGCCGCCAAGTCGATGGCGGCGCTCAAGCAGACCGGGCACAAGCGGCTGGTGGTGGCCGGCGGCGTGGGCGCCAACCGGCAACTGCGCGAGCGGCTGGACCAGCTTGGCAGGCAGCGCAAGCTCGAGGTCTATTACCCGGACCTGGCGTTCTGCACCGACAACGGCGCGATGATTGCGTTTGCCGGGGCGATGCGGCTGCAGGCCGCGCCGGAACTGGCGCGGCATGAGTATGGTTACGGCGTGACGCCGCGCTGGGACCTGGCGGATATCCGGCTGCCTTCGGCGGCCTGAACCGGAGCAAAAAAATAGCCACCGCATGCGGTGGCTATTTTTCTGGCAGCGACAACCCGATCAGTCGACGCGCTTGTCCCGCTCAATCACCGCATACGCGCTGTGGTTGTGGATCGACTCAAAGTTCTCGGCTTCCAGCACATAGGCCACAATGCGCTCATCCGCGTTCAGCCGCATGGCGATATCGCGCACCAGGTCTTCCACGAACTTGGGGTTCTCGTAGGCGCGCTCGGTGACGAACTTCTCGTCCGGGCGCTTGAGCAGGCCCCACAGCTCGCACGAAGCCTCTTCCTCGGCCATGCGCACCAGCGCTTCCACCGGCAGCTCGCCGGCCAGTTCCACGTTCATGGTGATATGCGAACGCTGGTTGTGCGCGCCATATTGCGAGATCTTCTTCGAGCACGGGCACAGGCTGGTTACCGGCACCAGCGCCTTCAGGAACACGCGCGTGGCGCCGTTGCGCACTTCGCCGGTCAGCGTGACCTCATAGTCCAGCAGCGACTCCACGCCCGACACCGGCGCGATCTTGCTGATGAAGTACGGGAAAGTGACCTCGATGCGGCCGGCCTCGGCTTCCAGCTTTTCCAGCATCTTGTCCAGCATCAGCCGGAAGCTGGCCAGCTCCAGCGGCGCGCGCTCTTCTTCCAGCAGCGCGACGAAGCGCGACATATGCGTGCCCTTCTGGTCCGCCGGCAGGTGCACGTCCAGGTTGAAGGTGCCCACGGTCGGCACGATGCCGGTCGGGGTCTTCAGGGTCACGGGGTAACGCACGCCCTTGACGCCGACACGCTGGATGGGGATCTGGCGGGTGTCGGGGCTCGACTGGACGTCGGGCATGACGAAGGCGGGATTGATGTCATTCATCTACGGTTTCCTCCAGGGTCGCGCCAATGGGGGGGCGGCACAAGCCCTTACGGTCGCGGCATTTTCGCAGTCCATCCATGCCGCGCAACGAGTGTGAAACCACGGGACCCGGCACTGGCAAGCCGGCCCGCAGCTGCGAACACAATAAAAAAAAGGGAGTTTAAGGGAATTCGGACGCACACGTGGTGCGGTGGCCCGAATCCCCCTGGGCGTGGAAGGTAATCAGGCCACGCGCGAGGCGACCGTGACCTTGGGCTGGTCCAGCCCGAAGCGCTCGCGCACCGAGCGCTCGATGCCGGCCGCATCCAGGCCGCATTGCTGCAGCAGGTAGGCCGGGTCGCCATGGTCGACGAAGCGGTCGGGCAGGCCCAGCGTCAGCACCGGTTTGTCGATGCCGGCCTCGGCCAGCGCCTCCAGCACGGCACTGCCGGCGCCGCCCATCACGCTGCCCTCTTCCACCGTCACCAGGTAGTCGTTCCCGGCGGCCAGGCGCTTGACCAGTTCCACGTCGAGCGGCTTGACGAAGCGCATGTCGGCAACCGTGGCGTCCAGCGCCTCGGCGGCACCCAGGGCCGGGTGCACCATCGAGCCGAACGCCAGGAAGCCCACGCGGTGCCCCGCGCGCGCACTGCCTTCGCGGCGCACCACGCCCTTGCCGACCGGCAAGGTGGTGAGCTCGGCGGCAATGGCAGCGCCCGGGCCGGAGCCGCGCGGATAGCGCACGGCAGTCGGGCAGGCCTGGTGGAACGCGGTGCTCAGCAGCTGGCGGCACTCGTTCTCGTCGGACGGCGTCATCACCATCATGTTGGGGATGCAGCGCAGGTAGGCGATATCGTAGGCACCCGCGTGGGTGGCACCGTCGGCGCCGACCAGGCCGGCGCGGTCCAGCGCGAACACCACCGGCAGGTTCTGCAACGCCACGTCATGGATCAGCTGGTCATAGCCGCGCTGCAGGAAGGTCGAGTAGATCGCCACCACCGGCTTCAGGCCCTCGCAGGCCAGGCCGCCGGCGAAGGTCACCGCGTGCTGCTCGGCGATGCCCACGTCGTAGTAGCGGTCCGGGAAGCGCTTCTCAAACTCGACCATGCCCGAGCCCTCGCGCATCGCCGGCGTGATGCCGACCAGGCGCTTGTCGGCCGCGGCCATGTCGCACAGCCAGTCGCCGAACACCTGCGTATAGGTCTTGCGGGCGGGCTTGGCGGCCGGGCGGATGCCCTCGGCCGGATTGAACTTGCCGGGGCCGTGGTACAGGATCGGGTCGGCCTCGGCCAGCTTGTAGCCCTGGCCTTTCTTGGTGACCACGTGCAGGAACTGCGGGCCGGCGCCTTCCAGCGCGCGCTGGCGGATGTTCTGCAGCGTCGGCACCAGCGAGCCCAGGTCATGGCCGTCGATCGGGCCGATGTAGTTGAAGCCGAATTCCTCGAACAGCGTGGCCGGCACCATCATGCCCTTGGCATGTTCCTCGAAGCGCTTGGCGAACTCCAGCACCGGCGGCGCCACCGACAGGACTTTCTCGATGCCCTTCTTGGTGGCCGCGTAGAACTGGCCGCTCAGCAGCCGCGCCAGGTGGCGGTTGAGCGCGCCCACCGGCGGCGAGATCGACATGTCGTTGTCGTTGAGCACCACCACCAGCGGCAGGTCCTTGTAGACGCCGGCGTTGTTCAGCGCCTCGAAGGCCATGCCCGCGGTCATGGCGCCGTCGCCGATCACCGCCACCGAGACGCGCTGCTGCCCGAGCGTGCGCGCGCCCAGGGCCATGCCCAGCGCGGCCGAGATCGAGGTCGACGAGTGCGCGGTGCCAAAGGTGTCGTATTCGCTCTCGCTGCGGCGCGGGAAGCCCGAGATGCCGCCCCACTGGCGCAGCGTGCCCATGCGCTTGCGGCGCCCGGTCAGGATCTTGTGCGGATAGCTCTGGTGGCCCACATCCCACACCAGCCGGTCGTCCGGGGTGTGGAAGGCGTAGTGCAGCGCGATGGTCAGCTCGACCGTGCCCAGGTTGGACGACAGGTGGCCGCCGGTCTGCGAGACCGACTCCAGCACATAGGCGCGCAGTTCATCCGCCAGGGTCTGAAGCTCGCGCCGGTCGAGCTTGCGCAGGTCTGCGGGGGCGTCAATCTTGTTGAGGAGTGCGTAGGTCATGGTGTCCGTTCGGCCGCCGAATTCTCACGTCCGGCTCTCAGTTCAATGTGTGCGCAGCACAATCAGGTCCGCCAGGTCGCGCAGGCGGGCCGCGCGGTCGCCAAAGCCGGCCAGCGCCGCGTGGGCGTCGGCGCGCAGCGCCCCGGCCAGTTCGCGCGCCGCGTCCAGTCCCATCAGCGACACATAGGTCGGCTTGTCATGTGCGGCGTCCTTGCCGGCGGTCTTGCCCAGCGTGGCGGTATCCGCAGTGACGTCCAGAATATCGTCAACCACCTGGAACGCCAATCCCACCGCCGCCGCATAGCGGTCCAGCGCGGCCAGGCCCTGGGTATCGATTTCACCACACAGCGCCCCCATGCGCACGCTGGCGCGCAACAGTGCGCCGGTCTTCATGCGGTGCATGGCCTCGAGCGCCTCGCGCGTCATGGCGCGGCCCACGTTCTGCAGGTCGATCGCCTGGCCGCCGGCCATGCCGGTCGAGCCCGACGCCTGCGCCAGCTCCGCCACCAACTGCAGCCGCACCGCGGGCGCGATGCCCCCGGCGCCAGCCAGCACGATAAAGGCCTGGGTCTGCAAGGCATCACCCACCAGCAGCGCGGTGGCCTCATCATAAGCCTTGTGCACCGTCGGCCGGCCGCGGCGCAGGTCATCGTCGTCCATGCAGGGCATATCGTCGTGCACCAGCGAGTAGGCGTGGATCATCTCCACCGCGCAGGCCGCCGCGTCGCAGGTGGCCGGGGCTGCGCCGCTGACTTCGCCAGCGGCATGCACCAGCAGCGGCCGCACGCGCTTGCCGCCGCTTAGTGCAGCATAACGCATCGCTTCGTGCAGGGTGTGGGGCACGGTGTTGCCTTCAGGCAACGCCGCCTGCAGGGCGGCCTCGGTGCGGACCCCCTGGGCCTGCATCCATTGTGCAAAGTCGCTCATGCCTCGTCCGCCCCCTGTGCACCGTTGCCACCATTGCCATCGCCGGCCAGGGGCTTGAGCACATCGCCCTCCAGCACCCGGACCTGCTGCTCGACCCGCTCCAGCTTCTGCTGGCAGTAGCGAACCAGTTCGGCCCCGCGGCGGTAGGCCGCCAGAGACGCCTCCAGCGGCAGTTCGCCGCTTTCCATGCTGGCCACCAGCGTTTCCAGCTCGGCCATCGCCGCCTCGTAGGAAGCCGGCGGCGCCGAGGCGCTGGCGTCGGTGTTGTCGGTCTGGACCGGAGCGGTCGTCGTTTTTGGCATATCAGGACCTGGAATCAAGGGCCGGGGGGAAACCCGGATGGGGAAGCCCGGATTTTACGCCAAAGCGCGCGCTTTCCCCCAACGTTGCGCAGAGCAGTATGCCCACAACATGCCCCATTCCGGTGCCGGAACCCGAGAAGTGACTTGTGCGCTCGGGTCGTCTTTCCGAATGCGCCCGCTACGGCACCCAGATGACGACCCGGGTCGACTTTTTCGCTAAAAAGGCAAAAAAATCAGGCCCTTAACTTTTTGGGTCGGGTACAATCCCCCGTTCGCCGCCAGGGGTGTGCGGGAGATTCCCGACCGGGCGGCAGTCTTTCCCAAATCGATTCAATTTTCGATGGTTGGGTTGTTCACTGCTTTCACCTGTTCATCTGGGAGTGGGGATAATGTCCAATCTCAGCACCGCGCTCAACCTGGCGCCGGCTGATTCGCAACTGCCCGTCGGCGTCTATTTCGACGAAGCACTGCATCAACAAGAACTCGAACTGCTGTTCAGGAATGGCCCGGGCTATGTCGGCCACGAACTGATGGTTGCGGAAGTCGGAGACTTCCACACGCTCAAGGCCGAGGACGAAGGCCGCATGCTGGTGCGCAACGCCGCCGGTGTCGAACTGATGTCCAATGTCTGCCGCCACCGCCAGGCCATCATGCTCAACGGCCGCGGCAATGCGCAGAACATCGTCTGCCCCCTGCACCGCTGGACCTACGACCTGAAGGGCGAACTGCTCGGCGCGCCGCATTTCGACAAGCAACCCTGCCTGCACCTGAAGCGCTCGCCGCTGCAGAACTGGAACGGCCTGCTGTTCGAAGGCAAGCGCGACGTGCGCGCCGACCTGGCCAGGCTGGGCGTGGCGCAGGACCTGAACTTCGACGGCTACATGCTGGACCACGTCGAGGTGCACGAGTGCGACTACAACTGGAAGACCTTTATCGAGGTCTACCTGGAGGACTACCATGTCGTGCCGTTCCACCCGGGGCTGGGCAGCTTCGTGTCGTGCGACGACCTCAAGTGGGAGTTCGGCGAGTGGCACAGCGTGCAGACCGTGGGCCTGCATGCCGGCCTGAAGCGCCCCGGCAGCCCGACTTACCAGAAATGGCACGACGCGGTGCTGCGCTTCAACAACGGCGTGCTGCCCAAGCACGGCGCGATCTGGCTGACCTACTACCCCAACATCATGGTGGAGTGGTACCCGAACGTGCTGGTGATCTCGACGCTGCACCCGGTCGGCCCGCGCAAGACGCGCAATGTGGTGGAGTTCTACTACCCCGAGGAAATCGCGCTGTTCGAGCGCGAGTTCGTCGAAGCCGAGCGCGCCGCCTATATGGAAACCTGCATCGAGGACGACGAGATCGCCGAGCGCATGGACGCCGGCCGGCAGGCGCTGCTCAAGCGCGGCACCAGCGAGGTCGGCCCGTACCAGTCGCCGATGGAAGACGGCATGCAGCACTTCCATGAGTGGTATCGCCGGGCCATGGCTTACGCCGGCTAGTCCACTGAATCATTGAAATGGGAGGTGAAGGACATGTCATGCGGGATGCAGCGCTAGGCGCAAAGCGCAGCAATAGCACGCCTCTTGCGAGCATTTGCAACGACGCGATGCGCCCGCATGACATGGCAGGCACCGACCAATTTCAGTGATTCAGTGGACCAGTGCGATAACCGCACAATGCACACAGGAACGGACCGCCACGGCGGTCCGTTTTGTCTTGAGGGCCGATGTGCGCTGCTAGAATCATCGTTCGGTGCCGGCAGCACATGCCGCCGCGCCGGCCCGCTCCGCGACGCGAGGCCAGCCACGAAGCCCCGCTCGCGCGCCGGACTCTCCCCTTCGCTTCCGTTCGCTTCACCACGCCCTCGCCATGCAATCGCTCTGGATGCTGTTCGCCGCCTTCGCCTTCTCGTTGATGGGGGTTGGCGTCAAGCTCGCGTCCGATCTCTACACCACCGGCGAGATCGTCTTCTACCGCGGCCTGATCAGCGTGGTCATCATGTGGGTGCTGCTGCACTCGCGCGGGGTCCCGGTGCGCACGCCCTACATGCTGTCGCACATCAAGCGCAGCGTATTCGGTGTGACCGCGCTGATGCTGTGGTTCACCTCGATCTCGCTGCTGCCGCTGGCCACGGCGATGACGCTGAACTACATGTCGCCGGTGTGGATCGCGCTGATCCTGGGCGCCGGCGCGGCACTGGCCGGCACCGCCGGCAACGCCGACCGCCGCCTGGTGCTGGCGATCCTGCTGTCCTTTGCCGGGGTGATCTGCCTGCTGCAGCCTTCGGTCGGCAAGGACCAGCTCACCGGCGGCCTGGTCGGCCTGATCTCCGGCATGTTCACCGCACTGGCCTATGTCGAGGTGCGCCAGCTCGGCCAGCTGGGCGAGCCCGAGGGCCGCATCGTCTTCTATTTCTCGCTGGTCGGCATGATCGCCGGGCTGGTGTGGATGCTGCTGGGCGGCACCAGCCCGCATACCTGGTACGGCGCCGGCCTGCTGCTGGCCATCGGCATCCTGGCCACGCTGGGCCAGACCGCGATGACGCGCGCCTACAAGCGCGGCAATACGCTCTTGACCGCCAACCTGCAATACGCCGGCATCGTCTTCTCCAGCGTCTGGGGCATGCTGATCTGGTCCGACCGGCTGAACTGGCTGTCGTGGCTGGGCATGGGGCTGATCATCGCCAGCGGCATCGCCACCACGCTGATGCGCGCGCGCCAGGGGACCGATGCCAAGCCGACCCCCGCCACGCCGGTCAAGTCACCCGAGGCGGAAGTGCACCCCGAGGTGTAGCATCGGGTAGGCCGAAATTCCCTTGATCTTTTCGTTCGATCGCTACAGGACTCCCATGCAGAAACCGCTGATTTCCGTCACCGCGCTGCAATCGCTCTTGGCCACGCCCGGCCGCTGCGTCGTGATCGACTGCAGCTTCGACCTGGCCGACCCGGCCGCCGGCCGCGAGGCCTACCGCACCAGCCACCTGCCCGGCGCCTTCTACCTGCACCTGGATAACGAGCTGTCCGGCCCCAAGACCGGCAGCAACGGCCGCCACCCCCTGCCCGATGCCGACGACCTGGTCGCGCGCCTGCAGGCGCTGGGCGTGGACGACGACACCCCGGTGGTGGCCTACGACGCCCATGGCGGCATGTTCGCCGCGCGGCTGTGGTGGTTGCTGCGCTGGATCGGCCACGATGCCGTGGCCGTGCTCGACGGCGGCAAGGACGCCTGGGTCAAGGCCGGCCTGCCACTGGAGCACGATGCCGCCGAAGAGCCGGAATTGCCCGGCAAGGTCAGCCGCCGCAAGTCGCTGGTGCCGACCGTCGACGCGGCCGCGCTGGTCGGCAACCTCGACAGCGCCAGGCTGCTGGTGGTGGATGCCCGCGCCCCGGACCGCTTCCGCGGCGAGAACGAGACGCTGGACCCGGTCGGCGGCCATATCCCGGGCGCGGCCAACCGCTTCTTCAAGGACAACCTGGGGACGGACGGCCGCTTCAAGCCGGCCGAAACCCTGCGCGCGGAATTCACCGCGGTGCTGGGCGCGCGCGCCCCGGCGCAGGCGGTGATGCAGTGCGGCTCGGGCGTGACGGCCTGCCACAACCTGCTGGCGCTGGAAGCAGCCGGCCTGGGCGGCGCGGCGCTGTACCCGGGATCGTGGAGCGAATGGTGCGCCGACCCGGCGCGCCCGGTCGCGACCGGGGCGGCCTGACGCTAGTCCACTGAATCACTGAAATTGGTCGGTGCCTGCCATGTCAATGATTCAGTGGACTAATGTGACGCGGCCACCGGCGCGGCAGCGCCGTGGCCATGGCTGTGCTGCTCGTGCACGCCATTGGTGATGAAGACGATGGCCGAGATGCCCGCGGCCACCAGCACTACCTGGATCGCCGATTCGCGCCAGCGCGGCTTGCGCTGCATCTGGGGCATCAGGTCGCTGACCGCGATGTAGAGGAAGCTGCTCGAGGCAATCACCAGCACGTACGGAATCCACCCGCTCATTTCGTCGAGCAGGAAGTAACCGACCAGGCCGCCGGCAATCGCCGCCAGGCTCGACAGCAGGTTGAAGGCAAAGGCGCGCGTCTTGGAGAAGCCGGCGTTGAGCAGCACGATGAAGTCGCCCACTTCCTGGGGGATCTCGTGCGCCGCGATCGCCAGCGCGGTGACCACGCCGATATGCGGATCGGCCAGGAAGGCCGCCGCGATCACGATGCCGTCGGCAAAGTTGTGGAAGGTGTCGCCGACCAGGATGGTCAGGCCGCTGCGGCCCGCTTCCTCGCGGTCATGGCCGTGGTGGTGGTGGTGCCCATCGCCCTCGTGGTGGTGCGAGTGGCGCAACAGCGAAATCTTTTCCAGCAGGAAGAAACCCAGCAGCCCCGCCAGCAAGGTGCCGAACAGTGCGCGCGTGTCGGCGCCGGACTCGAATGCCTCGGGCAGCGAATGCAGCAGCGCGGTCGCCAGCAGCACGCCCACCGAGAAGCTCACCATGCGCTCGACCACGCGGGACGCCACCGTCAGCGACAGCAGCGCCGCCCCGAAGATGCTGCCCACCCCCGAGATCGTGGCGGCGAGCAGGATATACAAAAGCGTCGAATGGATGATGGGCTCCCGGGGTGGCGGCGCCGGGCGGCCCCGCCGTTCCGCCCGCATCGCGCCGGGCGGCAAACGCAACAATGTTGCAATAACTCAAAGGCCGCATTGTACGTATCCGCCGGGACTTTGCAATCCTGCAGTCGGGCGGCAGGCGTCTGGACGGCGCCTGGATGAGCGGATCAGGCCACGCCGTGCTGCCTGAACCAGTCCAGGCACTTCTGCCAGCCGTCCCTGGCATCGGCCTCGCGGTAGCTGGGCCGGTAGTCGGCATGGAAGGCGTGGCCGGATTCGGGATAGACGATAAAACGCGAGGCTTTGGCGTCCGGGTCGGACGACGATGCCAGCGCGACCTTCATCTTCTCCACTTGCTCAAGCGGGATGCCGGTGTCCTTGCCGCCATACAGGCCAAGTACCGGGGCATGGAGCTGGCCGACCAGGTCGATGGGGTTCTTCGGCTTGAGCGGGGTCGGCTCGGGCGCCAGCTGGCCGTACCAGGCCACGCCGGCCTTCAGGCGCATATTGTGCGCGGCGTAGAGCCAGGTGATGCGGCCGCCCCAGCAGAAACCGGTGATGGCCAGGCGCGACACGTCGCCGCCGTTGGCACCGGCCCAGGCCACGGCGGCGTCCAGGTCGCCCATGACCTGCGCGTCAGGCACCTTGGCGATGACCTCGCGCTGCAGCTCCTGGATGGTGCCGAAGCTCTGGGGATCGCCCTGCCGCGCGAACAGCTCCGGCGCGATGGCCAGGTAGCCCAGCTTGGCAAAGCGCCGGCACACATCGGCGATATGCTCGTGCACGCCGAAAATCTCGCTGACCACCAGCACCACCGGCAGGTTCTTCCTGCCTTCCGGCTGGGCACGGTAGGCCGGCATGCTGAAGCCGCCCGAGGGGATGGTGACCTCGCCGGCGCTCAGGCCGGCAAAATCGGTCTTGATGGCCTGCTGGGCCATCACCGGCAGCACGGCCGCCGCAAAGGCGGAACCCAGCGCCGTCTTGACAAAGCCGCGGCGATCGAACGTCTGGCCGGGGACCAGGCTATCCACTTCCGGTTTGAGCATACGTGTCTCCAGGATCGTTGGTGGCTGGGCCGATATGCGGCGCCAGCGCCAGATTTTAAGCAGACATGGAGAAAACATGGCGGCGCATGCACGCCAGTGTCCTGCCGCCTGGAGAAGCTTGCCTGGAAGCCCGGCCGGGATACTGCGTCAGTGCAGCTTGACGCGCGGACTGGTCTTGCGGCGCAGCCAGTGCGAGACGGTGTCCAGCGCCATGCCCACGGCGCCGTGCAGCGCCATCACGTGCATCCGGTAGAGCGACGTGTACATGACGCGCGCCATCAGCCCTTCGATGAACATCGAGCCGCCGATCAGCCCGCCCATCAGGCTGCCCACCGCGCTGAAATGCCCCAGCGACACCAGCGAGCCGAGGTCCTTGAAGGCGAATCTGGGCAGCGGCCGCCCTGCCAGCCGGGCGCGCAGCGCGTCGTAGAGGAAGGTGGCCTGCTGGTGCGCGGCCTGCGCACGCGGCGGCACCGTGGTCTGCTTCTCCGGCCACGGGCAGCTGGCGCAGTCGCCGAAGGCGAAGATGTCCGGGTCGCCCTCGCTCTGCAGCGTCGGCCCGACCACGATCTGGCCCTGGCGGCTGACCGGCAGGCCCAGGCTGGCCAGCACCGGCGGCGCGGTAATCCCCGCCGCCCACACCGTCAGGTCGGCATCGATATGCTTGCCGCTGGCGGTCAGCACCGCCAGCGGCGTGACCTCGGTGACGCGCTCGCCGGTCAGGACATTGACGTCGAGCTTCTTCAGCAGCTTGGCGGTCTCGGCGGAGACCCGCTCGGACAGCGCCGGCAGGATGCGCGGGCCGGCCTCGATCACGTGGATACGCACATCGCGGCGCGGGTCAAGCCGGTGCAGGCCATAGGCGCTGAGCACATGCGCGGTGTTGCGCAGCTCGGCCGACAGTTCCACGCCGGTGGCGCCCGCGCCGATGATGGCTATGTCCACGCGCGGCCGGCCGTCCTCGTCCACGCGCCCGCGCCCGTTCTGGGCACGCACGCAGGCCGCGATCAGCCGCTTGCGGAAGCGTTCGGCCTGCGCCACGACGTCCAGCGCGATGGCGTTCTCGGCCGCGCCGGGCACACCGAAGAAATGCGTGACGCAACCGATCGCCAGCACCAGCGTGTCATAGGGCAGCTCGCGCGCGGGCAGCAGTTCGGCACCGTCCTCGTCGAAGCTGGCCGACACCGAGATGGTCTTGCGGGTGCGGTCGATGCCGGTCAGCTCGCCCAGCTGGAACTCGAAGTGATGCCAGCGCGCCTGCGCCGCATATTCCAGCTGGTGCGTGTTCGGGTCCATGCTGCCGGCCGCCACTTCATGCAGCAGCGGCTTCCAGATATGGGTGGGCAGGCGGTCCACCAGCACCACCTGCGCCTCGCCCTTGCGGCCGAGCTTGTCGCCCAGCTTCGTTACCAGTTCCAGCCCCCCTGCTCCCCCACCGACGACGACGATGCGGGGCGTCTTTGTTTCTGTCATGGTCTACCTGATGCGTTTTTGTGAATTCTTGCCTGAGGCGTTTTCCACAGTCTGCTGCATTGCAGCATGGCTGGCAAGCCGGCAGGCCTGACTCAGCAGTCGCTTCATTCGATACCACCACGCAGGGCGGGCGAGCCGGCCGGGAACGCCGACTCGTTAGTGTATGGCTTCAGTGCGCCTCTTCCCAGTTGGCGCCGCTGCCCACTTCGGCCACCAGCGGCACCCGCAACTGCGCCACCGAGCACATCGACTCCGGCAGCCGCACCCTGACCAGTTCCAGCTCGTGCTCCGGCACCTCCAGCACCAGTTCATCGTGCACCTGCATGATCTGGCGCGTCTGCAGCCCGTCGCGCTCCAGCCAGTCCTGCACCGCGATCATCGACAGCTTGATCAGGTCGGCTGCCGTGCCTTGCATCGGCGCGTTGATGGCGGCGCGCTCGGCGGCCTGGCGGCGCGGCCCGCTGCCGCCGTTGATATCCGGCAGCCACAGCCGGCGGCCGAACACGGTCTCGACATAGCCCTGCTCGCGCGCGGTCTGCCGGGTCTCTTCCATGTAGTGGGCCACGCCCGGATAGCGCATGAAGTAGCGGTCGATGTAGTGCTTGGCGGCCTCGCGCTCGATGCCCAGGTTGCTGGCAAGGCCGAATGCGCTCATGCCGTAGATCAGGCCGAAGTTGATCACCTTGGCATAGCGGCGCTGCTCGCTGCTGACGGCCTCGCGCTCGACGCCGAAGATCTCCCCGGCGGTGGCGCGGTGGATGTCCTCGCCGTTGGCAAACGCGCGCAGCAGGTTCTCGTCGCCCGAGATATGGGCCATGATGCGCAGCTCGATCTGCGAGTAGTCAGCCGACACGATCACGCTGCCCGGCTCGGCGATAAAGGCTTCGCGGATGCGCCGTCCTTCTTCGGTGCGCACCGGGATGTTCTGCAGGTTGGGCTCGGTCGACGCCAGCCGCCCGGTCACCGCGGTGGCCTGGCCGTAGCTGGTGTGCACGCGGCCGGTCTGCGGGTTGACCATCTTCGGCAGCTTGTCGGTATAGGTGGACTTGAGCTTGGCCAGGCCGCGGTAGTCCAGCAGCAGCTTGGGCAGCGGGTAGTCCTCGGCCAGCTTCTGCAGCACCTCTTCGTCGGTCGAAGGCGCGCCGCTGGCGGTCTTCTTCACCACCGGCAGCTTCATCTGGTTGAACAGGATCTCGCCGATCTGCTTGGGCGAGCCCAGGTTGAAGGGCTGGCCGGCGGCCTCGTAGGCGGACTGCTCCAGCGCCAGCATGCGCTGGCCCAGCTCGGCGCTTTGCGTGGCCAGGCGCCCGGCATCGATCAGCACGCCGTTGCGCTCGACCTTCTGCAGCACCACCGAGACCGGCATCTCGATCTCTTCATACACGCGGCGCAGGCCTGCCGCGGCTTCCACCTGCGGGAACATCTTGCGGTGCAGGCGCAGCGTCACGTCGGCGTCTTCGGCGGCGTACTCGGTGGCGCGCGCCAGGTCGATCTGGTCAAAGCCGATCTGGCTGGCGCCCTTGCCGCACACCTCTTCGTAGGTGATGGTCTTCAGGCTCAGCAGGCGCTCGGCCAGGCTGTCCATGCCGTGGTTGCGGTGCGAGGCCAGCACGTAGCTCTGCAGCATGGTGTCGTGCGCCACGCCGCGCAGCTTCACGCCGTGGTTGGCAAAGACGTGGACGTCGTACTTGAGGTTCTGGCCCAGCTTCGGGCGGCGGTCATCCTCCAGCCACGCGCACATGCGCGCCAGCACGAACTCGCGCGACAACTGGCCGTGGTCGGGGAGCCCCGCCACGTCCGGGCCGCGGTGCGCTACCGGGATATAGCAGGCCACGCCCGGCTCGGCCGACAGCGAGATGCCGACCAGCTGCGCCTGCAGCGGATCGAGCGAGGTAGTCTCGGTGTCGATCGCCACCAGCGGCGCGGCCTCGATGCGCCGCATCCAGTCTTCCAGCTGCGCCTCGGTGCTGACGGTCTCGTAGCGGATCTCGGTCGGCGCGGCCTCGTCCGCGGCCGGCGCCTCGGCCTCGCCGGCCGTGGCCGGGGCATCGAACAGGCCGCCCTGGGCGGGGGCCGCTGCCGCGCGGGCGCGGGCCTGGGCGCGCGCATTGGGCAGGCTTTCGCCGGTGGCCTCGCGCAGCCAGGTCTTGAAGCCGTAGCGCGAGAAGAACGCCGCCAGCTTGTCCTTGTCCTCGCCGGCTTCGCGCAGCGCGTGGAAGTCCGCCACCGCGGCGGACAGGTCGCAGTCGGTCTTGACCGTGACCAGCTGGCGCGCCATCGGCAGCCACTCCAGCGTATTGCGCAGGTTCTCGCCCACCACGCCCTTGATGCCGGGGGCGGCCGCCATCACGCCGTCGAGCGAACCATGCTCGGCCAGCCATTTGACCGCGGTCTTGGGGCCCACCTTGGGCACGCCCGGCACGTTGTCCACCGCATCGCCGATCAGCGACAGGTAGTCGATGATGCGCTCGGGCGGCACGCCGAACTTGGCCACCACGCCGGGGGGATCGAGCACCTCGCCGCTCATGGTGTTGACCAGCGTGACCTGCTCGTTGACCAGCTGCGCCAGGTCCTTGTCGCCGGTGGACACCACCGTGCGCACGCCCTGTTCCGTGGCCTGGCGCGACAACGTGCCGATCACATCGTCGGCCTCCACGCCCTCCACCACCACGATCGGCCAGCCCATGGCGCGCACCGCTTCATGGATCGGCTCGATCTGGCGCGCCAGGTCTTCCGGCATGGACGGACGGTGCTCCTTGTAGGCCGCATACATGTCGTCGCGGAAGGTCTTGCCCTTTGCGTCGAACACGCAGGCGCTATACTCTGCCGGGTAGTCGTTGCGCAACTTGCGCAGCATGTTGATCATGCCGTAGATTGCCCCTGTGGGCAGACCCTCCCCATTCCTCAGGTCCGGCAGAGCGTGATAAGCGCGATACAGATAGCTCGATCCGTCGACGAGCAAGAGTGTTTTTGGACTATCCGACATTCCCATGGACTCAAAATTGACTGGTGCCGCTGCAGGCGGTGCCTCGACCGCCCCCCTTGCTGACCCGGATGTTTCCGACATTTCCGGCGATACCGTGCAACCCCCGCCGGCGGCGGCTTCCGAACACGCCGCGGCCATCGCCGCGGCGGCCGATGCTGCTGCCGCGGGCAATCCGCCCGAAGTTGCTGCTGAAAAGGCTGCGGCGGCGGCGTCGCGCGCCAATCCGCGCAAGATGATCCCCAGCCTGCGTGCGCTGGCCGACGAAGACCGCGCTACCGCAAAGAAGGCGCGCGCCTCGTGGCAAATGTTCACGATTATGGCAGAGTTCATCGAGGCGACCGAGTACCTCTCGGAGATCCGGCCGGCTGTGTCGATCTACGGCAGCGCGCGCCTGCGCGAGGATTCGCCGTACTACCAGCGCACCATCGAGATCGCCCGGCTGTTCTCGGACGCCGGCTTTGCCGTGATCTCCGGCGGCGGCCCCGGCATCATGGAAGCGGCCAACAAGGGCGCGCACGCCGGCAAGTCCGCCAGCGTCGGCCTGAACATCGAACTGCCGCACGAGCAGCAGGGCAATCCGTACCAGGACATTGCCATGCGCTTCCGCCACTTCTTCACGCGCAAGGTCACCTTCGTCAAGAACTCGGACGCCTTTATCGTGATGCCGGGCGGCTTCGGCACGCTCGACGAGCTGGCCGAGGTGCTGACGCTGGTGCAGACCGGCAAGTCGCGCTCGGTGCCAGTGATCATGTTCGGCAGCCGCTTCTGGAAGGGCCTGCTGGACTGGTTCCGCTTCACGCTGCTGCCGATGGGCCTGATCGCCGAGCACGACCTGGACCTGATGAAGATCGTGGACGAGCCGCACGAAGTGCTGGAAGCGGTCTACGACTACTACGAGCAGCGCGGCGGCGACAAGCCGATCCCGCCCAAGGAAGAGATGTTCTACCTGTAAGGCGGGAACGGGCGCCGGGCCAGGCACAGGCCATCAAGCGGCTTTCGCAGCACTTTACGCCGCCGTGCAGGTGCCCCTCGGGGCACGGCGGCGGCCTGCGCACGGCAGGAATTGCTAGAATGGAACCTGTCCGTCTGCCAAGCCCGACGCCGCCGGGTTGCAGTCCAACCGCCGCATGCCGCGGCGCTGCGCGCAAGGTGTGCCGCAGCCCCGCACAGGAGCACCTGATGACCTCCCCCTCCCCCGTCCGCTCGGTCCGGTCCACGCGGTCAGCCGCCGTGGCCGGCGAGCCTGAATCGCCTGCCAGGCGGTCCGTGTCCAGCCTCGCCGCCGTGGCGGCCGCCGCGCTGGCGCTGGCTTCCGGCTGGGCCGTTGCGCAGGAAAGCAATGCGCTGACGCAGCAGGAGCTGAACCAGATCAACAACCAGCCGATTGCCCCGGCGGCCAAGTCGCAGCTGAACCAGCCGCGCGAGCCGAGCTTCCAGCTCAACGAACGCGACGGCACCCAGGTGCGCGAGTACCGCGACAAGGGACGGGCCACCGATATCCAGGTCAAGTCGGGTTTCGGCACCAAATACGAGATGAGCAAGCCGGAAGACAGCTCGCCCAAGATCCGCGAGCACGATGTCAACCGCGTGCCTTCGGTCAACCTGAAGTTCTGAGTTCGCTTGCCCACGGCCTGGCATAAACCCCAGGCCGCGCCGGCCCTCCGGCAGTCATGCCGCGGCGGCGGCCCGGACTTTGTCCGAATTTGGCGCCCGCCGTTTTCCGATTCGCTTCACACAAAGAGTATGGCCGTATTCACCACGGTCTCGCAGGACGAGATCGCCCGCTGGCTGCTGGATTTCGACCTTGGCGAAGTGCGCGAACTGCGCGGCATCGCCTCTGGCATCGAGAACAGCAATTTCTTCCTCACCATGGAGCACGATGGCCAGACACGCCAGTACGTGCTGACCATTTTCGAGCGCCTGACGTTCGCGCAGCTGCCCTATTACCTGCACCTGATGGCGCACCTGGCCGGGCGCGGCATCCGCGTGCCCGCGCCGATCCCGGCGCGCGACGGCGAGATCCTGCGACCGCTCAAGGGCAAGCCCGCCACCATCGTCACGCGCCTGCCCGGCGCGTCGCAGCTGGCACCCGACGCGCAGCACTGCGCCGAAGTCGGCGACATGCTGGCGCGCATGCACCTGGCCGGCCTGGACTATCCGCGCCGCCAGCCCAACCTGCGCAGCCTGCCGTGGTGGCAGCAGACCGAACGCGAGATCCTGCCCTTCCTCGATGCCGGCCAGCGCGCGCTGCTGCAGCAGGAGATCGCCCACCAGTCCGCGTTCTTCGCCAGCGCGGCGTACGCCAGCCTGGGCGAAGGCCCGTGCCACTGCGACCTGTTCCGCGACAACGCGCTGTTCGAGGAAGACGGCAGCGGGCGCCACCGGCTGGGCGGCTTCTTCGATTTCTACTTCGCCGGCAATGACAAGTGGCTGTTCGATGTGGCGGTCACCGTCAACGACTGGTGCATCGACCTGGCCAGCGGCGAACTCGACCCGGCACGCGCGCAGGCACTGCTGCGGGCTTATCATGCGGTCAGGCCGCTGACCGAGACCGAGGCCGCGCACTGGCAAGACATGCTGCGCGCGGGTGCGCTGCGCTTCTGGGTGTCGCGACTGTGGGACTTCTACCTGCCGCGCGAGGCCGACATGCTGCAGCCGCACGATCCGACCCATTTCGAACGCATCCTGCGCCGGCGCCTGGACGCAACTCCTGCGAACCCTGCGAGCGCCCCGCTCCCCTGGATCTGATCCGTATGCAACTACTGGAAGTCCCTGCCAAGGAAGGCTACACCTGGTTCCGCCAGGGCATCTGGCTGTTCCGCAAGAACCCGCTGACCTTCCTGATGCTGCTGTTCGTCTACCTGATCGCCGCGCAGCTGGCCATCGTGGTGCCGCTGATCGGCATCATCGCGCTGCTGGTGGTCACCCCTGGCCTGTCGGTCGGCGTGATGACCGCATGCCGTGACGTCATCCAGAACAAGCGCGTGCTGCCCACCGTGCTGCTGGCCGGCTTTCGCGCCAACGGCAAGGAAGCCACGCGCAACCTGCTGGTGCTGGGCGGCATCTACGCCGGACTGGTGTTCGTGCTGGGGCTGATCGCCGGCGCCGTGGTCGACATGAGCGCGCTGGTGCCGATCGTGCTGAAGGAAGAAGCGCCGACCGCCGAGGCGGTGCGCCAGCTGTACTACGCCATGCTGATCGGCGCGCTGCTGTACACGCCGATCGCCATGATGTTCTGGTTCGCGCCGCTGCTGGCGGCCTGGCACGGCGTGCCGCCGGTCAAGGCGCTGTTCTTCAGCTGGACCGCGTGCTGGCGTAACCGCGGCGCGTTCTTCACCTACGCGGTGCTGTTCGCGATGCTGCTGGTGGCGATCCCGTTCTTCCTGGAGGCGGTGTTCAGCGCCTTCGGCGCGGAGACGGTGCTGTCGTTCCTGGTCACGCCGTATTCGCTGCTGATGCTGGCGATCCTGTACTGCTCGTTCTATGCGACATACCGGGGCTGCTTCAACGTGACGCCGCCGGGGGTGGACCCGGCCGCGCCGGCAACACCGGGCGCCTGAACCACGGCTTACTCGCAGAAGGTCTTCACCATCTCGTCCGCTGCCAGGCGCAGGTCTGGCACGAATCCCATCAGCTGGTCCATCGTCATGCGCGCCATCGGCACCTGCACGGCAATCGCCGCGCAGGCGCGGTTCCGGTTGCGCATCACCGGCACCGCGACCGCGATCATGCCCTCCAGGTTTTCCTGATTGTTGACCCCCAGGCGCCGCCGCCGCGTCTCGGACAGCTCCGCGTACAGCGCCTCGGCGTCCGTGATGGTGTGCGCCGAGTGCGCACGCAGCGGCAGGCTGGCGACCAGGCGCTGGCGCTGCGCGCTCGGCAGGAACGCCAGCAGCAGCTTGCCGCTGGCGGTGCAATGCAGTGGCACCCGCGAGCCCGGCTGCAAGTGCATGCGCAGCGGCCATTGCGTTTCCACGCGGTCCAGATAGACCACGTCGTCGCCGGACAGCATGGTCAGGTTGCAGGTCTCCCCGATCTTGTCGACCAGTTGCTGCAGGATCGCATGCCGCGCCGCCGCCGGACCTGCCTGCATCAGCACATTGACGGCCAGCTGCCGCACCCGCGATGAGCACTCGTAGTGGCGGTTGCCAGCCGTGCGCGACACCAGCCACGTGCTTTCCAGCTGCTTGAGGATGCGGTGAACCGTCTGCTTCGGCAGTTCGATCGCCTGCACGATGGCCGCCAGCGACAGGGGCTCGTCGGCCGTGGACAGGATCTCGAGAATGCGGAAGGCGCGCACCGCGGCGGCATTCGAGTGATTGCTCATGGATCAAATTTAAAGGATTCCGGGACGCCTGGCCGTCCCGAAAACTGAATTCCGGATCGCACCCCGGCTGCGCGCTCGCGAAAGCGCACAAATTGGGACGGACTGTCTGGCGCGCTTCACTAGATTCGATCCAGGGCCGCCGACCGGTGCCGCGAAGTGCACGGCAAAGCGCGGCGGCCCTAACCGTCCAAACCGCGGAGTCGAATCCATGAGTGTGCAAATACTGCATCGCCGGCAGTCCAACAATTCCGATTTGTCCCTACCGGCGGCGTCCGTGCCCGCGCAGACTGCGCAATCTGCAGCAGATGCCGCAGCCGAAGCCGTCACAGCAGTCGTGACCCGGGCCAGGCAGGCGCAGCGCGAGTTCGCGCGTGCCGACCAGGCCACCGTCGACACGGCAGTCGCCGCCGCAGCGTGGGCCATCATGGAACCCACGCGCAACCGCCAGCTGGCCGAGCGTGCCGTCGCCGACACCGGCCTGGGCAATGTCGACGACAAGATCCGCAAGAATTACCGCAAGACGCTGGGCCTGCTGCGCGACCTGCACGGCCACAAGACGACAGGCGTGATCGCGCAGGATGCGGCCGCTGGCATCACGGAGATCGCGCGGCCCGTGGGCGTGGTGGCGGCCATTACCCCGTCGACCAATCCCGCGGCCACGCCGGCCAACAAGATCATCAACGCGCTCAAGTGCGGCAACAGCGTGATCGTGGCGCCGTCGCCAAAAGGGCAGGACACGTGCGCGCTGCTGCTGTCGTTCATCCACGCCGAGTTCGCCCGCGCCGGCCTGCCCGCCGACCTGGTCCAGATGCTGCCCGCGCCGGTGTCGAAGGCCGCGACGGCAGCGCTCATGCGGCAGGCCGACCTGGTGGTCGCGACCGGCTCGCAGGCCAACGTGCGCATGGCCTACACATCCGGCACGCCGGCCTTCGGCGTTGGCGCCGGCAATGTCGCCTCGATCATCGACGCCAGCGCCGCGCTGGATGACGCGGCGGCCAAGGTGGCGCGCTCCAAGACGTTCGACAACGCCACCAGTTGCTCTTCAGAAAACAGCCTGGTCGTGCTCGACGCCGTCTACATGCCCATGCTCGACGCCCTGGCGGCAGTCGGCGGCGTGCTGCTCACGGCTGCGGAGAAAGCGCGGCTGCAGGCGCTGATGTGGCAGGACGGCAAGCTCGCCGGCACCTTTACGGGACAGAGCGCGACGCGCATTGCCGAACTCGCCGGACTGGAACGCGTGCGCGCGCTGCAGCCCGCGATGCTGCTGGTGGAGGAAACCGGCGTCGGCAGCGACTACCCCTTCTCGGGCGAAAAGCTCTCGCCCGTGCTGACGGTCTACCGCGCCGCCGACTTCGCGGCGGCGGTCGAGCGGGTTGCGTGCCTGTACGCCTATATGGGCGCCGGGCATTCGGTCAGCCTGCATTCGAACCATCCGCATCATGCGCTGCAGCTCGGACAGGAACTGCCGGTGGCGCGCGTGATCGTGAACCAGGCGCATTGCTTCGCCACCGGCGGGAATTTCGACAACGGCCTGCCGTTCTCGCTGTCCATGGGCTGCGGCACCTGGGGCGGCAACAACTTCTCGGACAACCTCGGCTGGCGCCAGTACCTGAACATCACCCGCATCGCCGTGCCCATCGCCGAGCATGTGCCCGATGAAGCGGACCTGCTGGGCGACTACTTCGCGAGGGTCGGCAAATGAACGCACGCACGGAACCCGAAGTATTCGACACCCTCGCCGCGCTGGTGGCCGTGCGTGCCGCGCAGTGGCCCGACAAGCCCTACCTGCTGTCGCCCGACAGCGGCAACGCGCTCACGTTCGGCGCGCTGGCAGCCGACGCCGACACGCTGGGGCGCCGCTATGCGGCAGCCGGCCTGGGCAGCGGGCAGACGGTGTCGGTGTACCTGCCCAACGGCGAGCAGACCGCGCGGCTCCTGCTCGGCACCATGGCCTGCGGGCTGGTGGTCAACCCGATCAACCTGCTGTGCCAGCCGGCCCAGTTGCGCTACATCCTCGCGCATTCGGATACGCGGCTGGTCTTCACCTGGCCAGACGGCGAAGCCGCCATCCGCGAGGCGCTGCGCGAGGCCGGGCTGGACGTGCCGGTGATCGTCACCGCGCCCGACGCCGGCAGCCTGCCGGCACTGCCGGCCATGCAGAAGGCTGCGTCGCCACTGCCGCCACCGCGTCCTGACGCGCCCGCGCTGCTCATGTACACGTCCGGCACCACCGGCACGCCCAAAGGCGTGTTGCTCACGCAGCGCAACCTCGTGACCAACGGTGCCAACGTCAGCCGCGAGCACTGCCTCGGGCCGGCCGACCGGGTGCTGGCGACGCTGCCGCTGTACCACATCAACGGACTGGTCGTGACCGCGATCGCGCCACTGGTGCACGGCGGCTCGGTGGTGATGCCGATGCGCTTTTCCGCCAGCGCGTTCTGGAAGGACAGCGCGCGCCACGACTGCACCTGGCTGAATGTGGTGCCGACCATCATCGCCTACCTGCTGAACGACCCGCACGGCCAGGCGCCCGCCGGCGTGCGCTTCTGCCGCTCGGCCTCGGCCGCGCTGCCGCCCGAGCATCACCGCGCTTTCGAAGCGCGCTTCGGCATCGGCGTGATCGAGACCATGGGCATGACCGAGACCGCCGCGCCGGCGTTCAGCAATCCGCTCGACCCGGACCGGCGGCGCATCGGCAGCATCGGCCGGCCCTCGGGCACGCGCGCCCGCGTGCTCGGGCACGACGGCATGCCGGTGGCTGACGGACAGGTTGGCGAGATCGTGCTACAGGGCGAGAACGTGATGGCGGGCTACTACAAGGCGCCGGACATCACGCGCGAGGCCTTTACCCATGACGGCTGGCTGCGCACCGGCGACCTCGGCTACCGCGACGCCGATGGCTATTTCTACATCACCGGGCGCGCCAAGGAACTGATCATCAAGGGCGGCGAGAACATCGCCCCACGCGAGATCGACGAGGCGCTGCTGCGCCATCCGGCCGTGCTCGAAGCCGCGGCGGTCGGCGTGCCGGACCCGGCCTACGGGCAGGAGATCGTCGCCTATGTGGTCATGCGCGAAGCGGCGCACTGCAGTGAAGACGCGCTCGCCGCGCTGCGCGCGCATTGCCTGCGCGAACTGGGCCGCTACAAGACGCCGAAGGAGTTCCGCTTCATCGCCGAGCTGCCGCGCGGCCCGTCCGGGAAGGTGCAGCGACTAAAGCTGCTCGACCACGCCTGAACCTTCCCTCGCTTTCCACAACCCTCGCCAAGGAGCCTGCCCGACCGGAATCCACCAGACCAGGAGACACGACTCAAGACCACAGACAGATTGCTCAAGGACGGGGCAGCGCGGCCGGCGCCGCGCCCCCGGCGCGCCGCAAGCGCATGGCTACGGACCGTGCGCGGCCGCCGTCCCGTCAACGCCACGTGCGCGCGCCGCACATAGGAGGTGGTATGAAGCAACGCATCAAGACCCGACACATGATCCTGGGCGTCATGTGCCTGATGTATTTCATCGCCTATATCGACCGCGTCAACATCTCGGTCGCCGCCCCCCTGATCCGCGAGGAAATGGGGCTGACCTCATCGCAGCTGGGCCTGGTGTTCTCGGCCTTTGCCTACCCCTATGCCGCCATGCAGATCCTCGGCGGCTGGATGTCCGACAAATTCGGGCCCAAGAAGGTGCTGATCGTGCTGTCGCTGATCTGGGGCGTGGCCACGGTGCTGACCGGCTTCGCGGGCAGCGTGCTGATGCTGGTGGTGCTGCGCTTCGCATTGGGTATCGGCGAAGGCGGCGCGTTCCCGACCGCGACGCGCGCCTTCACCTACTGGATGCCGGTGGCGGAGCGCGGCTTCGCGCAGGGCATCACTCACAGCTTCGCGCGGCTGGGCGGCGCGATCACGCCGCCGATCGTGCTGGCCATCGTGGCGACCGCCGGCTGGCGCGAAGCCTTTATCGTGCTGGGCACGATCAGCCTCGGCTGGACCTTGCTGTACGCCTTTGTGTTCAAGGATTCGCCCGACAAGCACCGCCGCGTGACCGCGCAGGAGCTGCAGGAGATCGGCTACCGGCGCGGCGAGTGCCAGCAGGCCGCCAAGGCGGCCACGCCGTGGCGACGCCTGTTCCGGCGCATGTGGCTGGTGACTTTCGTCGACTTCTGCTACGGCTGGTCGCTGTGGGTCTACCTGACGTGGCTGCCTTCGTACCTGAAGGAAGCACGGGGCTTCGACCTGAAGCAGCTTGCCCTGTTCACGTCGCTGCCGCTGCTGGCGGGCGTGGTCGGCGACACGCTCGGCGGCGTGCTGTCGGATCGCATCTACCGGCGCACCGGCAACCTGCGCCTGGCGCGCGGCTCGATCCTGTTCGTGGGGCTGGCCGGATCGCTGATGTTCATCGTGCCGATGACCTACACCGGCGATGCCGTCAACGCCGTGATCCTGCTGTCGCTGTCGTTCTTCTTCCTGGAGCTGACCAACGCCGTGCTGTGGAGCCTGCCGCTGGACATCGCCGGCAAGTACGCCGGCACCGCGGGCGGCATGATGAACACAGGGTTCGGGGTGGCGGGCATGGTGTCGCCGGTGGTGTTCGGCTACCTGATCGAGACCACCGGCAGCTATCACCTGCCCTTCATGATCTCGGCGGCACTGCTCGGGGTTGGCGCGCTGGCCTCGCTGTTCATCAATCCGCTGCTGACCGTGGACAGTCCCGACCAGAAGGCTGGCGAAGTCCGCCACGCCCTGCCCTGAGCCAGACCGGGCGCGGCATGCCGCACCGCGAAGCCGGACCCGCTCAGTCGATCGCGTCCAGCTTCGCCACCGACAGCGCCAGCCACTTGGCGCCGTGGCGCTTGAACTTGATATTGGCGCGCGCGTCCGTGCCCTCGCCTTCCAGCGCGGTGATCACGCCTTCGCCGAACTTGTTGTGGAACACCGACTGGCCCACGCGCAAGCCGGTGCCGGCCTCGCGCCTGGCATCGGCGTAGCCATTGCCGTTGTCCATTCCGCCGGTGGGGCGCGTGCCGGTGTAGGGCACGTCCTCGGGCTTGCGGAACCAGTCGCGGCCCCAGGCGTTGTCGCGCTCCTGGCGGCGCACGCCGCCGTAGCTCTGCGCCGGCGGGGTCAGCCACTTGAGCGAGGCCTCGGGCAGTTCCTCGAAAAAGCGCGAGCGCACGTGGTAGCGGGTCTGGCCGTGCAGCATGCGGCTTTGCGCGAACGACATGTAGAGCCGCTTGCGCGCGCGCGTGATCGCCACGTACATCAGCCGGCGCTCTTCCTCCAGGCCGTCCGGGTCCATCATGCTGTTCTCGTGCGGGAACAGCCCCTCTTCCATGCCGGTGATGAAGACCACGTCGAACTCCAGCCCCTTGGCCGCGTGCACGGTCATCATCTGCACCGCGTCCTGGCCGGCCTGGGCCTGGTTGTCGCCGGCTTCCAGCGAGGCGTGGGTCAGGAACGCGACCAGCGGCGTCATCACCACCGGCAGCGCTTCGGGGTCCAGCACCTGCTGCGCCTGGTCGCCGTCGGCCAACGCCGGCGCGGCCGGGGTACGGTCGGCCGGGATCACCGCCGCCAGCGCTTCCAGGCCGTAGCCTTCCTCGACCACGAAGGCCTGCGCGGCGGTCACCAATTCCTGCAAGTTCTCGATGCGGTCCTGGCCTTCCTTTTCGCCCTGGTAGTGGGTGATCAGGCCGCTGTGGTTGATCACGTACTCGACGGTCTCGGCCAGCGTCATGCGGCGCGTGTCCTCGCGCATCTTGTCGATCAGGCGCGCAAACGCCGCCAGCTTGCTGCCGGCGGCGCCGGGCACGTAGGCCACGGCCTCGGCCAGCGCGCAGTCGTACTGGCGCGCCATGTCCTGCAGCACTTCGAGCGAGCGCGCGCCGATGCCGCGCGCCGGGAAGTTGACCACGCGACCGAAGGCGGCATCGTTGCGCGGATTCTCCAGCAGCTGCATGTAGGCCAGCGCGTGCTTGATTTCGGCGCGCTCGAAGAAGCGCAGGCCGCCGTACACGCGATACGCGATGCCGGCCGAGAACAGCGCATGCTCGATCACGCGCGACTGCGCGTTGCTGCGGTACAGGATGGCAATCTCGGCACGGCTGGCGCCCTGCGCGATCTGGTCGCGGATCTCCTCGATGATCCAGGCGGCCTCCTGGCCGTCCGAGCCGCCCTGGAACACCCGCACCGGCTCGCCGTGGCCGGCGTCGGTGCGCAGGTTCTTGCCCAGGCGGCGCGCGTTGTGCGAGATCAGGTGGTTGGCCGAATCCAGGATATGCCCGTGCGAACGGTAGTTCTGCTCCAGCTTGATCATCCGGCGCACGCGGAACTCATGCTCGAAGTCGCGCATATTGCCGACGTTGGCACCGCGGAAGGCATAGATGCTCTGGTCGTCGTCACCCACGGCAAAGACCGCGGCCGGGTTCTGCGTGCCATAGCCGGCCAGCAGCTTGAGCCACTGGTACTGCAGCACGTTGGTGTCCTGGAACTCGTCGACCAGCACATGGCGGAAGCGGTGCTGGTAGTGCTGGCGGATGGCGTCGTTGTAGCGCAGCAGCTCATAGCAGCGCAGCAGCAGCTCGGCGAAGTCGACCACGCCCTCGCGCTGGCACTGCTGGTCGTAGGCGGCGTAGAGGTCGACGAAGCGCTTGTTGAAGTCGTCGTTGGCCTCGACGTCGGCCGGGCGCAGGCCCTGCTCCTTGGCGTTGTTGATGAAGTACTGCAGGTTCTTGGCCGGGTACTTCTCATCGTCGACGTTGAGCGACTTGAGCAGCCGCTTTAGCGCCGAAAGCTGGTCCTGGCTGTCCAGGATGGCAAAGGTCTGGGGCAGGCCGGCGTCGCGGAAATGCGCGCGCAGCATACGGTTGCACAGGCCGTGGAAGGTGCCGATCCACATGCCGCGGGTGTTGATCGGCAGCATCGACGACAGCCGCATCTGCATTTCCTTGGCGGCCTTGTTGGTAAAGGTCACCGCCAGGATGCCCGCCGGCGAGACCCGGCCGTTCTGGATCAGCCAGGCGATGCGCGTGGTCAGCACGCGGGTCTTGCCGCTGCCCGCGCCCGCCAGGATCAGCGCCGGTTCGTCGGGCAGGGTGACGGCAGCTAGTTGTTCGGCGTTCAGGTTGGCAAGCAGATCGGACATCGGGGAGGCCTGGTGGAATAGCGGCAATTATACCGGGCGGCCCTGTCCGGCAAGTCACATCCGGCGGGGGCGGATGCCCGGAAATAGGCACCAGCCTGCCACCCCCGTATAATTTGCCGTTTTACTGGCGCAATGCCGGCTGCCAACGGCCGCCGCCTCGCCAGGCGCAGGCCGAAGCACCTGCGACGACCCCCGACGCCAACATCGACATCCCAGCATGACCGCCCAAGACCAATCGCTTGCCAAGAGCTTCGAACCCGCCGCCATCGAGGCGAAATGGGGCCCCGAGTGGGAGAAGCGCGGCATCGCCCAGCCGACCTTCGACCCGGCCCGCCCGGACTTTGCGATCCAGCTGCCGCCGCCCAATGTGACCGGCACGCTGCATATGGGCCACGCGTTCAACCAGACCATCATGGATGGCCTGACACGCCATGCGCGCATGGCCGGCGCCAATACACTGTGGGTCCCGGGCACCGACCACGCCGGCATCGCCACCCAGATCGTGGTGGAGCGCCAGCTCGAGTCGCAGGGCGTGTCGCGCCATGACCTGGGCCGCGAGAAGTTCACCGAGAAGGTCTGGGCCTGGAAGGAAGAATCGGGCTCGACCATCACCCGCCAGGTGCGGCGCATGGGCGCGTCGATCGACTGGAGCCGCGAGTACTTCACGATGTCGCCCGAGATGTCGAAGGCGGTCACCGAAGTCTTCGTGCGCCTGTACGAGCAGGGCCTGATCTACCGCGGCAAGCGCCTGGTCAACTGGGACCCGGTGCTGGGCACCGCCGTGTCGGACCTGGAAGTCGACAGCGTCGAGGAAGAAGGCTCGCTGTGGCATATCCACTACCCGCTGGTCGAGGCTGACGCCAAGGGCGGCCTGACCCACCTGACCGTGGCCACCACCCGCCCCGAAACCATGCTGGGCGACGTGGCCGTGATGGTCCACCCGGAAGACGAGCGTTATGCGCACCTGATCGGCAAGTTCGTGCAGCTGCCGCTGACCGAGCGCCAGATCCCGGTGATTGCCGACGAATACGTCGACCGCGAGTTCGGCACTGGCGTGGTCAAGGTGACCCCGGGCCATGACTTCAACGACTATGCCGTGGGCCAGCGCCACAACCTGCCGCAACTGTCGATCCTGACGCTGGATGCGAAGATCGTTCCTGACGCCCCCGCCGCCTACGCCGGCCTGGACCGCTTCGACGCGCGCAAGGCCATCGTCGAAGACCTGGACAAGCGCGGACTGCTGGCCGAGGTCAAGAAGCACAAGCTGATGACCCCGCGCAGCGAGCGCACCGGCAGCGCGATCGAACCGATGCTGACCGACCAGTGGTTCGTTGCCATGAGCAAGCCGGCGCCTGAAGGCACCTTCAACCCGGGCCGCTCGATCGCCGAGGTGGCACTGGAAGCCGTGCAGAGCGGCGAGATCAAGCTGGTGCCGGAAAACTGGATCAGCACCTACAACCAGTGGCTGGGCAATATCCAGGACTGGTGCATCTCGCGCCAGCTCTGGTGGGGCCACCAGATCCCGGCGTGGTACGACGATGCCGGCAACTGCTTTGTCGGCCGCACCGAAGAGGAAGCGCTCGCCAAGGCAAAGGCCGCCGGCAGCACCGGCGCGTTGCGCCGCGAGGAAGACGTGCTCGACACCTGGTTCTCGTCGGCGCTGGTGCCCTTCTCCTCGTTGGGCTGGCCGGAAGAAACGCCCGAAATCAAGCACTTCCTGCCGTCGTCGGTGCTGGTGACCGGCTACGACATCATCTTCTTCTGGGTCGCGCGCATGGTCATGATGACCAAGCACTTCACCGGCAAGGTGCCCTTCCACACCGTCTACGTGCACGGCCTGGTGCGCGATTCGGAAGGCAAGAAGATGAGCAAGTCCGAGGGCAATACGCTGGACCCTGTGGACCTGATCGACGGCATCGACCTCGACACGCTGCTGCAGAAGCGCACCACCGGCCTGCGTCGCCCCAAGGACGCGCCCAAGATCGAGAAAAAGACGAAGAAGGAATTCCCCGAAGGCATTCCCGCCTTTGGCGCCGACGCGCTGCGCTTCACCTTCGCGTCGCTGGCCACGCTCGGGCGCAACGTCAACTTCGACACCGGCCGCTGCGAGGGCTACCGCAACTTCTGCAACAAGCTGTGGAACGCGACCCGCTTCGTGCTGATGAACACCGAGGGCCATGACTGCGGCATGGGCCCGTGCAACCACGACTGCGGCCCGGACGGCTACCTGGACTTCTCCCAGGCCGACCGCTGGATCGTGTCGCTGCTGCAGCGCGTGGAGGCCGAGGTAGAAAAGGGCTTTGCCGAGTACCGCTTCGACAATATCGCCAACGCCATCTACAAGTTCGTCTGGGACGAGTACTGCGACTGGTACCTGGAACTGGCCAAGGTGCAGATCCAGAACGGCACCGAGGCCCAGCAGCGCGCCACGCGGCGCACGCTGCTGCGCGTGCTCGAGACCGTGCTGCGCCTGGCGCATCCGATCATCCCCTTCATCACCGAAGAGCTGTGGCAGAAGGTGGCCCCGCTGGCCGGCCGTGCCACGGGCGATGGTTCGGAAACCATCGCACTGCAGCCGTACCCGCTGCCCGCCGTCGCCAAGATCGACGAAAATGCCGAGCAATGGGTCGCGCGCCTGAAAGAAGTGATCGATGCCTGCCGCAACCTGCGCGGCGAGATGAACATCTCGCCAGCCCAGCGCATTCCGCTCTACGCCGAGGGCGACAGCGCCTTCCTGAAGGCGGCAAGCGCACATATTCAGGCACTGGCGAAACTTTCCGAGGTGCGCGTCTTCGAAGATGAAGCTGCCCTGCAGGCGGAAGGCGCCGGCGCGCCGGTGGCCATTGCCGGGGGCAACCACCTGCTGCTGAAGATCGAGATCGATATCGCCGCCGAGCGCGTGCGCCTGTCGAAGGAAGTCGAGCGCATCGGTGGTGAAATCGGCAAATGCCGCGCCAAGCTCTCCAACGAGAGCTTTGTCGCCAAGGCGCCACCTGCCGTGGTGGCGCAAGAGACACAGCGCCTGGCCGATTTCGAGCAAACGCTGGCCAAGCTGCAGGGCCAGCTGCAACGGCTGCCGGCCTGACGGCGCGGCAGCCGCAATCACGCCCCTGCCGGCCGGGGGTTCTGTCCGGCTTCGTCGGACAGAACCGGACAGACGGCGCCCACGATGGCTGGCAGGGTTATGGACTGGATTCTGAGAGGTACACCTGATATGGAAAATCGCGTCACCAAGGCTGTGTTCCCGGTTGCAGGCCTGGGCACCCGCTTCCTGCCAGCCACCAAGGCCAGCCCCAAGGAAATGCTTCCAGTGGTGGACAAGCCACTGATCCAGTACGCCGTGGAAGAAGCCATGGCTGCCGGCATTACCGAGATGATCTTCGTCACCGGCCGCTCCAAGCGCGCCATCGAGGACCATTTCGACAAGGCCTTCGAACTGGAAGTGGAACTCGAAGCCAAGAACAAGCAGGCGCTGCTCGATGTGGTGCGCTCGATCAAGCCCGCCAACGTGGAGTGCTACTACGTGCGCCAGCCCGAAGCGCTGGGCCTGGGCCACGCGGTCCTGTGCGCGGCCAAGCTGGTGGGCGACACCCCGTTCGCGGTGATGCTGGCCGATGACCTGATCGACGGCAACCCGCCGGTGATGAAGCAGATGGTGGATGCCTTCAACCACTACAACTGCTCGGTGCTGGGCGTCGAGGAAATCACGCCGGAGCAAAGCCGTTCCTACGGCGTGATCGATGGCCGCGAGTGGGACGAGGACGTGATCAAGGTCTCGGGCATCGTCGAGAAGCCGGCGCCGGAAGACGCGCCGTCCAACCTCGGCGTGGTCGGCCGCTACATCCTGACGCCGCGCATCTTCGACCACCTGCGCGAGATCAAGCCGGGTGCCGGCGGCGAGCTGCAGCTGACCGACGCGATCCAGTCGCTGCTCGGCCAGGAGCAGGTGCTGGCCTACCGCTACCAGGGCCGCCGCTATGACTGCGGCAGCAAGCTGGGCTACCTGAAGGCAACCGTCGAGTTTGCCCTGAAGCACCCGGAAGTCGGCGCCGACTTCAGCGCCTACCTGGAATCGCGCGAGCACCTGACCGGCATCGGCAGCTGACGCAACTGCGCCGTCCAGCCAAGGAAAAAGCCGCTTTCGAGCGGCTTTTTCCTTGGGCGGGCCCGCAGTGTACGGGCCAATGCGTGCTTCAGCGCCGGCGCATGTAGAACACGAACACCTTGTCCACTTCCGAATGTGACAGCAGCTCATTGCCAGTCTGCTTGGCAAAGGCCTGGAAATCGCGCGTGGCGCCGGGATCGGTGGCCAGCACCTTGAGCACATCGCCGCTGGCCATGTCGGCCAGGGCCTTCTTGGTGCGCAGGATCGGCAGCGGGCAGTTCAGGCCGCGCGCATCCACTTCTTTCTGGAACTCCATTCGTCTCTTCCTTCGATGCTTGGGGGGCTGGAGGCTGGAAACCAGCCTTACCAGCGGTATTGTAGCGAAGCCCCGACCACACTGAAGTCGTGCGGGCGGCGCGGGTCCGGAATGTCCGCGCCGGTCTGGCGGTCGAAGAAGCGCACCGGGTAGCCGCGCGCGGCCAGCCAGTCGGCCACCGCGAAGCCGGTGCCGGCCGACCACACGCGCACGTCCTCGGGCGCCACCAGCTTGTAATCGGCCAGCTCCTCGGACAGCGTCACGGTGCCGGTCGCCTTGACGTGATAGGCGATGATCAGCTCGTTCTTGCGCATGAACTCGTAGACGCCGATCAGCGAGACCGACTCGGTATCGAGATTGGTCTCTTCCTTCAGCTCACGCGCCACGCCCAGCTCGGGCGGCTCGTCGCGCTCCAGGAAGCCCGTCACCAGCGCGAACATCGTCTCCGGCCATGCAGCATTGCGCGCCAGCAGCAGCTTGTCCTGGTACTCCACCACCGCGGCCAGCACCGGCAGCGGGTTGTTCCAGTGCACGAAGCCGCATTCCTGCTGCACGCAGGCGTGGCGTTCGCGTCCGGACAGTGGCAGCACCTCCAGCGGCGCGCCGCACTGCGGGCAGAATCGGTATTGCATTTGGGGGCTCCTGAAGGGGTCTCGTCGTTATAGGTATAGGGTGCCGCTCACGTGCCGCTCATATGTGAATCACGCGCCGCATGCCGCGCGCATGTCGGCGGCCAGCGCCTCCACCGTCTGCGGCTGCAGGTCCCATGCGCACATGAAACGGCAGCCGCCGGCGCCGATAAAGGTGTAGAAGCGCCAGCCCTTCGCGCGCAGCGCCTCGATCGCGGGCAGTGGCAATTCGGCGAATACGGCGTTGGACTGCGTCGGAAACATGATGCGCACGCCCGGGATATCGCTGATGCGCTGCTGCAGCAGCTGCGCCATCGCATTGGCATGGCGCGCGTTGGCGAGCCATACGTCGTTCTCGAGCAGACCCAGCCACGGCGCGGAGATAAAGCGCATCTTCGACGCCAGTTGGCCGGCCTGCTTGACGCGGTAGGCAAAGTCCTCGGCCAGGCGGCGGTCGAAGAACACCACAGCCTCGCCCACCGGCAGCCCGTTCTTGGTGCCGCCGAAGCACAGCACGTCGACGCCCGCGCGCCACGTGATCTCGGACGGATGCACGCCCAGCGACGCCACCGCATTGGCAAAGCGCGCGCCGTCCATGTGCACGCGCAGCTGCCGGCGCTTGGCGATGGCCGCGATCGCGCGCACCTCGTCCACGCTGTAGACGGTGCCGACTTCGGTTGACTGCGTCAGCGACACCACCTTGGGCTTGGGGTAATGGATATCGGAGCGGCGCGTGACCAGCGCCTCGACCGCGTCGGGCGTGAGCTTGCCGTCGGCGCCGGGCGCGGTCAGCAGCTTGGAGCCGTTGGAGAAGAACTCCGGGCCGCCGCATTCGTCGGTCTCGATATGCGCCAGTTCGTGGCAGATCACCGAGTGGTACGACTGGCACAGCGCCGACAGCGCCAGCGAGTTGGCCGCCGTGCCGTTGAACACGAAGAACACTTCGCAATCGGTCTGGAACAGGTCGCGGATACGGTCGCACACCTTCTGCGTCCAGGTATCGTCGCCATAGGCCTGCTCATGGCCGCTGGCGTTGGCTTCCAGGAAATACTTGAGCGATTCCGGGCAGAAGCCGGCGTAGTTGTCAGAGGCGAAGTGCTGCATGGTGTCTAGTGTGTCGCTGCGGTGGCCCTTACTTCTTGTCGGCCCAGAGCTCGCCGCCGGTGGCCCAGTTCTCGCGCTTGATGTCGGTGATGATGATGTCGACGGCCGAGGGCGAGCAGCCCAGGGTTTCGCAGCTCACGCGCGTCACTTCCTCGACAAACTTGCGCTTCTGCTCGATGGTACGGCCTTCAAACATTTCGACGTGGAAAGTCGGCATGCAATGCTCCTTTGCTTGATTCTTGTTGATCCGGCGGGAAACCAGTCCCCGTTCAGTCCCGGTATGAGGGATCGATTCTATCCAGTTTGCGCAGCAACGCGGGCCACTCCATCACGCCTTCGACCGCGCCGTTGTCATAGAGCTGCTCGGAGGTCTTGTCCGCCACTGCCGCAGCGGGCTGCACCAGCGCACCGCCCGCCTGCGCGGCGATCTGGACTTCGCACGCCTTGATCAGCGTCGCCATCAGCACATAGGCCTCGGCCACGGTGCGGCCCACCGTCAGCGTGCCGTGGTTGCGCAGCAGCATGGCCGGATGCGCGCCCAGGGACTTGGTCAGCCGCGCGCCTTCGGCCGGGGTAAAGGCCAGCCCTTCGTAATCGTGGTAAGCGATGCGGCCGTGGAAGCGCATTGCATGCTGCGACAGCGGCAGCAGTCCCGCCGCCTGTGCCGAGACAGCGATGCCGGCGGTGTTATGCAGGTGCATCACGCACATCGCATCGGCACGCGCGGCATGCACCGCGGCGTGCAGCGCAAAGCCGGTCACATTAACGGGGTGCACGGTCTCGCCGACGACTTCGCCGCGGCCGTTGATCTTGACCAGGTCGCTGGCGCGGATCTCGTCGAAGGCAAAGCCGAAGGGGTTGATCAGGAAGTGGTCAGGCTCGCCCGGCACCGTGGCAGAGATATGGGTGTAGATCAGGTCATCCCAGCCCTCGCGCGCGGCCAGGCGGTAGGCCGCGGCCAGATCGACGCGCACGCGCTGTTCTTCGGCGGAAACGGGATGGGAAGCACCCGCGGCGCGCGCGGGCTGCAAGGTAAAAGACATGGGGTCGCTCCTGCGCCGCCCGGCCTCGCGTGCCGGGTACGGCCCCGGCCTTCTGTGCCGCGCCACGGGCTGCACGCTGGAGGTGGACCCGGCGCGGCAGCCGCTCGCGTGGCGCGCCAGGCGGCAAAGGCAATACTTTAGCGCACCTTAGCGCTTAGCTCCGGACCGGCGCCAGCGGCCACGCGCGGCGCATCCAGGCGAACGCCAGCGCGCCCAGCAGCAGCGCCGCCGCCGCGCACGCCAGCGAACTGGCGAAGCCCCCGGTGCGCGCCACCAGCGCGGTTGCCAGCGGCGGCCCGGCGATCTGGCCCAGCCCGTAGGATGCCGTCATCAGGCCCATCAGCCGCGGCGCGTGCGGCCCCCACAGGCGCCGCGCCTCGCGCATGGCAAAGGCCACCAGCGCGGTGAACGGCAGCCCCGCCAGCAGGCTGCTGAGGGCAAAGCCGGCCACGGTCGGGAACACCACGGCGATCGCCACGCCCAGCGCCTGCATGCCATACAGCAGCGTCAGCAGCTTGCGGCTGTCGTGCGCGATGCCCACCCGCGTCGCCAGGAACGCGCCCACCGCCACGCCCGCGCCGAAGATCGGCCAGAACAGGTCGGCCCAGACCGTGCCCGGCAGCGCCTCGCGCGCAATCACGGGCAGGAAGGTCGCGGTGATGATGTAGCCAAAGCCGGCCAGGCCGTAGGCGAAGGTCAGCGTCCAGGTCTGGGCATCGAGCGGCGCGGCGGCAGTGTCTGCCGCCGCGTGGGACGGTGCATTCGCCGCCGCCACGGCAGGCTGCGCGACGAAGATCCGCCAGACCGCGGCCACCAGCACCACCGCCAGGACCGTGAAGGCGAGCCAGCCGTAGTCCGCGTTCCAGCCCGCGCCCACCATGCCGGATGCACCCAGTCCGGTGACGACAATGCCCAGCCCCGGCCCGCAGAAGATCAGTCCGGCGAGTTCCGGCTTGCCCAGTTCCGCCAGCCGCTGCAGGCACCAGCCCGCGGTGTAGACCATCACCACCGCGCTGGTCACGCCCGCGGCACCACGCCACAGCGACCAGGCCGGCATGCCGCCCGGCAGGGCCATGCCCAGCGTGAGCAGCACCGTCGCCACCAGGCCCCAGCGCACCATGCGCACCGCGTCGGGCCGGATGAACATGCACACGGCGGCACCGGCGAAGTAGCCGATGTAGTTGAACGTGGCCAGCCAGCCGCCTTCGTGCAGCGTGACGGTGCCGTCATGCAGCATCATCGGCAGCAACGGCGTAAAGGCAAAGCGGCCGATGCCCATCACCACCGCCAGCGACACCAGGCCGGCCAGGGCCACCGCCACCGGGCCGGCTTCGCGGCGTGCCCTGGCGGGGGCAGCCAGGCGCGCGGCGGGATGTTCAGGCTCGAGGCTGTGGGGGGTCGGCATGATCGTGGCTGTGGGGGCAGCGGTTGCATTGCGATGTCTGTATGCTACGCTGGCTTTATCATCCCCAAAAATGAATTATCAAGATGCCAGACATCTTGATTTCAGATGGATAACCGCCGGAGCCCCCATGGATCTTGCCGCGCTTGAGATCTTCCGCGCCGTCGTCGAAGCCGGCGGCATCACCCGCGCGGCCGAGCGGCTGCACCGGGTGCAGTCCAATGTCACCACCCGCATCCGCCAGCTGGAGCAGTCGCTGGGCGTTGACCTGTTTGTGCGCGACGGCCGGCGCATGGTGCTGACGCCCTCCGGCAAGACCCTGTTCGACTACGCCTGCCGCATCCTGACGATGACCGAGGAAGCGCGCCAGGCGGTATTGCCGACACGCCCGCACGGACGGCTGCGCATCGCCTCGATGGAAAGCACGGCCGCCAGCCGTCTGCCCAATGTGCTGGCAGCGTATCATCAGGCGTGGCCCGACGTGCAGCTGGAACTGGTCACGCTGCCCACGCGCCAGGCGCTGGATGCGCTGGCGCGTTTCGAAGTGGAGTGCGCCTTCGTCGCCGAGCCGCTGACCGACCCGGGGCTGAGCGCCGTCTCGGTATTCGAGGAAGAGCTGGTGGTGATCACGCGCGAGCGCCATCGGCCGGTGCGCACCGCGGCCGACCTGGAGGTGCCGACGCTGCTGGCATTCGAACCCGGCTGCAACTACCGCGCCCGGCTGGAGAACTGGTATGTGATCGGCGATGCGCCGACGCCGCGCGTGCTGCAGCTCAACTCGTACCATGCCATCGTCGCCTGCGTGGCGGCCGGCATCGGCGCGGCGATCGTGCCGAGCTCGGTGCTGGGCCTGTACCGGGACCTGCCCGCCATCCAGCAGCACAGCCTGGGGGCGGCGGGCTGCGTGCGCACGCTGCTGGCCTGGCACCCGTCGATGGCCAGCGCGGCCCTGCATGCCCTGGTCGACACCCTCACCACGGCATCCCCCGCGCCCGCCGGCAAGCCGGAACTGGCGGCGGCCTGAGCGGCTGGCACGGCTGGCGCGGGCACGGCGGCAGGCCGCGTGCAAGATGTGCCCGGTGGCCTACACTTGAAGTGGCGCCACCACTGCACCCAGCGTGCCTCGCCCCCTGCCATGAAACCTGCTACCGCGCTGCTGCGGGCCCTTCGGCTGCTGCCCAGCCTGGCGCTGGCGTGCTGCGCCCTTGCTTTCGGCGCCACCGGCGCCTCGGCACCGTCCGCCACAGCCATCGGCACGGCCACCGCGCCGGTCTATGTGATTCCGCTGAAAGGCGCAGTCGGCCCGGCCAGTGCCAGCTTTATCCTGCGCGGCCTGGAGCGCGCCCGCGAGGCCGGCGCCCAGCTGGTGGTGCTGGAAATGGACACCCCGGGCGGGCTGGACGCGTCGATGCGCGAGATCATCCAGGCCATCCTGGCGTCGCCGGTGCCGGTGGCCAGCTATGTCTATCCCGGCGGCGCACGCGCGGCCAGCGCCGGCACCTACATCCTCTATGCCAGCCATATCGCGGCGATGGCGCCGGGCACCAACCTGGGCGCGGCCACCCCGGTGCAGGTCGGCATTGGCGGGCCGCAGAAGCCCGAGGCCCTGCCCGGCGCCAAACCCGCCTCGGCTCCGGCCAGCGAGCCCGCGGGGGGCGACACCATGGCGCGCAAGCAGATGCACGACGCCTCGGCCTATATCCGCGGCCTGGCGCAACTGCGCGGACGCAATGCCGAATGGGCCGAGCGCGCGGTGCGCGAGTCGGTCAGCCTGTCGGCCGACGAGGCGCTGGCCCAGCACGTGGTCGACCTGGTGGCCGCCGACCTGCCCGCGCTGTTGCGCGAGGTCGAAGGCCGCAAGCTCACCGCCGCCGGCGGCAAGGCCAGCGTGCTGCGCACCGCCAATGCGCCGGTGGTCACACTGGAGCCCGACTGGCGCAGCCGCTTCCTGGCCGTGATCACCGAGCCCAGCGTGGCGCTGCTGCTGATGATGATCGGCATCTACGGCCTGATCTTCGAGTTCTCCACGCCGGGCATGGTGGTGCCCGGCATTGGCGGCGCGATCTGCCTGCTGGTGGCGCTGTTCGCGCTGCACATGCTGCCCGTGAGCTACGCCGGGCTGGCGCTGGTGGCACTGGGCATCGGCTGCATGGTGGCGGAGCTGTTCCTGCCGACCTTCGGCGCGCTGGGCGTGGGCGGCATCATTGCCTTCGCCTTTGGCGCGGTGATGCTGATCGACACCGACGTGCCGGGCTTCGGCGTGCCGCTGCCGATGGTGGCGGCCATGTCGGCGCTGTCCGCGATCTTCGTATTCGGCATGTCGGCGATGCTGGTGCGCGCGCGCAGGCGCCCGGTGGTCAGCGGTGCCGACACACTGGTCGGCATGCGCGGCGAAATGCTGGACGACCTGCACGACGAAGGCTGGGCCTCGGTGCGCGGCGAGACCTGGCGCGTGCGCAGCGCCAGCCCGTTGCCGCGCGGCACGCCGGTGCTCGTCACCGCGCGCGATGGCCTGATGCTTGAGGTGACCGCCGCCGGCAACGCCCCGCTTGTTCCGACATCCCCATCCCAACCGACGCCAGACAAGGGAGCCTGACCATGGCCTACGGATTCAGCTTCGGCGGTGTGATCTTCCTGCTGGCACTGCTGGTGATCACCTCGTTCCGCGTGCTGCGCGAATACGAACGCGGCGTGGTGTTCATGCTGGGACGCTTCTGGCGCGTCAAGGGCCCGGGCCTGGTGCTGCTGATCCCCGCCGTGCAGCAGATGGTCAGGGTCGACCTGCGCACGGTGGTGATGGACGTGCCGCCGCAGGACGTGATCTCGCGTGACAACGTCTCGGTAAAGGTCAATGCGGTGGTGTACTTCCGCGTGGTCGATCCGGAGCGCGCCATCATCCAGGTGGCGAACTTCCTGGAAGCCACCAGCCAGCTGGCGCAGACCACCCTGCGCTCGGTGCTGGGCAAGCACGAACTGGACGAGATGCTGGCCGAGCGCGAGAAGCTCAACCTCGACATCCAGCAGGCGCTGGACGCCCAGACCGACGGCTGGGGCATCAAGGTCTCGAACGTCGAGATCAAGCATGTCGACCTCAACGAAACCATGATCCGCGCGATTGCCCGGCAGGCCGAGGCCGAACGCGAGCGGCGCGCCAAGGTGATCCATGCCGAAGGCGAACTGCAGGCTTCGGTGAAGCTGCTTGAAGCGGCGCAGATGCTGGCGCGCGAACCGCAAGCCATGCAGCTGCGCTACCTGCAGACATTGACGCAGATCGCCGGGGACAAGAGCTCTACCATCGTCTTCCCGCTGCCGATCGACATTCTCAACCGGCTGGCCGGCAAGCCGCCCGGCGACGAGCGCCCATAGAAAATGGCGCCGAAGCGCCATTAGGAAAGGCAGTGTCTGAGGGGATATTCCCCTCGGCCGATCAAACCTTGCTTGCCACCCACTCGCTGACACCCGCCAGCGCCTGCGGCAGCTTGGCCGGCTCGGTGCCGCCAGCCTGGGCCATGTCGGGGCGGCCACCACCCTTGCCGCCCACTTGCTGCGCGACAAAGTTGACCAGCTCGCCGGCCTTGACCTTGCCCGTGGCATCGGCGGTGACGCCAGCGATCAGGCTGACCTTGCCGTCGGACACCGCACCCAGCACGATGGCCGCGCTCTGCAGCTTGTCCTTGAGCTTGTCCATGGTCTCGCGCAGGGTCTTCACGTCGGCGCCGTCCAGCTGCGCAGCCAGCACCTTCAGGCCCTTGATATCGACCGCCTGCGCGGCCAACTCGTCGCCCTGCGAGGCGGCCAGCTTGCTCTTCAGGCGTTCCAGTTCCTTCTCCAGCGCGCGCACCTGGTCCTGCACCTGGCCAATGCGCGGCACCAGTTCCGACGGCTGGGCCTTCAGCACGGCGGCGGCTTCGTTGAGCTTGGCATCCAGGCCCTGCAGGTAGTGCAGCGCGTTGTCGCCGGTAATGGCTTCCACGCGGCGGATGCCGGCAGCGACGCCGCCTTCCATCACGATCTTGAACAGGCCGATATCGCCGGTGCGGTGCACGTGGGTGCCGCCGCACAGTTCCTTCGAGGTGCCGATCGACAGCACGCGCACGTCGTCGGCGTACTTCTCGCCGAACAGTGCCATCGCGCCGCTCTTGACCGCATCGTCGAACGGCATGATCTCGGCATGCGTGTCGTCGTTGCGCAGGATCTCGGCGTTGACGATCTCTTCCACACGGCGGATCTGCTCGTCGGTCAGCGCGGCGTTGTGCGAGAAGTCGAAGCGGGTCTTGTCCGCATCCACCAGCGAGCCCTTCTGCTGCACGTGGCTGCCCAGCACTTCGCGCAGGGCCTTGTGCATCAGGTGGGTAGCCGAGTGGTTGCGCACGGTGCGCGCGCGGCGCTGCGCGTCGACCTGGGCCGACACGGCATCGCCCGCCTTGAGCGCGCCGCCTTGCAGCGTGCCCTGGTGGCCGAACACATCGGCCTGGACCTTGGTAGTGTCCGCTACGGCAAAGACAGCATTGCCGGCCTTCAGCACGCCCTGGTCGCCGGCCTGGCCGCCGGATTCGGCGTAGAACGGGGTGTTGTCGAGCACCACCACGCCGGTCTGGCCCGGCTGCATGGTGTCGACAACGGCGCCGTCCACATACAGCGCAATGACCTTCGCCTGTGGCAGTTCCAGCTTCTCGTAGCCGTGGAACACGGTCTTGTCACCGGTGTACTCCAGGCCCGCGGCCATCTTGAACTTGCCGGCGGCACGAGCCTGCTCGCGCTGGCGGGTCATGGCGGCGTCGAAAGCGGCTTCGTCCACGCCGATTTCCTGCTCGCGGCACACATCCTGCGTCAGATCCAGCGGGAAGCCGAAAGTGTCGTGCAGCTTGAACGCGAGTTCGCCGTCGAGCGTCTTGCCGCCCTTGAGCTTGAGCTCGGCCAGCGCGGCGTCGAGGATAGTCATGCCGTTTTCGATGGTCTCGAAGAAGCGCTCTTCCTCGGCCTTCAGCACTTCGGTCACGCGCGACTGCGCTTCGGCCAGTTCCGGATAGGCCTCGCCCATCTGGGCGACCAGGTCGGGCACCAGCTTGTGGAAGAACGGCGTCTTCTGGCCCAGCTTGTAGCCGTGGCGGATGGCGCGGCGGATGATCCGGCGCAGCACGTAGCCGCGGCCTTCGTTGCCGGGGATCACGCCGTCGACGATCAGGAACGAGCACGCGCGGATATGGTCGGCAATGACCTTCAGCGAGTTCTGGTTCAGGTTGTCGATATGGGTTTCACGCCCGGCGGCTTTGATCAGCGCCTGGAACAGGTCGATCTCATAGTTGCTGTGCACATGCTGCAGCACCGCGGCAATGCGCTCCAGGCCCATCCCGGTGTCCACGCACGGCTTGGGCAGCGGCGTCATGTTGCCCTGCTCGTCGCGGTTGAACTGCATGAACACCAGGTTCCAGATCTCGATGTAGCGGTCGCCGTCTTCCTCGGGCGATCCCGGGGGGCCGCCCCACACGTCCGGGCCGTGGTCGTAGAAGATTTCCGAGCACGGGCCGCACGGGCCGGTGTCGGCCATCTGCCAGAAGTTGTCCGAGGCGTAGCGCGCGCCCTTGTTGTCGCCGATGCGCACGATGCGCTCGGCCGGCACACCCACTTCCTTGGCCCAGATGTCGTAGGCCTCGTCGTCTTCCGCGTAGACCGTCACCCACAGCTTCTCTGCCGGCAGCTGGTAGGTCTTGGTCAGCAGTTCCCACGCGTACTGGATGGCCTCGCGCTTGAAGTAGTCGCCAAACGAGAAGTTGCCCAGCATCTCGAAGAACGTATGGTGGCGGGCGGTGTAGCCCACGTTCTCGAGGTCGTTGTGCTTGCCGCCGGCGCGCACCGAGCGCTGCGACGAAGTGGCGCGGGTGTACGGCCGCTTGTCGGTGCCCAGGAACACGTCCTTGAACTGCACCATGCCGGAATTGGTAAACAGCAGCGTCGGGTCGTTCGCCGGCACCAGGCTGGACGAGCGGACCACGGTATGGCCCTTCGATTCGAAGAACTGCAGGAACTTGCTGCGAATGTCTGAGACTTTCATGGGATGGCGGACGCTTGCCCTGGCGTGGCCGGGCGCGACGAATCAGTATTGGATTTGCAAACCGTTGATTATACGGGCAAGGCAGCCTGCCGGGCACGTCAGGCACGGCACCGCGGACCCGGCCGGCTATCGCCCAAATCCCGCCACAGAAAGAGCCCTATGCAGCACTCAACGACGCATCGGCGATTGGCCGGTGGTACAGTGCAGGCAACTCGCGCCGGCCCCGGCTTCACGGGGTGCGCCGACCTCTCGCATTTGCGACCGATTCCCGCCTCACCCTCAGCATTGACTACCGCCATGGGAGCCTTAAGCCATCTCCGCGTCCTCGACCTGACCCGCGTGCTTGCCGGGCCGTGGTGCGCCCAGAACCTTGCCGATTTTGGCGCCGACGTGATCAAGATCGAGCGCCCCGGCGCCGGCGACGACACCCGCACCTGGGGCCCGCCCTGGCTCAAGGACGAGGACGGCCGCGACACCGCCGAAGCCGCCTACTACCTCGCCGCCAACCGCAACAAGCGCTCGGTGACCTGCGACATCAGCACGCCGGACGGCCAGCAGATCGTGCGCGAGCTGGCGGCGCAGAGCGACGTGGTGCTCGAGAACTACAAGGTCGGCCAGCTCAGGAAGTACGGCCTGGACTATGAATCGCTCAAACTGGTCAAGCCCAACCTGATCTACTGCTCGGTCACCGGCTTCGGCCAGACCGGCCCGTACGCCGCGCGCCCGGGCTACGACTTCATCATCCAGGGCATGGGCGGCTTCATGAGCCTGACCGGCGAGCGCGACGACCTGCCCGGCGGCGGCCCGCAGAAGGCCGGCGTGGCCATTTCCGACCTGATGACCGGCCAGTACGCCACCATCGCCGTGCTGGCGGCGCTGGCGCACCGCGACCGCACCGGCGAGGGCCAGTACATCGACATGGCCCTGCTGGACGTGCAGGTGGCGATGCTGGCCAATATGAACACCAACTACCTGGCCAGCGGCGAGGCGCCGCGCCGCTGGGGCAATGCGCATCCCAATATCGTTCCCTACCAGACCTTCCAGGCCGCCGATGGCTGGATCATCGTCGCGGTGGGCAACGACGGGCAGTTCCGCAAGTTCGTGGCCGACGGCGGCAAGCCCGAGCTGGCCGACGACCCGCGCTTTGCCACCAACCCGCAGCGCGTGGCCAACCGCGACGTGCTGGTGCCGATCCTGGCCGAGATGGTGCGCCCGCGCACCCGCGACCAGTGGATCCGCGACCTGGAGGCCGCCGGCGTGCCGTGCGGCCCGATCAACACCCTCGACGACGTGTTCGAGGACGACCAGGTCAAGGCGCGCGGCCTGCGCGTGGACCTGCCCCACCCCAGCGCCGGCGAAGTCAAGCTGGTGGGCAGCCCGATCAAGATGAGCGCCACGCCGCCGCAGGCGCTGCGCCACCCGCCGCTGCTGGGCGAGCACACCGACACGGTGCTGGCCGACACGCTGGGCTACAGCGCAGCGCAGATCGAAGCACTGCGTGCAAAGGGTGTGCTGTAAGATTCTCCTCCGACCGTCGGCGGGCTTCGGCCCGCCAACGGTGCTGCGATTTCCGGAAGCCATTCCCTTCCTGACCGAAGCACCAGAGGAGAACCCATGCTGACCGATGCCCTGCTGGCCTTCCTGCACTTCCTTGCGATCTTCGTCCTGATCACCCTGATGGCCGCCGAGGCCGTGGTGCTGCGCCCGGACATCACGCCGGCCACCGTGCGGCGCCTGTCGCTGTACGACCTGTTCTATTTCCTGTCCGCGATGGTGGTGCTGGCCACCGGCCTGCTGCGCCTGTTCTACGGCGCCAAGGGTGTCGGCTTCTACCTGCACAACCCGTGGTTCCACGCCAAGATGGGCGTGTTCGTGCTGATCGCGCTGTGCTCGCTGCCGCCGACCTTTGCCATTGCGCGCTGGCGCAAGCAGGCGCGCCGGCTGCCCGACTACGTGCCGCCGCCGTCGGAACTGAAGGCCGCCCGCCGCTGGGTCATGATCGAAGCCCACCTGGTGATCCTGCTGCCGCTGTGCGCGGTCATGATGGCGCGGGGCATCGGCGCCAGATAAGTATCCCAATCCCCCTGAAGTCCGAGACATGCTGAAGAAACTGCTTGCCGCCGCGCTGACCGCGGCGCTGCTGCCCGCCGCCGCCGTGGCGGCCACCAATACCTATCCGACCAAGCCGGTCCGCTTCGTGGTGCCCTACCCGGCCGGCGGCCCGCTCGACACCGTCGCGCGCGCCATCGGCGAGAAGCTGCGCGACAGCCTGGGCCAGCCGGTGGTGGTCGAGAACAAGCCCGGCGCGGGCGGCAACCTGGGCGCGGACTACGTCGCCAAGCAGCCGGCCGACGGCTACACCATCGTCATGGGCGCGGTGGCCACGCACGCCATCAACCCGACGCTGTTCAGCAAGATGCCGTACGACCCGGTCAAGGACTTCGCCCCGGTCACGCTGGTGGCCGACGTGCCCAACGTGCTGGTGATGCACCCGGGCAAGGCCGCCGAGCTGCACATCAACAATGTGCGCGACCTGGTCGCGTACGCGCGCAAGAACCCGGGCAAGCTGGACTACGCCTCGGGCGGCAACGGCAGCGCCGGGCACCTGTCGGGCGAGCTGTTCAAGAGCATGGCGAAGATCAGCATGGTCCATATCCCGTACAACGGCGCGTCGCCGGCGCAGCTGTCGGTGCTGTCGGGCCAGACCGACCTGATCTTCGACAACCTGGCTTCGGGCTCGGCCAATATCAAGGCGGGCAAGCTCAAGGCCTTTGCCGTCACCACCGCCAGCCGCGCGGCGGCGTTCCCGGAACTGCCGACCATTGCCGAAGCCGGCAAGGGGCTGGGCCTGGAAGGCTTCGACATCTCAACGTGGTTCGGCGTGTTCGCGCCGGCCAACACCCCGCGCGAGATCGTCGAGCGGCTCAACCACGAGATCGTGGCGATCCTGAAGACCGACGACATGAAGGCCCGCCTGGCCCGCATCGGCGCACAGCCGGCGCCGACCACGCCCGAGCAGTTCGCGGCGCTGGTCCAGCGCGAACTGAAGAAGTACGCGCAGATCGTGAAGGTGTCCGGGGCGAAGGTGGACTAATAGAAAAGGCGGCCACGGCCGCCTTTCTTGTCCCTACTCCGCCTCGGCGCCCTCCCCGCTCCTGGCGCCACCATCCTTTCTGCGCCGCGGCCATAGCCGCCCGCCCGAATCCCCCTCCAGCCGCGGCAGCAGCAGTCCCACCTGCAGGATCCGCGCACCCTCCATGCGCGTCACCGTCAGCGGCAGGCCGGCGATCTCGACGCTGTCGCCCTCCACCGGCGGCGAGGTGAAGGCCCGCAGCATGGCAGCCTCGAGCGTCAGCGGCGCGTCTTCCGGCGCCAGCGCGCGCGTGCCGTACAGCGCCGCCACATCGCGCAGCAGCGCATCGCCCGACAGCAGGAAATCGTGCGAGGCCTGCTCCCAGGTGGGCGCGCGGCCCGGCGCCTGGAACAGCGCCGACAGCATCGGCAGGCTCGTCACCGGGGCCAGCACCGAGACGCTGTCGCCGGCGCGCAGCACGGTCTGGTCCAGCACCGCCAGCGCATCGTCGCGCGCTACCGTCATCAGCCGGCAGCGCGGCGGCAGCTCCAGCTGGTCGGCACGCACGTTCTCGACGGGCGCGTTGGGACCCACCTCGAACTGCATCACTTCCAGGATCGGCGCGCGCGTGCCGCGCAGGCGCGAACGCGCCAGCGGCTCGGGGTAGCCGGGGCGCAGCACGCGCGCCAGCCGCGCGGCCAGCGACACCGTGGTGCCCTGGAACAGCAGGCTCGCCAGCACCACGGCAAAGGCAATGCGGAACAGCAGCCCCGCTTGCGGCACCTCGCGCAGCAGCGGGAACAGCGCCAGCACGATCGGCACCGCGCCGCGCAGGCCCATCCAGGCGATAAAGCCGGTCTCGCGCGCATTGAAGCGGAACGGCAGCAGCGCCAGCCACACCGCCACGGGGCGCGCCACCAGCATCAGGAAGGCCGCCACGGCCACCGCCGGGCCGGCCACCTCCCAGATCCGGTGCGGCGCCACCAGCAAGCCCAGCAGCAGGAACATGGCCGACTGCGCCAGCCAGGCCATGCCGTCCATGGCGCGCATGGTGTCCGCGGTGACCGCGCGCTCCCGGTTGCCGATCAGCATGCCGGTCAGGTACACCGCCAGGAAGCCGCTGCCCCCGGCGGTCTGCACGATGGCAAAGACCATCGCGCCGCCCGAGCACAGCAGGATCGCCTGCAGCCCCTCGGCCACCCGGATACGCTCCAGCACATTGGCCAGGCAATAGCCAAGCCCCAGGCCAAGCGCGCCGCCCACGCCGAACTGCACCAGCAGCCGCAGGGCCAGGCCCAGCGGCGTCAGGCCTTCAGGGGCGGTCAGCCATTCGATCAGCGTCAGGGTCAGGAAGATCGCCATCGGGTCATTGATGCCGGATTCGATCTCCAGCACGCTCGCGACCCGGTCCTTGAGCCGGATGCCACTGCTGTTCAGCAGCGAGAACACCGCGGCCGCGTCGGTCGAGCCGACGATGGCCCCCAGCAGCAGCCCGAGCCGCCAGTCGATGCCCAGCAGCCACGCGGCGAACACGCCCACCAGCCCGGCCGTCACCAGCACCCCCACTGTCGCCAGCGACAAAGACGGCTTGAGCGCCACCCGGAAGGTCGCAAGGCGCGTGCGCAAGCCGCCGTCGAGCAGGATCACCGCCAGTGCCAGGTTGCCGACCAGGAAGCTGAGCCAGGTATCGGAGAAGCGGATGCCGCCCGGGCCATCCACGCCGGCGAGCATGCCCACGGCCAGGAAGACCAGCAGGAACGGCACGCCGAAGCGTGCCGAGAACGCACCCAGCACGATGCCCAGCGACATCACGATGGCGCCGAGCAGGATGACGTGGTCGATGGTTTCCAAACGGCCCCTTGTGTTGCGTAAGCGTTCCCTTGCGAAACCTTTCAAACCTTGCAGCAGCTGGTGCCGCTGCGTGGCTCCAGCCCCCCCTCCGAACCGCTCCGGATGATAGCGCAGCGGGCCGGCCACGGGATGGCGCATCTGTCCGCCAGGCCGCCTCCAGACTGGCCCAGCCGGACTTTTATGCGCTCTTTCACTAGGGGATACCCTCAGCATGACCCTGTTTGCAGACATCTGAAAGGTAGCTGAAAGGTCGCCCCCTTAACTTCCACCCTGCCCGCAGGAGGGCCTCCGAAAAATGCCGCCTTGATGCAACGCAACAAAGGCAATAAGGAGGCCAGCCGCAGTTTTCAAAGCAGTCTTATCGAGGAGATTCACTTTGCGCATACGTAGCCAAAAGGACTTTGCCTCCGGCCTGATGTTCATTCTGGTCGGATTCGGCTTTTCCTGGGTCGCGCGCGGTTATTCCATGGGAACCGCCGCAAAAATGGGACCGGGATATTTCCCGTTCTGGCTTGGCATCGTGCTCGCCCTGCTGGGCGCGCTGGTGCTGTGGGGCGCGCTGTCTTCCAAGGCGGAACAAGACAGCCTGGCCCGCTGGGACATCAAGACGCTGTTGTGGATCCTCGGTGCGGTGGTGCTGTTCGGCCTGATGCTCAAGCCGCTGGGCATGGTGCTGTCGGTGCTGGTGCTGGTGCTGGTGTCGTCGATGGCCAGCCACGAGTTCAGCTGGAAGGGTGCCATCCTGAACGCCATCATCCTGGTGCTGATCAGCATGGGCGCGTTCGTGTACGGCATCAACCTGCAGATGCCGGTGTGGCCGGCTTTCCTGGCAAGCTAAGGAGGCCGCCAACATGGAACTACTCGCCAACCTGGGTCTGGGCTTTTCCACCGCCCTGACCTTCCAGAACCTCGCGTACGCCTTCCTGGGCTGCGTGCTGGGTACCCTGATCGGCGTGCTGCCGGGCCTGGGGCCGCTGGCCACCATCGCCATGCTGCTGCCGGTGACCTACACGCTGCCGCCGGTGGCCGCGCTGATCATGCTGGCCGGTATCTACTACGGCGCCCAGTACGGCGGCTCGACCACCGCCATCCTGGTGAACCTGCCTGGTGAATCGTCCTCGGTGGTGACAACCATCGATGGCTACCAGATGGCAAGGCGAGGACGAGCGGGGGTGGCATTGGCCACAGCCGGCCTGGGCTCGTTCTTCGCTGGCTGCGTGGCCACCCTGATCCTGGCCGCCTTTGCCGCGCCGCTGTCGGAACTGGCATTCAAGTTCGGCCCCGCCGAATACTTCTCGCTGATGGTGCTGGGCCTGATCGGCGCCGTGGTGCTGGCTTCGGGTTCGCTGGTCAAGGCAATTGCCATGATCGTGCTGGGCCTGCTGCTGGGCCTGGTGGGTACCGACGTGAACTCGGGCGCCGCGCGCTTCTCGTTCGACGTGCCGGAACTGACCGACGGCCTGAACTTCGTTTCGGTGGCAATGGGTGTGTTCGGCTTTGCTGAAATCATCGCCAACCTGGAGCAGAAGGAACATCGCGAGACCTTCACCGACCACATTACCAACCTGTTCCCGACCAAGGAAGACTTCAAGCGCATGATCCCGGCGGTGCTGCGCGGCACGGTGCTGGGTTCGGCGCTGGGCATCCTGCCGGGCGGCGGTGCGGCGCTGGCGTCGTTCGCAGCCTACTCGCTGGAAAAGAAGACCTCGAAGTACTCGCATGAGTTCGGCAAGGGTGCAATCGAAGGCGTGGCAGGTCCGGAATCGGCCAACAACGCCGCGGCGCAGACTTCGTTCATCCCGCTGCTGACGCTGGGCATTCCGCCCAACGCGGTGATGGCGCTGATGGTGGGTGCGATGACCATCCACAACATCCAGCCCGGCCCGCAGGTGATGACCAGCAACCCGGCGCTGTTCTGGGGCCTGATCGCCTCGATGTGGATCGGCAACTTCATGCTGATCGTGCTGAACCTGCCGCTGATCGGTATCTGGGTGAAGCTGCTGAAGGTACCTTACCGTTACCTGTACCCGGCCATCCTGACGTTCTGCTGCATCGGCGTATACTCGGTCCAGAACACCACTTTCGACGTGTTCCAGACCGCGGCCTTCGGCGTGATCGGCTACCTGTTCATCAAGCTCAAGTGCGAACCCGCTCCGCTGCTGCTGGGTTTCGTGCTGGGGCCGATGATGGAAGAGAACTTCCGCCGCTCGCTGCTGCTGTCGCGTGGTGACTTCAGCGTGTTCGTGACGCGCCCGCTGTCGCTGGGCCTGCTGATCGCCGCTGCGGTGCTGGTGCTGGTCGTGGCGATGCCGTCGATCAAGTCCAAGCGCGAGGAAGCGTTCCAGGAAGAATAAGCAGGGAATATCGCCGGCCCTGGCGCCGGCGGCACAACGCACTAAGGGCACCGCAAGGTGCCCTTTTTTTGTGCTTGCCGCCATGTTCCGGCTCCGCCCGACCGCTGCCCGCCGCGTGACGAACTATATTGATAGCACTCGGACAACTGTCGCCTCTACGCGATGGAGGTTGAGATCATGACCATGGCTACCACGCTGGCGAAGTGCCTGAGCAAGAGGCAGAGCCAGTTCGACACCGTTCGGCACCCCTACAGCCTCAGCAGCATGGCCACTGCGCAGGCTGCGCACATTCCCGGAGACCGCCTGGCCAAGACTATCCTGCTGGAAGACGGCGGCGGCTACGTCGCGGCCGTGATTCCTTCGACGCACCACCTGAAACTGTCGGAGATCCGCGAGCAGACCGGCCGCAAGCTGACGCTGGCACACGAGGACGGCGTGCGCGAAGTGTTCCGCGACTGCGACCAGGGCGCGATCCCGCCGGTCGGCATGGCGTACGGCACGCAGACCTGGCTCGACGACAGCCTGCTGACGCATCCCGACGTCTATTTCGAGGCGGGCGACCACCAGGAACTGGTGCACATGAGCACCGGTCAGTTCCTCGACCTGATGGCCGACGCGAAGCGCGGGCATTTTGCGCACAGGATGATGTAGGCCAGGTTTCAATGCCCTGGCCAGGCCACGCGGCCGGCGCTTGCCGGCCGCTTTTCATTGCACGCTGCCGCCCCCCCTCGCTCACGTCTGGATGAAGAAAGCCCCGTCAGGGATGAGTACCCTGACGGGGCCATGCGAGCGCTGAAGCGCTCAGGTGCTCAAGCGACGTCGAACCGGTCAAGGTTCATCACCTTGACCCACGCGGCGACAAAGTCACCGACGAACTTCTGCTGCGCGTCCTCGCTGGCGTAGACCTCGCAAAGGGCCCGCAGCTGGGAATTCGCCCCGAACACCAGGTCGACGCGGGTGCCGCTCCACTTGCGCTGGCCGGTCTTGCGGTCGCTCCCTTCGAACACGTCCCGAGCCTCGGACAGCGGCTTCCATTCCGTACGCATGTCGAGCAGGTTGCGGAAGAAGTCGTTGGTCAGCGTTTCGGGCCGGTCGGTGAAGACACCGTGCGCATCCTGCCCGGTGTGGACATTCAGGACGCGCAGTCCGCCGATCAGCACCGTCATCTCGGGTGCGGTCAGGGTCAGCAATTGCGCCTTGTCGACCAGCAAGTCCTCCGCCGAAATGCTGTACTTCCCCTTCAGGAAGTTGCGGAAGCCATCTGCAATCGGCTCGAGCGCCCCGACGGATTGCACGTCGGTCTGTTCCTGCGAGGCGTCCATGCGGCCCGGCGTAAATGGCACGGTCACCCGCTGGCTGGCCTTCTGCGCCGCCTGCTCGATTCCCGCGCCACCGGCCAGCACGATCAGGTCGGCGAGCGAGATCTTCTTGCCGCCGGACTGTGCGCCGTTGAACTCGGCCTGGATCCCTTCGAGGACCTTCAGCACCTTCGCCAACTGCTCTGGCTGGTTGGCTGCCCAGTCCTTCTGCGGCGCCAGGCGGATGCGCGCGCCATTGGCGCCACCGCGCTTGTCCGAGCCGCGGAAGGTGGATGCCGAGGCCCAGGCGGTCTGCACCAGTTGCGAGACCGGCAGCCCCGACGCCAGGATCTTCTGCTTGAGCGCGGCGACGTCCTGCTCGTTGACCAGCGGATGATCTACCGCCGGGATGGGATCCTGCCAGAGCAGCTCTTCGGCCGGCACTTCCGGGCCTAGGTAGCGGGCGCGCGGGCCCATGTCGCGGTGGATCAGCTTGAACCAGGCGCGGGCAAAGGCATCGGCGAGCTGTTCAGGATGCGCCAGGAAGCGCCGCGAGATCTTCTCGTAGGCCGGGTCGAAACGCAGCGACAGATCCGTGGTCAGCATCGTCGGCCGCAGCTTCTTCGAAGGATCGTAAGCGTGCGGGATGGTTTCCCCGGCATCCTTGGCCACCCACTGGTTGGCACCGGCAGGGCTCTTGGTCAGCTCCCATTCGTTGCCAAACAGGCTCTCCAGATAGCTATTGCCCCACTTCGTCGGGGTACTGCTCCAGGTCACCTCCAGGCCGCTGGTGATCGTGTCGGCACCCTTGCCGGTGCCAAAGGTGCTCGCCCATCCCAGGCCCTGGCGTTCGAAACCGGCGCCCTCGGGTTCGGGCCCGATGTTGTCCGCGGGACCGGCACCGTGGGTCTTGCCGAAGGCATGCCCACCGGCAATCAGCGCGACGGTCTCCTCGTCGTCCATGGCCATACGCCCGAACGATTCGCGGATGTCGTGCGCCGCGGCGAGCGGGTCCGGATTGCCGTCGGGGCCTTCCGGGTTCACGTAGATCAGGCCCATCTGCACGGCGGCCAGCGGGTTCTCCAGGTTGCGTCCGGGGTCGGTGCGGCTGGTCTCGGCGCCATGCAATGCCTCGTCGGCCACGATCACGCCTTCATCCTTGCCGGCAGCACCCTTGCCGTAGCGGAGGTCACCGCCCAGCCAGGTCTTTTCCTTGCCCCAGGAGACATCCGCATCCGGTTCCCAGGTGTCTTCCCGGCCACCGCCGAAGCCGAAGGTCTTGAAGCCCATGGTCTCGAGCGCGACGTTGCCGGCCAGGATCATCAGGTCGGCCCAGGAGATCTTCTGGCCGTACTTCTGCTTGATCGGCCATAACAGGCGGCGCGCCTTATCCAGGCTGGCGTTGTCCGGCCAGCTGTTGAGCGGTGCGAAACGCTGCTGGCCGCGCCCTGCACCACCGCGGCCATCGCCAATGCGGTAGGTGCCGGCGCTGTGCCAGGCCATGCGGATAAACAGCGGGCCGTAGTGGCCGAAGTCCGCCGGCCACCAGTCTTGCGAGTCAGTCATCAGCGCGGCCAGGTCCTTCTTCACTGCTGCGAAGTCGAGACTCTTGAAGGCCTTGGCATAGTTGAAGTCGCCGCCCATCGGGTTGGACTTGCTGGAATGCTGGCTCAGCAGGTCCAGGCGCAACTGGTTCGGCCACCAGTCACGATTCGTCGTGCCGCCGCCGGCGGCATGGCTGAAGGGACACTTTGCTTCGTTTGACATACGTTTCTCCATGTAGGGACGTACTGAACACGCCTGCAGCAACGGCGTCAAAGGTTCGGGCGATCAGCGGGCGCGCGAGGGCGTGCGCCAACGCGGGAGGTCGTGGCGCCCATGGCGAGTCGGGCCACATCAGCGGCCGTCCGCAACCAGAATATATGCAATAGTGATCTTCAGGAGAATGCGTTTCTGACTATCCTGCCGATAGGTCTTGGTTATGGCAGTCAGGCAGGGGAGCAGCTACGCGCCGAACAATTCGCTGCAGGCCGCGCGCACCGCCGCGGTGACCTGCCCGCGCCCGTGGTCGCGCCGTTCCAGCATGCCGATGTGGCGCATCACGGGCTCGCCGTTGACCAGCAGCGGCAGGATGCGCAGGGCCTCGTCGTCGCGCCAGCGCGCGCGGCGCAGCAGCGGCACCACGGTCACGCCGACCTCCTGGCGCACCAGTTCCACCAGCGCCTCGATCGCGTTCAGCTCCAGGAACTCGTTGACCTTCAGGTGCGCGCGGCGCAGCGCGCGCTCGACCAGCACGCCGGTGCGCTGGCTGCGGTCGAAACGCAGGTAGGGATTGGTGGCAAGCGCCTCGCGCGCGTCGCGGCCCGGGCTGCCCCGCGCCGCGATCGCCACCAGCGGCTCCTGGTACAGCGGCGTCCAGCGCAGCGTGCCGGGCATGCGCGCGGCGCCCTCCACCAGGATGGCGGCATCCAGCTCGCCGGCTTCGACCTGCGCCGCCAGCTCGATCGACTTGGCGCCGACCAGGCGCACGTCCAGCGCGGGATACGCGCGCTTCATATGCGCCACCGCGTGTGACAGGCCGCCCATCACGGATACCACCGCGCCCACCGCCACCGCACCCGCCATGGCCTCGTCCGAGGCCAGCGGCAGGCGCATCTCGTCATACAGCGACAACATGCGCCGCGCCTGCGGCAGCAGCGCGCGCCCGTCGGCATTAAGCACGGCCACGCGGCCGCTGCGGTCGAACAGCTCGCGGCGCAATTCGGTCTCCAGCGCGCGCATCTGCAGGCTGACGGCGGCCTGGGTCAGCGCCACCTGCCCGGCGGCGGCGGCAAAGGAGCCGTGCTCGGCCACGGCGACAAAGGTACGGAGGAAGCGGACAGTGCTCATCGGCCCACGAAAATGAAGAGTCAGGCATATGCCGCCAAGGCACAATCCTTAAGATTTCCTTGTGACACTGGAAAGAAATATTAGCTTTCTTTGTGACCGGCAGCACGGAATAATGAAGGCCGATCATCAATCGGGGCCATGCGCCTGACACCGGAGACACAAATGAGATCCTGGCTGCGCCGCTTCGGCATTGCCCTTGGCTGCGGCATGTGCCTGGCCGCCACGCCCGCACTGGCCGACACCTATCCCACCAAGCCGATCCGCCTGATCGTGCCCTTCCCGGCCAGCGGCGCGACCGACCTGCTGGCGCGCGCCATCGCGCAGAAGGTGGGCGCCAGCATGGGCCAGCAGATCGTGGTCGACAACCGCCCCGGCGCCGGCGGCGCGATCGGCTCGGACATGGCCGCCAAGGCCGCGCCCGACGGCTACACGCTGCTGATCGCGACCACCAGCACGCATTCCATCGGGCCGTATATCAACCCCCGCCTGCCGTACAACACCGAGACCGACTTCACCCCGGTCGGCCAGGTGGCGATCGCCACCAACCTGCTGGTGGTGCCGAACAGCCTGCCGGCCAAGAACGTGCGCGAGCTGATCGACTACGCCAAGAAGCATCCCGGCGAGCTGAACTACGCCTCGAGCGGCAACGGCACTGTGGTGCACCTGACCGCCGAGGCCTTCAAGGCGCAGGCGGGCGTGTTCATCACCCACATCCCCTACCGCGGCACCGCGCTGGCCGTGCCGGACCTGATCTCGGGCAAGGTGCAGGTGCTGTTCGACAGCATCGTCTCGGGCCTGCCGCATGTGAAGGACGGCAAGCTCAAGGCACTGGCGGTGACCAGCGCCAAGCGCTCGCCGCTGGCACCGGAAATCCCCACGGCAAGTGAGTCGGGCCTGCCCGGCTTCGAGTCCGATACCTGGTTCGGCATCTATGGCCCCAAGGGCCTGCCGGCCGATATCGTCAACCGCCTCAATGCCGAGTTCAACAAGGCCATCCAGTCGCCGGACGTGAAGGAGCGCCTGGGCAAGCTGGGCGCCGAGCCGGTCGGCGGCACGCCCGCGCAGTTCGCCGCGATGGTGAAGAAGGACAGCGCGCGCTGGGGCAAGCTGATCAAGGATCGCAAGATCACGGCAGAATAAGCGTCACCGAGGCGCGCGAGAAAAAGGACACAGACAAGCATGCAGAACTTCAACTGGACCAATCCCTACCCCTCCGTGCGCATCCCGCTGTTTGCGCGCAACGTGGTTTCCACCTCGCACCCGCTGGCCGCGCAGGCCGGCCTGCGCATGCTGCTCAAGGGCGGCAATGCCGTCGATGCGGCCATCGCCGCGGCCGCCGCGATCACCATCGTCGAGCCGGTCTCGTGCGGCCTGGGCAGCGATGCCTTTGCCATCCTGTGGGACGGCAAGGAACTGCACGGCCTGAATTCGTCGGGCGTGGCCCCGGCGGCATGGAACCCGGAGTACTTCAAGAACAAGTACGGCACCGACGCCAACGGCCTGGCCAACCGCCCGATCCGCGGCTGGGACTCGGTCACCGTGCCCGGTGTGGTCGCCGGCTGGGCCGCGCTGCATGAGCGCTTCGGCAAGCTGCCGTTCGCCGACCTGATGGAGCCGGCGATCGAGATCGCCGAGCGCGGCTATGCCGTGCCGCCGGTGGTGGCGCACAAGTGGGCCGCCGCGGTGCCCGAACTGAAGGACCAGCCCGGCTTCGCCGGCACCTTCATGCCCGACGGCCGCGCCCCGGCGGTGGGCGAGAAGTTCACCATGAAGGCCGCCGCCGAAACGCTGCGCAAGATCGGCGCAACCCGTGGCCGCGCCTACTACGAAGGCGAGATCGCCGAGCAGATTGCCGCCTTCAGCCAGCAGTGCGGCGGCGCCATGACGCTCGACGACCTGCGCAACTACCGCCCCGACTGGGTCAAGCCGATCAGCAAGTCCTACCGCGGCTACGAGCTGCACGAGATCCCGCCCAACGGCCAGGGCATCGCCGCGCTGATCGCGCTGGGCATCCTCGACCAGTTCGACATGGCATCGATCCCGGTCGATTCGGTCGATTCGCAGCACCTGCAGATCGAGGCGATGAAGCTGGCCTTTGCCGACCTCTACCGCTACGTGGCCGATCCGCGCAGCATGGAAGTCACGCCGGAAGACATGCTGGACGACGCCTACCTGAAGTCGCGCGCCAAACTGATTGACATGCAGCGCGCCACGCATTTCAACTTCGGCATGCCCAAGGTGGGCGGCACCATCTACCTGACCGCCGCCGACGAGAGCGGCATGATGATCTCGTTCATCCAGTCCAACTACATGGGCTTCGGCTCGGGCGTGGTGGTGCCGGGCACCGGCATCAGCCTGCAGAACCGTGGCGTGGGCTTCTCGATGGACCCGAAGTCGGCCAACGTGGTCGCGGGCGGCAAGCGTCCGTTCCACACCATCATCCCCGCCTTCCTGACCAGGGACGGCCAGCCGGTGATGAGTTTTGGTGTGATGGGCGGCGACATGCAGCCGCAGGGCCACCTGCAGACCGTGGTGCGCATGCTGGACTACAAGCAGCAGCCGCAGGCCGCCTGCTGCGCGCCGCGCTGGAAGGTCAACCGCGACTTCACGCTGGACGTGGAAAGCACCATGGACCCGGCCACGGTCGAGGGCCTGAAGGCGCGCGGCCACCAGCTCAAGTCGGTGGACGATCCGTACATGGACTTCGGCTCGGGCCAGTTCATCTGGCGCCTGTCGGAGGATGCCGAGCACGGCTACGTCGCGGCCAGCGACAGCCGGCGTGACGGGCAGGCGGTGGGGTTCTGAGCCTGCAGGCCTGATTGCCTTTGCTGGAGATACGCCCGGGCCTGCCCCGGGCGTTTTTCATGGTGCGCCGGAACTGTCCGCAACTGGCCCGCCCGCGATCGGCGCAACTGTGCATGGCGTGTCCGCCCCCGCCCCGTACACTTGAGACCAACCCGCCTCACGGAGCCCCCGCGCCATGACCACCTACGCTTTCCGCCTGCTCAACGTCTTTGCCGAATCCACCTTCGGCGGCAACCCCCTGTGCGTCTTCGAGGATGCGCGCGGCATGGACGACGCCACCATGCAAGCGCTGGCGCTGCAGTTCAACCTGTCGGAAACCACTTTCATCCTGCCGTCGGAGCGTGCCAGTGCGCGGGTGCGCATCTTCACGCCGGGCTATGAGTGCGCTTTGCCGGTCATCCGACGCTGGGCACCGCGCACGTGGTGCGCGGCCTGGCCGGCACCGGCGACGCGCTGACGCTGGAGTTTCCCGCGGGCGTGGTGCCGGTGACCGCGCAGGGCGATGTCTGGACCTTCACCGCCCCGCACAGCGGCAAGCCCAAGACCGCACCGGTCGCCCTGCCCGACGCCGACATGGCCAGCCTGCTCGGGCTGGAGGAACGCGACCTGCTGGTGTCGCCGATGTGGGTCGACACCGGCGCCGACCAGTTGCTGGTGGCGGTGCGCAACACCGATGCCGTGCGCCGCGCCAACCCCGACAGCGCACGCCTGGCGGTCTGGCCGCAGAGCAGCCTGGGCCGCAAGACCGCCTACGTCTTTGCCTTCGACCCGGAGCAGCCCGGCCGCGTGCTGTCGCGCTACTTCTTCACCAAGCAGGGCGGCGGCGTGGCCGAGGATCCGGGCACGGGCTCGGCCTGCGCCAACCTGGGCGGCTGGCTGCTGGCCACGGGCCATGCGCTGCCGGCTGAATACGCCATCGACCAGGGCGAGGCCGTGGGCCGCCCCTGCCGGCTGCACCTGGCCGTCAACGCCGACGGTGCCATCCGCGTGGGCGGCCGCGTGCTGGAGATCGGCCAGGGCACTGTGACCGTGTAAGGCTACCGAAACGCTTCTGCGCTACATTGGCGGCTCCCCTCCCCCGACAACCAACGCCCTGCCTGCCATGATCCCGCACGCCATCACCACGCTGGCCCAACTGGAAGCGCTCTACGCGCAACCGGCGGCCCCGTCGCTGTCCAAGGAAGTCGACTACCTGCACCCGCACTACCGCGCCTTTATCGAGGCCGCACCGTTCTGCCTGCTGTCGACGGTGGGCGATGACTGGGCCGAATGCTCGCCGCGCGGCGACGCGCCGGGCTTCGTGCAGGTGCTGGACGAACGCACGCTGCTGCTGCCCGACCGGCGCGGCAACAATCGCATCGACAGCCTGCGCAATATCGTTGCCGATCCGCGCGTGGGGCTGCTGTTCGTGATCCCCGGCGTCAACGAGACCATCCGCATAAACGGCACCGCGCAGATCAGCGTCGACCCGGAGCTGATCGCACGCTGCGTGGTCGACGGCAAGACCCCGACCACGGTGCTGGTGGTCACGGTGCAGTCGGTGTTCTTCCAGTGCGCCCGCGCGCTGATCCGCTCGCGCCTGTGGGCCGCGGACGCGCAGGTCGCGCGCCAGTCGCTGCCCAGCAACGGCGAGATCCTGGCCACGCTGACTGAAAACGCCATCGACGGCGCGGCCTATGACCGCGACCTGCCGGAGCGGCAGCGCACCACCCTCTACTAGCCCCGGCAACCATCGCAGCGCACCGGCGCCTGATTTCGCCTAGTCGCGCGGCAGCCACTGCGGCGCATGCGTGCCGAGCGGCTCGGACGGCAAGTTCCAGCGCGCCGGCGTCTCCGACAGGTGCGCCGCGTGGCGCACCACTGTCAGCATGCCAAAGCCCGACGGCACGGCCTCGAGCAGGTCGGCCACGTCGTCGATCTTCTGCTCGGGCGCCTTGAGCCCGTCCGGCACGCGCCCCAGGCCGCGCAGCCACTGCCCCACCTGCGCCAGCGACACGCGCACATGCCAGCTGCCGCCCTCCACCGCGCGCCGGTGCAGCGCGGCCATCGCGCCGAAGGCCAGCAGGTAGCCCGCCGCGTGGTCCAGCACCTGCGCCGGCAACGGGCGCGGGGTGTCGCTGCCGGCCGCCTGCGCTTCGGCATCGTTGAAGCCGGTGGCGGTCTGCACCAGCGAATCAAAACCGCGCTTGAGCGACCACGGCCCCACGTGGCCGTAGGCGCTCAGCGACACATAGACGATGCCCGGCCGCGCGCGCGCCGCGGCCTCGGGGCCCACGCCCAGTTCGGCCAGGCCGCCGGGGCGGTAGCCCTGCACCATCACATCGGCGCCGTGCAACAGCTTGTGCAGCGTGCGCTTGTCGTCGGGATCGCGCAGGTCCAGCTGGCAGCTGCGCTTGCCCCGGCCGGTGTCGATCACCAGCGGCGCGATCGACGGCAGGTGCGAGGCGGTGACCAGCAGCACGTCGGCGCCGTGCGCGGCCAGCGTGCGGCCCGCCACCGGGCCGGCGATGATGCGGGTGAAATCGAGCACGCGCACGCCCGACAGCGGCTGCGCGTCCGCGGATGCGGGCGCCGGCAGCGGCTGCGGCGGCGCGTCGCCGATGCGCTCCAGCGTCACCGGCGGCAGGCCGCGCAAGGCGGCGGCCTGCGGATGGCGGTCCCATTCGTCGAAGCTGCGCAAGGCGGCAACCACCAGGCCCGCGTCGGACGCCGCGGTCTCGAAGGATTCGGCGTCGCGCTTCTCCAGCGCGGCCTGCACCGCCGCCTTGTCGTTGGCGCAGCCGAGCAAGCGCACCACGCCGTCGCGGTGGTGCGGGAAATTGGTATGCAGGCGCACCCAGCGGCCGTCGCCACAGCGGTAGAGGCCGGCCAGTTTGTCCCACAGCTCGGGCGCGGGCCCGCCGTCGACGCGCAGGTAGCGTTCGCTGCGGAATTCGGTGATGGCATGGCGCATGTCGACGCTGACGTCCTGCCAGCGGCCGGTGCGGCTGTGCCACAGTGCGGCGGCGGCCAGCGCCGAGGCGCCAAGGCTGGCCTGGGCGGCGGTGCCCACGGCAAAGCTCGACGGCAGCACCGGCTCGGCGCCGTCCAGCTTCAGGTGCGCCAGCGCCTCGGCGGGCAGGCCGGCGTCGCGCCACAGCGCGTCAATGACATCAGAGGGCTCAAGCGGCACCGGCGCCGCATCGGATTGGGCGTTCATGGGCATTCCTGCAGCAGTGGACCAAAGCCGGCCACGGCGGGCCGGCACGGCTTCCATGCTACTCCGGCACATCACTTTCGTCGCAGCCGGACGCATCCGCGCGGAGGCAAATCCGGGATCTGGGCGGAAATCCGCGGCGGCTCGCGGCGTGCGGCGCCGCCGGCACGGTAAAATCCCGCTATTGGCATTCCGCCACGCAATCTGACGACCCGGCCCGACGCACACACAGACGCACCCCAGACGCATCAGGCCGGCCAACCGGCGCCATCATGAGCCACGACAACAAGCCTACCGACAGCACCCCCGCCGCCTCCAATTTCCTGCGGAGCATCATCGACCAGGACCTAGCCGCCGGCACCTATGGCGGCCGCCAGGACAAGGCCGGCGAGCCGCTGCCGACCGTCATCACCCGCTTCCCGCCGGAGCCCAACGGCTACCTGCATATCGGCCACGCCAAGAGCATCTGCCTGAACTTCGGGCTGGCGCGCGACTACGGCGGCCGCTGCCACCTGCGCTTCGATGACACCAACCCGGTCAAGGAAGACACCGAATACGTCGATTCCATCATCGACGCGGTGCACTGGCTGGGCTTTTCCTGGGACAGCGAAGGCAAGGACGGCGCGAAGCAGCCGCACCTGTACTACGCCAGCGACTACTTCGACCAGCTCTACGCCTTTGCCGAGACCCTGATCGAGCGCGGCGCCGCCTATATCGACAGCCAGACCGCCGAGCAGATCGCCGCCAGCCGCGGCAACTTCTCCGAACCGGGCAAGCCCTCGCCCTACCGCGAGCGCAGCGTCGAAGAGAACCTGCAGCTGTTCCGCGACATGCGCGCCGGCAAGTACGCCGACGGCGAGCACGTGCTGCGCGCCAGGATCGACATGACCGCGCCGAACATCGTGATGCGCGATCCGGTGCTCTACCGCATCCGCCACGCGCATCACCACCGCACCGGCGACAAGTGGTGCATCTACCCGATGTACGACTTCACGCACTGCATCTCGGACGCGCTGGAGAACATCACGCACTCGCTGTGCACGCTGGAGTTCGAGAACAACCGCCCGCTGTACGACTGGGTGCTGGAGCACCTGCGCGACAGCGGCGTGTTCCGCGATCCGCTGCCGCACCAGTATGAGTTCGCGCGCCTGAACCTGACCTACGCCATCACCAGCAAGCGCAGGCTCAAGCAGCTGGTCGATGAGCAGCGCGTCGACGGCTGGGACGATCCGCGCATGCCCACGCTGGTCGGCGTGCGCCGCCGCGGCTACACCCCGGAATCGATCCAGCTGTTCTGCGACCGCGTGGGCGTGGCCAAGGCCGACAGCTGGATCGACATGAGCACGCTCGAAGGCTCGGTGCGCGACGACCTGGACGGCCGTGCCGCGCGCGGCGTGGCGGTGCTGGACCCGCTGCGCCTGGTGATCGACAACTACCCCGAAGGCCAGAGCGAAGAATGCTCGGCGCCGGTGCACCCGAAAAAGCCGGAACTGGGCCGCCGCGTGTTCCCGCTGTCGCGCGACCTGTGGATCGAGCGCGAGGACTTCAACGAGAACCCGCCCAAGGGCTATTTCCGCCTGTTCCCGGGCAACAAGGTGCGGCTGAAGTACGGCTATGTGATCGAGTGCACCGGCGTCGACAAGGACGCCGACGGCAACGTGATCGCCGTGCACGCCAGCTACCTGCCCGATACCAAGAGCGGCACGCCGGGCGCCGACAGCGTCAAGGTCAAGGGCGTGATCCACTGGGTCAGCGCGGCGCATGGGTATGAGGCCGAAGTGCGCCTGTACGACCGCCTGTTCAACGACCCGAATCCGGATGCCGGCGGCAAGAACTTCCTGGATGCGCTCAACCCGGACTCCAAGAAGGTCATCACCGCCTGGCTGGAGCCGGGCCTGCGCGAAGCGCAGCCGGAGGACCGCTTCCAGTTCGAGCGCCATGGCTACTTCGTCGCCGACCGCAGCGATTCGCAGCCGGGCAAGCCGGTCTTCAACCGCATCGTCGGCCTGAAAGACAGTTGGGGCAAGTGATGGCAAAACCAGGCAAGGCAGCCGTGCAGACCATCACTTTCCCGCTCGCGGGCGAGTTCATCGCGCTCAACGACCTGCTCAAGCTGGCGGGCGTGTGCGACAGCGGCGGCGCCGGCAAGGCGCTGGTCGCCGCCGGCGAAGTGTCGGTGGACGGCGCGCCCGAATCGCGCAAGACTGCGAAGATCCGCGCCGGGCAGGTGGTGGGCCTGGCGGGCATCGAGATCCGCGTAGTCGCCGCCTGACCGCGCGGGCCGGCCGGCGCAGCCAGTGATAGCCGCGCCGGCACAGCAACCGAAAGGACTGGAACATGCCGATCGCTTTCTGGTGCGTGCTGCTGGCCGGCGTCATGCCGCTGGCGACGGTGGCCATCGCCAAGGCCAGCGGGCCGGGCTATGACAACCATGACCCGCGCGGCTGGCTGGAGCGCCAGTCCGGACGCGCGCGCCGCGCCGACATGGCGCACCGCAACCACTTCGAGGCCTTTCCCTTCTTTGCCGCGGCGGTGCTCACCGCCAGCCACCTGCAGGCGCCGCAGGCCCGCCTCGACGAGCTGGCCATGGCCTTCATCGCGGCCCGCCTGCTCTACACCTTGTGCTACGTGACGGACCGCGCCACGCTGCGCACGCTGTGCTGGACCATCGGCTACCTGACCGTGGTGGGGATCTTCCTGCTGCCGGTGTTCGTCCACTGATCCCATGGTCCTGCGCACGCTGGCCCTTCTGACACTCTCAGGCATTGCCGGCGCCCACGCGGCACCGGTCGAATACACCCTGGACCCGGTCCACACCACCGTCTATTTCTCCGCCAGCCATTTCGAGCGCAGTTCGGTGCGCGGGCGTTTCGGCAAGATCGACGGGCGCCTCATCTATGACGCCGACAGCGGCACTGGCGCGCTCGACGTGACCGTGGACCTGGCCTCGGTCGATACCGGCAACCGCACGCTGGACGGCGTGCTGCGTTCCGCACAATTCTTCGATGCCGCCCAGCACCCGGTGGCGCGGCTGCGCGCGAACCGGTTCCTGACCGAGGGCGGCCGGCTGGCCGCGGTGGAGGGCGAACTGACGCTGCACGGTGTCACGCAGCCGCTGCGCCTGCTGGCCGAGCGCTTCCGCTGCGGCGAGGTGACTTTTTTCGGCGTAAGCCGCCAGGTCTGCGGCGGCGATTTCCGTGCCGAAGTGCCGCGCAGTGCCTACGGCATGACCCGCTTCCTGCCCGAGGTGGGCGACACCGTGACGCTGCAAGTGGCGGTCGAGGCATCGCCCGCCGGCGGCACCGAGCGCTAACCCTACTCATCACCTGCGGCGCAAATTTCTCTTGTAGAATCAGCGCTTTGCCAATTTCCTGCCACGCCCGCCGCGTGTGCCTGGCGGGGGCGCGAGACAGAGACCATGTTCGACATCCATTCCGGCGACATCGTGGCCGCCGCGCTGGCGGCTGCCGGCGCGTGCCTCGCCTGCAGCATTCCGGGCGACTTCCTGCGCCGCTTCCCGCTGTGGGCGGTGCAGACCTATGGCCGCCGCGCGCTGCTGATGCCGTTCCTGGCGATGATGGTCGGCACCTGGCTGTTCCGCCTCGGCGTGGCCGGCCAGATCGATACCCCGCCCGGACAGGCGCTGGTGGTGGCGGCCGCCTTCCTCAGCACGGTGCTGGTCTCGGCGCTGCTGCGCTTCTACCTGAAGGAATACCGCAAGCGCTGAGCCGCGGCACCGGCAAGATGCGCGCACGGCGTGTCTTGTGAATCGCCGCCTTGTGATTCGCGTATGATGCGGCCTTTTGCGTCTCCCGCACCCCAGCCGGGGCGCCTGCCGCACACTTCACCTCATGGCGCTCAAATCCACGATCTTCAAAGCCGACCTGTCCGTCTCGGACATGGACCGGCCGTACTACGGCAGCCACAGCCTGACCATCGCCCAGCACCCGTCCGAGAATGACGCGCGCATGATGGTGCGCCTGCTGGCCTTTGCCTGCGAAGCCACCGAATCCCTGGCTTTCACCCGCGGCCTGGACGACCCCGACGAGCCCGACCTGTGGGACAAGCGCCTGACCGGCGACATCGCCCACTGGGTCGAACTGGGCCAGCCCGACGAAGCGCGCCTGAAGCGCGCCGCGGCCCGCGCCGAGCGCGTGACCATCTACACCTACAACGCCGCCAGCGCGCGCGAATGGTGGAAGGGCATGGCGGGCAAGGCCGGCAAGCTGCGCAATGTCACCGTCTACAACGTCCCGGCGGAAGCTGTCGAAGCCCTGGCCGCGCTGGCGCAGCGCGCCATGCGCCTGTCCGTGACGATCCAGGACGGCGATATCTGGGTGGCCGACGACGACCACAACGTGCAACTGACGCTGGATGTGCTCCAGCGCGCCCAAGCCTGAACGCAGCGGCGCTGCGTTCATCTCTCTCACGTCTGTTCCCATCGGAAGGAAATACGCCATGCAAACCACGCCCTCTGGCCTGCAATACGAAGACACCACCGTCGGCGCCGGCGCCGAAGCCACCGCCGGCAAGCACGTCACCGTGCACTACACCGGCTGGCTGTACGAGAACGGCCAGGCCGGCCGCAAGTTCGATTCGAGCAAGGACCGCAACGACCCGTTCGTGTTCCCGCTGGGTGCCGGCCATGTGATCCGCGGCTGGGACGAGGGCGTGCAGGGCATGAAGGTGGGCGGTGTGCGCCGCCTGGTGATCCCGGCCGACCTCGGCTACGGTGCCCGCGGGGCCGGCGGCGTGATCCCGCCGAACGCAACGCTGCTGTTTGAAGTGGAACTGCTGGCTGTCTAAAGCCGCCACGTCGCTCCCGCCTGCGCGGGGGCGACGAGCGAATCGCTAGAACCCGATGGCGGCGTTGCCGACATCGACGCGGACCTTGTCCCGGTCCAGCAGCCGCGCCGCATGGCGGGCATAGTCCTGCGCCCAGGCAGGATCGCCGGAGAAGCGCGCTTCTCCCGAGAACTTGGCGACATTCAGGATCTTGTCGATCACCAGCACCTTGCCGACCGGGCTCGACGCCTGGCAGTCCAGCTCGGTGTATTCCCGGTCGAACCAGCGCCACGCGGCATCCTCGGTGACGGCGGCCAGCTCGTCCGTGCCGATCGTGAAGTCATATTCCTTGCCGCTGCCGAACACCACCGTAAGCGTACGTGCCATCGCAGGTTCCCCCTGGTCGGATTGAGACGACCATTGTAAGGACATGGCAGCCGCACGGGCCAGCAATTCACGGCCGCCTGATCACCGACAAAGGTGCGCCAGCGCTCGTCCGCTGCGAGTGACAGGGGCGGCACGTCGCCGCAACCGTTGCGAACCACCCACACCCGCCCCGCCCGCTCAGCCAATTCCGAGGAAAACTGGCACTTATGTCATTTCCTCCGCCTGCCCGGGGCGCCGCTTTGATTTATGCTTGCAGCATGGGCATCACGCGACAGGACCTCGAATGCGACCGGCTGCGCACCGCGCTGTGCAGCACCCCGGTTGCGTCCTCGCTGCTGCCCGAGGCAGCGCTGGAGCAGTCCCTGTCCGATGCGCTGGCGCGCCGCCCGGAAGATCCCGCACTGGGCGGCGATGTCTGGGTATTCGGCTACGGCTCGCTGATCTGGAACCCGATGGTGGTGCACACCGAGCGCCTGCGTGCCACGGTGCACGGCTACCACCGCGGCTTCTACCTCTATTCGCGCATCAACCGCGGCACCTGGGACAACCCCGGGCTGGTGCTGGGCCTGGACCGCGGCGGCTGCTGCCATGGCATGGTGTTCCGCATTCCCAGCCATGTCGTCGAGCAGGAGTTCCGCGTGCTGTGGCGCCGCGAGATGCTGACCGGCGCCTACCATCCGCGCTGGCTGCGCATCCGCATCGGCGACGCCTGCGCGCCCGAGCAGCGTGCCCTCGCCTTCGTCATGAACCGGTCGCACGAGTCCTACGCCGGCCGGCTGCCGGATACCAGCGTGGTCGAGCGCCTGCGCCACGCTGCCGGGCTGTACGGCCCGGCGCGCGAATACCTGCAGCAAACCCTGCTGGGCCTGGCCACCAACGGCGTCGACGATCCCTACCTGGGACGGCTGTGGCGCCAGCTGCAGGCCGGCGATGCCGCCGACGCCGGGCGTGCCGCCAACGCCACCGACGGTGCCCTTGACGGCGTGCCGGCGCCCCTGCCGGCCAGCCCCCACGAAATCGTCTGAGCCAAGGAGCTGCCGCCATGACGCGCCCCGCCGCCCGCACCCGCAGACAGGCACTCAATGAGTTGCTGGGCCTGGTGGGCTTGCTGATGGGCGGCGGCCTGCTGGCGGCGCAGGGCGGCCAGACGCTGGCGGCACGGCCCGCCGGCGGCGCGGCCAGCCAGCCCGCCGCCCGCCCGCCGCACGGCACGGCCATGCAGCCGCCAATGCGGCACGACGCCATCGGCACGCTCGACCGCAACCTGATCACCGCCGCCAGCGCCGGCGACCAGGAACTGGTGGCGCGCCTGCTGGCCGCCGGCGCCTCAGCCCGCGCCGCCGATGAACGCGGGCGCAGCGCGCTGCTGGCGGCCGTGCAGAACCGGCGCACCGAGGTCGCGCGCACGCTGCTGCTCGCCGGTGCCGATGTGAACCTGAAGGACGCCGAATCCAACAGCCCCTTCCTGCTGGCCGCCGCCACCGGACAGGCCGACGTGGTGCGCCTGGCCCTGGCCAACGGCGCCGACCTGGCCAGCACCGACCGCTACGACGGCACCGCGCTGATCATCGCCAGCCAGCAAGGCCATGTGGAAGTGGTGAAGCTGCTGCTGAAAGCCGGCATTGCCGTCGACCACGTCAACGACCTGGGCTGGACCGCGCTGCTGGAGGCAGTGATCCTGGGCGATGGCAGCGCCCGCTACGAGGAAACCGTGCAGCTGCTGCTGGATGCGGGCGCGGATGCCAACCTGGCGGACCGCGAAGGCGTGAGCCCCACGCGCCATGCGCGCGAGCGGGGCTACAAGACCATGGTGAAGATGCTGATGCGGGTGCGGGGGCATTGAGAGACGGCACCGTGAATCAAAGAAGGCTGGTCGACCGACCAGCCTTCTTCATTGTGCTGCCCCGCCCCCTCAGGCCGCGGGCTTCTCGCCCGCGCCAGCATTGCGCGCGTTCTCGCTTTCCTGCAGATGGCGCCACATCACCTTGCCGGTGCCCGACTTGGGTAGCGCATCGACAAACTCCACCACGCGCGGGTACTTGTAGGCGGCCATGTTCTCCTTGGCCCAGTCGATGATCTGCTCCGGCGTGGTCTTGCCCCTGGCATGGGCGCGCAGCACCACCACCGCCTTGACGGTCTCGCCGCGGTACGGGTCGCGCGTGCCAATGATGCAGGCCTCCTGCACGTCGGGGTGCTTGTACAGCAGGTTTTCCACCTCGGCTGGCCATACCTTGAAGCCCGACGCATTGATCATGCGCTTGAGCCGGTCGGTGATGAAGTAGTAGCCCTCCTCGTCCATGCGGCCCAGGTCGCCGGTGCGGAAGAAGGTCTTGCCCTCGAACTCGATAAAGGCGTCGCGGGTGGCGGCTTCCTTGCCCCAGTAGCCCTTGAACACCTGCGGGCCGCTGACGATGATCTCGCCGATCTCGTTGGGCGGCAGTTCCTTGAGCGTGACCGGGTCGACCACGCGCGCGTCGGTGTTGAAGGTCGGCACGCCCAGGCACTGCAGCTTGGGCCGGTCCGACGGGTTGCTGTGCGTCGGCGCCATGGTCTCGGACAGGCCGTAGCCTTCCAGGTAGCTCAGTCCGAACTGCTCGCGCAGGCGCTCGGCCACGGCCTGCGGCATGGCCGCGCCGCCGCCGCCGATATAGCGCAGGCTGGACAGGTCGAACTGCGCCAGGTTGGGGCTGGACAGGAAGTCGATCACCATGGTCGGGATATTGGTCCAGTGCGTGACCTGGTAGCGCGAGATCAGGTGACCGGCCACTTCACGGTCCCAGCGCGGCAGCATCACCACGGTGGCGCCGCTGTAGATCGGGCCATTCATGCCGTACTGCATGCCGGTGACATGGAACAGCGGCAGCACCGACAGGATCACCGATTCCGCGCCCGAGCCCGACCAGGTCGCGGCGCCGATGACGTTGTGCATCACCGAGCGGTGCGTATGGATGCAGCCCTTGGGGAAGCCGGTGGTGCCGGAGGTGTACGGCATCACCGCCATATCGTCCGGGCCGGCGGTATGCGGGCCGGGCTGCAGCCCGGCACCCAGCGCCTCGGCCCACGCGGTGGCACCCGCGGGCAGCGGATGCGGCGTGGTCAGCCAGGCCGGCGGCGCGTCTTCCGGGTGTTCGTGCGCGGGCGGCAGTGCATCGGCATATTGCGTCACCAGCAAATGCTGCAGGCGCTCGGCCGGCGCCAGCTCAGACTGCGCCTGCTCGACCCCGGCGGCCAGGTCGGCGGTGAAGATCGCCACGCGCGCCTGCGCATCGGTGACGTAGTGCTTGAATTCCTCGGCACGGTTCATCGGGTTGACCGGCACCACCACCGCGTCGGCGCGCAGGATGGCGTAGTAGCTGACGATGAACTGCGGGCAGTTCTGCATATACAGCAGCACCCGGTCGCCTTTCTTCACGCCCGCCTTCTGCTGCAGCCAGCCGGCCACCGCAGTGGCCTGCGCCTCCAGTTCACGGAAGGTGATGGCGTTGCCGAAGTAGCGGATCGCGGCTTTGTCGGCATAGCGGAGCGCCGAAACTTCCAGGTTGGCCCAGAGTGACGTCTCCGGCAGCACGATGGAAGTCGGCAGGCGCTTCGGCCAGAACTGGAAATGCGGGCGGGCTGGGGTCTGCATGAAACGTCTCCTGTGCGGTCTCGCGGACCGGATCTGTCGGTATGATCAAGGACTATAACCGAACGATCGTTCTATTTTCAACCGCAGACTTTCCCGAACACCAGTGGTGCGGTAATTGCTGCGGGCGTTGCATTCGGCGCCTTCGCCCTCACAATAGGGGTATAGATGCCCTGTTCAGCCTTTCCGGCCGGACCGTCCAGGTCTTGCCCACTCTTCCCGATCCAGGATCCCCCATGAGCGACGTCACCCTGCAGAATTTCGAAACCGAAGTGATCGACGCCTCGCGCCAGGCGCCCGTGCTGGTCGACTTCTGGGCGCCCTGGTGCGGACCCTGCCGCACACTGGGGCCGATGCTGGAACGGCTGGAGGCCGAGGCCGACGGCCAGTGGAAGCTGGTCAAGGTCAATGTCGACGAGAACCAGGAGCTCGCCGCGCACTTCGGCGTGCGCAGCATCCCGCATGTGGTGGCGATTGCCGACGGCCAGGCGGTGGACCAGTTCATCGGGGTGCTGCCCGAGTCGGGTCTGCGCGAATTCCTCGGCCGCCTGGCGTCGCAACCTGCCCCCACGGCGCTGCAGGACGCGCAGCAGCTCGCCGCCGAGGGCGATCGCACCGGCGCCGAAGCCAAGTTCGCCGAGGCGATCGCGCTGGATCCGGAGCATGCCGACACCGCCCGGCTGGCCTATATCGCCTTCCTGCTGGACGGCAACGACATCGACGCGGCCAGGACCCAGTTCGAGGCGCTGTCGCCGAACGCCGAGCAGCAGGACGCCTGCGCCGCGCTGCGCACGCGCATGGAAGCCATGGAGAATGTGTCGGGCCTGCCCGACGAGGACACCCTCACTGGGCGCATCGCCGCGAACCCGCGCGACCTGTCGGCACGGCTGGACCTGGCCAGGGTGCTGATCGCGCGCCAGCAATACGAGCCGGCGCTGGAGCAGTTGCTGGAAATCGTGCGCGCCGACCGGACCTTCGAGGACGATATCGGCCGCAAGACCATGCTGTCGGTGTTCGAGATGCTGGCCGACCGGCCCGATGCGGTGTCGCGCTGGCGCCGTCAGCTGAGCACGTCGCTGAACTGAAGCGCAGGCCTGCCGGCGCGGCACGATAAACTGGCGGGCTCACTCCCGCTTTGTTGCTGTTCGCCATGACCACGCCCCGCCTGATCGATTTCAAGACCGAACCCGCCCCGAGCCACGACCGCCCGCGCCCTGACCGGCTGGTGTCGGGCAGCCCCGACCGCACCACCTGGACGCACTACAGCGCGCAGCATGGCGACTTTGATTGCGGCATCTGGGCGTGCGAGCCGGGTGCGTGGCGCATCGCCTTCCCGGCGGGCAAGGAAGAGTTCTTCCATGTGATCAGCGGCCGGATCCGCATCAGCGACGATGCCGGCCAGGCCAGCGAATTCGGCCCCGGCGACGCCTGCGTGATCCCGGCCGGCTTTACCGGGCTGTTCGAGGTGCTGGCGCCGGTGCGCAAGTATTTCGTGGTGATCGACCGCGACGCGGCGGCCTGATGCGTTCAGGCCGCGGTGACGGGGTCTTCGACCAGCGTAAAGCCGTTCTCACGCATATGCGCCACCATCATCGCGTCCATCGACTTGACGTGATGGTCGAACCAGCCTGAGAGCTCGGCCACCAGCCGGCGGCCAAGCTGGAACTCGGCGTCGGTGTGCACCTTGTCGCGCACCGCGACGGCCACGGCCAGCACCTGCTGGTGCTCGCCCGCGTGGCAATGGCGCGGGCCGAACCCCATCGCCTCCATCCACTGCTCTTCCTGGGTGAAATGATGGCGCGTATGGTCGATCCATTCGTCCATCGCTGCCAGGAAGCCGGCATCGTCGGCGCCGGCCACCGCGGCCAGCAGTTGCACGAACTCGGCATGGGTGGCGTCGGTGACCGGTTCGCCCAGATGGAGGTGGTCGGGCAGGCCGGCGGAGGAAAGCTGGTCTTTGGCGTCCATGGGATCGGCGGCAATCGTGGCAGAAAACGGCAAGGATACCCAATCGGCGCGGACCGGGCCTGATCTGGCGCAAGCCACGGGGTATGCTGTGGGCAATGCGCCCTGCCCGCCACCTCTACACTTCATGCCACGACTGATCTTCTTCTGCGGCCATGCCGGCACCGGCAAGACCACCCTCGCCCACCGCCTGATCGGCCCGCTGATGCAGGCCACCGGCGAGCCCTTCTGCCTGCTCGACAAGGACACCCTGTACGGCCGCTACAGCGCCGCGGCCATGGCGGCCATCACCGGCGACCCCAACGACCGCGACAGCCCGGCCTACCTGGACAACCTGCGCGACCCGGAATACCAGGGCCTGCTCGACACCGCGCGCGAGAACCTGGCGCTGGGCATCAGCGCGATCGTGATCGGACCGCTCTCGCGCGAGGTCAAGGCCCACCTGCTGAACGACCCCGACTGGCTGCACATGCCCGCCTGCACCACGGTGCGCACGGTCTGGGTCCACCTGCCGGAAGACGAGGCCCATGCCCGTATCATCCGGCGCGGCAACCCCAACGACGCCTACAAGCTGCACCACTGGGAGGCTTACCGCACCCGGCGCTTCATGCCGGCCCCCGCGGACTATCCGGAACTGATCTTCTTCGACAACCAGGCACCCGGCGAGGCAGAGATCGACGGACTATTGCGCGCGCTGAGCACCTGAACGGCCGAACGACTATCAGCCGCTCGCGATCTCGCCGATCACCGCCGATGCCGCGACAAAGCCGAACACCGCCGTTACCGCCACCGACGAGCCAAAGCCCGCGCACGCCAGCCCTTGCGGGCCACGCATGGCCGGCTGGCCAGGCAGCCCTTCCGCCGGCGGCGCCTCGTCGATCTCGCAGGCCTGCTGCTCGGGCTCGGGGTATTGCAGCGGCTCGTCCGAATAGACCGCGGCAATGCCGAACTTCTTCTTCGGGTCGCGCGTAAAGCCCCATTGCTTGCGCAGGCCGGCGCGCACCTTGGACAGCAGCGGGTCCTGGATGGTGCGCGCGAGGTCGTCGATGCGCACGCGCGTGGGGTCGAGCTGGCCGCCCGCGCCGCCGCAGGTGATCACCGGCACGCCCTGGCGCCGGGCCCAGCCCAGCATGGCGATCTTCACCCGCACCGCATCGATGGCGTCGATCACATAGTCATAGCCCGCGCCGAGCAACGCCGGCACATTGTCCGCGGTCACGAAATCGTCGACCTGCGTCACCTGGCAGCGCGGATTGATGGCCACGACGCGCTCGGCCATGGCCTCGACCTTGGCGCGCCCGTAGGCATCGCCCAGCGCATGGATCTGGCGGTTGGTGTTGGACAGCGCGATATGGTCCAAATCGATCAGCGTGATGCAGCCCACCGCATTGCGCGCCAGCGCCTCGGCCGCCCAGCTGCCGACCCCGCCGATGCCGACCACGCACACGCTGGCCGCCTCCAGCCGCGCCAGGCCGGCGGCGCCGTAGAGCCGCGCGACGCCGCCGAAGCGGCGGTGGTAGTCATCGTCGGCCGGGCTTTCGTGGGTCAGCGGCTCAGGCAGGCCGGCCAGGTCGTGTGCGGCATCGTTCATACGAGAAGGATCGGGTCGCGGGAAACCGGCCGGGCCGCGCACGGCAACACCGGGGCAAAAAATTCCGGCATTTTCCGGCGGCGATGTCAGCCAATCCCCGACAAAGACGGGAAGCGCGCAACTATACAATAGACCTGCAGTGGTCCGTTCGCCGCGCCGCGTATGCCAGGCAGCCGCCGGGCCCGCCCCGCCAGCCAGGAGAGCCCGCCTCATGCCCGTGCGCCGCAAGGTCGTTCTGTGGAGTGTCCTGACACCGGTTGCGCTGATCGCGCTGCTGGTGATCGTGATCATGACCTTTGACTGGAACCGGCTCAAGCCCTGGCTCAATGACCGGGTCTCAGAAGCCATCGGCCGGCCCTTTGCCATCAATGGCGACCTGACCGTGACCTGGCGCCGCGGCGAGGGCGAGACCGGCTGGCATACGCTGGTGCCATGGCCGCGGCTGTCGGCGCGCGATATCACCATCGGCAATACCGACTGGGCCAAGCAGCCCAATATGGCGACCGTGCGCGAACTGATCTTCGTGCTGCGCCCGGTGCCGCTGCTGACGCACGAGATCGCCGTGCCCACCATCGTCATCGACAGCCCCGCGGTCTGGCTGGAGCGCCTGGCCGACAGCCGCAACAACTGGACCTTCGATACCGGCCCAAAGACCGGCAAGTCCAAATGGCAACTGGATATCGGCGAGGTGGTGCTGGCGCGCGGCAACCTGGCGCTGACAGACGAGTTCAAGAAGATCGAGCTGCAGGCCGAACTCGACACCATCGGCAGCGCCGCGCTCTATGACAAGGCACGCGACGGCGCGCTGACCGCACCACAGGCCTCTGCGGTGGCGCCCGGGCCGCCTGCCAGCGCACCTGAGGCGGCTTCGACATCGGCGCCGGCGACCGCCGGCCCGGCATCCGCGGCGACCGCTGCCGCCAACGGCCGCTACGGCGTGCGCTGGAAGGCCACCGGCCGCTACAACGACGCCACCATCAACGCCACCGGCAAGGCCGGCACGGTGCTGAGCCTGCGCAATGCCGACGTGCCCTTCCCGATCCAGGCCGACGTGCGCGTGGGCACCACGCGCGCGCAGATCGAAGGCACCGTGACCAACCCGGCCCACCTGGCCGCGCTGGACATGCACCTGACCCTGAGCGGCGACAGCATGGCCAGGCTCTACGCGCTGACCGGCGTGGTGCTGCCCTCGACACCGCCGTACCAGACCCGCGGCCGGCTGATGGCGACGCTGCGCACGGAAGGCTCGATCTACGAATACCAGAAGTTCACCGGCCGCGTCGGCGGCAGCGACCTGTCCGGCACACTGACCTTCACCAAGCGCGACCCGCGCCCGCTGCTGGCGGGCAGCCTGGAGTCGGACCAGCTGCGCTTTGCCGACCTGGCCCCGCTGATCGGCGCCGATGCCAGGCCCGGCCGCCCGGCCAAGGACAGCACCGTGGTCCAGCCCGCGGACAAGGCACTGCCGGTGGCCCCGTTCCGCACCGAGCGTTGGGACGAGATCGATGCCGACGTGCACTTTACCGGCAAGCGCATCATCCGCGATGCCGAGCTGCCGATCACCGACCTGGTCACGCACCTGAAGCTGCAGGACGGCGTGCTGCTGCTCGACCCGCTCAACTTCGGCGTGGCGGGCGGCAACCTGGTGTCGACCCTCAGGCTGGACGGCAAGCGCGAGCCGATGGGCGCCATGGTCGACATGACCGCGCGGCACATGAAGCTCAAGCAGCTGTTCCCGACCTTCGACCTGATGCGCGCCAGCATCGGCGAGCTCAACGGCAGCGCCAAGCTCTCGGCCACCGGCAATTCGGTGGCGGCGCTGATGGGCTCGTCCAATGGCGAAGCCAGGCTGCTGGTCGAGAACGGCACGATCAGCAAGTTCCTGCTTGAAGCGATGGGGCTGAACGTGGGCAGCGTGGTGATCCGCAAGCTGTTCGGCGACAAGACGGTGCAGATCAACTGCGGTGTCAGCGACTTTACCTTCACCGACGGCATCGCACGCGCCCGCACCTTCGTGCTGGATACGCAGGATGCGGTGATCGAGACCACCGGCGGCATCGACCTGCGCAATGAAAGGCTGGCGCTGACCATCCACCCGGACTCCAGGGGCCTGCGCGTGTTCTCGCTGCGCTCGCCGCTGTACGTGGGCGGCACCATGAAGAAGCCGTCCGTCAGCCCCGACATCGGCGTGCTGGCGCTGCGCGCCGGTGGCGCCGTGTCGCTGGCGCTGCTGGCGCCAGTGGCCACGGCGGTGTTGCCGCTGATCGACCTGTCGCCGGGCAGCGACGACACCCAGTGCGCCAGGCTGCTTGCCGACCTGCGCAAGCGCCCCACCGCGCCGCCGCCGGGCAAGACCTACAAGGACCCGAAGGCTGCCCGCGCACCCGCCGCCAAACCGGTTGCGCCGGTTGCGCCGGCGGCCGCGGCAGCCCGGCCCGGCAAGCCGGTGAGTGCCCGCGAACGCAAGCAAGGCAAGCCGGGCGGCCAGCATGCACCAGCACCGCTGCGCCAGAACTACGACGCGTTCTACCGGGGCGCTTAGCCCACCGGCGCCGCGCCCGCGGCCGTCGACAACATGCGCCGGATACGGGCGAACTCCGCCGGCGCATTGACGCAGTCCGCCGCGATCAGCCGGCCGCCCTTGCTGTACAAGACGGAGAACGACCCCTCGGCCGGCCCCGGCGTGGGCTGCGCCTCGTCGTAGCCAATGGCGAGGCCCACGGTCTGCAGACGCATGTCATATTGCAGCGACCAGACCCAGGGCACGGCGTCGTACACGATGGGGTCGCCGTGAATATGCCGGGCGACCACGCGCGCCTGGTCGGTGGCATTCTGGATCGATTCCAGCCGGACCCGCGCGCCCGCCGCATGGCGGTTGGCGTGCAAGGCGCAGTCGCCGATGGCATAGACGTCCCACAGGCTGGTACGGCAGTGCGAATCGACCTCGACCCCGTTCGAGCATCGCGCGCCCGCGTCGGCCAGGGGCTGCACGTTCGGCTCGATGCCGATGCCCGCAATCACCGCGTCGGCGTGAACGCGGGTTCCGTCCGTCAGCGTCGCGCAATAGATGCCATCCTCGCTGCGCTCGAGATGGAGGATCTGCACCCCGGTCCGCAGGTCGACGCCACGGCGGCGGTGCTCGGCTTCGTAGAACCGTGACAGGTACGCTCCGGCCACGCGGCTCAGCACGCGCTCGGACGCCTCCAGCAACGTCACCGACTTGCCCTGGCCGATCAGGGCCGCGGCGACCTCCAGGCCGATATACCCCCCTCCCACCACAAGGAAGCGCGACGACTGCCTTGCGGTTGCGATCAGCCGGTCGGCGTCGGCACGGCTCCTGAGCGTCAGCACCGGCAGCCCCTGGGCACCAGGACACCGTAACGCGCGGGGCGCCCCGCCCGCGGCCCATACCATGCGACCGTATCCGATCAGGTCATCGCCGCAAATCACCGTCTTCGACAGCGGGTTGACGATGGAGACCTCATGCCCGAGCAGCAGGTCGACGGCATGCTCCTGCCAGAAGGCTGGCTGTCTCAGCAGCAGCCGGTCGAACGGGAGCGCCCCGGTCAGGTAATCCTTCGAAAGCGGCGGCCGCTGATAGGGAAGATGCGGTTCCCCGCCAACGAGGGCGATGCTTCCGCCAAACCCCAGTTCGCGCAGATGAAGGGCCGCCTGCGCACCGGCATGGCCGGCCCCGACAATCACGATATCGTAGTCTTTCACGGCACAGCTCCTTGGCGAAGGAATGCTCATGCGGAGATGTCGCGCCCCTTGGTCTCGGGCAGCAGGAAGAAGCCGACGATCACGGAGAGCCATGAGACGGCGATGGAGTAATACAGCCCGTCGAAGATGTTGCCGGTCGCGGAAGCGATCAGCGTCGCGAAGTACAGCATGAAGCCGCCAACGTAGCCCGTGCCCAGGTGATAAGGCATCGACAGGGACGTGTACCGTATCCGCGCCGGGAAGAGCTCCACCAGGTACGCGGCAAGCGGTCCATAGCATGCGCACGAGTACAGCAGCAGCACGAAGATCACCAGCACCACCATGGGCCGGTTGATCTGGCCGGGGTTGGAGCTTGCGGGGTAGCCCGCCGCGGTCAGTGCCGCCTTCATTTGCGCGATATCGAGACCCTCGATCTTCTTGTCGCCGATGATGACGGTCGTCCCTTTCTGGACCGACGGCACCACCGTGTGCGGAATGCCGTTGGCGACCAGATGGTCCTTCACCTTTTCGCAGTCGTTCTGCGGGCCCTCGAACATCCGGATCTTGCAATCGCTGGACGCGATCTGCACCGGCGTGGTCCGCATCGCCAGGTCAAGCGCCGGATTGCCGTAGTGCGTCAGCGCCTTGAACAGCGGCACATAGGTCAGCGCGGTCATGGCCAGTCCGACCAGCAGGATCGGCTTGCGGCCCCACTTGTCCGACAGCCAGCCGAACACGACATAGAACGGCACCGCCGCGGCCAGCGCAATCGACATCAGGAGGTAGGAAGTTGCCAGGTCGATCTTCAGCACCTTCTGCATGAAGATCAGCACGTAGAACTGGCTCGTGTACCAGACCACCCCGACACCGGCCACGGCACCGAACAGCGACAGCAGGATCAGCTTCAGGTTGGCCCTGCTGGCAAAGCTCTCGCGCAGCGGGCTGCTGCTGGTGCGCCCTTCGGCCTTCATGCGGACGAACACCGGAGACTCATTCAGCCTGGAACGGATGTAGACCGAAGCCAGCAGCATGGCGGTGGACAGGATGAAGGGCACGCGCCAGCCCCATACCTTGAAGTCCGGCCCGCTGATGTACTGCGTCGACAGCACAACCACCAGGGAGAGGAAGAAGCCTGCGGTGGCACAGATCTGGATATAGCCGGTGGCGTGCCCGCGGTTGTGCGTCGAGACGTGTTCCGCGACGTAGATGGCCGCGCCGCCATACTCGCCGCCGAGCGCCAGGCCCTGCAGCAGGCGCAGGCTGACCAGCAGCAGCGTCGCGACGATGCCGGCCGTCTCGTATGTCGGCAGGAAGCCGATGCCGGCCGTGGAAACGCCCATCAGGATGATGGTGATCAGGAACGTGTACTTGCGCCCGACGAGATCGCCGAGCCGGCCGAACACCAGCGAGCCGAACGGCCGGATGACAAGGCCCGCGCCGTAGGTGGCCAGGCTCGCCAGGAACGCGCCGGTCTCGCCCAGTTCCCTGGAGAAGAAGAGCGGGCCCAGGATCGCGGCCAGCGTCCCATACACGAAAAAATCGTACCACTCGAATACCGTTCCGAGCGAAGAGCCCCAAATCACTTTGGATATCTCGCGTCGGGACAGCGCCTTGGTCTCGCTGACCGGAATGGCCGCGCCGGCTGCAGGGGTCATGATGCGCACTTGCCGCAGCCGGTGCAGGCAGAGGCGATTTCGGCCATGCGTTGTTCGATGACGGTACTGAAGTCCATGTGCAACCTCCTGGCGTCCAGCGCTTCAGGCACTGTGGGCAACGCTTGCGATCTCCACCAGCCAGTCGTTGCGCACCAGGTCGGCGCGAATGCAATAGCGCACCGGCATCGGCGCCTTGAAGAACTCCGCATACACCGCGTTCACGGCGGCGTAGTCATCGAAGTTCTTCACGAAGATCCAGTTGGACACAACGTCTGCAAGCGTGACGCCGTGTGCCGCCAGGATGCTCTGGATGGATTGCAGGATGTGCCGGGTCTGCGCGCCCGCATCGCCGACCCCTACGGTCTGGCCTTCGGCATTGATCGCCACGATGCCGGCGGTGTAGATCACCTGGCCCGCTCTTCGGGCATAGCTGTAGAGGGCTGAGGACGGCAGGTCGACTGCGGGAGCGGGTGCGTTCATCGTTGTCTCCGGTTCGGTTTAAGGGCGCCGGCACATTGCTGCCGGCATGTTCTGTACGCCCTCATGCTAGGCACGCGCCCCGGCCCGGATAAGTCGTAGTTGCACGCTAGGGTGGTTCTACGCTATCGGGCCATTGATGCGGCTGGAGACTTCCCGACGCCGTCCGGACGGTGCCTTCGGGACCAGAAGGGGATTCGCTGAAGCAAATTCGCAACACTTTGACCCGCTGCGACAGCTCGCCGCACTTAGCCGTTGTGCCGCGCCCCCGGCAGGCGCATAATTAAACGGCCACTTACAAGAAGTTTAAGCATGGCAAGCATTGGATGCGGCGCGGGCTCGCCCGGGTTGCCTCCTTCGAAAGGCGCGGCCACGGCCGCCCTTGTTTTTCCGCCTCGGCCCGGCCGCCGGCCGCCACTGAGCGCGGTCCCACGACGCCACTCGCCGCCCCCATGACGCTGACGCACGCCGCCGTCCCGCCGATCACCTGGCTGATCGCACTGACGGTGTGCAACCACGTGGCCTTCAATGCCAGCCGCGTGGTGGTGTCGCTGTTCGCGATTTCCCTCAAGGCTTCCACCCTCACGCTCGGCGTGCTGATGTCGCTGTACGCGGTGCTGCCGATGCTGCTGGCGATCCGCGCCGGCAAGCGCATCGACGAAATTGGTCCGCGCAAGCCGATGACCGCGGGCTCGCTGATGGTGGTGGCGGGCACGCTGCTGCCGGCGCTGTGGCACGACATCGGCGCGCTATATCTGTCGTGCGCGCTGATCGGCGTGGGCTTCATGCTGGTCCAGGTGGCGATGCAGCTGCTGATCGGCCAGATCTCCACCAACGACACCCGGCTGCGCAACTACACCTGGCATGCGCTCGGTCTGTCGGTGTCCGGCACGCTCGGGCCGGTGGCGATGGGCTACGTGATCGAGCATGCGGGCTTCCGCCCCGCCTTCATGGTGCTGGTGGCGGTGGCGCTGGTGGGCCAGGCCGGCCTGCAATGGGTGCGCCCGCGCCTGCCCGCGCAAGGCGGCAACGCCGGGCGCATCGCCATCGAGGACGGCAGCCGCCGCTCCACGCTGGACCTGTTGCAGCACCCCGAACTGCGCGCCGTGTTCATCGCCAGCGCGGTGCTGTCGGCGGCGTGGGACCTGCACGCCTTCCTGATCCCGATCCAGGGCTCGCGCATCGGCCTGTCGCCGTCTTCGATCGGCTGGGTGCTGGGCGCCTTCGCCATCGCCACCTTCGCCATCCGCGTGGCGATGCCGGCGGTGTCGCGCCGGCTCTCCGAGTGGAAGATCATCCGCGCCGCGCTGCTGGTGGGCGCGCTGGCCTACCTGGCCTACCCCTTCGTCACGCAGTTCTGGCTGATGTGCGGGCTGGCCTTCGTGCTGGGCCTGGCGCTGGGCAGCGCCCAGCCCAATGTCATGAATATCCTGCACACGGCGTCGCCGCACGGCCGCGCCGGCGAGGCGCTGGGACTGCGCTCGGCGGTGCTCAACACCAGCCAGGTCGTGTGGCCGCTCACCTTCGGCGTGGTCGGCACGGCGCTGGGCATGCTGCCGATCTTCCTGTCGATGGCGGGGGCGATGGGCGCCGCGGGCTACTACTCGCGGCGCCAGGGGCGCAAGGTGCTGCAGCCGCCGGTTTGACACCCCACCGCAGGGGATGTCGCCGATACGCTTGTCGCCACGCAAATGCGATCCCCGATGCATTCGCTATACTCGAATCAGCCGGACCTGCGGCCCTCGCCCCCGGGCGCACCGCGCTTCCCGACCGATATCCTGATGATTGCGACATGACTCAACTTGCCGACCTTCGCCGCACCTATGTGCTGGGCTCGCTGTCCGAAACCGACGTGGCCCCCGACCCGATGAGCCAGTTCAAGCGCTGGTTCGACGAGGCGGTCACGGCCAAGCTGCCTGAACCCAATGCCATGACCCTGGCCACGGTCGACGCCGACGGCCAGCCGTCCGCGCGCATCGTGCTGCTCAAGGGCATCGACGACCGGGGCTTCACCTTCTACACCAACTACGAAAGCCGCAAGGGCCTGGACCTGGCGGCAAACCCGCGCGCCGCGCTGCTGTTCCACTGGGTCCAGCTGGAGCGCCAGGTGCGCGTCGAAGGCCGCGTCGAGAAAGTCACCGACGACGAGAGCGACGCCTATTTCGCCACGCGCCCGCTGGGCTCGCGAGTAGGCGCATGGGCCTCCGCGCAGAGCCGCGAGGTGCCCGGCCGCGACGTGCTGGAGCAGCGCGAGCAGGAATACCGCAGCAAGTTCGGCGAAAACCCGCCGCGCCCGCCCTACTGGGGCGGCTACCGGGTGGTGCCGACCGCGCTGGAATTCTGGCAGGGCCGCCCCTCGCGCCTGCACGACCGCATCGCCTTCCGCCTGCAACCCGGCGGCGACTGGCAGATCGTGCGGCTGTCTCCCTGAGGAGGCTGGCGCGCCGGAACGTTCGCCAACAGCGCCGAACAGGTCGGTAGTGGGGTCTTCTGGCCGGTGCGCTGCACAAGCTGCGGAATTGGACTAAAGTGAGACAGGCGTCGCTTGGCTACTCTTTTCTTGCAGCGCTCGCGACGGATCGGGCAAGGTTCCAGCTCAGTACCAGCCTTGCCTGATGCGTCGGCCGAAGCGTGTGCCGCAACCATCGGGAGGTAAAGCGCATGTTTTTCAAGCAAGCCCTGGAAAAGCAACTCGACAACTGGATCGCCGACCTGCGAGAGAATGCCAATCTGCCGGTCAGCTTGCGGCTGTGGAACGGCACCGAATACCCGCTCGGGCACTTCGACAAGCCGGCGGTCACGCTGACCGTGCGCGAGGCCACGGCACTGCCGCTGCTGCTGACGCCAAGCCTGGACAACCTGGGCGAAGCGTATGTGCAGGAAAAAATCGACTTCGATGGCAGGCTGGCGGACATCATCAAGGTCGCCTACGGTTTATCGTCCGCAGCTACGCGGCGCGCCGGCGGCGTGCTGTACAAGGTGGCGCAGCACTTCACGCATAGCAAGCAGGAAGACAAGGAGTCGATCCAGTACCACTACGACGTCTCCAACGACTTCTACCAGCTCTGGCTCGATCCCAACATGGTCTACTCCTGCGCCTACTTCGAGCACGGCGACGAAGACCTGGCTACCGCGCAGCTCAAGAAGATCGACCACATCCTGACCAAGATCCGGCTGCAGCCGAACCAGACCCTGCTCGATATCGGCTGCGGCTGGGGCGCGCTGGTGCTGCGCGCGGCGCAGAAGTTCGGCGCGCGCTGCGTCGGCATCACGCTGTCGCAGAACCAGTTCGACTTGGCCACCGAGCGCGTCAGGGCCGCGGGCCTGTCCGACCGCATCGAGATCCGGCTGCAGGACTACCGCGACACCGCCGGCACCTTCGACCGCATCACCAGCGTCGGCATGTTCGAGCACGTGGGCAAGGACAACCTGCCCGGCTATTTCAGCCGCATCCGCGAACTGCTGGCCGACGACGGCTATGTGATGAATCACGGCATCACCTCGCCCGACCCGGACAACGGCGCGACGCCGATGGACGGCGCCGAGTTCATGGACCGCTACGTGTTCCCGCAGGGCGAACTGCCGCATATCGGGCTGGTGCTGCGCACGCTGCAGCAAGGCGGGCTGGAAGCCTTCGACGTCGAACTGCTGCGCCGCCACTACGCGCAGACGCTGCACCACTGGGCCGACAACTTCGAGGCCCGCCGCGACACCATCCGCAGCCTGGTCGGCGAGAAGAAATACCGCATCTGGCGCGTCTACCTGGCCGGCTGCGCGCATGCCTTCGAGACCGAGAAGATGGCGATCTACCAGGTGGTCTGCCACAAGTCCGGGCTGCCGGCGGACACGCTGCCGTGGTCGCGCCACTATATCTATGACCAACCCATTGGCAGCAAAGACTAAAGGCAACGCTGGCGATTGACTGAAGACCTCTTTGGCGGGCTGCCACTGCCCGCCCTACCCGCCACCCCCGAACGGCCCGCATCCCACGCAGGCGCGGCCGCCCCGTCCGGCACAGCGGCACGCGGCAAGAGCGTGCAGCCCGCGCAGACAGACGAAGCCCTGCGCGCGCTGGCCGCGCGTCTGCCAACGAACCTGTATTTCGGCACATCCTCCTGGGCCTACCCCGGCTGGAACGGGCTGGTCTACGACGGCGAGTACGGTGACAGCCTGCTGTCGCGCAAGGGCCTGGCCGCCTATTCACGCCATCCCCTGCTGCGCGCCGCCGGCATCGACCGCGGCTTCTACGGGCCGATCCCGCTGGCGGACTACCTGTCCTACGCCGCGCAAGTGCCCGATGGCTTTCGCTTCCTGGTCAAGGCACCGGCCAGCGTCTGCGACGCCTGGCTGCGCGGCTCCGACGGCGCCGGCAGGCTGGCCAACGCCGCCTTCCTGGACGCGGAGATCGCGGTACGCGACTTCATCGTGCCAGCCACCAGCGGGTTAGGGAGCAAGTGCGGGCCGCTGCTTTTCCAGCTGTCGCCGATGGGCCCGCTAGCCGATAGCGCGGTGTTCCTGGAGCGGCTCGACGCCTTCCTGGGCGCGCTGCCGCCGCTCGATCCGTCGATCACCCCGCATGCCTGCTACACCGTGGAGTTGCGCGACCCGGCGCTGCTGACGCCACGCTACATCCGCCTGCTGCGCCGCCACGGCGTACGCTTCTGCCTGGCGGCGCGCGACCGGTTGCCACCGGTGCCGCGCCAGGCCGCGGCGCAGGCGCTAATGGATGAGGAAGCGCCGGGTCCGCTGATCCTGCGCTGGATGCTGCATGGGGGCCGGCCCTATGCCTACGCGGAAAAGCTCTACGCGCCCTTTGACCGCATCGTCGACGATGACCCCGACACCCGTCATGCCATTGCCGACGTGGTGGCGCGCACGCTGCGCACCGGGCAGCCTGCCATCGTCATTGTCAGCAATAACGCCGAGGGCTGTGCGCCGCTGAGTTGTGTGCGGCTGGCTGAGGGGATTGTTGCGAGGTTGGAGGGGGTGGTTGGGTGATGCTGTTTGTATCGGGGGGGCTTGACCAGCGTTGTTGGTTCATCGCCATGCGGGGGGGGTTTGTGGTTCTTGGTGGGCGTGGGTCGTTTCGCCGGCGTAGCCGGCGGGGCTTCTTGCTCGCTGGCTTGGGGATGTAGGTCGGGTTCCCTGTTGTCGTAGGTTTAAGCGCCTGGTTCCGCCCTGCTGGGCGGGTCACTTTTTGTCCGAGCCGGAGCGACAAAAAGTAACCAAAAAGCGCGTCGCCTCAGGCGGCTGGCCACCAATTTGGCGGCGGGGGTGATTCGGGCGGTGGTGCTTGCCGTTCGATGGGGTCGGTGGTTCGACCCAGCTACGCTCCCTGTCCGGTGCCTACGTCGACGGACTATTGGACGAACCCGACTTTAGGTTATTGGCAGCCTTCTAACCCGAACTTTGACTTCCCAAATGGCCGGAACCCGCCTCGGCGCTGGGTTTCGGCTATTTTTGAGGCTATTATGTAGCCATGTAAATTAGTATTTATCTATTGCTTTTTAGCAGTGCTGTGCTTGAATAAGTGTTCATGTATATCGAACACGTCCCCAACCGCAACTCGCCCCCCGCCGTCCTGCTGCGCGAGTCCTATCGCGACGGCAACACGGTCAAGAAGCGCACCCTCGCCAATCTCTCGTCGCTGCCCGCCGAGGTCATCGAAGGCTTGAAGGTGCTGCTACGCGGTGGCGTCGCGGTGTCGGCCGCCGATGAGGCCTTCGTGATCGAGCGCAGCCTGCCACACGGACACGTGGCCGCCGTGCTTGGCGCGGCGCGCGCCTGCGGTGCCGAGCAGTGGTTTGCCTCGGCACCGGCCGCGCTGCGCTCGGTGGTGATGGCACTGCTGGTGGCGCGGGTGGTGTCACCCGCTTCCAAGCTCGCCACACATCGCATGTTGCGCGACGAGACCGCGACCCACTCGGTGTCGCGGCTGCTGAAGTTGGGCGACCTCGAACTCGAGCAGGTCTATGCCGCGCTCGACTGGCTGGGAGAAGCTCAGGAAGGCATCGAGAAGCGCCTTGCCAGGCAGCATCTGAGCGGCAATACGCTGGTGCTCTATGACCTCACTTCCACGTGGGTGACGGGACGCTGCTGCGAGCTTGCCGCCCACGGCTACAGTCGCGATGGCAAGCGCGACGACCCGCAGATCGTGTTCGGTCTGGTTTGCACTCCTGAGGGCTGTCCGGTGGCGGTCGAAGTCTTCGCCGGCAACACCGCCGATCCGGCTACCGTGGCCTCGCAGGTGGACAAGCTCAAGAACCGCTATGGCATCGAGAAGCTCGCGTGGGTGGGCGACCGGGGCATGCTCACGCAGGCGCGCATCGACACGGTATTGCGCCCGGCGGGCCTGGACTGGGTGAGCAGCCTGCGCGCGCCGCAGATGGCCGCACTTGCCCGGGAGAAGGGCCCCTTCCAGCCCTCGCTATTCGATGAGCGCAACCTGCTGGAGGTGACCAGCGAGGCGTTCCCCGGCGAGCGGCTCATCGTGTGTCGCAATCCGCTGCTGGCCGAGGAGCGCAGCCGCAAACGCGAAGCGCTGCTGCAGGCCACCGAAGCCGAGTTGATGAAGATCACCGACGCGACCACGCGTGCCCGCAACCGCCTTAAGGGCACCGAGGAGATTGCCCTGCGCGTAGGCCGCGTCATCGATCACTTCAGGATGGGCAAGCACTTCGAGTTGAACATCACCGACTCGAGCTTCACATGGAGGCGCAAGGCCGAACAGATTCAGCAGGAGGCCGCACTCGATGGCCTTTACGTGGTGCGTACGAGCCTGCCGGCAACGGACTTGCCGGCTGAGGCGGCCGTGACCGCCTACAAGGGTCTGGCGGTGGTGGAGCGGGCCTTCCGTTCGCTCAAGACGGTCGATCTGCAGGTGCGTCCCATATTCCATTGGAACGCCGCGCGCGTGCGCGCTCACGTCTTTCTGTGCATGCTTGCTTACTACGTCGAGTGGCACATGCGCGAGAAGCTAAAGCCGATGCTGTTCGACGATGAATACGTCGAGCTCGCGCGTACGGCCCGGCCCTCGCCAGTGGCCAAGGCACGACGCTCGGACCAGGCGAAAGCCAAGGACGCCACCAGGCTTGGAGAGGACGGCTTGCCGGTGCACAGCTTCCGCACGTTGCTCGAGGATCTGGCTACGCTCGCGTACAACGTCTGTCACACGCCCCTCAACCCGCAAGCAAAGATCGTCATGATCACGCGGCCGACCCCAGTTCAAGAAAAGGCCTTCCGCCTGCTCAACGTCAGCCCCGTCGCCTGTACCCAGTAATCGACTCGCTCGCGCGCGCATAACCGTGAGAAATCAAAGCATTAGCGCGCCGCGAGCTCAAAGTTCGGTCTAACCAGGTCATCGGTGGGACGCCTTCGGCTGCGCTGCGCGCACTCAGTATCGCAGGTCGGGTGCTCGGGCACGGAGTGCGTCGCTGCGCTCGCACGGCGCGTCGTGATGCCGGGCCAAAGGCGCAAATCAGGACGTGGCCGTCCGTCTGCCACGTTAGGGCCGGCGCGAAGGGCAGCCGAAGGCGTCCCACCGACGCGGTACTTAGCAGGCTGCCAACCGCCTAAAGTCGGGTTCGTCCAATAGTCCGTCGATGTGGGCACAGACAGGGTGCGTAGCAGGCTCGAACGGCCAACCACGCCAAACGGCAAGCACCACCGCCCGAACCACCAACGCCGAGGAATGGATGGCCAGCCGCCAGAGGCGACGCGTTTTTTGGTTACTTTTTGTCGCTCGGACAAAAAGTGACCCGCCCAGCAGGGCGGAACCAGGCGCTTAAACCTACGACAACATCGAACCCGACCAACAGAACCCAGCTAACGAGCAAGAACCCCCGCCGGCTAAGCCGGCTAAACAGCCCACACCCGCCAAGAACCACAAACCAACCGCATAGCACCGCCGTGCCGCCCCAAAACCAATCCCTACTTCCTCAACTTCCCCCCAAACTGCTTCCGAAACTTCCCCAACTTCGGCGAAATCACAAACGCACAATACCCCTGGCTCGGATTGTCCTGATAGTAATTCTGATGACTCGCCTCAGCACGCCAGTAAGGCAGTTCCGGCTCGACCTGCGTCACGATCGGCGAATCAAACACCTTGGCAGCCGCCAACTCCCGCATCACGTATTCCGCCGTAGCCCGCTGCGCCTCCGAATTCGTAAAAATCGCCGACCGATACTGCGTCCCGACATCGTTCCCCTGCCGGTCCGGCGTGGTCGGATCATGGATGGCAAAGAAGATCTCGAGGATTTCGCGGTAGTTGATCACCGAAGGATTGAAGGTGACACGCACCACCTCGACATGACCCGTATTCCCCTCGCAAACCTGCTGGTAAGTCGGATGATCCACATGGCCGCCGGTATAACCGGACTCCACCGCCACCACGCCGTCGACCTGCTGGTAGACCGCTTCCAGGCACCAGAAGCACCCGCCCCCCAGCGTGGCCGTTTCAAGTCCATGTTCCATTTGCGCCGCTCCCTCGCTGTGCCGTCTGTGGCCTCATGGTCTCAAGCATAAGCGCAGATCGGCGCCCTTGCAGCGAATTCAGCCCGGCTGGCGCTGCGCCTCCAGCATCGCGCGCAGCTGCGGCTTGAGCACTTTACCCAGCGCACTGCGCGGCAGGTCGTCCAGCAGCACCACCTCGCGCGGCAGCTTGAAGCGGGCGATGCGTGTCGCCAGCAGTTCGCGCAGCGGCTCTGCCGCCAGCGCTTCGCGCGGCGCGCCCGGCGCGAGCACGATCACCGCCACCGGCACTTCGCCCCAGCGCGCATCGGCCACGCCCACTACCGCGCACTCCTGCACGCCGGGCAGGCCGACCAGCACGTTCTCGATCTCGGCGGGATAGATGTTCTCGCCCCCCGAGATGATCATGTCCTTGCTGCGCCCGACCACTTCGATGCAACCGTCGGCATCGCGGTGCGCGAGGTCGCCGGAATGGAACCAGCCGTCGGGCAGGCCGTTGTCGGGCTGGTTCCAGTAGCCCGCCATCACATTGGCGCCGCGCACCCACAGTTCGCCGACCTCGCCCTGCGCCACCTCGGCGCCGTCCGGGCCGGCCAGCCTGACTTCGGTTTCCGGCTGCGGCCAGCCGGCATAGCCGGGCCGGGCCATCGCATCCTCCAGCTTCAGCACCACCGACACCGGCCCGGTTTCGGTCGCGCCATAGACCTGCCCCAGCGGCACGCCGCGGGCGTGGAAGGCGTCGATATATGACAGCGGGATGGTCGACGAGCCCGCCATCACGCCGCGCAGCGCCGACAGGTCGGCACCGGGCCAGCCGGGATGCTCCAGCACCGCGCGCAGCGTCGCCGGCACCATGAGCGACAGGCTCGGCAGTGCCTGCGCCACCGCATCGAGCCATGCCTGTGGCGCAAAGCGGTCATGCAGCGTGACCTGCGCGCCGGCCAGCAGCGCCGGCAGCGTCTGGATGCACAGGCCGCCGACATGGAACATCGGCAGCACCGACAGCACGTGGTCGTCCGCCGTCATGCCGTGCGCCCACCAGCTCGCGCGCGCATTGGCCAGCAGCCCGGCCTGGGTATGCAGCGCGCCCTTGGGCTTGCCGGTGGTGCCGGAGGTATAGGCGAGCAGCAGCGGCGCGTCGTCCGGCATCCGCGAATGGATCACGCCGGGCGGTGCCGGATGGTCGATCAGCCGTTCCAGACGCGCGACCCGGCAGCCGCCGCCGGCCTCGCGCGCCAACGCTTCATGGCGCTCGTCATGGAACAGCGCGGCCAGTTGCGCGTGGCCGGCGATGGTACGCAGCTCCGCAGGCGCGAGCCGGTAGTTCAGCGGCGTGAACGTCGCCCCGACGCGCGCGCAGGCGAACAGCAGCACCAGTTGCAGCTCATGGTTCAGGCACAGTGTGCCAACGCGATCCCCCGCGCGGATGCCCCAGGTTGCCGCAAGATGGGCGCTGGCACGCTCCACGCGCCGCCACAGCTTGCCGTAGGTGAAGGTGCGGCCAAGGTAGTGCAGCGCGGGTCGCGCCGGTGCCGCTTCGGCATGGCGATACAGCATTGCCGGCAGCGCGCCCAGCCCGGCGGCGCCCAAACGCATGGCGCGGCGGGTGGCGCTCATTCGTCGCGCTCGCCGGATTCGTACAGGGTCTCGCGGCCCAGGCGGTCGAGGATCAGCTCGGCGGTCCAGGGCAGCATGAGCGCGCCGCAGCGCGAATCGCGGTAGAGCCGCTCCAGCGGCAGGTCCTTGAGCATCGACTGCCCGCCGCAGGTGCGGATCGCCAGCCGGGCGATATCGTTGGCGCCTTCCATCACGGTGTAGTGCGCGGCGTACAGGCGCAGGCGCTCGTCCTTGGTCGGATTGGGCCTGGCCTCATGGATCACGCGCCAGAAGATCGAGCGCATGGTCTCCAGCTGGATGCGCATCTGCGCCACCGCGATCTGCTTGGTCGGGTACATGCGGCGCTTGACCGGCGGCTGGCCGGGCACCTCGCCGCGCAGGTACTGCACGGTGAAGTCGTAGGCGGCCTGCGCCACGCCCAGGTAGGTGGGCGACAGCGTGAAGAACATCGCCGGCCAGGTCTGCGCGGCGCGGTAGTACACGCCGCGCGGCATCAACTGCTCCTGGTCGGGCACGAACACGTCCTTGAGCAGCAGCGTGCGCGACACCGTGCCGCGCATGCCCATCGGGTCCCAGTCGCCGGTCACGGTCAGCCCGTCCGCCTTGCCGGGCACGGCGATGTAGAGCGTATCGCGCATGTCGGGATGATGGTCGCCGCGGTCCTCGGTACACAGGATGCCGTAGTAGTCCGCGGCGCCCGACAGCGAGGCGAAGATCTTGCGCCCGTTCAGCACCCAGCCGCCCTCGACTTTGCGCGCGGTGGTGCCGAACGGCGCCTTGCCCGCCGCGGCGGCGGAGCCTTCGGAGAACGGCTGCGCATAGATCGCGCCGTCGCGCACCACGCGCGCGAAGTGCAGTTCGCGCCGGGCTTTGTGCTCGGCGCGCTGCTCCGGCGTCATGTCGATGCCGTCGGACAGCATGCCGGTCCACATGGTCGAGCAGATATGCATGTTGTAGGTGAGCGCGGTGGCGCCGCAGAAGCGGCCGATCTCGGCGCCCACCATGCAGTAGGTGGCAAAGTCCGCGCCCTCGCCGCCGAACGCCTGTGGCACGCACAGGGCGAGCAGGCCGGCCTCGCGCAGGTCGTCATAGTTGGCGAAGGGGAAGCTGGCCTCGCGGTCCCAGGTGGCCGCGCGCGCCGCAAAGCGCTCGCGGCCCAGGCGGTTGGCCAGCGCCAGCAGGCGCGCTTGTTGCGGGGTGAAGTCCGCCGTACCGACGGCGGGAATGAAATCGAGCTGGCCGGATGGCATGTCGCAGTCTCCTGTCTTCCTGCTCGCGCCGCATGCAGGGGCGGCGCGGCGGTGGTTCTTGTGTGGCGTTGCCCGGAAGCTAACCGGAAAACGGCGCGGTTCAGTGCAAGGGGAAGTGTCGGCGCAGGAAATCCAGCACCGCCTCGTTGAACAGCGCCGGCCGCTCCATGCAGGCCAGGTGGCCGACATCCGGCAGGCAGCGGTACTCGGCGTCCGGAATGCGCTGCACCATCCGCTCCATCACCTCCGGCGCGGCATTGGTATCGTGCTGCCCGGCCAGTGCCAGCACCGGCACCGCGATGCGCGCCAGCGCGTCGCGCTGGTTGAAGCGCACCAGCGCGCCCAGCGCCGCGCGGTAGGTAGGCGCCGGCACCGCCGCCATCACCGCCGTGGCGAAGGCCACGGCCTGCGCGTCGGCATCCGGCGCAACCATCGTGCGCACCAAGCCGGCGGCCATCTCGGCCATGGTCTTGCCGGCGTCCAGCGGCGCGGTGCGCGCGGCGATGAACTCGCGCTGCCACGGCCCGTCGCCCTTGCCAAAGGCGGGCGAGGTGCCGGACAGCACCATGCCGTCGATCAGCGCGGGCGTGGCCGCGCAGGCCTGCTGCGCGACCATGCCGCCCATGCTGTGGCCCAGCAGCACCACGCGCCGGCCGGCATCGCGCTCGGCCTGCAGCAATGGGGCCAGCGCCTGGGCCAGTCCGTCGAAGTCATAGGGGTCGATCAGGGCGCTGTCGCCGTAGCCGGGCATGTCCCAGGCCACGGCGCGGTAGCCGGCCCGCGCCAGCGCCTCGCCCTGCGCGGGCCAGGCCGCCTTGCCGCCGCCGATGCCATGCAGCATCACCACCGCCACCGGGCCGTCGCCCCAGGCCAGCGTGGCGATGCCGTTGGCGTGGCGTTGCATCGTCGGAGTTGCGCTCATGCGGCCACCTCCACCAGCGTGCCCGCCTCTACCTCGGCGCGGCCATCCAGCGATACCGTGCAGTTGCGCAGCGGCAGGTCGAAATGGCCCAGCGTATGCCGCCCGGCCACCTCGTTGGCACCGGTCGAGAACAGGAAGTTGCCGGCGAACGCGCGCAGTTCGGTGCCGTTGCAGTCGCGCTTGTCGTAGAAGGTCATCGCGTCCCAGCGCGCCAACCGGTTCAGGCCCCAGCCCACGTGCGAGACCGCGTAAGCGTCGCGCGTGCCCTCGCGGTCGGCCCAGGCCTGGTAGTAGCCGCGCATCATGTCGGCATCCACGCCCTGCCCCTCGACGCCGACGATGTAGTCGTCCTCGATATGGCAGACCACGGTATCTCGCAGGTAGGTCTTGAAGGTCAGGTTGACGTCGCCGGGCGCCAGCACCAGCGTGCCGTTGACCTGGCGGCTGGCCGGGAACGCCAGGCACAGGCCGCCGGGCCAGTGCGAAACCTGGCCGGGCTTGTTGCAGAAGCCCCAGACCCCGCCCACGCGCGCATCGGCCAGCCCGATGCGCAGCTCGGTGCCGGCGGCGGAATGCACGCGCATCTCGCGCGCGCCGCGCAGGCGCTTCATCGCCGCGCGCACGGTGCCTTCCAGTGCCGGGTCGGGCTGGCAGCGTTCCAGGATCTCGGGGTGTTCGTTGCTGACCATCAGCATGCGCGGCACCACGCCGTCGGCGCCGCGCAGGATCAGCGGCAGCTCCCGCGCATGCAGCAGGCCTTCCACTGTGCAGTCCAGCACCAGGTGGCAGCGCGACAGCGCCGCCACCACCGGGGCGAGGTTCTGCAGCGCGTCGCTGGCGCCGGTCGAGCGCACCGGCGCGGGCGCGCTCAGTGGCGGTGTCGGCACCTGGATGCGTACCGGCGTGGCGCCCAGCGACTGCACGGCCAGCTCGGCCAAGGCCACGTTGACAGGGCGGGATTGCGACTCCGTTACAATTCCGACGACATCCCCGCCCTGCAGGGCACAGAGTTCCAGCGTGCGCCGGAACGCCGCCAGCCAGCGGTGTTCGATCTGCTCGATGAGCATGACGTTTGTCTCCTGCTTGTTGTTTTATGGGCGGCACGGCCGCCTGCTTTGTGCGCCAGCCCACGTCCGCGGCGCGCCATGTGCGGCGCCGAACTTGAACTCGCAGCCCCTGGCGCGAATAATATATATGAAATTTCATGAACTCCAGCGGAGTCCCCATGGGCATGCCTGAGGCCCAGCTACCGATTGCCAGCGTAGCCGCCGCCCCCGATTTCGATGCGATGCACTTTCGCCGCACCCTGTCGCAGTTCGCGACCGGGGTCACGGTGATCACCACGCGCGCCAGCAACCAGTCGGTCGCCGCCGGCGCGCCGCCGTTCATCGGCATCACCGCCAGTTCGTTCAATTCGGTGTCGCTGCAGCCGCCGCTGGTGCTGTGGAGCATGGCCTCGCGCGCCAACAGCCTGCCGATGTTCCGCGACGGCACGCACTACATCATCAACGTGCTGGCGGCCTCGCAGCTGGACCTGTGCCAGCGCTTTGCCACCCTCAAGGGCGACCGCTTCGCCGGCGTGGACTACCGGCTCTCGGCCACCGGCCTGCCGATCCTGTCCAATGCGCTGGCCTGGTTCGAATGCCACAACCGCAGCCGCTATGACGAGGGCGACCACGTCATCTTCGTCGGCGAAGTGGAGCGCTGCGGCGTGATCGATGGCGAGGGCGGCCCGCTGGTGTTCCAGGGCGGCCAGTTCACCACCACCGCCCCGCTCGATCTCTGAACGGCAACGGGGCCACCATGGCGGATCTGCCTGAAGCATCACCCCTGCCCTTCGTCGACGGCTACCTGGCCTACCTGCTGGCCCGCGCCAGCCACCTGATCTCGGGCGAATTCCATCGCGAGGTGGAAGCCAGCGGCCTGTCCGTGCAGGAATGGCGCGTGTTGGCCACGCTGGCCGACCGCCCCGACTGCACCATCGGCGTGCTGGCCGAGATCACGCTGACCAAGCAGCCAACGCTGACCAAGCTGGTCGACCGCATGGCGGTCGACGGCCTGGTCAGGCGCAGCGCCGGCAAGACCGACCGGCGCCTGGCCCTGATCTCGATCACGCCCCGCGGCCTCGCGCTGGCACAACCGCTGCTGGAACGCGCGGCGCAGCACGAACGCGCCGTGCTGAACGACTTCGGCATGCAGCAGGGCACGCTGCTCAAGGAAACCCTGCGCCAGCTGATCGCGCTGCATCAACGCTAACTGTCCGCGCCCGCCTTCAGGATCGCCAGCGGCGAACTGTCCACCTTGATCCGCTGCAGCACGATATTCGAGCGGATATCCATCACGCCCTTGGTCCGGTACAGCCGGTTCACGATGAAGTCCGAGTAGTGCTTCAGGTTGCGCGCCTGCACCCGCAGGATGTAGTTGCTGTCGCCGGTGATGATGTACGCCGACAGCACTTCCGGCCACGACTGCACCGCGGCGATAAAGGTGTCGTGCCAGCCCTCCACGTCATGGCGCATCGATACCTGCACGATCGCCTCCAGTTCCAGCCCCAGTTGCTCGGCATCGAACCAGGCGCGATAGCCGCCGATCACCCCTGACTCTTCCAGCAGGCGCACGCGCCGCAGGCATGCCGAAGGCGACAGCGCCACGCGGTCGGCCAGGTCCTGGTTGCTGATGCGGCCGTTCTCCTGCAGGCAGGTCAGGATGCGCAAATCGGTAGGATCGAGGTTCATTCGAATTTCCTTCGACAAATCATCAATTCTTCGCATTTTATGCGAAAGATGCGCCGGTCGACGGCCCATTCAGCAAGCCTCTTGCCGCCGATTTTGACTATGATTCCCGACATCGAGGCAGACAGAAACGGCGCTCCGAGAAGGCGCCGCCCACCCTATGACCGCCCCCAATCATGACCCGCGCCGGCTGTGGGACATCAGCCCGCCGCTGTCCCCCGCCACCCCGGTCTGGCCCGGCGACACGCCATTCCAGCAAGCGCCTGCATGGCAGATGGACGAGCACTGCCCGGTGAACGTGGGCCGCATCACCCTGTCGCCGCACACCGGCGCGCACGCCGACGCGCCGCTGCACTACGCTGCCGACGGCGCGCCGATCGGCGCCGTGCCGCTTACGCCGTATCTCGGCACCTGCCGGGTGATCCACTGCATCGGCGCATCGCCGCTGGTGGAGCCGCGCCATGTCGAGCACGCGCTGGCCGGCCTGCCGCCGCGCGTGTTGCTGCGCACCTACCGCCAGGCGCCGCTGGCGCAGTGGGACCCGGACTTCTGCGCCGTCGCGCCCGAAACCATCGCGCTGCTGGCCGCGCACGGCGTGCAGCTGGTCGGCATCGACACGCCGTCGCTCGATCCGCAGGAATCCAAGACCATGGATGCGCACAACGCCGTGCGCATCCACGGGCTGGCCATCCTGGAAGGCATCGTGCTGGACCAGGTCGATGCCGGCGACTACGAACTGATCGCGCTGCCGCTGCGCTTTGCCGGGCTGGATGCCAGCCCGGTGCGCGCCGTGCTGCGCAGCCTCGACTGAACCCCTCCCCAACCACAACTGCCCAACCCACGACATGACGACATTTGACCGCGAGCACTGTATCCGGCTCGACCAGCAAGACCCGCTGCGCCCGCTGCGCGACCAGTTCGCGCTGCCCGAAGGCGTGATCTACCTGGACGGCAACTCGCTGGGCGCCCGCCCGCGCGCCGCCGCCGCGCGCGCCGCCCAGGTGGTGGCCGAGGAATGGGGCGACGGCCTGATCCGCAGCTGGAATACCGCCGGCTGGTTCGAGCTGCCGCAGCGACTGGGCAACAAGCTGGCCCCTCTGGTGGGCGCCGGGCAGGATGAAGTGGTGGTCACCGATACCACCTCGATCAACCTGTTCAAGGTGCTGGCCGCTGCACTGCGCGTGCAGCAATCGCGCGACCCGGCGCGCAAGGTGATCGTGTCCGAGGCCAGCAACTTCCCCACCGACCTGTACATCGCGCAGGGTCTGGCCGACCTGCTGCAGCAGGGCTATTCGCTGCGTCTGGTGAACTCGCCGGCCGAGATCGACGCCGCCGTCGGCGCCGACACCGCCGTGCTGATGCTGACCCACGTCAACTACAAGACCGGCGAGATGCTGGACATGGCCGCACTCACCGAGCTCGCCCACGCCCGCGGCGCGCTCACGGTGTGGGACCTGTGCCACTCCGCCGGCGCCGTGCTGGTCAACCTGAAGGCGGCCGGCGCGGATTACGCCATCGGCTGCACCTACAAGTACCTGAACGGCGGCCCGGGCTCGCCCGCCTTTGTCTGGGTCGCGCCCGCGCTGCGTGATGCCTTCTGGCAGCCGCTGTCGGGCTGGTGGGGCCATGCGGCGCCGTTCGCCATGGACCCGCAGTACCGCCCGGTCGACGGCGTACGCCGCTTCCTGTGCGGCACCCAGCCGATCACCTCGCTGGCGATGGTCGAATGCGGCCTGGACATCTTCGCCCAGACCACTATGCAGGTGCTGCGCGCCAAGTCATTGCTGCTGACCGACTTGTTCATCGAACTGGTGGAGGCGCGCTGCGGCCACCACCCGCTGACGCTGGTCACCCCGCGCGAGCACGCACGCCGTGGCAGCCAGGTCAGCCTGGAGCACCCGGAAGGCTATGCGCTGGTGCAGGCCCTGATCGAGCGCGGCGTGATCGGCGACTACCGCGAGCCGCGCATCGCCCGTTTCGGCTTCACGCCGCTGTACACCAGCTTCGCCGAGGTATGGGATGCTGTGGAAATCCTGCGCGATGTGCTGGATAGCGGCGCCTACCGCGAGCCGCGCTTCCAGACACGCGGCCAGGTGACCTGATCGGGAGCGCATCATGAGTGAATTCAAGGGATGCCCCTTCTCCGGCGCTGCCCCGGCAGCCCAGACCGCGCCGCAAGGCGAAGGCTGGCATGGCGCGCAGATGGATTTCGCCAAGGACATGAGCTATGGCGACTACCTCGGCCTGGACCAGATCCTGAGCGCGCAGCATCCGCTGTCGCCGGACCACAATGAAATGCTGTTTATCGTGCAGCACCAGACCACCGAGCTGTGGATGAAGCTGATGCTGCACGAGCTGCGCGCCGCGCGCGAGTCGGTCAAGACCGACAGCCTGCCGCCCGCGTTCAAGATGCTGACGCGCGTGTCGCGCATCATGGACCAGCTGGTGCAGGCGTGGAACGTGCTGGCCACCATGACCCCGCCGGAATATTCGGCGATGCGGCCCTACCTGGGCATGTCCTCAGGCTTCCAGTCGTACCAGTACCGCGAGATCGAGTTCATCCTCGGCAACAAGAATGCGGCCATGCTCAAGCCGCATGCGCACCGGCCGGAACACCTGGCGCTGGTGGAAACCGCGCTGAACACGCCGTCGCTCTATGACGAGGCGATCCGGCTGATGGCGCGGCGTGGCTTTGCCATCGATGCGGATTGCGTCGAGCGCGACTGGACCCAGCCTACCGCCTACAACGCGTCAGTCGAGGCCGCCTGGCTGGAGGTCTATCGCAACCCGGGCGCGCACTGGGAGCTGTATGAACTGGGCGAGAAGTTTGTCGACCTGGAAGATGCGTTCCGGCAATGGCGCTTCCGGCATGTGACCACGGTCGAGCGGGTGATCGGCTTCAAGCGTGGGACTGGCGGCACGGAAGGTGTCAGCTATCTGCGCAGGATGCTGGATGTGGTGTTGTTTCCGGAGTTGTGGAAGTTGCGGACGGATCTTTGAAGGTTGGTGTTTTTGATCCGTTTTCGCTCTTGGCGGGCGTGGGCTGTTTCGCCGGCTACGCCGGCGAAACAGCCCACGCCCGCCAAGCCCCCATGACACAAGACACCACCCCGAAAAGCCTTCACCCCCCCGGCTCCGACAGCCTGGCCGCCAGCGCCCCCAACGCCGGCGCCAGCGTCTGGTGGAACACCGTCTCATCCACCGCCCCATACGAAGCACTGCAACTGAGCATGTGCAACTCCTTCTCCCCCACCGGCCGGAACGCCACCGCACAGGCGTGGATAGCCGGATGCCAATCCCGGAACGACGCCGCATAGCCGCGCTGCTGCGCCTCCGCCAGGGCCGCGCGGGTGGCAGCCTCCTGCTGCTTCCACTGCTCCGGGAACGCCTGGCTGAATTCAGCCATCACGCGCTCGCGCCGCGGCGCAGGCAATGCGGCCAGGTAAGCCCGCCCCATCGAACTCGACACCAGCGACAGCCGCGACCCCACCCCCAGCCCCAGCATCACGCCGGCGTCGTTGCGGATCGATTCCAGGTAGATCACTTCCATGCGCTCGCGCTTGCCCAGTGATACCGAGACCCCATACGACTGCGCGAACGCCAGCATATGCGGGCGCGCCAGCGACACCACGTCGGACGCCGACAGATAGGCATAGCCCAGCGCCAGCACCCCGGCGTCCAGCGCATACTTGCCCAGGCTCTCGTCATAGCGCAGGTAGCCCAGCTGCACCAGCGTGCCCGCCAGCCGGCTCACTGTGGCCTTGGGGAATCCGGTGCGGCGCACGAAGTCCTGGTTGCCGAGCATCGCCTCGCCGGTGCGGAAGCAGCGCAGCAGCTCCAATCCGCGCGCCAGCGCGGTGACGAAGTTGGGATCGCTCTCGCGCGCCGGGGCCGGTGGCGCGGCATCGGGAGAAAGTGACGGGTTGGTGGACTGACTGGTCAAGGGCGGCTCCTCACAGGTCGGCGGACGTCCGCTCATCGCACAAAGGCACGGAAGTCGGGGGTTTTGCCTGTTGCATGGCAAACCCATTGCGATATACTAATTCAACGGAACACAGTTCCGCAATGCGGAACTTCACGGATCTCAAGAGAATCCTCCGCACGATCACCGAACCCGTCATGATTGCCGGATACACGGCGCGGCCAGCGGCATTTGGCCGACCCGCCCGCCGCTTCCGCCGCGCTACCGAAGGAGACCTGCATGGCTGCCAACGCCGAATTCCACTGGGCCGACCCCCTGTTGCTGGACCAGCAACTGACCGCCGACGAACGCATGGTGCGCGACGCCGCAGCGGCGTACTGTCAGGACAAGCTGATGCCGCGCGTGCTGCAGTCGTTCCGCAACGAGAAAACCGACGTGGAGATCTTCCGCGAGATGGGCGAACTGGGCCTGCTCGGCCCCACCATCCCGGAACAGTACGGCGGCCCGGGCCTGAACTACGTCAGCTACGGCCTGATCGCGCGTGAAGTGGAGCGTGTCGATTCCGGCTACCGCTCGATGATGAGCGTGCAGTCCTCGCTGGTCATGGTGCCGATCTTTGAATTCGGCAGCGAAGCGCAAAAGCAGAAGTACCTGCCCAAGCTCGTCACCGGCGAGTGGATCGGCTGCTTCGGCCTGACCGAACCGAACCACGGCTCCGACCCGGGCTCGATGGTCACCCGCGCCAAGAAGGTCGACGGCGGCTATGAGCTGAGCGGCGCCAAGATGTGGATCACCAACTCGCCGATCGCCGACGTGTTCGTGGTCTGGGCCAAGCTGCAGGGCGACGACGGCAAGGAAGCGATCCGCGGCTTTATCCTGGAAAAGGGCTGGAAGGGCCTGTCGGCACCGGCCATCCATGGCAAGGTCGGCCTGCGCACCTCGATCACCGGCGAAATCGTGCTGGACCAGGTGTTCGTGCCGGAAGAGAACATCATGCCGGGCGTAAGCGGCCTGAAGGGCCCGTTCACCTGCCTGAACTCGGCCCGCTACGGCATCGCCTGGGGCGCGCTGGGCGCCGCCGAGTTCTGCTGGCATACCGCCCGCCAGTACACGCTGGACCGCAAGCAGTTCGGCCGCCCGCTGGCCGCCACCCAGCTGGTGCAGAAGAAGCTGGCCGACATGCAGACCGAGATCACGCTGGGCCTGCAAGGCTGCCTGCGCCTGGGCCGCATGAAGGACGAAGGCACCGCCGCTGTGGAAATCACCTCGATCATGAAGCGCAATTCGTGCGGCAAGTCGCTCGACATCGCCCGCGTGGCGCGCGACATGTTGGGCGGCAACGGCATCTCGGACGAGTTCGGCGTGATCCGCCATGTGGTGAACCTGGAGGTGGTCAACACCTATGAAGGCACCCACGATATCCATGCGCTGATCCTGGGCCGCGCCCAGACCGGCCTGCAGGCTTTCTTCTGACCAAGTGAGGCTGCCCCAGGGCGAAGCGAAGCGGTTCTGGCTTGGCGCGCGGCCGCAGACAGTACAAATGGTACGGCAAGGCCGCGCAACGACGCCAGAATCGTCCTGGGGCAGCCTCATAAAAAGGCCCGGCTGGAAAGCCGGGCCAAGCACACTACCAAGGAGACGACGAGGCTGCCCCCGTCGATAAAACACCTGTCTTGCACGCCGGCCCCGCCTTCACGCGGGGCCGCGTTCATTTGTTGGGTTGGGGCGTCAGGCGCAAGTACGGCCGCACCGCCTGGTAGCCTTTCGGGAATTTCTCGCGGATCACCGCTTCGTCCTTCAGCGAAGGCACGATCACCACATCGTCGCCGTCCTGCCAGTTGCCCGGCGTGGCCACGCTGTGGTTGTCGGTCAGCTGCAGCGAGTCGATCACGCGCAGGATTTCGTTGAAATTGCGCCCGGTGCTGGCCGGATAGGTGATGATCAGGCGCACCTTCTTCTTCGGATCGATGATGAACAGCGAGCGCACCGTCAGGGTCTCGTTCGCATTCGGGTGAATCATGTCGTAGAGCTGCGACACCTTGCGGTCGCCATCGGCCAGGATCGGGAAATTGACCCGGGTCGACTGGGTCTCGTTGATATCCTGAATCCAGCCGCGGTGCGAGTCCACGTTGTCCACCGACAAGGCAATCGCCTTGACGCCGCGCCGCGCGAATTCATCCTTCAGCTTTGCCGTCAGGCCCAGTTCGGTGGTGCACACCGGGGTGTAGTCCGCCGGGTGCGAGAACAGCACGCCCCAGCTGTCGCCAAGCCACGCATGGAAGCTGATGCGGCCTTCGCTCGAATCCTGCTCGAAGTCCGGGGCGATGTCGCCAAGACGCAATGCCATGTTCTGTTCTCCTGATTTCGGGGTGAAACCAGAGTAACCGGATTGATATCCAACCCAAACGAATATAAAGTCACTACAAAATCACTCGAAGTCATAAAGACATTTTCTAACATTCATCACGCCTGCTTTCCGGCATGCTGGCGATACCAGGCACCGAAGTGGCCCGCGCAGTGGCGTGCAGCCTTGAAACCACGGCCGCCCGCCACATATGCTAAGTATCAGTCCGACAAATGCCGTTAGCCTCGGAGCGTAGAAAATGTCAGAATCCGCACAAACCGAACCAACCGCCCGCAAACAGGAGAAACTGATGAGCGATGTCAAGACCGTTCTGTCCGACGCCGAGGAACTGCTGAAGCAAGCCGCCTCGACCACCGGGGAAAAGGCCGCCGAACTGCGCGAGCGTGGCATGGGCCTGCTCAAGCAAGCCAAGGAAAAGGCCCAGGACCTGCAAGATGCCGTCGTGACCAAGAGCAAGGCCGCCGCGCGCGCCACCGATGACTACGTGCACGACCACCCGTGGCGCGCCGTGGGCGTGGCGGCCGGCGTGGGCCTGCTGATCGGTCTGCTGCTGAACCGCAAGTAAGCAGATCCAACCGGGCGCGGCACGCTGGTGCCGCGCCAAAGCGGCAACCCGGTCATCGGGTTGCCAGTGGCCGGGGCGCCCGCATGTCGATGACACATGCAGGGCGCCCCGGCCCCGCCTGCTGGAAAGGCGCGCACGGCCACGCCGGCGCGCCGCTCTTTCACGCCGGAGCCGCATGAGCGAATCCCCCCCTTCCCCCAAGTTCCTTGATTCCGTGCGCAACCTGGCCGGCTCGCTGGTGGCAATGATCCAGACCCGCCTCGAACTCGCCAGCGTGGAGCTTGCCGAGGAACGCACGCGCCTGATGAAGGTCGCGCTGCTGGCCTGCTTCGGCCTGGTGTTCTTTGGCATCGGGCTGGTCACCCTGACCGGGCTGATCACCATCCTGTTCTGGGATACCTACCGCTGGCAGGCGCTGGGCGCACTGACGGTCCTTTACCTGGTGCTGTGCGCGATTTGCCTGGCGTATGCACGCAACCTGGTGCGCAACGCCCCGCCGATGCTGGAGGCCACGCTCGCCGAAATCGACAAAGACCGGGAGATCCTGCGCCGATGAGCACCCTGGAACCCGACGACAGCACGACCGCACGCACCCGCCGCGCCCCCCCGCGGCGGGCCCGGTTTACACAAGAGGTGCGCCTGCCGCTGGCAGTGCGCAAGGAACTGCTGCTGACCCGCGCCGCACTGGAACGCCACGACTGCCTGCAGGCCCTGCACGCCGTGCGCAGCAACACGCAGCGCCTGAGCACCCTCAGCAGCTGGCTGCCGCGCATTGCCCGTCCGGGCTCGTGGATGAAGGTGGTCGGCATGACCAAGGATTACCCGCTGCTGAGCACCGCGGTGACGCTGGCGCTGCCGCTGCTCAAGCGCACGCCGGTGCTGCGCTGGACCTGGAAGCTGTCCAAGGTTGGCATGGTGGCTGGCGCCGCCTACTGGGCCTACAACACCTGGCGCGATGCCAGGGGGCAGGCCGTGCCACCCGCGACCGCGCCGGCAGCCACTCCACCCGCCAGCGATACCGGCTTCCACGATCCGCTGGTGCCCTGATTCCGCTTCGCTGACCCCGCGCCCGGCAGTTCAGCCCACCAGCGCCAGCGCTGGCCGCTCCCCGGCCTCGGGGCCGGCCGGTGCGAACGGCACCGGCGGCGCAATGTGGTAGCCCTGCGCCAGGTCCACGCCCAGCTCGCGCAGCCGCTCCAGCATCGCCTCGCTCTCGACGAATTCCGCAATGGTCTTCTTGCCCATGGCGTGGCCGATGCGCTGGATCACCTCCACCATCACCAGGTTGACCGGATCGGCCAGCATATCGCGCACGAAGCTGCCGTCGATCTTCAGGTAGGCCGCGGGCAGGTGCTTCAAATAGGTGAACGACGACATGCCCGCGCCAAAGTCGTCCAGCGCAAACTGGCAGCCCAGCTGCTGCAGCTGCACGATGAACGCGCCGGCCTGGGCCAGGTTTGAGATCGCCGCGGTTTCCGTGATTTCGAAGCAGATGCCGTCCAGCGCAATACCGAAGCGCTGCGCCTGCTCGCGCACGAAATCGGGAAACTGGATGTCCGCCAGCGACGAGCCTGACAGGTTGATCGCGCAGGTGGCGATCTCCGCCTGCCGTCCCGCCAGCGTGCCAAACGCGGTCTCGACCACCCAGCGGTCGATCATCGGCATCAGGTTGTAGCGCTCGCAGGCCGGCACGAAGGCCATCGGCGGCACCAGCCGGCCGCGTTCGTCGACCATGCGCAGCAGCAGTTCCACGTGGCGGCCGGTCTCCGGCAGCGCGCCAGATTGCACCGGCACGATCTCCTGCGCGAACAGGCAGAAGCGGCCGGCCGCCAGCGCCGCATGCACGCGGCTGACCCACTCCATCTCGCCATGGCGCGCCTGCACCACGCTGTCCATGGGATGGTAGACCTGCACGCGGTTGCGCCCGCCCTCCTTGGCCACGTAGCAGGCCGCGTCGGCCGCGCTCAGCGCCTCGGCCACGCTGCCGGTCTGCCGGTCCAGCGTGACCAGGCCGATGCTGGCACCCACCGCGAAGGTGCGCTGGCGATGCGCAAAGCGGAAGCTCGCGATGGCACGGCGCAGCCCTTCGGCCACGCTCTCGCCATCGGCGGTGCCGCAATGCTCCAGCAGCACGCCGAACTCGTCGCCGCCGAGGCGCGCCAGCGTATCGCCGCGCCGCAGCTGGCTGCGCATCACCTCGGCCATCTGCCGGATCAGCTCGTCGCCGGCGGCATGGCCGCAGGTATCGTTGACCACCTTGAACTGGTCCAGGTCCAGGTACATAAGCGTATGGGTGGCGCCTTGCGCGCGTCCCCGCGTGATCGCCGCGCCCAGCCTGCGCTCGAACTCGGCGCGGTTGACCAGCCCGGTCAGCGCGTCGTGGCTGGCCTCGTACGCCAGCCGCGCGGCATGCGCCCGCTCCTGGCTGATGTCGTGCAGCACCACCACCACGCCGATGGCCTGCGCGGCGCGGTCGCGGATCAACGCCACCGAAGGCTTGACCGCCAGCGCCTGGCCGGGCTGCCCGGACCCGACGCGCTGCACCAGCTGCGCCGACCGGCTGCGCCAGCGCTGGCGCAGCGCCAGCGTCACGATATCGGGCAGCGGCGCCAGGCTTTCCTCGTCGCGCAGCACGCAGACTTCGCCCAGAGGGCGGCCCTGGGCTTCGGCTTCGCGCCAGCCGGTGAGGGCCTCGGCCGCGGGATTGAGCGAATGCACGCGCCCCCACACATCGGCCGTGACCACGGCGTCGCCGATGGCCTGCAGCGTGACCTGGGCGCGTTCCTTCTCGGCGAAGAGCTGGGTCTCGTAGCGCTTGTGGTCGGAGATATCGGTCAGCGAGCCCGCCATGCGCGCGCGCCGGCGCCCTGCCCCGCGCACCAGCCGGCCGCGGGCACGCACCCACAGGTAGCCGCCGGCCCGGTTGCGCAGGCGGAATTCGGCATCGTAGGGCTCGCCGCTGCGCAGGTGCTGCGCCAGCTTCTCTTCGAAGGCGGACAGCTCGGACGGATGCAACAGCCCCAGCACGGTCTCGCGCGCATGCGGCAGTTCGTCGTCCCGATAGCCCAGCATCTGCGCGCAGCGCGGCGAAAAGTACAGCTCGCCGCGGCCGAGGTGCCAGTCCCAGAGCCCGTCGTTGCTGCCTTCCACCGCCAGTTGCAACTGCTCTTCACGCTGCGCCAGCGCCTCGCGCAGCCGGCGCTCGCGCCGCAGCGGCGCCACCGACAGCAGGATCGCCGACATCAGCAGCGCGGCCGCCATCACCGCGCTGCCGTTGGTGAGCAAGCGGGTCACGCGGCGCGAGGCCTGGCCCAGATGGCCTGAAAAGGCCCGCTCCAGCGGCGTCAGCCTGGCATCGATCTGCGCGATGTTGCGCAACACCGGCGCCACGCACTCGGTACTGCAACCGGGCTGGGCTATCAGGCGGCGCAGCGCCAGTGCCTGTTCGTGCAGGGCAGAGATCTCGATGTCGCCTGTCGCCCAGACGCGGATCGCGGCATCGACCTCCTGGATCTTGCGGAAATTGCGGTACAGCCGCACCATCCCCGGAATGTCGTCGGGATGGTTGCCGCCGGCGAGGAATCCTTCTCGCACGCGCTCCAGGTCGGGCTCGTCGCGGTCGAGTTCCAGGCGCGCGCGATGGTCGCCCAGCGGGATGGCGATCGACCCCAGGTACGCCTCGAAATCTGCCGGATCGCGGTCCTCGCCGTAGCGCAGCAGGTGCAGCACGGCGTTTTTCTGGCCCTTGGACCACTGGCTCTCACCCGCGACAAATGCGCGCGCGGCCGACAACAGGTCCAGGCTGGCGATGCTGAACAACGCCAGCGCAACGACAACCGGTACGAACGGCCAGATGATGCGCAGCACGTGCCCGCTGGCCGGCAAGGAAACGCCTGCTCGCCGCATAGGGTCTTGTTGGGGGGCCGTGTCTCGCGGCCGTTCCCATATACCGCGGTCCACACGCCACGGTCGACCCATTGTGCTGCGCAGGCAGGTCTAAGTCTCTAACTCGAACAAGTTAAAGCACCCCCCACTACCGGGGCATGCCAGAACGCAAAAAGGGCCTGTGACTTGCGCCACAGGCCCTTCGCAATACTGGTGGGTCGTGCGTGACTCGAACACGCGACCAACGGATTAAAAGTCCGCTGCTCTACCGACTGAGCTAACGACCCGAAAAAACAGAACCGCGATTATAGTGACGCGATTCTCGATGTGTCAAGCCTTCGGCGCGGCTACACGCCTCAGACCATGCGCTCCAGACGCCATATCTGGTAGCGGAACGCCAGCACCGCCCCCGCCAGGATACCGGCAAGCGCGATAAACGAGCCAATCGCCAGCGTCGACACGCCCGACAGGCCTTGCCCCACGGTGCAGCCCAGCGCGGTCACCCCGCCTGCACCCATCAGGATGCCGCCGACCATGTGGTTGGCCACGTCCTCGGCATTGCCGAAGCCTTCCCAGCGGAATGTGCGCGTGGCCAGGGCATAGACCGCCGCGCCGGCGATCACGCCGAACACGCTGACGATGCCGACCGTCAGCACCTTGCTCTTGTCGCTGAACATCATCAGCCAGTCGAGTGTATAGGCATAGGGCGAGACAAAGCTCAGGCTTTCCATGCGGCCGCTGTTGGTCGAGACGAACAGTTCTTCGAGCGTGTTGGGGTCTTCGGAGACATAGCCGAGGTGGCCGGACACGTACCACATCGCCACGATGATCAGGCCCACGCCGATGCCGCCAAGCAGGTTGTCGAACGAGCGGAAGCCCCGGCCCGCCAGCGCCCACAGCACCAGCACACCGCCCAGCACCAGGCCCAGGCCCAGCTGCAGCGCGCCGCGCGCGAGTCCCGTGCCCTGCGCCAGCACGGAGGGCAAGTCCTGCGTGGTGGGCAGCGTCAGCGCCACCGCGTCGACGGTATTCACGCGCACTACGCCGAACACCCCGCGCAGCGTCATGTAGGCCGACAGGCCCAGGAAGACAAAGACGACCAGCGACTTCAGGTTGCCGGCGCCGATGCGCACCAGCGTCTTGCTGCCGCAGCCCGACGCCAGCACCATGCCGAAACCGAACATCAGCCCCCCGGCCAGCGCAGACAGCCAGCCGAGCTTGCTGGCGGTGTAGATGGTCTTGGTGGGGTCGATCGCGCCGGTCCAGGCCAGCGCGCCGGTGCCGATCATGGCCACGCCGATTGCCAGCACCCACATGCGCATGCGGCTCCAGTCGCCCATGTTGACGATGTCCGAGACCGCCCCCATGGTGCAGAAGTGCGTGCGCTGCAGCACGGCACCAAAGAGGAAGGTCAGGACGAACGTGCTCAGCAGCACGGTGCGCGAGAGCGCGGCGAGGTCGATATCAGGCATGTCGGGGGCGTGGACGGCGGCTGGTGCTCAGGCGGCAGACTGGTAGCGGGTCGGGTCGGGCACGCCGGCGGCCTCGAAGCCAGCGCGGCGGATGCGGCACGAATCGCACACGCCGCAGGCGCGGCCGTCGTCGTCGGCCTGGTAGCACGACACCGTCAGGCTGTAGTCCACGCCCAGCGCAATGCCGGCACGGATGATCTCGCCCTTGGTCATGTCGATGATGGGCGCATGCACGCGGAAGCGGTCGCCCTCGACCCCGGCCTTGGTGGCCAGGTTGGCCAGCGTTTCATAGGCCGCGACGTATTCCGGGCGGCAGTCCGGATAGCCGGAGTAGTCGACCGCGTTGGCGCCGAAGAACAGGTCGCGCCCGCCGACGGCCTCGGCCCAGCCGAGCGCCAGCGACAGCATGATGGTGTTGCGCGCCGGCACGTAGGTCACCGGGATGCCGCCGGAAGCGCCGTCGGTCGGCACCTCCAGGGTGTCGTCGGTCAGCGCCGAGCCGCCGAAGCGGCGCAGGTCCAGGTCGACAATCTCGTGGCGCGTGGCGCCCAGCGCGGCCGCCACGCGCTTGGCGGCTTCCAGCTCGGAGGAGTGGCGCTGGCCGTAGCGCATCGACAGCGCATAGGTCTCGAAGCCCTGGGCGTGGGCCATGGCGAGGACGGTGGCGGAGTCGAGTCCGCCGGACAGCAGGACGATGGCGCGTTTGGTCATGATGGGGAGCGCCGGGTTGGCGCGCAAAACATTCAGGCGAATCGCGTATTTTAACGCGGCCCAAGAAAAAGGCCCGCCAAAGCGGGCCTTGCAGACCGAGGACCGGGCGAGCCGGCCGCTTCCGGCGTTACTTCAACGTCTTCAGCCGGTTGCTGGCCGCCTGCGCACCTTCAGTGCCCGGATACTTGGCCACCACCTGTTCCAGCGTCTTGCGCGCGGCCGCCTTCTGGCCGGACTCGAGCTGATTGTTGGCGACCGCGATCATTGCGTCCGGCACCTTGGGGTGCGTCGGGTTGGCGTTGATCATGTTCTGCAGCACCGCGGTGGAGCCCTTGTAGTCGCGCTGCGCGTACAGCGAGTTGCCGAGCCAGTACTGTGCCAGCGGCACGTACGGGCTCTGCGGATACTTCTTCACGAACGCCGAGAAGGCACTCCCGGCGCTCTTGAAGTCGCCCGCCTGGAACTGCTTGAGCGCGGCATCGTATTCGGGCTTCTCGCCCGGCTGCGACAGGCCTTCGCGGCCTTCGACCGTGACCTGCTGCGGCTCGAATTTCTTCAGGCGCGCATCGAGGTCGGCGTAGTAGTCCTTTTGCTGCTTCTGCAGCGTGTCCACCGTGTTCTGCAGCACTTCGTTCTGGCCGCGCAGCCGCGCCACTTCCTGGCGCAGGCCCTCGAGCTGGTTCTGCATGTCGAGCGTGGTGCGGCTGTTCTGCTCGATGCGCTGCGTCGCGGTCGCCTGGAAACCATTGAACTGGTCGCGCAGGTTGATAACGGCCTTGCGGGCCTCGTCATCGTCGAACACTCCGGCATGCGCGTGCGACAGCGGCAGCATGCCGCCGCCGGCGACGGCGGCGAGCCACAACAGGGTGGAAACGCGTGCTTTCATGAAGGGCTGTCCACAGATCAGTAGTTGATGTCCGCGCGGCGGTTTTCGGCCCACGCGGCTTCATCATGGCCGGCGGCCTTGGGCTTTTCCTTGCCCAGGCTCACGGCTTCCATCTGGGTGTCGGGCACACCCATCGAGGCCAGCGAGCGGCGCACGGCTTCGGCGCGCTTCTGGCCCAGCGCCAGGTTGTACTCGCTGGTGCCGCGTTCGTCGGTGTTGCCCTGGATCAGGATCTTGCGGCCCTGGTTGCCCGACAGGTACTTGGCGTGCGCGCCCAGCATGCCCTGGTAGTCGGACTTGACCGAGTAGCTGTCGAAGTCGAAGTACACGCTGCGCTTGGCCAGCGGGCTGTTCGGGTCGTTCAGCGGATCGGCAGCGGTCACCGGGGTGACGGCGCGCGCATCGGCACCCGTGCCGCCAGCGCCGGCGCCGGCATTGGCGGTGTCGTCCAGCTTGACGCCGGAGCTGCAGGCGCCAAGGGCCAGCAGTGCGGCAATGGCAAGGGTTTTGGGCATCAGTTGGGGCATGGTGAATGACTCCTGTTATTGCATGAAAGGACCCCAGGACGGCTCGCGAACATCGCCGGACTGGAGGGACAGAACCTGCCGGGTACGCCCGTCAGTGGACACCGCCGCCAGCACCGCGCGACCTCCCACGCGGGTGGCATAAAGGATGTACTTGCCGTTGGCGGCGAAGCTCGGCGCTTCGTCGTTGGCCGTATCGGTCAGCGACGTCACGTCGCCGTTGCTCAGGTCCTGCAGCTGCAACTTGAAGCCGCCCGCGCGCGAGATGTACGCCAGGTACTTGCCATCCGGCGAAATGCGCGGGCTCACGTTGTAGCTGCCCTTGAAGGTGACACGTTGCGCGCCTCCGCCTTCCTCGCCGGAAGCCGGCATGCGGTAGATCTGCGGCGCACCGCCGCGGTCGCTGGTGAAGTAGATGCTCTTGCCGTCGGGCGAGTACTGCGGCTCGGTGTCGATGGCGCTGCTGCGGGAGAGGCGGCGGATGCCGGAGCCGTCCGCATTGACCTGATAGACCTGGGTATTGCCGTCGCGCGACAGCGCCAGCGCCAGGTACCGGCCATCGGGCGACCACGACGGCGCGCTGTTGTTGCCCTTCTGGTTCGACACCAGCGTGCGCTTGCCGCTGGCCAGGTCATGCACGTACACCACCGGCTTCCTGGACTCGAACGAGACATAGGCCACGCGCGCGCCGTCCGGCGACCACGACGGCGAGATGATCGGCTCGTTGCTGGTCAGCGCCACCTGCGCGTTCTGGCCGTCGGAGTCGGAGATCAGCAGCTGGTAGCGGCCGCCCACCTTCGACACGTAGGACAGGCGCGTGGCAAACACGCCGCGCTCGCCCAGCAGTTTTTCATAGATGTAGTCGGCGATCTTGTGCGCGGTCACGCGCAGCTGGGACTGGTTGACGGTAAAGGCCAGGCCGCCCAGGCTCTGGCCCTTGACGGTGTCGTACAGGCGGAAGCGCACTTCGTACTTGCCGCCGGCGGCCGGGGTCACGCTGCCGGCGACGAAAGCATCGGCGCCGCGCGATTTCCAACTGCCCAGGTCGACATTGGCGGATTCCGCCACGGTGGCGCCGCCCGGGTCGACATTGCGAAGACGCCCGCTGCGTGCCAGGTCGGAGCGGATGATCGCGGTCAGGTTCTGCGGGGCCTGGGCCTCGCCCTGGAAGTTGGCGGTGGCCACCGGGATCTGGCTGGAGCCGACCCCGGAGATCTCAACGTTGAGTTGCGCGTGCGCGGCGCCGGCCGCCATCGTCATTGCCGCGGCCAGCCAGGCCATCAGCGCGCGGCGGCCAGCCAGTGGGGCCGGCCCGGTGGCGCGTTGAGATGCGGGTTGGTTTGCGTTGTGCCGCCTCGCGGACAGCCAGTTGGGGGCCCAAAGCTTTCGCATGCTGCTCCTCAGTCGATTTCAAGTTTCGTCGGGCACGACAGGCAATCGGCAACACGGGCAAACATGGCATTGCAGCGCGTGGCGCATGCCCCGTCCGCGTGCGACCCGCACACTGTCGGCTGCGTCAGGCAACCTGTCATGCTAGCGCTGGGACCAAGACCCGGCGATGAAGGTTGCATTATGTTGCAAATCATGCCGCGCAGGTCACTCAGTCCTTCGGCCGGAAGGTAATGGTGAAGCTGGCCGGCGCCTTGCCGTTCTCATCGCGCGGCAGCGGGTCGGATCGCTCGACCGCGCGCAGTACGGCATTGTCCCAACCCGAGTCGCCGCTGGACTTGGACATCCGCGCCGACAGCAGCGAACCATCCGGCGCCAGCTGCACCGACACCACCGCCGACGGGTTGCCCGGCACGTCCTCGGTAAAGACGATGTTCGGCTTGACGCGGCGGCGCACGCGGTCCGCATAGCCCGGCGACGCCTTGCCACCGCCGCCGGCGCCCGCGCCGGCCGTATTGCCCACGCCGCCACCGCCCGCGCCGGAGCCGCCGGCCAGCGCCTGCAGGCGCGCCAGCTCGCTCTTGCGCTGGGCATTGGCCGCGGCCTCGTGCTTGGCCCTGGCATCGGCATCCGCCTTGGCTTTGGCCCTGGCCTCGGCGTCAGCCTTGGCCTTGGCATCGGCCTTGGCCTTCGCGTCCGCCTGGGCCCTGGCCTTGGCGTCCGCTTCCTTGCGTTCGGCTTCCTTGCGTTCCACTTCCTTGCGCTCGGCCAGTTCCTTGCGCTGCTGTTCCTGCTGCTGCGCGGCCTTTTTCTTCGCGTCGTCCTTGCGCTGGACTTCCTTGCGCTCGGCTTCGCGCTGCTCCGCTTCCTTGCGCTCGGCTTCCTTGCGGGCAGCCTCCTTGCGCTCCGCCTCCTTGCGCTCCGCCTCCTTGCGCTCCGCCTCCTTGCGCTCCGCCTCCTTGCGCTCCGCCTCCTTGTGCTCGGCTTCCTTGCGAGCAGCCGCCTGCTTGTGCTCGGCCTCTTCGCGCGCGGCCGCCTCGGCCCGGCGCTTCTGGCGCTCCAGCGCGATGTCGGCGTCTTCCTCGACCTTGCTCTTCACCTCGGGCGCCGGCGGGGCCGGGCGCGGCTGCACCACCGGCTCCGGCCGCGCTATCGGCGGCGGGGGCGCGGTGGCGGCCGGGATCTCTTCCCACAACTCGGCTTCCGCGCCGACCGGGGTGCTGCTCTGCCAGTGCACGCCGTAATACAGCACGATGACCAGCATCAGGTGCATGAAGAGCGCGAGCAGGAAGGAACGCAGGGTTCCCCGCTCCTTGACCGGCTGATAGGGATGGGCGGCGGCGGTCGTCATCAGGCGCAACGGCAATCAGATAGGCGCTTCAATGCGTCAGGAGGTCTTGGACTTGACCATCAGGCCAACGCGCTTGACGCCGTCGGCTTTCAGGATCGACATCACGTCCAGCACCGCCTCGTACTTGACCGAGCGGTCGGCGGCAATCACCACCGGCTGGTCAGGGTTCTCGTTCTGGCGCTGGTGCACGAAGTCGAGCAGGCCCTGCTTGTCGAGCTTGCGCTCGAAGGCATTGCCGGCGTTGTCCTTGCCGCGCGCGGTCAGCTGGCCGCTTTCATGCACGGTGACCACGATCGGCGGTGCCTTCTGCTGCGGCGTGGCATTGGCCACGGTGGGCAGGTCGACCGTGGCGGGGCTCACGATCGGTGCGGCCACCATGAAGATGACCAGCAGCACGAGCATGACGTCGATATACGGCACGACGTTGATCTCGGCGCTGGCCCGGCGGCGCGAGCCGCCACGGCGCTGAATGGCTGCCATTGCAGGACTCCTGGAAACGCCGGCCCGGGCTTGCGCCCGGACCGTTGGTATTGGATACGGTTAGCGGGTCTGCCGCTGCAGGATGTTCAGGAACTCTTCCATGAAGCTCTCGAACCGGATCGCCAGGCGGTCGATTTCCGTGGCATAGCGGTTATAGGCGATCACCGCCGGGATGGCCGCGAACAGGCCGATCGCAGTGGCCACCAGGGCCTCGGCAATACCGGGCGCCACCGATGCAAGCGTCGCCTGCTGCACATTCGACAGACCGCGGAACGCGTTCATGATCCCCCACACCGTGCCGAACAGGCCGATATACGGGCTCACCGAACCGACCGACGCCAGGAACGGCAGGTGTGATTCGAGCACGTCCATCTCGCGCTGGTAGGCCGCGCGCATGGCGCGCCGTGCCGCGTCCAGCAGCGCGCCGGCCTCGTTGCCGCGCTCGCGCGCCTTCAGGAACTCGCCCATGCCGGATTCGAAGATCCGTTCCAGCGCACCGGTGTTGTGACGGTTGTTGACGGCACTGTTATATAGCGCCTGCAGGTCGCCGCCGGCCCAGAAGTCGCGCTCGAACCCTTCGGTCTGGCTGCGCGCGGCACGCACCGCCAGGTGCTTGCGGAAGATATAGGTCCACGAAAACAGCGACATGACGAGCAGCAGCGCCATGACGGCCTGCGCCAGCAGGCTGGCGTGGAGCACCAGCGTTACGATCGACAGGTCTTGCGTGACGGTCACGGGATTCATCGTGCTGACTTGATGGTGGCTAGAACGGGGTCGGGGATCGGGGCGGGACGGAAAGTGCTTCTGTCGACGCATCCGACGCGGATCGCGCCGGTGGCAAGCATCAGTTCGCCACGCCAGGCTTCCTGGGTGAACTGCACCGAAGCCGGGCCGACCCGGTCGATGCGCGTGCGGATCTCAAGCTGGTCATCCAGCCGGGCGGGCGCATTGTAGTCCACCACCGTGCTGCGGACGATAAACACCACGCCTGCCTGGTCGGCGAGCGCCTGCTGTTCGATGCCGAGCGAGCGCAGCCACTCGGTGCGGGCGCGCTCGAAGAACTTGAGGTAATTGGCGTAGAACACCACGCCGCCCGCGTCGGTGTCTTCCCAGTACACCCGCAGGGTCCAGACAAAGTTTGTCATGGCCGCGATTGTAACGGAGAGCGATAGCGGTTTCGTGTAAACCCGCAGGACGACTTTGCAACAGCAAGTTGCTGGCCAGCCCCGCGCCAGCCCTTGCCAGGGCTTGGCTGGCGGGCCGACGGCTTGCGGCGGGCGCCCGCCTCGCGCTACACTGCGCCCAACCATTCCATCTTGCGCGACTGGCGAAGTCAGTGGGCACTACCACGAGGAAGCGCAAGTTCTCTGGCGTGACGTTCATTACGCGTTCGCGTAAGGTTCAGCACGCCTGGGCGTGAAGTTCTTTGCGCCTGCCGCTCGCCTGGGCAGCGAATGGGAAGCAGGGTGCGCCCTGCACCGACGGTTACAACATGCCGCCGGTGCTGGTCGCCGCTAGCCTTCCCCGCGCGCCCTACCCCCGATGCGTGAATCGGATTCCCTATTTTTCAGACGAGTTTCGCCATGTTCGAACGCAGCCGTTTTACGATCGACCAGATCGACCCCGAGGTCTTTGCCGCCATCCAGCAGGAAAACCAGCGTCAGGAAGACCACATCGAGCTGATCGCCTCCGAGAACTACACTTCGCCGGCCGTGATGGCCGCCCAGGGTTCGCAGCTGACCAACAAGTACGCCGAGGGCTATCCCGGCAAGCGCTACTACGGCGGTTGCGAGTACGTCGACATCGTCGAGCAGCTGGCCATTGACCGCGTCAAGCAGCTGTTCGGCGCCGAAGCCGCCAACGTGCAGCCCAACTCGGGCTCGCAGGCCAACCAGGGCGTGTACTTCGCCGTGCTCAAGCCGGGCGACACCATCATGGGCATGAGCCTGGCCGAAGGCGGCCACCTGACCCACGGCATGGCCCTGAACATGAGCGGCAAGTGGTTCAACGTGGTCAGCTACGGCCTGAACGCCCAGGAAGACATCGACTACGACGCGCTCGAAAAGCTGGCCCAAGAGAAGAAGCCCAAGCTGATCATCGCCGGCGCCTCGGCCTTCGCGCTGCGCATCGACTTCGAGCGCATCGGCCGCGTGGCCAAGTCAATCGGCGCCTACTTCATGGTCGACATGGCCCACTACGCCGGCCTGATCGCCGCGGGGGTGTACCCGAACCCGGTGCCGCACGCCGACTTCGTCACCACCACCACGCACAAGAGCCTGCGCGGCCCGCGCGGCGGCGTGATCCTGATGAAGGCCGAGCATGAGAAGGCCATCAACTCGGCCATCTTCCCCGGCATCCAGGGCGGCCCGCTGATGCACGTGATCGCCGGCAAGGCCGTCGCGTTCAAGGAAGCGCTGACGCCCGAGTTCAAGGCCTACCAGCAGCAAGTGGTGAAGAACGCCGCCGTGCTGGCCGAGACCCTGATCGCGCGCGGCCTGCGCATTGTCTCGGGCCGCACCGAGAGCCACGTGATGCTGGTCGACCTGCGCGCCAAGAACATCACCGGCAAGGAAGCCGAGCGCATCCTGGGCGAGGCGCATATCACCGTCAACAAGAACGCCATCCCCAACGATCCGGAAAAGCCGTTCGTGACCTCGGGCATCCGCCTGGGCTCGCCGGCCATGACCACGCGCGGCTTCAAGGAAGAAGAAGCCCGCATCGTCGGCAACCTGATCGCCGATGTGCTGGACAACCCGCACGACGCCGCCAACATCGCCAGCGTGCGCGAGCAGGCGGCTGCCCTGACCAAGCGCTTCCCGGTCTACGGCTGATGCATCGAGGCCGCCCATGCATGTTCGCATGAGCGGCCGGCAGCTCCGCAAGCCGGCGCCCCAGGGCACCTGGCTTGCGGGCCTCGCCAACCCGCCCCGCCACCGCAGAACGACAACACGGACAAGGCGACGGGGTTCAACTGAAGGTGGTCCGGCATGAAGTGCCCCTTTTGCGGTCATTCCAATACCCAGGTACTCGACACCCGCATGTCGGAAGACGGCGATGCCGTGCGCCGGCGCCGCCGCTGCGAAGCCTGCGACCGCCGCTTCACCACCTATGAGCGGATCGAGCTGTTCTTCCCCGCCATCGTCAAGAAAAACGGCTCGCGCGTGGACTACACCCGCGCCAAGCTGAAGGATTCCATGCGCCTGGCGCTGCGCAAGCGCCCGGTCTCGGCCGAAGCCATCGACGAAGCCATCACCCGTATCGAAGAGAAACTGCTGGCCCTGGGCGAGAAGGAAATCCCCAGCAGCCAGGTCGGCGAACTGGTGATGCGTGAATTGCGCAAGCTCGACAAGATCGCGTATATCCGCTTTGCTTCGGTGTATCGGAGCTTTGAGGATGTGTCGGAATTCCGCGACGTGCTCGACGAGTTTGCCGCATCCGCCCCGCGCAAGGCGTAGCGAAACAAGATTCCGCAAATCCTTCACGCTTAGGCACATTCCCGCGCCCTCACGACAGCTACCTTGACGTTCCCAGCAAGTCTTGGTGACCGCTCATGCAGGCGCTTCGCAAGCCCATACGTCAACGCCCGCGCATCCGGCCGCGCGAAACCGGCCGCTCTGCCGGCTTCGCTCTGCACGAGGTGCTTTGCGCGCTGGTCGTGCTTGGCATCGGGCTGATGCCAATGATGGGGATGGCGCCCGGGGCGCTGTCCCGGCAGCGTGAATTCGACACGCTGGCCCAGGCGGCAAGGCTTGCAGCAGAGCGTGCTGAACTGGAAGTCGCACAGCCGGCAACGTGCGGGGGCGTCCCGGCATTTGCGTGCCCGGACGACGCCCGACTGATCATGGCAGGACGGCCTGGCGCGCAGGCCGGCATGCCCTCGATCGCCTTGTGGGTGCGGCCATGACATGGTCCGCATCGAAGGCATTCACGCTGGTCGAACTGCTGGTGGCACTACTGCTCAGCTTCATCGTCGCCGCGGCGGCCATTGCCGCGTTCCACGCCACGCATACTGCCTACCTCACCACCACCGACCGCGTCCTGCTCGAAGAACGCGGCCAGCGTGCCCTGACGATCCTCTCCACGCTGCTGCGCCAGTCCGGATGGCCGGGCGAGCCCTCCTCCGCCAGCCCCCACGCAGCGTTGCCCGCCGTCAGCGGCGCCGACAACTGCGGGCAGCCTGCCATTGGTGCCGTGCCGTCCTGCGGCAAGGCCGGCATCGGCCGCAGCGATGCGCTGCTGGTCCGCTTCAGCGGCAGCGGCCTGCCGGCGGCGCCGGCGCAGCCGGATGAAACCATGACCGATTGCAGTGGCTACGCCGTCGCGGCGCGCACGGCCGGCGCTGACGCACACAGCGGTTACGTCGCAGCCAACCTGCTCTATGTCGCGGCGGGCAGCGACGGCGTGCCGCAACTGCTGTGCCGCTATCCGGCGCGCCGCAGTGGCGTGATCGATGGCAGTGGCTGGACCTCCGGCGCGCTGGTCCGTGGCGTTGAATCGCTGCAAGTGCGCTACGGCCTGGATACGGATGACGACGGCCGGCCCGACCGCTTCGAGACCGCGACCGAGATCCAGCCGCTGGGTGAGGCCGCCTGGCAGCGCGTGGTGGCCGTACAGATTGCCATCGCCGTGCGCGGCGACCGCCCTGGCTCGGCGGCGGCAGGTCCGGCCAGCGGCGCAGGCCCGCTGCCAACGCCCGGCACCGCGGTCGACGACCTGGCGCCGGCGGCGACGCCGCAGCCAGGCACGGCTCGCCGCGTGTTCTCCACCACGGTACGGCTGCGCAATGCGCCACGCTGCCAGGAGTCGCTGTGCTAGCGCGCCGCCTGCCAGGCTGTCGCCAGTCGGGTGCCGTCACGCTGCTGCTCTGCGGCACGATGCTGCTGCTGGTGGTGCTGATCGCTGCCGGCACGCTGCACATGCTGCTGTCAGGCAGGCAACTTGCCGTCATGCAGCTCGAACGCGAAATCGCATTCCGGGCCGCCGAGGTGGCATTGCTCGATGCCGAGGCGGACCTGCTGACCGCGGCGGCATCGCAAGACATGAACGACCGGCTCGGCATCTGGCCGGCACCGGGGCACTGCGGCAGCGGCCGGCAGGCCGGCATTTGCCGGCCTGCGGTGGCGGGTCCGCCTGTGTGGCAGCCCTGGCTGCTGGTGGATGCCGACGCCGATGCCGTCGGCGTTCCGCTCGGGCGCTTTAGCGGGGCGTCACTGCCGGTGCTGCCCGCCGGCGCGGCCGGGACGCAGGAACTGCCACGGTATGTCGCCGAGATCCTGGACGAGGCACCATCCGGCTACGGCGTTCAGGACACCGCCCCTTCCACCACACTGGCGCCCAGAATCCGGATCACGGCCATCGGCTTCGGCCGCAGCCGCGCCGTGCGCGCCGTGGTCCAGGGTGTGATCCAGCCATGATTCGTTCCGCCGCTGCCCTCGCCTGCCTTGCCATCGCCTTTGCCCCGGTGTGGGCCGCCACCGGATCGGAAGCCGGCCGGCTGCCCCTGGCCTACCGGACCATGGACGGTGCCTATCCGTGGACCGGACGCTTGTTCGCTGTCGGCTGGCAGGGTTCGGCGCCGGTGCCGTCGCCTTACCTGTGGGAAGCCGGCGAGCGCCTCGACCGCCGGGCTGTTTCATCGCGCCAGGTGTTCACGTCCTTGGTCCCGATGGGCGAAGCGCCGGAGCGCGCCATACCGCTGCAATGGGATGCCGTTGCAGCCGCGTTGGGCACTATGGGTAGTCCTGATCCTGTGAACGGCCTTGATCGCGCCGCTCTCGGGTGGCTGCGCGGCGACCGCACCCATGCAAGCCTGCGCCCGCGCGAAACGAGGCTGGGCAACGCAGCCGGAGCCCGCGTTCGGGTAGTAGCGCCGCCTGCGTGGGCCCCTGGCAAACCCGGGCACTCCGTCTTTCGCGCGCGTTACAGCCTGCGCCCCCACATGGTCTGGCTCGGCACCAGCGACGGGCTGCTGCATGCGTTCGACGCCGTGAGCGGCGAGGAACGTGCCGCCTATCTGCCCGGCGTGCTGCTGCCCTTTGCTGCTGCAATGGCGGCGACCGACGCGCCACTGGCACCCTCCCCCTGCCCGCGTCCTGAAGCGCAGGACGTGATGATCCGCGGCGAATGGCGCACGGTCTTGCTGTGCGCCATCCCCGTCAATGCCAAGGCAGGCAATCCCGCAGCGGCCTTTGCGCTTGACGTTTCCGATCCCGACGGTCCGATGCCCTTTGTATCGTTGTGGGAGATCGCCGCTACGGACGTTTTGCCCATGACTGCGCGCGGACCGGTACGTGCCGCAGGCATGCGTGGCCCGGACGGCTTGCGCTGGTTCGCGGTCGTGACACTGGGCGCCACGGGCAATGACAAAGCGGGCGCTGTCCGTTCCGGGCTTGCGCTTCTGCCGCTGGACAAGCCCGCCGGGGCCGGCATGGGCCGGACGGTACGACGTCCGCACATTGCCATTGCCGGAGCGCGACTGCCTGGACAGGCCGACGGCCGGCAACCTCGTGGCGGTGAGCGTGCTGTCCGACATGACAGGCGCGGCCCGCGCCGCCTATGCGACAGACGATGCCGGCCAGCTATGGCGCTTCCCGCTCGCCGACGCGCCACAATCGGCAGACGCGCCTGCCGCGTCATGCCTGCACCGGATGCAGGGACCGGCGCAGCCGCTGACGGATGAAGCGCCCGTGCTGCTCGGATCCTCAACGGCACCGGTCGTGGTCTATGGCGCGGGCAATGAACTCGCGGCGGTGCCTGACCTGTCGACCCCGCGCGGCGCCAGGGCGGGCGCGCTGGTGCCGGTCGCGGCGCAAGCGGGCGAAGGCGGCCACATCCTGCGCGCGCAGCCTGACGGCGCCAACGATGCCGGCTGGCATCTGACCCTGCCCCATGCCGGCGAACAGGTCGTGGAGATCCAGCCGGTGTTTCCCGGCTATCTGCTGTTCTTGACACGCACGCCCGATGGCGCACAACGCAGCTACCTGGTGCTGGCGGCGACCGGGGAGTCGGTCACCCAGAGCGGCATCGGCGAACGCCCGCATGTAGCCACCGGCCACCTACTGCCCCCGGGGGCCAGCGTGTTCGTGACCGCTGCCCAATTGCCCGCCGCACCGCCGCAGCCGGGCCGCACCGCGCGCCAGGCATACGCGTTGTCGCTCTGGGCTGTCGATGGCAACAAGGTTGCACGGCTATCGCAAACCCTGGCCAGCCGGCGCGTCGGGCGCCTGCGCTGGCGCGAGATCGTGGGCCCGGCGCGAGAGGACCTGCCATGACCGCCGCGACATCACCATCCCGGCACGATTGCGCGTTCAGCCTGGTCGAGCTTGCGGCGGCGCTGGCCGTGCTGGCCATCCTCGCGGCCATCGCCTTGCCCGCGTGGCACGGCCACCTGATGCGGGGCTGGCGGGCGCAGGCCCATACCGCGCTGACCGAGGCAATGCTGCAACTGGAGCGGCACGCCGTCGGCACCATGACGTTCGCCGCCGAACCCGGTGCCGACGTGGCAGCCGGCGACTGGCCCCTGCGGGTGCCGGCCAGCGGCACCGTGCGCCATCTGGTGACCGCCGGCGCATGCCCGCAGGCCACGCTGGATGCCTGCGTCGAGCTACGCGCCGTCCCGCAACTGCCCGACCCCGAGTGCGGGGTACTGATCCTGCGCAGCACCGGCCAGTGGCTGGCGCTGCCTGAAGGGGAAGCCGTGCCGCGGCGGCTTCCGGCCCATTGCTGAAGCCGCGATGACCCTCAGCAAGCGCCGCCGCCACGGCCTGACCCTGGCCGAACTGCTCGCCGGCCTGGCCATCCTGGCCCTGCTGGCGGCGGCAGCCTATCCAGTATTCAGCAGCCTGCTCGCGCGCCAGCAGGTCACGCTGGCGGCCGACCGGCTGGCGGCGTCGCTGGCGCTGGCGCGGGCCACCGCACTGGCGCGCCGCATCGAGGTGACGCTGCAGCCGCTGCCGGGCGAGGCGACGCTGGGCCCCGGCTGGCAGCTGGTCGCCGCCAGCGGCGACCCGGACCGCCGCGCGGTGCTGTCCGTTGTCGAGCCCGGCATGCCCTGCCTCTCGGTATCACTGCGCCAAACCGCCCGCGGCATCAATGTGCTGAAATTCCTGCCTGTGGGATACTCTCGATCTGAGCAGGGTGGTTTCCAGGCCGCCACTTTCACGCTCGGCTGCCGTGGCGAGCAGCGGCAAGTCAGGCTGGGCGCGCAGGGACGTATCCGACTCTGCACACCCGGCCGCGACGCTGACTGCGAGGCGACGGAGTCCTCCGGACCGCCATGATCCCGGCAGCCCTGTCTTCCCAATCGCTGTGCCAAGGCAAACCTGACCGCCGAATGTTTTCCGATACCGACCACGCCGCCATGCAACAGGCTCTCACGCTCGCCGCGCGGGGCATGTTCAACACCACGCCCAACCCACGCGTCGGCTGCGTGCTCGTCAAGGGTGGCCAGGTCATCGGGCAGGGATTCACCCAGCCGGCGGGGCAGGACCATGCCGAGATCCAGGCCATGAAAGACGCGCTGTCGCGCGGGCTGGATCCGGCCGGCGCCACCGCCTACGTCACGCTGGAGCCGTGCAGCCATTTCGGGCGCACGCCGCCCTGTGCCGATGCCCTGGTGCGCGCGGGCGTGGCACGCGTGGTGGCGGCGATGGAAGACCCCAACCCGTCGGTATCCGGGCGCGGCCTGCAGCGGCTGCGCGATGCCGGCATCGACGTGCGCTGCGGCCTGCTCGAAAAGGAAGCGCGCGACCTGAATATCGGCTTTGTCTCGCGCATGACGCGCGGACTGCCGTGGGTGCGCGTCAAGGTGGCGGCGTCGATGGACGGCGGCACCGCGCTGCATGACGGCACCAGCCAGTGGATCACCGGCCAGGCCGCGCGCGACGATGGCCACGCCTGGCGCGCCCGCGCGTGCGCCATCCTGACCGGCATCGGCACCGTGCGCGACGACAACCCCGCGCTGACGGTGCGGGCCATCGACACGCCGCGCCAGCCGCAGCGGGTGCTGGTCGATTCACGGCTGGAAGTGCCGCTGGACGCGCAGATCCTGACGCCGGACAACGGGGAGTTCGCCAAGCCGGTGCTGGTGTTCTGCGCGGTGGAGGACCGACAGCGCCAGCGCGCACTGGAAGGCCGTGGCGCCGAGGTCGTGGTTCTGCCCAACCCGCACGGCAAGGTCGAATTGCGCCGCATGCTGGAGGAACTCGGCCGGCGCGGCATCAATGAGCTGCACGTCGAGGCCGGCTTCAAGCTCAACGGTTCGCTGGTGCGCGAGCGCTGCGCCGACGAGCTGCTGATCTACCTGGCGCCCAAGCTGCTGGGCGATGCCCAGGGCATGTTCAACCTGCCGCCGCTGGCGCGGCTGCAGGACGCCGAGCAGTTCCGCTGGCATGAGGTCCGTCAGATCGGCGACGACCTGCGGCTGATTGCCCGGCGCAACGACGCGTAGTGCAACACACCACGGCACCGCGCATCAAGATTCCCAATACCCATAGCAGAAGACACCACCATGTTTACAGGCATTGTCGCGGCGGTCGGCCGCATTGATTCCGTTACCCCGCTGGGCGCCGCCGATGCCGGGGTGCGCTTGCATATCGCCGCGGGCGGCCTGGACCTGTCGGACGTCATCATCGGCGACAGCATTGCCATCCAGGGCGCCTGCATGACCGTGATCGCCATGGGCCCTGACGCGTTCGACGTCGAGGTCTCGCGCGAATCGCTGGACAAGACCGTGGGCCTGGACGGCGCCGGCCGCGTCAACCTGGAAAAGGCGCTGCGCCTGGCCGACCGCCTGGGCGGCCACCTGGTGTCCGGGCACGTCGACGGCCTGGGCGAAGTGGTGCACTTCGCGCCGGTGGGCGAATCGCATGAACTGCGCATCCGCGCCCCGCGCGACCTGGCACGCTACCTGGCCTACAAGGGCTCGGTGGTGGTCAATGGCGTGTCGCTGACCGTCAACCGTGTCAATGACGAAGCCGACGGCTGCGTGTTCTCCATCAACCTGATCCCGCACACGGTGGAAGTCACCACGCTGCAGGAACTCAAGCCGGGCGCGCGCGTGAACCTGGAGATCGACCTGATCGCGCGGTACGTGGAGCGGATGCTGTCGACCGCACAGGTTCCCGCCTGATCAACGCAACAATGGGGCGGCTACCACGGCGCCGCCCTTGTCCACTACTTGCCCGCTACTTGCCCTCGTCGGGCACGTTGTAGGCCTCGCGCAGCTTGTCGGTGAAGGGGCGCAGCGCTTCCACGCAGGCGGCGCTGTTGCCGCCCTCCATGGTCGACAGGCTCCAGTTGCAGCCGCCGGCGTCCGGCGCGTGCCACACGATGTCGCCAAAGCAGGCACCCTCGCACGCGGGCACTTTCGCTTGCTCGGCCCGTACCATGGCTCGCAGTTCGGCCTTGTTCTTGATCTGCCTCGACATGCTGGTCTCCCTTAGTTTGACAAAGCCTGCGGGCGCGAACGGGCTGGCGCCCTGATTTGAAGTCCGGACCGCCGTCTGCGCGGCGGTATCCACGGGGCGTGGCATGCCCTTTTGCCTGAGCTTACGCTGTCACGCCACTTCTGTGGCGATTTACTTCCTGTGCTCCCGGCACCGGCGGCCGGCGCGCAGCTGTGGCAAGTGCGCCGCACGGGGTCCCGCGGGCCTCAGTTGTAAGTGAACTAGGCTGCGCGGGGCCCGCCACCTAGAATAGTTAAGCAGCGCCTTCGTGGCATGTCCGCTCACAGGCGCTCGCCACTCGTTTCCGGGCTCCCCCTCCCTCGACAACGGTCTTAGGACTGGTGACTCCTGAAGTCACTCACGGGGACCACCGGGACCTTCATGTACCCCTGCCCCGCCGCGCCGCGCGCTCGTCCGCGAGCTGGCGCTCCCGCCCTTGCTTTCGATTACCGGCCTGGCCGCTGCCTGGTCCTTCATGAAGGAAACCACCGTGCCTGATCCCGCCCCCAGAATCCTGTATCAGCGCCTTCCGGCGATGCGCCTGCTGCGCGACCGGCATCCCGCCGCATCGGTGCGGGCGCGCCTGGGCTTTGTGCGCCTGGCACCGACCCACCTGCACCGTGCCGCCACGCTGCTGATCGACTGGGACCTGGCGGCGGGCGACGGATGGCCGCGGCTGCAGCCGCCGTCTTCACCCCTGCCAAAGACATTCCGGCGTCCCGGCGTCCGGCGTTACGCTGGCTTTCCCTGGTCCAGCGGCAAATGGACCTGACACGAAGCGAGGCTTGACCATGCGCACCCTTCTGTATTTCCGGCTGGACAACATTGCCGCGGCAAGGCGGGCGCAGGCGCAGCTTGGCGAACTGGCTGCAACCGCCGCACGCATTGACGGCCCATGGTTCTTCCAGCGCGACGCCCTGCCGGCCGAAGGCCTGCCCGCGCCCAAGTCGGCGCAGACCACCTATCTCAATGAAGTCGCCGTGGCCGGTCTGGCCGCGGGTGCGCTGCTGATGGCCTGGATCGTATTCCGCTACGGCACGCCGGCCAGCGCGCCTGCGGGCTTCCTGGCCTACCTTGGCGGCATGGCGCTTGGCGCCATGATCGGCTGGTGCCTTGGCGGCGCGCTTGGTGCCAGGATCTTGCGCGCCGGCCTGAGGCGGCAGAAGCGGCAAATGGCGGCAGGCCAGCTGGTAATGGTCTGCGCGTGCAACGCGCAGTCAAAGGGGCGGCTCTGCGAGATCGCCCAGGATGCCGGCGCCGCCGGCATCGACCCACAGGATGGCCGGCTGCCCCTGCGCGGCTGGCTGGCAGACCGCCACTGGCCCACATGGCTTCCAGGCCATGGCCAGCGCGCTATCCCACACAGGAAACAAGCATGAGTGAGAGTTTTTTCTATCAGCATTGCCACGTCGTCGTGACGCTGGCCGAGGTCACCTTCGGCAAGTGGGAATGGTCGTATGCGCTGGACGCGCACGCCAGGTTCACGAAACCCAACGCCGGCTTCCTCACGCGCGAACTCGCGCTGGCCGACGCGAGCCGCGCGGCCAGGTCACGCATCGCCAGGACAATGCGCCTGCGTACCGCGGCGCCTGACGCCACGCCGCTAGCGATCGCCGCATAGGCGTCACTCGTCGTTCTGGTCCGCCCCCACTGCCTGCTGGACATTGCGCGACAGCATCCAGTCCGATATCGCCAGCATCACGGCCCGCTCCCGGCCAACGAAGCCATGCGCTGAAAATGCCTCGCAAGGCTCGCCCCGCGCGCCTTTCGTGCCGTGCACCGTGACCAGCGGCAGGCTGCCCTTGCGCGCCACGATGCTGCGGTACTGTGTCAGCGGGCAGGGATCGTCCTGGTGGTGGACAAAGAGCTGATCGGTCTTGACCGCCGCCCAGTTGAAATCCCGCATCGGCAATCCATGGGACAAGCCCTTGCCGACGCGCGGGTCGGTAAAGGTGGCAGTGTGCACCGCGCCGTCAATGCGACCGGCAAGCTTCAGCGCAAGGAAGGCACTGGATACCGTGCCATAGCTCGTGCCCACCAGATAGATCTTGCTGACCCCCAGGTCGGCCTTCAGCTTGTCGATGGCCGCGCCGATGTCCTGGGCGTACTGGTCCGAGGTGCGGTATGCATCGTCGCAGTGTTCCCAACGCGCGGTCGGGCAATCGACCATCACCGTCAGCACCTTGTCGCTGACCAGGTGCCGGCGTGCACGCACCAGGAAATTGCCGCGTAGCTGGTAGCCTGGCGCGCCGCCGGCCGCAACCTGGACCTTGAGCACGCCCGGATAGCCAGGAAACAACAATGCCGCAACCTGCGGCTGGCTGCCGGGCAGCTTGCTGACCACCAGGTTCAGGTCGGAGCCAGCGCCAAGCGGCACCGTGACAAGGCGCTCTTCCAGGCCCGCATCCTGGGCAATGGCCATGAGGCTGACGCAAGCCAGCCATAACGCCATCAGGACTTTCATCGTCTGTCTCCGCCGTTTGGTTTTCGGGTCACATTGCGCGTGACCAATATAGCCAGTTGCCGGCCCGGGCGCCTTCCTCCATCCGGCGGGGGCTGCCCCGCCTCGGGGCAGCCCGGGCAAAATCCGCCGTCGCCGCCCTCCCGCCTTGCCTGCCTTGGCGTACAATACTCGGCTTGACTGGGCGACCTGCCGGGCGTATATGGCCTGGCAGGCCCGGCCCGACGCCCCGCCTCAGTCCGGCCGCTTTCAACCGCGGCCATGGTTCCTGCCCCAGCTATTCGCCGGTTTTTCGCTCGATTCGCCCCAACTTGCCGTTCTGCACGCCATGACAATCGCCCGCACCGAAGACATCATTGCCGACATCCGCGCCGGCCGCATGGTCATCCTCGTCGATGAGGAAGACCGCGAGAATGAGGGCGACCTGGTGCTGGCTGCCGATTTCGTCACCCCGGAAGCGATCAACTTCATGGCCAAGCACGGCCGCGGGCTGATCTGCCTGACGCTGACCGCCGAACGCTGCCGTCAGCTGGACCTGCATCCGATGGTGAGCCGCAACGGCACCCAGCACGGCACCAACTTCACCGTGTCGATCGAGGCCGCCGAGGGCGTGACCACCGGCATTTCCGCGGCCGACCGCGCCCGCACCGTGCAGGCTGCCGTCGCCCGCGACGCCAGGCCGGCCGACCTGGTCCAGCCTGGCCATATCTTCCCGCTGACGGCCCAGCCCGGCGGCGTGCTGATCCGCGCCGGCCATACCGAGGCCGGCTGCGACCTGGGCACCCTGGCGGGCCTGACGCCGGCGGCCGTGATCTGCGAGATCATGAAGGACGACGGCACCATGGCGCGCCTGCCGGACCTGATTGAGTTCGCACAGGAACATAACCTGAAGATCGGCACCATTGCCGACCTGATCCACTACCGCAGCCGCACCGAGAGCATTATCGAGCACGTGGGCGAGCGCGCCATGCAGACCCCCTACGGCACCTTCCGCAGCATCGCCTACCGCGACAAGCCCACCGGCCAGGCCCACCTGGCGCTGGTCAAGGGTTCGCCCGCGCCGGACCAGGAAACGCTGGTGCGCGTGCACGAGCCCTTCTCGGTGCTGGACCTGCTGGAAGTGAAGCGTACGACGCATTCGTGGAGCATCCCGGCTGCGCTGGAAGCCATCGCCGGCGCCGACTGCGGCGTGGTGGTGCTGCTGAACTGCGGCGACTCTGCCGACCAGCTGTTCACGCAGTTCAGCGCGCTGGACGCGCCGCAGTCGCGCCCGCGCCGCAAGCCCGACCTGCGCACCTATGGCATGGGCGCGCAGATCCTGAAAGACGTAGGCGTGGGCAAGATGCGCGTGCTGGCGTCGCCGCAGCGCATGCCCAGCATGACCGGTTACGATCTGGAAGTCACCGGCTACCAACCCATGAACGGCGCGGCCGACTAAGCCTGCGCCACCCGAACACCCCGGCAGCGCGCAGCGGCGCCGCTGCCGCCCCGAAAACTGGAGAACTGAACAATGGATCACGGCTTCTACCCCAGCAACCTCGACGGTGAAGGCCTGCGTATCGGCATCGTGCAGGCCCGCTTCAACGAGCCGGTCTGCGCCGAACTGCTCGAAGCCTGCGTGGCCGAGCTGGAAAAGCTTGGTGTCGAGGGCGAAGACACCCTGGTGGTGACCGTCCCCGGTGCACTGGAAATCCCGCTGGCGCTGCAGAAGATGTGTGAAAGCGGCCAGTTCGACGCCCTGGTCGCCCTGGGCGCCGTGGTGCGCGGCGAGACCTACCACTTCGAGCTGGTCTCGAACGAGTCGGGCGCCGGCATCACCCGCGTTGGCCTGGACTTCAACGTGCCCATCGCCAACGGCATCCTGACCGTCGACACCGACGAGCAGGCCCACGCCCGCACTCGCGAGAAGGGCCGCGACTGCGCCCGCGCCGCGGTAGAGATGGCCAACCTGGTGGTTGCGCTCGATTCGCTGCGCGGCCAGGAAGACGAGGACGAGGACGACGATGAGTGATACGTCGAACACCCCCGACAACGACGGCGGCAAGGCAGCCGGCGGCAAGCCCGCCGCGGCCCGCACCGAAGCCAAGGCACCGCCCAAGAGCGCGCGCCGCCGCTCGCGCGAGCTGGCCCTGCAGGGCCTGTACCAATGGCTGCTGAACCGCAACGACATCGGCGCGATCCAGGCCCACCTGCATGACGCGCAAGGCTTCAACAAGGCCGACCGCGAGCACTTCGACGCGCTGCTCAACGGCGCCGTGCGCGAAGAGGCCCGCCTGACCGCCGCGTTCGAGCCCTTCCTGGACCGCACCGTGAACGAGCTGTCGCCGGTGGAGCGCGCCGCCCTGCTGGTCGGCAGCTATGAGCTGGTGCACTGCCTCGACATCCCGTACAAGGTCGTGATCAACGAAGCCGTCGAGCTGACCAAGACCTTTGGCGGCGTCGAGGGCTACAAGTACGTCAACGGCGTGCTGGACAAGCTCGCCGCCCAGGTACGCGCGGCCGAGGTCGCGGCACGCCGCTGAACTGACTGCATCGCAGCCGGGCCTGTGCGGCCGGCCACAGTGCATCGCAGCGCCTGCACGCGGCCGCGATGAAGACGACACCCGCCCAGGCGGGTGTTTTCGTTCCTGCCTACCTAATATTGACTGAACGGGCCCCGAAGGCCCGCCCCGGACCACCATGGACATCCAGCGCTTAGCCACCGCCTCCCGCCTCGCCAATATCGATGCCTTCCACGTGATGGAGCTGGCCAAGCAGGCCGCCGAACTGGAACGCGCCGGCCGCCATATCGTGCACATGGGCATCGGCGAGCCGGACTTCACCGCCGCCGAGCCGGTGGTGCGCGCGGCCGAAGCCGCCATGCGCCGCGGCGTCACCCAGTACACCGGCGCGCTCGGCATCCAGCCGCTGCGCGAGGCCATCGCCGGCTATTACAAGACGGCCTACGGGCTGGATATCCCGGCCCGGCGCGTGATCGTCACGGCCGGCGCCTCGGGCGCGCTGCTGCTGGCCTGCGCGGTGCTGGTCGAGATCGGCGCCGAGGTGCTGATGCCCGACCCCAGCTATCCGTGCAACCGCCACTTCGTCGCCGCCTTCGACGGCGCCGCGCGCATGATCCCGAGCGGCCCGGCCGAGCGCTTCCAGCTGACCGCCGCGCAGGTCGAGGCCAACTGGGGCGAGCAGACCCGCGGCGTGCTGCTGGCGTCGCCCTCCAACCCGACCGGCACCTCGATCCTGCCCGACGAGCTTGCCCGCATCCTGCAAGCCGTGCGCGCGCGCAACGGCTTCGCCATTCTCGACGAGATCTACCAGGGCCTGTCCTATGACGCCCCGCCGGTCTCGGCCCTGAGCCTGGACGAAAACGTGGTCACGGTGAACAGCTTCTCCAAGTACTTCAACATGACCGGCTGGCGCCTGGGCTGGCTGGTGGTGCCGGAAGCGCTGGTGGAGGCGTTCGAGAAGGTGGCGCAGAACCTCTTCATCTGCGCGTCCGCCGTGGCGCAGTACGCCGCGCTGGCCTGCTTCACGCCCGAGGCGCTGGCCATCTACGACGAACGCAAGGCCGAGTTCCGCCGCCGCCGCGACCTGATCGTGCCGGCACTGGAGTCGCTGGGCCTGCGCGTGCCGGTGCACCCCGACGGCGCCTTCTATGTCTACGCCGACTGCCGCGGCGTCAACCACCCCGCCGCCGGCGATGCCGACCGGCTGACGCAGGCGATGCTGCACGACGCGGGCGTGGTAATGGTGCCGGGGCAGGACTTCGGCCCGCATACGGCGAAGGATTACATCCGGATCTCGTACGCGACCTCGCGCGAGAACATCGAGGAGGCGATGGCGCGGCTCGGCAAGCTGTTCCGCTGACCGGCCTTTACTGCGGCCCCTGCTGCGGCTGCGGCAGGCAAAAGAAAAGCACCCCGCGGGGTGCTTTTCTTATTGGTGCTGCCAGGGTCAGCCTCAGGCGCTGTGCGGCCCGGCGTTGGCTTCCAGCTTTTCGGTGGGCGCGTGCTCGGCCGGGGCCTTGTCGTCGGCCGCCTTGTCTGCATTGGCGGGCGCGTTGCGCACGCCAAGCAGCTGCCGCAGGCGGGCACGCTCGGCCAGCACCCTGGCGCCATAGCCGCCGTCGGTGGCCGTGGTGGCACCGACGTAGTACTTCAGGCCGCCTTCGATCGAGCCGGCGCGGGCGATACAGTCCTTGAGCACCAGCGCGCCGATCTTGATATTGGCGTACGGATTCAGCGCCGCGGCCACGCCGCCGACGGCTTCGTACTTGTCCTGGTGGACCTTGGTCATGACCTGCATCAGGCCCTGCGCGCCCACGCCGCTTTCGGCATAGGGGTTGAAGCTGGATTCGATCGCGATCACGCCCAGGATCAGCAGCGGGTCGATGCCGACCTCGCGGCCGGTCAGGTAGGCTGCCTTGACCAGTTGCGCAGTGGCCTGGGCCGCCACGCGGTACTTGCGGGCAATGTAGTCAGCCACGGCCGCCTGCTCGCGGGCGGTGCCCAGCGTGCTGGTGCTGCGGGCATCCATCGCCACGCGCGTCACCGGGATCTGCGCGGCCAGGTGTGCAACCGACGGCACCTTGCCGGCAGCCGCCAGGCTCCATTCGTCCACGCCCGACACCGTCGGCAGGCCGATCTTGCCACCATGGCCATAGCCAAGCTTGGCCGCCGCGACATCGGCCGAACTCGACGGCACGGCATTGCTGACCGCGGCAGGCGCTGCCGGCATGGCAGCACTTACCAGCACCGCAGGTGCTTCGTCACCCGCCAGCATTGCGGCCAGCGTAGTGCGCCATTCCTGGCTCAGCGACAGCGACACGGCCGAAACGACCGCGACCACGCCCAGGCTGTTCAGGGCGTACTTCAGCGTTGCGCGGCCACCGCGCAATGCGCGGCCCGCGACCGGATGCGCGAGACGGACCTGCAATGCCCGCCTCACTCCGGGTACCGGCTGTCGGAGACGGACCTGCAAGGCCCGCCCGATGCCGGGAAGATGAAGGGTTTTCCAACCGCTCATGCTTACCTCCATCCGTTGCCCGCTTCGCGTGCCCGACTGCGGCGCGCGCCCGATCTCAACGTACTCAAGTAAGGATGCCGCGCCGTCTAGCAGTGACGACCAAGCATCTGTTGGCAGGCGCTCCCCGTGCGCCCAACTGGAAACAGGCAACGCTCTGGGGGAGCGCAACCTGCCACGACTAAACTCACTACGCTCCGGCAAGTCGCCGGAGGCGACCCGTCGGCCCGCTATGCATCGGGCCCGACTATCGGTCCTTGCTGGAGGGATTTTCTGGCACGCTTTTCTTTGATGTGCACCCCTTGACACAGGGGGAAAATCCATGCTGCGACGCAACACTCCATGGAGCAGACCGGATTGTAGGAACGCTGTTATATCCCGTCAAGAATAACAATCGCAGCTTCTACTACTTTTGGTTATTTGTAACAACGTCGATTTAGTCGGCCCGGAATCACCTGTGCGCCCGCAAACGCAGGCCTGGCCTTGGGTATTCGCCATCGGAGCAGCGCTTGCACCGGCAAAAAACTTACAATTCGCAGGGCGTCGTGCCGATGTTTTTTTTGCAGCCAGGCGGGTGAATGTGTATCGTCACCGACTTCAGCAGCGCATCGCGGCGGTCCGTGCGGATGCCGCACCACAACAGAATTCACTATGCAATACAAAGACTTGCGCGATTTCATCGGCCAACTGGAAGGCATGGACGAGCTGCGGCGCATCGCCCGGCCCGTCGCGCCCAACCTGGAAATGACTGAAGTCTGCGACCGCCTGCTGCGCGCCGGCGGCCCTGCGGTCATGTTCGAGAAGCCTTCGGGCGCCGGCACTGATGGCGGCATCTATAGCGTCCCCGTGCTGGCCAATCTGTTCGGGACGACACGCAGGGTCGCACTTGGCATGGGCGCCGAATCGATGGAAGACCTGCGCGACATCGGCCGGGTCTTGTCAGCACTGAAGGAGCCAGAGCCGCCGCGCGGCCTGCGCGAGGCCGGCAAGCTGTTCACGCTGGCCAAATCCGTGTGGGACATGGCACCAAAGCGTGTCGGCAGCCCTGCCTGCCAGGAGGTGGTCTGGGAGGGCAACGATGTCGACCTGGCGCGCCTGCCGATCCAGACCTGCTGGCCTGGCGATGCCGCCCCGCTGATCACCTGGGGCCTGGTGGTGACCAAGGGTCCGCACAAGAAGCGCCAGAACCTGGGCATCTACCGCCAGCAGGTGATCGGCCGCAACCAGGTCATCATGCGCTGGCTGGCGCACCGCGGCGGCGCGCTCGACTTCCGCGAGCATGCGCTGGCCAACCCCGGCAAGCCATTCCCGATCGCGGTGGCGCTCGGCGCCGACCCCGCCACCATCCTGGGCGCGGTGACGCCGGTACCCGACACGCTGTCCGAATACCAGTTTGCCGGCCTGCTGCGCGGCAGCCGCACCGCGCTGGCCGGCTGCCTGACGCCGACCCTGTCCGAACTGAACGTGCCGGCCTCGGCCGAGATCGTGCTGGAAGGCCATATCCAGCCCGACCCCAACCACCCGTCCGGCTACCAGCACGCGCTGGAAGGCCCGTTCGGCGACCACACCGGCTATTACAACGAGCAGGACTGGTTCCCGGTGTTCACCATCGACCGCATCACCATGCGGCGCGACCCGATCTACCACTCCACCTACACCGGCAAGCCGCCCGATGAGCCGGCCGTGCTGGGCGTGGCGCTGAACGAGGTGTTCGTGCCGCTGCTGCAGAAGCAGTTCCCGGAGATCACCGACTTCTACCTGCCGCCCGAGGGCTGCAGCTACCGCATGGCGCTGGTGCGCATGAAGAAGCAGTACGCCGGCCATGCCAAGCGCGTGATGTTCGGCGTGTGGAGTTTCCTGCGGCAGTTCATGTATACGAAGTTCATCGTGGTGGTCGATGACGATGTCGATGTGCGCGACTGGAAGGAAGTGATCTGGGCCATCACCACGCGCGTCGACCCGAGCCGCGACACGGTGCTGGTCGACAACACACCGATCGATTACCTCGACTTTGCCTCGCCGGTGTCGGGCCTGGGCTCCAAGATGGGCATCGATGCCACCGACAAGTGGCCCGGCGAAACCACCCGCGAATGGGGCACGCCGATCACCATGGATGCGGCGGTCAAGGCGAAGGTCGACACCATGTGGGAAACGCTGTTCGAGCGCCCCGCCAACGGCTGACGGGCACACGGGCCCGTGCCCCGTTATCATGGCAGGCTGATGCCCGCGGCAGACGGGCGCAAGGAGGAGACATGACGACCGCCACCCCGCTCACCGAAGGGAACCTGATGTGGACGCCGTCCGAGGCGTTCCGCGACAGCAGCCAGGTCGCGCGCTTCATGCGCTGGCTGCGCGCCGAGCGCGGCCTGGCTTTCGACGACTACGACAGCCTCTGGCAGTGGTCCGTCACCGAGCTGGAAGCGTTCTGGGACGCCGTGCGCGCCTATTTCGATGTGCACTTCGACACGCCCGCGGCACAGGTGCTGGACCGCCGCGCCATGCCGGGCGCGCGCTGGTTCGAAGGCGCCACGCTCAACTATGTGCAGCAGGTATTCCGCCACGTCGGCAGCGGCGACGCGCGCCAGCGCGCCGCCATCCGCCACGCCGGCGAGGCGCAGCCGCTGGCCGACATCAGCTGGCAGGCGCTTGAGACCCAAGTGGCATCGCTGGCCCATGCGCTGCGCCAGATGGGTGTGCAGCGAGGCGACCGCGTTGCCGGCTACCTGCCCAATGTCCCCGCCACCATCGTCGGCTTCCTGGCCACGGCCAGCCTGGGCGCGGTCTGGTCGGGTTGCGCGCCGGACATGGGCCAGGTCGCGGTGATCGACCGCTTCCGGCAGATCGAGCCCAAGGTGCTGATCGCCATCGATGGCTACCGCTACGGCGGCAAGGTCTATGACCGTGCCCCGGTGCTTGCCGACCTGGTCGCCGCCCTCCCCTCGCTCACCGACCTGGTGCTGGTGCCGCAGACCGGCAGCAACGCCGCGCCGCCCGCCGGCGTGCGTGCGCATGCCTGGCAGGACGTGCTGGCGCACGACGTGCCGCTCGCGATCGAGCCGGTGCCGTTCGACCATCCGCTGTGGATCGTCTATTCGTCCGGCACCACCGGCATGCCCAAGCCGATCGTGCACGGCCATGGCGGCATCGTCATCGAGCAGCTCAAGCTGATGGCCTTCCACAACAACCTGGGCCCGGACGATGTCTTTCACTGGTACAGCAGCAGCGGCTGGATCATGTGGAATGCGCAGGTGGCGGGTCTGCTGCTGGGCACCACCATCGCGCTCTACGACGGCAACCCGGCCTGGCCCGATGCGGGCGTGCTGTGGCGCTTTGTCGACGATGCCGGCGTAACGATGTTCGGCGCTGGTGCGGCGTTCTTCACCAACTGCATGAAGGCCGGCATCGAGCCGGCGCGCATCGCCGACGTGTCGCGCCTGCGCGGGCTCGGCTCGACCGGCTCGCCGCTGCCGGTGGAGGCCTACGACTGGATCTACCGCCATGTGTGCGAAGACATCTGGCTGGTGCCAATGTCGGGCGGCACCGACTTTGCCGGCTCGTTCGTGGCCGGCTGCCCGCTGCTGCCAGTCTATTCCGGCGAGATGCAGTGCCGCTGCCTGGGTGCAAAGGTGGAGGCCTTCGACGACAACGGCCAGGCGCTGATCGACCAGGTGGGCGAACTGGTCTGCACCGAGCCGATGCCGTCGATGCCGCTCTACCTGTGGGGCGATGCCGACGGCAAGCGCTACCGCGACAGCTATTTCGACACCTACCCCGGCGTCTGGCGGCATGGCGACTGGATCAAGATCACGAGCCGCGGCGGCGCGGTGATCTACGGGCGCTCCGACGCCACCATCAACCGCCACGGCATCCGCATGGGCACCAGCGAGCTGTACCGCGTGGTGGAAGACCTGCCCGAGGTGCTCGACAGCATGGTGGTCGACCTGGAATACCTGGGCCGCGAATCCTATATGCCGCTGTTCGTGGTGCTGCGCGAAGGCGTGGTGCTGGACGACGCGTTGCGCGACACCCTGCGCACGCGCATCCGCGAGGCGCTGTCATCACGCCACGTGCCAAACGAAATCGTACAGGCGCCCGGCGTGCCGCGCACGCTGTCGGGCAAGAAGATGGAAGTGCCGATCAAGAAGCTGCTGCTCGGCCACGCATCGCACGGCATCGCCAACCGCGACGCGATGGCCAACCCGGACACGCTCGACTGGTACTTCGACTATGCCGCGCGCTTCCTGAAGGCACGGCAGGCCGAGTCGGCCACGGCGTAGCGCCAGCACCCCCGGCGGCGGCGGCTGATGGGGACATCAGAACTCCACATCCAGTTCGCTGATTTCGTCGGGTTCCTGGCGCGCCGCCGCGATCCACTCCTGCAGTTCCGGCATCGCCAGGATCTGCTTGCAGTAGGCAACCGGCACGGGATCGAGCATCACGCCATAGGTGACAAAGCGCGTCACCACCGGCGCGTACATGGCGTCGGCCATGGTGCGCGTGCCGAACAGGTACGGTCCGCCGTAGCGGGTCAGGCATTCGGTCCAGATCGCCGTAATGCGATCGATGTCGGCCTGCGCGCGCGACCACACTTTCAGCCCCGGGAAATTCCCTTTCAGGTTCATCGGCAGTGCCGAACGCATCGCGGCAAACCCTGAATGCATCTCGCCGCAGATGGCGCGGCAGTGGGCGCGCGCGGCGCGGTCTTCCGGCAGCAGGCCGGCCTTGGGGCGGATCTCGTTCAGGTATTCGGCGATCGCCAGCGTGTCCCACACCGTCACGCCCTGGTGGTGCAGGCACGGGACCAGGATCGAGGGGGACAGCAGCAGGATCTCCGCACGCGCCGCGGCGTCGTCCGGCGGCACCAGCACTTCCTCGAACTCCAGGCCGGCAAAGCGCGCCAGCAACCAGCCACGCAGCGACCACGAAGAATAGGTCTTGCTGCTGATTGTGAGTGTGGTCTTGCTCATCACGCCTCCTTTGCCGCGCCTCGGTGCCCGTCGGCGCGTTCGCGATATCGGTGTCGCATCCTGAGGCCAGCGCGCCGCGCACCCATACAGTGCCCTCATGCGGCACCAGTCTGATGCCGGCAGCCGGGTTCGTGCCACGATGGGGCGCGATACAGCTGCAGCAGGCGCATCTTGCACAACTTGTGCGCGCTCGTGCCCGCCTTTCGCGTGGCACCGCGCAAAGCGCGTGCCAAGCGCGTGCCGATGGCATATATATTGCGGCATGCGGACACCAAAATAACGGGGGCCGAACGATGCTGTACCACGCCTACCAGACCTACGCGGACATGATACTGCCGGCGTGCACGCTGGCGGAGCTTGCTGCCGCGACGCTGGCGGCGAGTCCCCGGGCCGGCGGCTTCGACGCCACGCACCGCCTGCGTGCCGCCTGCGAGCTCATTGCGCTGGCGCGGCTCACGCACCACCGGCCGGCCTTCGGCATCGACAGCGCGATCGTCGGCGGCCAGCCGGTGCAGGTCACCGAGGACGTCGTCGTGCGCACGCCTTTCTGCTCGCTGCTGCACTTCCGCCGCCACGGCATCGCCGGCCAGCCGCGCGTGCTGCTGGTGGCGCCGATGTCCGGCCACTTCGCCACGCTGCTGCGCGGCACGGTGCAGACCATGCTGGCGGACCACGACGTCTATATCACCGACTGGCACAACCCCCGCGACATTCCGTTGCTGGCCGGGCGTTTCGGCTTCGATGAATTCGTGCAGCACCTGATCGCCTTCCTGCAGGCGCTGGGCGGCGGCACGCATCTGGTGGCCATTTGCCAGCCTGCCGTGGCGGCACTGGCGGCGGCGGCACTGATGGCCGAGGACGGGGACCCCGCCCAGCCGCCCAGCCTGACGCTGATGGCCGGTCCCATCGACGCGCGCGTCAACCCGACCAGGGTCAACGAGCTGGCCATGAGCCAATCCCTCGAGTGGTTCGAGCGCACCCTGATCGGCATGGTGCCGCTGCGCTTTGCCGGCGCGACGCGGCGCGTCTACCCGGGACACGTGCAGTTGCTGGCCTTCATGAGCATGAACCCGGAGCGGCACGAGCAGGCGCTGCGCGAGTTCTACGCCCTGCGCGAGCGCGGCGAGGACGACAAGGCCGACGCCATCCGCGACTTCTACATCGAGTACTTCGCCACCATGGACCTGACCGCGGAGTTCTACCTGGAAACCATCAGCCTGGTATTCCAGCGCTTCCTGCTGGCCCAGGGCCTGCTTGAGGTCTGCGGGCGCCGGGTCAGCACGCGCGCCATCCACCGCACCACTCTGCTTACCGTGGAGGGCGAGCGCGACGACATCTGCGCGATCGGCCAGACCGTGGCCGCGCAGGAGCTGTGCACCAGCCTGCCCCCCTACATGCGCATGCATCACGTGCAGACCGGCGTCGGGCACTATGGGGTATTCAACGGCAGGCGGTGGGAGACGCAGGTGTACCCGCTGGTGCGCGACACCATCTACACCAGCAGCTGAGACGGCCCCCGCCGGCGCGCTGGCTTATCATGGCGGCTGCGCCGGGCGGCATGCGAGCGGCACGGCGCCAACGACCATCATGACATTGCTTCCGACACAAGACTTCCAGGGCCAGCAGCTGGTGCGGATCGGCCACGCCGACAGCTACCTGCTGCTCGCTCCGCAACACGGCGGGCGGCTGGTGCGCTGGGTGCACCGCGGCCAAGACATCCTGTATTGGCCCGACGCCGCCGATTGGTCCCGGCCGGCCAAGGTCCGCGGCGGCAACCCGCTGCTGTTTCCGTTTATCGGACGGCATTTTGTCGATGGCAACCCGGGGCACTGGCGCGACGGTCAAGGGACGATGCACACGCTGGCGCAGCACGGCTTTGCACGCGACCTGCCTTTTGAAGTCACCGCTATCGACGCGCAAGCCGCGATCACGATGACGCTGCGCGACAGCGATGCCACGCGCGCCGGCTATCCGTTTGCATTCGCCTTCGACGCCGTCTACGCCTTGCTGCCCGACGGCCTCGAAGTCACGCTGCGCACCACCAATACCGGCACGCAGCGCCTGCCCTGCTATCCCGGCCACCACTTCTATTTCGCGCTGCCGCACGCGCAGCGCGCCGCGACGTCACTGGCGCTGCCCGGCACCGACCGCATGCGGCAGCAGCCTGATGGCAGCCCCGGGCCCGCGGAGCCCGGCGAGACCACGTACCAGCTGGACGATCCCCGGCTGCAGGACACCTTCCATGTCTTCCACGACCGCCCGGCAGCGGTGCTGGCGATGCCGGGTCGCCGCATCACGTTCGAACTCGACCTCCCCGGCAGCGCGCCCTGGCATGCCGTGACCACGTGGTCCGAGGCCGAAACCTCCGACTTCTATTGCGTGGAGCCGTGGGTGGGCCTGCCCGATGCCATCCGCCACGGGCACGGGCTGCGCTGGATCGAGCCAGGGCAATCGGAAAGCGCAGTGTGCCGGCTGCGGGGTAGCGGCCTGAATCAGCGCTCGCGCTCAGTGCTCGAAATCCAGCCCGCCGATCAGGATCTGCGGGTCAGCCTGCGATAGCGTACGGAAATCGATCCCGCGCGGCTCCTGCCAGGCACGCAGCTTGGATGGCAGCGCCGTCAGGTAGCCGGCAAAGCGCGCGTCGCCACCGGCCGCGAACAGCCGCTGGACCTCCAGCCCGTCCCACGCCAGCGTGATATCGAGCGCATACGGATGGCGCCGCAGGTCTGGCGGCCCATCTCCCGTCATGCGCAAGCGCGCCGGCCGGCCAGAGGTTTCCGCAGGCAGGGTGTGGAGTTGCACGCGCCGGTCGTGCTGGCCGATCGCGGCAACAATGCGCGGCAGGTATTCGGCTTCAAAGCGGGCGAAGAAATCGGTGGCCAAGGTGGGGGCGTCCTGACGTTGCGAAGGGCGATGGCGGCACACTGCCGTGCGCCATCGTGCCAGCAACTATACGCCGCGGGTCACGCGCAGCGGTAGACCCCGAAACCCAGCCCCGGCGACAGCACCTCGGTCTGCCCTTCCTGCAGCGTCACCGGCTGCAGGCTGCCATTGGCCATCGACTCCGCCGTGAACTCGGCGATATTGCGCAGGCGCGCCGCCGGGATGCCCAGCGCGCTGAGGCGCGGTTCCAGGTCCGCCGCGATGTCCGCCGCCACCGCGCCCGCGATCGCCCGCTTGAGCGCGGCCGGATCCAGCGAGCGCACGAAGGCGGGCAAGGCGCCGGCATCCAGCGGCGCCTCGAACAAGGCCGGATCGTGTGCAAGCCCGCCCAGCCCGAGCGCCCCGAGCAGCGCCAGCAACTGCTTCGGCGTATTCGCCCCGATCGCCAGCCAGCCATCCTGCGTACGGAAGAAATCGGCCGACGGGCTGCCCGAATAGCCCTGGTTTCCCTGCCGCGCCGGCACGCCGCCGGTGGTCATGGCATCGCAGGTTATCGGATACATCAGCTGCAGGCCGGCCGTGGCCATCGAGACGTCGAGCAGCATGCCGCGCCCGCTGCGCTCGCTCTCGCGCACGCCAGCCAGGATGGCAAAGGCGGCCAGCATGCCGGTGGCGGAGTCGATCACCGGGAAGCCGGTTTTCATCGGCGGATCGCCCTCGGTGCCGCCCATCCAGGCCATGCCGGTGGCGGCCTGCACCACGTGATCATAGGCCGGCCGGCCGTGCCACTGCGCCGCGCCGCGGCCAAAGCCCGAGATGCTGCAATAGACCACGCGCGGATTGCGCGCGCGCACCGCCTCGTAGCCCAGCCCGAAACGCTCCAGCACACCGGGCCGCAGGTTGTCGACAAAGACGTCGCAGCGGCTGGCCAGTTCCAGCGCGTGTTCGCGCCCGGCGTCATCGGACAGGTCCAGCGCCAGCGACGACTTGCCGGCATTGAGCGCGACAAAGGCGGCATGGCCCTTGCCCGCGCGGCGCATCACATCGCCGCCGCCCGCGTTCTCGACCTTGGTGACCTGCGCGCCCAGTTGCGCCAGCAGGAAGGTGGCAAACGGCCCGGCGATCACGTGCGAAAAATCCAGCACGCTGATGCCGGCCAGCGGCGCGAAGCCTGCTTGTGTGGCGAGGGTCATGGAATGGCCTATTCGATAGTGATGCGGTTCTTGTCGATGACCTGGCGCATGCGGGTGGTCTCATCGGCCACCAGCCGCGAGAAGGCTTCGGGCGTAGGCGTCGGCGCGAGTACGGCGCCCATCTCGGCATAGAGCCGGCGCAGGCCGGGGTCGCCCAGCGCCTGCATTACCGCGGCATGCAGGCGCGCCACGATCGGCGCGGGCAGCCGCGGCGGCGCCCAGATGCCGCTCCAGGCATCGAGATCGAGATCCTTGCGGCCCAGCGCCTCATTCAGCGTGGGCACCTGCGGCAGCACCGCGGCGCGGCTGGCCGACGTCACCGCCAGCGCCCGCACCTTGCCACCGGATATTTGCGGAATCGCTGTTGCCGCCACCGGGAAGCCGAACTGCGTGTCGCCCTTGACCAGCGCCGGCACGATCTCGACCGAGCCCTTGTACGGCACATGCACCACGTCGATGCCCATGGCTGACGCAAACGCCGCACCCGACACATGCGCCGCAGAGCCGATCCCGCCCGAGGCGTAGTTCAGCGCGCCCGGCGCGCGCCGTGCCGCGGCAACCAGGTCGGCCACGGTCCGATAGGGCGAGCTGGCGCTGACCACCAGCACCGCCGGGCTGACGCCGACGCGGATGATGTGGGTGAACGCCATCGGATCGAACTTCGCGCCGGGCTGCAGCAACTTCTGCGTGACATGGGTGGAAGCCCCCAGCATCAGCGTGTAGCCGTCCGCAGGCTGCTGCGCGACGAACTCGGCGGCCAGGATGCCGCCGGCGCCGACCTTGTTCTCGACCACCACCGGCTGGCCAAGCTCGCGCGCCAGCACCTCGGCCAGCTTGCGGGTCTGGATATCCGGCCCGCCGCCGGCGGCGTAGGGCACCACCAGCCGGACCGGCCGGCTCGGATAGGGGCTGGCCGCCCGGGCCCTGCCCAGCGCGGCAGCGGCCGGCAGCGCCAGCAGGGACTTCAGCAGCAGGCGGCGCCCGACATTGGCATGCATCGCATGTCTCCTCCATGGTTTGCCCCGATTGTCCGGCGCCTGGCCATTCGAAACAATTATCCAGTTTCGATGAAGCCATCACGTTTTGTTATGAGTCCTTCCTCCCTCGCGCGTGCGAGCGCCGCCACGCCTTCGCCCAACCGGATCGACCGGCTGCGCATCCGCCACCTGCGCCTGCTCGACCTGGTGGCACGCAGCGGCTCGCTGACCGCGGCCGGCGAGGCGCTGCACATCAGCCAGCCCGCCGTCACCAAGATGCTGCAGGAACTGGAGCACGCCTTCGGCTGCAGGCTGATTGAACGCACCACGCGCGGCGGCCGGCTGAGCCCCGCGGGCGAGCGCGCGCTGGAGCGGCTGCGCGTGGTGCTGGGCGCGATCGACGCCGCCGGCGAGGCGCTGCTGGCGCGCCCCGAGGTGCCGCTGGTCCGCCTCGGCATGCTGCCGCTGGTGGGTGTGGACGTGCTGCCGCAGGCAGTCGCGCTGCTGCACGCCCGGGGCACGCTGCCGCGCCTGGCCGTGCGCGAACATACCGTCGGCGGGCTCACCACGATGCTGTGCGAAGGCGAGCTCGACTGCATCGTGAGCCGGCTTCAGAAAGACGACACCGACCAGCTCAAGGCCAGAGCCCACATCACGCCCTTGCGCAACGAGTACCTGGCCGTGGTCTGCGCCCCCGGCCACCCACTGGCGCGGCGACGCGAAGTCGCGCTGGCGGACCTGCACGAAGGCCCCTGGATCCTGCCGCCGCGCGGCACCCACACGCGCGACGTATTCGAGCAGCCCTTCCTCGACAGCGGCCAGCTGCCGCCGGTGCCGCATATCGAATCGGCCTCGTTCCACAGCAACCTGGCCATGACCGCCGCCGGCGGCTTCCTGACGGTGGCGCCGGCCACGGCGCTGGCCCACTACCCGGCCATGTCGATGGTGCGGGAAGTGCGGCTGCGCACGCCTTTTGCCTCGGGCCAGCTGGTCTTCATCACCCCGGCGGAGATCGAGGCGCCGCCGGCCGTGATCCGGCTGCGTGAAGCCATGGAAGCGGTGACAAGGCAGGACGCAGGCGTATCGCCGGCACGGGCGCGGCGCCGCTGACCCGCCATATCGGGACGGGGTACGTCAGTTCACTGGTGAACTTCGCAAACCAGAGCGGCACACCGCGACGCAACTGCCGGCCCTTCGCCGTTAGTACGGGTCGGCTGCCGCGCTCCGCCTGGCCGCATCCTGCTGCGCATCGAAGGTCGCAATATCGTCGCGGGCCTTGGACAGGCCATAGTCCAGCGCGGATTCGACCGTGGGGAACAGCGTGGTGCCAACGTTCAGCTCATACGAGCACACAGTCGGGAAGTTCGGACGGACCGGCGCGCCGTCGGTCCTGGCGATGGTGTATCGCACGGCGTAGCCCACGGCACCGGAGGGATCCCCAGGGCCAGGCTTCTGCTCGGCGTCGATCGATACCCGATACTTTCCGATAACGGCTTCCTTGTGCATGGCTTCTCCTGTCCGCGGCAACAACGCCCGCGCGGCGGCGGCGCAAGGCCGCCGCCTGCCAAGTATAGGTCCGGGGCCCCGTCTCCCCTGCCGACGCCCTGTGGGGCGGCGCTGCGCGCACTACACTGGCAATGTCAGCCCATCATCTCCGGACCCTGGGGAACCGGTCTCTCTTCCCCGGCCGTCGCCGTTACCTACCGCCCGATGAACCGACTCAGGTACGCAGTCAGCCTGTCCTACGAGGTCCTGGACCCCATGGCGGACTTCCTGCTTAATATCGAAGCCGCCTGCACGGCCCGGCAGACGGTCGTCTCGGAGCAGCTGACGCTGCCGCCCGGCCTCGATGTCGACCGCTACACCGATCCGGTGCTGGCCAACCGGCTGCTCCGGCTGCGTGCCCCCCAAGGCCGCCTGGCCATCCGCTATGACGCGGTCGTCGACATCGATCATCACCTGGAGGACGGCGACAAGCTCGAGGAAATACCCGTCGCCGAACTGCCCGTCGAGGTCCTGCCCTACCTGGCGCCAAGCCGGTACTGCGAATCCGACCGCCTGATGGAATTTGCCAGCCGGGAGTTCGGCGGCATGCAGCGCGGCTATGCACGCGTGTATGCCATCCGCGAGTGGGTACGCAATCACGTGCGCTTCCTGTCGCGCTCCACCAACGAACGCACCTCGGCGGCCGACACCGTCGTGGAGCGCACCGGGGTCTGCCGGGACTTCGCCCACCTGATGATCGCCCTGTGCCGCGCACTCAGCATTCCGGCGCGCATGTCCAGCAGCCTCGACTATGGCGCGGATATCCGCATGGGGGCGCCGGACTTCCACGCCGTAGTGGAGATCTACCTGTCGCACCAGTGGTACCTGCTCGATCCGTCGGGCATCTCGATCCCCACCGGCCTGCTTCGCATCGGCACCGGCCGGGATGCCGCGGACATACCGTTTGCGGCCATCTTCGGCCAGGTCAGGTCGGATCGGCCTTTGGTGGAAATTGAGCCGCTGACTGATGCGGCGGCCGGAATCGGGATGCCGGTGTTTACGCCGAAGGCGATATCGACGTGGTAGCCGGCGAGTGGCTTTAGTGCCGATATAGGCACTTGTCTCGCGCAGGCGGAAGCTGGCCGCTTGCGTCCGAACCGCAAATCCGCATAGAATCGCAGGTTCGCGGGCGTCGTATAATGGCTATTACCTTAGCTTCCCAAGCTAAAGACGTGGGTTCGATTCCCATCGCCCGCTCCAACGCATGTTAATGCGGCCTGATTCGCTACGAATTGGGCACCAATAGGGCAGTGACACGCAGGACACCACGAAAACGTGGACCATATGGCCGCCAGACTAAGGAATCACCGCCTCCGCCCCGGCCGTTTCTGCCTTGCCCCCAAAATTGACACCTCTCCGCTGACGTGAGACTGCTGGAACTGTCCCACGCTGCCGGATGACTATCCGAGGTCGCCAAGTGCCGCTGAGCTCACAGAAAGACTCTCTTCCCCCCTGCAACCAAAACCCGGTTCATGTCGCCTTTGGCGTGGACGCTGGTTATTATCGTGGCATGGGCGTCACCATCACATCCATCGTGGAAAATAATCCCGGGATGTGCTTTGTCTTTCATGTTTTCGCGTTCTCGATTACCCCCGATATCAGGCAAAAGCTGCAGCAACTGCAGGAGCGGCACAGCATTACCGTTCAACTGCACCTTCTCGATACCGAAGTGCTGCAGGAGTTCAAACAGTTCCCTTGTTTTGGCCAGCATTCACTCGGCACCTTTATTCGGCTGCTAATCCCGGATAACCTGAATGGCATCACAGATAAGGTTCTGTACCTGGATGCTGATCTGCTTTGCTTCGGCAACCTCTCCGAACTACTCGCGATTGATATTTCGGACCACATAGCCGCGGCCGTCGCCGATGAAAAAGACACTACGGTTCGGACTCAAATCCCAGCACTGGGTCTAAAACACGGACACTATTTTAACGCTGGCGTGATGTATATAAATATTCAGAACTGGATCGCCGCAGGCATACAAGAATCAGCACTGAAGAGCCTTACGACACAAAATCTGCGTTTTGCCGACCAAGATGCGCTTAATATCGCGCTCGATGGGCACGTGAAGTATATCGATGAAAGATGGAACTATCGTTATCATCTCGTCGATTACCTCAGCAAAGGCGAAACCAAGCTGGATGTACCTCAGGCATTTGTTCTGATGCACTTCACCGGGCCGGTCAAACCATGGCACACCTGGTGCCTGCATGACATAAAGCAATTGTTTACGGACATCCAGTCTCGGTCGCCATGGGCAGAGATTCCGCTCGACGGGCCGAAAACCACAAGAGAGTTGAAATTATTCTCAAAATTTCTCATCCTCCAGAACCGCATCCTGGAGGGAGTTTACTGGCATTGCCGGTACTTGGGATCGAGGCTGAGACAGAACCTGCGATAAGCTTGACTGCAGGGCTTGAAATAGCAGTTGATGCGTCACGTGCGGTCCCGATGGCCCAATGCGGGGTCAGCAGGACCTTGACCTCAAATGCTTCTCATGTATTAGCTTTGGTTTCGGGAAGAATAGGATAAATCTTGCGCTATTTTCAAGGGCTCATCGCAACAGCACTGGCCTCTTTTTATATTCTGGCACTGTTTGCTGATCGAGCGGCAGGTGTTATCTATGGCATCATAATCGCTCTCGGCCTTGCCGCATTAATATTCCACTGGAAGTCCAACACCGCATTGCTGGGCGGACTCATGCGCCGGTATTGGCCCTTAGCTTTAGCCATGGCTTCGCCAATGCTCGCCGTCATCGCCAATGAACTTTCCAGAGGCCAATTCTCCAGCCGGAGTATCGACGCGCCGTCGCGGCTCGCGCTCTTCATGCTAGCATTCTGGGCAACTTCACTAGTACCACTGTCCCATCTGCGAAAATTACAATGGGCATTCGTTGCGGGAACTTTCATTTGCGCGATAAAAATCTACCGACTCACTCATGGCGGCGAAGTGAGATATTTGACGGACTTCATTCCCATCACAATCTTCATTGAATTGGGGATGTTGCTCGGCGTCTTCGCGTTATTCTCAATTGCCTGGAACTCACAGAACAAGAAAGGATTTGTCCTTCTCAAGCTGCTGGCGGCGGCGGCCATCCTCTGTGGCAGCTACATTTCCCAGTCGCGTGGCGCGTGGATCACGATACCAATATTTCTTGGAATCGCCTTGATATCAAGCAGATCCATACAGATTGGGCGAAAGCTAGCTCTGGTAACGGCGGCGACGCTTGTACTTGTGGTCGGTATGAGTCATGCCAAGCTGGTAATGGACCGCATATATCAGGCCCAAAGAGATGTCCAGCAATACGTCGATCACACCAATATCGACACCTCGATCGGCATGCGGTTCCAAATATGGCAAGGCTCCTTTGTAATTTTCAGGGAACATCCGATTTTTGGTGTGGGAGTCGACAAATATCGAGACGCCCTAAAGGAGCTTGCGGAGCGCAAAATCATTTCCCAGGAAACATCTACATTTGCACATTCGCACAACGAATTCATGTTTAACGCAGCCAGGCTGGGCTTGCTCGGACTCGCCGCACTGCTGGCAGTATATCTAGTGCCAGCATATTATTTTTCACGCGACCTCAGGCATACTGACAGGGAAGTCCGGAGCGTGGCTTGCATGGGCCTCTCGCTAATCACTGGCATATTCGTCTTGGGCTTGACGGACGTGGTTTTTCTCTGGTGGGAGGTCTTCCCGTTCTATGCGATCAGCATTGCCACCTTCATCGTCTACATGGACAAGCGCAAAGACGCGGCGAGTTCATCCGGGCTAGACAGTGGTACCCTGTCGTCAGTGAGGTAGAATCACTTTCAATGTTAGCGAAGCGTTACCCTCGAACTAGAGTGAGCGCTTCAGTTCCGAATCACAACATCGCGCTGTGATGTGGGTCTGCTCGATTCCCATCGCCCGCTCCACTTCCAGTCGAGACAAGCCGCCTTTGCCACCGTTACGGTGATCTGCCCGGCGGCTTTTTTGTTGCCATGCTTCCCCAAGACCCCAGCACCGAACCGACGCCGGCCGACGCCGCTGCGCCGGTAGACAGCGCCGACGCACCAGCGGCCGCTCCCTCTCCTGCCGATCCCGAAGGCGTTGCGCATCCGCGCCGGATCCGATCGTTCGTGCGCCGCGCGGGACGGACTTCGACCGGGCAGCAGCGCGCCATCGACGAAGTCGGACCTCGCATGATGGTGCCTTACGCGCCACAGCCGCTGGACTGGGAAGCGACGTTTGGCCGCCAGGCGCCGTCGATCCTGGAAATCGGCTTCGGCATGGGCGAGACCACGGCGCATATTGCCGGCCTGCGCCCGCAGGACAACTTCCTGGGCTGCGAGGTGCATGAGCCCGGCGTGGGCGCGCTGCTCAAGCTGATCGACGAGCGCGGCCTGGGCAATGTGCGGATCCTCCAGCACGATGCGGTGGAAGTGATCGCCCATATGCTGACCGATGACTGCCTGGACGGCGTGCATATCTACTTCCCCGACCCCTGGCATAAAAAGCGCCACAACAAGCGCCGGCTGGTGCAGCCGCCGCTGGTGAAGGTGCTGGCCGCGCGCCTGAAGCCGGGCGGCTATATCCACTGCGCGACCGACTGGGAAGAGTACGCGCACCAGATGGTGGAAGTGCTGTCGGGCGAGCCGCTGCTGGAGAACACGTCTACTGCCCCGGGCGGTTTTGCCGAGCGGCCGGATTACCGGCCAGTGACCAAGTTCGAGCGGCGCGGCGTGCGGCTCGGGCACGGCGTGTGGGATGTGATCTTCCGCAAGCGCGCCTGAGCGCTGGCGGCGGAAAAGCAAAAAGGCGTGGCCGCGGCCACGCCTTTTTTGTTGCCTGCGGCGAACCCGCTCAGGCGTGCCAGGACACCAGGCCGGAGTATGCGGTCACTAGCACCACGATGCCAAAGGCAATGCGGTACCAGGCAAACGGCTTGAAGTCATGCGTGGCGATGAAACGCAGCAACCAGCGCACGCACAGGAAGGCGGACAGGAAGGCAAAGACGAAGCCGACCGCGAAGATGCCGAGGTCGTCGGCGCTCAGCAGCGCGCGTGCCTTGTACAGCTCATAGACGGTCGCACCAAAGATCACCGGGATCGCCAGGAAGAACGAAAACTCGGTGGCCACCTGCCGCGACAACCCGAACAGCATGCCGCCGATGATGGTGGCGCCGGAGCGCGAGGTGCCGGGCACCAGCGCGAAGCACTGCGCCAGGCCGACCTTGAGCGCGTCGCGCCAGTTCAGGTCGTCGACCGATTCAATGCGCGGCGCGCCGGCCTTGGCGGCTTCCAGCAGCGCATTGCCCCGCGGATGCGAGACCGTGCCGCGGCGTGCATCGCGCCATTCGGCCAGCAGGATCACCACGCCGCCGACAATGAAGGCCATTGCCACCGTGATCGGGTTGAACAGGTGGGACTTAATCCATTTGCCGAAGATCAGCGCCAGCACGATGGCCGGCACCGAGGCGACGATGACGTTGACTGCGAAGCGTTGCGCCAGCGGATCGGAGCCCAGGCCGCGCACCACCTTGCCGATGCGCGCGCGGAATTCCCAGCAGACCGCCAGGATCGCGCCGAACTGGATTACGATCTCGAAGATCTTGCCCTTCTCGTCGTTGAAGTCGAGCAACTGGCCGGCCAGGATCAGGTGCCCGGTGCTGGAGATGGGGAGGAACTCGGTCAGTCCTTCGACGATACCGAGTATCACGGCTTTCAGGGCAAGTGCGATTTCCATGCGGAAGGGAGAGGCGTTGACGTAGGGCCGGTTCAGGGCCGATTGATCTTGACGTTGATGCCGTCAGGCAAAACGGTGATTGTACCGGGCTCCACCTGCATGCCGGCAACCCGCAACTGGTCTTCGCGGAAGGTATAGAGGGGATAGCCCTGCAGCAGTTGCTCGGCCAGGATGCCGCCCAGCGCGTTGAGCTGGCGCGAGAACTGCGCGGGCATGCCCTGCACGTCGAAGCGCTGCACCTCGGGGTCCTGCAGCACCACCGAGCGCGAGGGCTCGTCATAGCGCAGGCCGCTGTCCAGCGCAAAGCGACCGGTCAGGGCCCGGCTGAAGAACAGCTTGTTGTCGATGGTGGCGTCGAACTGCACGTTGACGCGGTTGCGCATCGGGTCCAGCGTCAGCCGCGGGTTGGCCAACTGGATGTCGAACAGCTCCATATAGCGCTTGTTGAACGGGAACTTGCGCTCAAGCGCCGCCTGCAACTGGCTTTGCGAAAAGGTGTACTCATTGCGCCAGGCGCCACAGGCGGCCAGGCCCACGGCCAGCGTGGCCGCGCCAGCCGCGGCGAGCCAGCGCCGTCGGGAAGTCGGGATCATATTGCCTCCGATTGCGGAATAGACGGGTCGCCTGCCAGGCATCAGGTGCGCGGACCGGGCCGCCCGGGCACGGCCTGCGGCGCGGTCAGGATTTCCAGTCGGGTCAGCCAGTGCAGAGCCGCTTCGCGCGAATCGCCGCACATTTCAGCCGACGGCTTCAGGCCGCCGCAGAACGCGGGACGGTCGGGCCTGGCGAACACCGCGCAGCGCATGTCCGGCAGCAGCTGCGCGCACGGCTCGCCCGCCGGCTTGCCGCCAGGCATGCCGGGCAGCGGCGAGGCGATCGACGGGGCGATGCAGCAGGCGCCGCAGCCCGCGCGGCAGGAAAGGTCTGACCGGCAACTCATGACGATGGTTCAGGTTCGGCGGCCGCAGGGGCAGCCCACGCAAAGGAGGCATTGTGCCCGAAGGACCGCTGCCATCCTGTAAGAAAAGGAAAACGCCGTAAGCCGCGCCCGGGTACGACCGGATTAATGAGATCATAAAGGCACATGTGGCAATTTAGCGTCAATGCGGCCTCGGTGTGTTCCCGAGGGTCGCCGGCCTGCGCTTGACCCCCTAATAGGCCTCATCTACATTACTGACCCACAAGTTATTAACTTCCAGGCCAGCCTCCGTGCCCCGCAGTACCCGCAAGACATCCGTGAAAACGCCCGCCGATTCGCACAAGGAGGCCGACGCCCCGCGCTGGAGCCGTCGCAAGGCCGCCCGCCCGCAGGAACTGGTGGCCGCCGCGCTCGACCTCTTCGTGGAGCGCGGTTACGCCGCCACGCGCCTGGAAGACGTGGCCGCGGCCGCCGGCGTGTCCAAGGGCACGGTCTATCTCTACTTTGCCAACAAGGAAGAGCTGTTCAAGTCGGTTGTGCGCGCGAACCTGGTGCCGGCACTGGCGCGCGGCTCCAACCTGGTCGAGGCCTACGCCGGCAGCACGCCCGAGCTCTTGCGCGAACTGTTGCGCGGCTGGTGGGGCCTGATCGGCGCCACGCCAGTGGCGGGCCTGACCAAGCTGATCATGGCCGAATCGGCCAATTTCCCGGACATCGCCCGTTTCTATAACGAGGAAGTGATGGTGCCGGGCGACGAACTGTTCGCCAAGGTGCTGGCCCGCGGCGTGGCGCGCGGCGAATTCCGCGCGATGCCGGCCAACCCGACAACCACGGTGATCTGCGCGCCGCTGGTGTTCCTGATGCTGTGGCAGCGCGCGCTGCGTGCCACGGCCGAAAAGGACATCGACCCCGACAGCTTCCTGGACAGCCTGCTGGATACGCTGCTGTTCGGACTGACCACCGGCGATGCCCGCGAGCGCCCGCTCCCGCCGCAGACCGGCCCCTATATCTGGGAACGCATCCGCGACGACATGCTGGCGCAACGCGCCGCCGCCGACATGGACCGCGACGCCGAGCCCGATTCCCCTGCGCCGCGACCCGACACCTGAACATGAAGCGAAAGACCCTGCTGATCACCGCCGCCTGCATCGCCATCGCGCTGACCGCCACGGCCGCCGTGCGCAAGGCGGGCAGCGCGCGCCAGCTGCAGGCGCCGGCCCAGGCCGCCGCCAACGTGGTGGAATTCCTGCAGACCGACCTGGTCAGCGTGGCGCGCCAGGACCTGCAGGTCTCGCTGCCGCTGTCAGGCGGCCTGCGTGCGCTGAACCAGGCCTCGGTCAAGGCCAAGGTCTCCGGCGAGGTCAAGGAGGTGCTGGTGCGCGAAGGCGAGCCAGTGCGTGCCGGGCAGGTGATCGTGCGCATCGACCCGACCGAATACGAAGCCAAGGTGGCGCAGGCGCGCGGGCAGATGCTGGCCACGCGCGGGCAGTTCGAGAACTCGCGCCAGACCTGGGAGCGCAACCGCGAACTGGTCGGCAAGGGCTTTATCTCCAAGACCGCGTTCGACAAGTACCAGGCCGACCTGGACGTTGCCCGCGCCAACCTCGACGCCGCCCAGGGCGGCCTGGCGGTGGCGCAGAAGGCGCTGTCCGACACCGTGGTCAAGGCGCCGCTGGATGGCATGGTGGCCGCGCGCGCGGTGCAGCCGGGCGAGAAGGTCTCGCCGGATACGCGCCTGGTCGATGTGGTCGACCTGCGCGTGCTGGAACTGGAAGCGCCGATCCCGATGGCGGACGTGGCGCGCGCCGCGGTCGGCCAGCCGGTGGCGCTGGACGTGGAAGGCGCCGGCCGCTTTACCGGCAAGCTGGTGCGCATCAACCCGGCCGTCAGCCAGGGCACGCGCAGCATCATGGTTTATATCCGCGTCGAGAATGCCGACCAGAAGCTGCGCGCCGGCATGTTCGCGCGCGGCGCGCTGGTGCTGGGCGAGCGCGCCGGCGTGGTGGCGGTGCCGTCCTCGGCGGTGCGCACCGAGGGCGAGCGCGCCTTCGTCTATGCCATCGACAAGGACACGCTGGCTGAACGCCCGGTGCAGCTTGGCATCCGCGACGAAGCCAGCGGTATGGTGGAAATCGTCTCCGGGTTGGACGCCGGCGCCGAGATCGTCCGCAACAATCTTGGCACGCTGCGCAGCGGCAGCCAGGTCAAGCGCGTCAAGGCGTAAGGGACCCGCGCCATGTGGTTCACCCGCCTGTCGATCCGCAACCCGGTGCTGGCCACCATGATGATGATGGCCTTCATCGTGGTGGGGCTGTTCTCTTACCAGCGGCTGCCGGTCGACCAGTTCCCCGACATCACCTTCCCGGTGGTGGTGGTGCAGACCGAGTATCCGGGCGCCGCGCCGGAGTCGGTGGAGTCCGACGTCACGCGCAAGGTCGAGGAGATCGTCAACACCATCTCCGGCATCGACGAGATCTTCTCGCACTCCTACCAGGGCACCTCAGTCGTCGTCATCAAGTTCGACCTGAGCGTCGATGTCGGCCAGGCCGCGCAGGACGTGCGCGACAAGATCGCGCTGATCCGCCCGCAGTTCCGCCACGAGGTGAAGGAACCGCGCGTGCTGCGCTATGACCCGTCCGACGCGCCGGTCTTCTATCTCTCGGTCTCGAACGCGCCCGGTGCCAACCGCAGCCAGCGCGAGCTGACCACCATCGCCGACCAGATCGTGCGCAAGCGGCTGGAGACGGTGCGCGGCGTGGGCGCCATCAATATCGCCGGCGGCACCAAGCGCGAGGTCGAGATCCGCATCCGCCCCGCGCAGCTGGAAGCGCTGGGCATCGGCGTGGACCAGGTGATGAACGCCATCCGCAACGAGAACCAGGAACTGCCCGCGGGCGAGCTGCGTTCCTCGGCGACGGAAACGGTGGTGCAGATCAAGGGCCGCGTGCCGACGCCTGACGCATTCCGCCAGATCATCGTGGCGCGCCGCGCCGGCCAGCCGGTCACGCTGGGCGAGATCGCCGACGTGCGCGACGGCCAGGAAGAGCAGGAAAGCCTGGCGCTGCTGGACGGCAAGCGCGCCCTGTTCCTGTCGGTGGTGAAGGCGCAGGGCCAGAACACCGTCGATACCGTCGACGGCCTGGTGCGCATGACCGAAGAAACGCGCAAGCTGGTGCCGGCCGGCGTGCAGCTCAACGTGGTCAACGACACTGCGCGTGGCATCCGCAGCAGCGTCAGGGAAGTGCGATCGACGCTGCTTGAAGGCGCCTTCCTGACGGTGGCGATCGTGTTCCTGTTCCTGGGCTCCTGGCGCAGCACCGTGATTACCGGGCTGACGCTGCCAATCGCGCTGATCGGCACCTTCGGCGTGATGTATATGTGCGGCTTCACGCTGAACGTGATCACGCTGATGGCGCTGTCGCTGTGCGTGGGCCTGCTGATCGACGATGCCATCGTGGTGCGCGAGAACATCGTGCGCCACAACCTGATGGGCAAGGACCACCACGCCGCGGCGCTGGACGGCACCAATGAGATCGGGCTGGCGGTGCTGGCCACCACCTTCTCCATCGTGGCGGTGTTCCTGCCGGTGGGCTTCATGGGCGGCATCATCGGGCGCTTCTTCCACCAGTTCGGCATCACCGTGGTGGCGGCGGTGCTGATCTCGATGTTTGTCTCGTTCACGCTGGACCCGATGCTGTCGTCGGTCTGGCACGACCCGGACCTGCACGGCACCGGCAACAAGACAAGCTGGTACGGACGCACCGTGGGGCGGCTGCTGGACTGGTTCTCGGCAAAGATGGACAAGCTTGGCAACGGCTATGCCGGCATGCTGGGCTGGGCGCTGAAGCACCGCCTGGCCACCGCCATCATCGCCGCCGTGACCTTCTTCGGCAGCTTTGCGCTGGTGCCGCTGATCGGGACGGAATTCGTGCCCAGTGCCGACCTGGGCGAGACCCAGGTCGGCTTCACCACGCCGGTCGGCACCTCCATCGAAGTCACCGAAGCCAAGGTGAGGCAGGTGGAAGCCGCGCTGAAATCCTTCCCGGAAGTGGCCTACACCTACGCCACCATCAACTCGGGCAACGCCTCGGGCCGCAATAATGCGCTGGTGTCGGTGCGGCTGACCGAGCGGCGCTCGCGCCAGCTGTCCACCGCGCAACTCAACCCGCTGATCCGCCAGCGGCTGGCGGGCATTGCCGGCATCACGCTGACCATGGTCGGCATGCCCGACGGTGCCGGCGGCCAGAAGGCGATCCAGGTATCGATCCAGGGCGACGACCTGGACGAACTGCGGCGCCTGTCCAAAGAAGCCAGCGCACGCATGACGGCGATCCGCGGCCTGACCGACCTGGATTCGAGCATGAAGGACGACCGCCCCACCATCGAGGTGCGCATCCGGCGCGAGCTGGCCTCGGACCTGGGCGTGGGCGTCGCACAGATCGGCAACGCCCTGCGCCCGCTGCTGGCCGGCGACGCGATCAGTTCATGGCGCGCGCCCGACGACCAGAACTACGACGTGCGCGTGCGCCTGCCCAGGGACGCGCGCACCGGCATGGCCGACCTGAGCGCGCTGATGATCGCCAGCAGCCAGACCAACGCCGACGGCTCGCCGAAGATGGTGCCGCTGCGCCAGATCGCCGAACTGGTCCCTACCACCGGCGCCAACCAGATCAGCCGGCGCGACCTGAACCGCGAGGTCGAGCTGACCGCCAACGTGGCCGGGCGCTCGGCCGGCGAAGTCGCGCGCGACGTCAAGGCCGCGCTGGACGGCATGGGCTGGCCGGCCGGCTACAAGTACCGCTTCGGCGGCTCGACCAAATCGATGAACGAGTCCTTCGGCTACGCGGTCTCGGCGCTGGCGCTGGCGGTGATCTTCATCTACATGATCCTGGCCTCGCAGTTCGCCAGCTTCTTCCAGCCGATCGCCATCATGACCTCGCTGCCGCTGACGCTGGTCGGCGTGTTCGCGGCGCTGCTGCTGTTCCGCTCGACGCTGAACATGTTCTCGATCATCGGCTTCATCATGCTGATGGGGCTGGTGACCAAGAACGCGATCCTGCTGGTGGACTTCGCCAACCAGGCGCGCCAGGGTCATGTGGATGGTGCCGACGGCCGCCAGCCGCTGTCGCGCGAGGCGGCGCTGGTGGAAGCCGCGCGCGTGCGGCTGCGCCCGATCCTGATGACGACGCTGGCGATGATCTTCGGCATGGTACCGCTGGCCTTCAGCCTGGGCGAAGGCGCCGAGCAGCGCGCGCCGATGGGCCAGACCGTGATCGGCGGGATCATTACCTCGTCGATCCTGACGCTGGTGGTGGTGCCGGTGATCTATACGTATCTTGATGATTTCGGCGCCTGGCTGCGCCGGCGGTGGCAAGGCAAGGCCGCGAGCCCGCCCGCCGCCCGCGAGCAGGCTGCGCCCGGCCAGCATGCGTCACCTGCATCCCCGGAAGGGCCGGCCCCGGCGGAGGCCAGCGCGGAATGAGCCTGACGGCGTCCGCAAGGTTAAAATAGCGGGTTTGATAAGACTGTCCGGCCGTGTCACCGCGCGGCCGGCGCACAGACCGACAGCGGTTGGCATTGGTAAGGAATGGCAAGATGGATCTCGAAAAAGCCCGATTCAACATGATCGAACAGCAAATCCGCCCGTGGGACGTGCTGGACCAGGAAATCCTGGACCTGCTGGCGGTGGTCAAGCGGGAGCAGTTCGTCCCGGCTGCGTACGCCTCGCTGGCGTTCGTCGACATGGAGATTCCGCTGCCCGCCGGGCAGAACATGCTGGCGCCGCGCGTGGAGGCCCGCATCCTGCAGGACCTGGCCGTGCGCAAGCATGAGAACGTGCTGGAAATCGGCGCCGGCTCCGGCTACATGGCCGCCCTGCTGGCCAACCGCGCCCGCCACGTGCTGAGCGTGGACATCGTGCCCGAACTGGTCACACTGGCCCGCACCAACCTGGCCAACGCCGGGGTCACCAACGTCGACGTGGCCGAAGGCAATGCCGCCGACGGCTGGAGCGCCGCCGCGCCCTACGACGTGATCTGCATCTCGGGCTCGCTGCCGGCGATTCCGCAATCGATCCTGTCGCAGGTCAAGGTGGGTGGCCGCATCGCCGCCTTCATCGGCGAGCTGCCGGTGATGGAAGCACGCCTGGTCACGCGTGTGTCCGAGACCGAATACCAGGTCGTCAACCTGTTCGAAACCGCGGTCAAGCCCCTGCAGGGCGCGGCCCGGCCGTCGCAATTCCAGTTCTGAGGACGGAGTCACCATGCAGGTCATCCAAGCGACCGAACTGGCCCAGTGGCTGGCCGACGCCAGCCGCGCCAAGCCGGTCCTGCTCGACGTGCGTGAAGGCTGGGAGGTGCAGACCTGCGCCATGCCCGGCATCACCCACATCCCGATGCGGGACATCCCCGCGCGCGCGGCCGAACTGGACGAAGACGCCGATATCGTCTGCATCTGCCACCACGGCGCACGCAGCATGCAGGTGGCCGCCTACCTGGAGCGCCAGGGTTACGCCAAGGTCTACAACCTGACCGGCGGCGTCCACGCCTGGGCCAGTGAGGTCGACCCGGCCATGCCGAAGTACTGACGCGGCAATCCAGCGCAGTAACACCAAGAAGAAACGACTGTAGGCCGCGCCCCGCGCCCGGCAACCTGGAGCTTTCATGACGTTTGCGCCCAACGCCCAGCCCGGAGTGATCCGGACGCGCCTGGCGATCGCGGTTTCCCTGCTTGCCCCGCTGTTGGCCATGCTGCCCGCGGCACCGGCAAGCGCGGCCGACCTGCTGCAGGTCTACCGCGACGCGCAAGCCAATGACGCGCAGTTTGCGGGCGCGCGTGCGCAGCTGCTGGCCACGCGCGAGAAGCTGCCGCAGGGCCGCGCCGGGCTGCTGCCGCAGGTGGTCGGCACCGCGGGCGCCAACCGCACCAAGCTCGACCAGACGGCATCCTTGCCGATCGGCGGCTCGCCCAGCGCCTCCGGCACGCGCTTCTTCAACAACAACAACTGGCAGCTGCAGCTGAGCCAGCCGCTGTTCCGCTGGGACCGCTGGGAAACTTACAAGCAGGGCGAACTGGCATCGCTGGCGGGCGAAGTCAGCTTCCAGCAGGCCCAGCTCGACCTGATCACGCGCAGCGCGCAAGCTTACTTCGACGTGCTGACGGCGCAGGACAACCTCTACCTGGCGCGCGCGCAGAAGAAGGCCATCTCCGAGCAGCTGGAGCAGGCCAAGCGCAATTTCGAGGTCGGCACCGCCACCATCACCGACACCAACGACGCCCAGGCCCGCTACGACCTGGCCACCTCGACCGAGATCGCCTCGCAGAGCGACCTGGAGATCAAGCGCGCCACGCTGCAACAGATCACCGGCAAACCCGTCGACGAACTGCTCGGCCTGCGTCCCGAAGCCCCCATCCCCGGCCCGCAGCCGCCCGACGTCAACGCCTGGGCCGCGCAGGCCGAGACCAGCAACCCGCAGGTCAGCCTGGCCGGGTACAACCTGGAGACCGCCCAGCGCGAGACCAACAAGGCCAAGGCAGGCCACCTGCCATCGGTCGACCTGGTGGCCTCGTATGGCTTCAACAACCAGACCGGCAGCGCCACGCAGGCAATCTCCACGCACTACAACGCCTCGCAGATCGGCGTGCAGCTGACCATGCCGATCTTCGCCGGCGGCCAGATCCAGTCGCGCGTGCGCGAGACCCTGGCGCTGGCCGACAAGGCCGCCAGCGACCTGGAATTCGCCCGCCGCACCGCCGCGCAGACGGCCCGCCAGACCTACTCCGGCGTATCCAACGGCCTGGCCCAGGTCAAGGCACTGGAAGCCGCCGAACGCTCGGCCACCAGCGCGGTGGAATCCAACCAGCTCGGCTACGAAGTGGGCGTGCGCATCAATATCGATGTGCTGAACGCCGAAGCGCAGCTCTTCCAGACCCGCGCCAACCTGGCCAAGGCGCGCTACGACACCATCATGAACGGGCTGCGGCTGAAGGCCTCAACCGGCGTGCTGCAGGAAAACGACGTGGTGCAGATCAACACCCTGCTGACCTCGTCGCCGGGCGCGCTGTACAAGCTGCCCGCGCCCGCCCAGGCCGGCGCCAGGGCACCCGCAAGCCCGCGAGCCGCAGTCGAGCGGCGCGGCACGCGGCGCGAAGCCGTGGCCACCAGTGCGCCGCGCACCTGATCCGCCAAAGAACGCCGCAATGCAAAACGGGCCGCAACTGCGGCCCGTTGGCATATATGGCGTCGCGCCTTACTTCGCCCGCGTGCGCGATTCCACGTTCAGCAACTGCCAGCGGATCGACGACGCATCCGCCGGCGGATTCGGCACCTGGTATTCGCGCACGCGCAGCTTGTAGGCCACGCCCGGCTCAAAGTCCAGCCCCTCGATCGGGCCGTACCAGAGCTGCCACGGCGCCTGCGGCGATTCACGCCAGCGATAGCACGTCATCTTGCCCACGCCCGAGCACTCCACGCGCTGCGAATCGATATACACGACCTTCTCGATGCCGCCGGCATCCACGCTCGCGCCGCGCTTGCCCACGCCTTCACGCTCGACAAACTGCAGCAGGTCGCCGCCAGCGGTCTTCCAGATGATCTGCCGGCCCGTGCTGCCCGCCGACGGCTGCGTGCCGACGGTTGCGAACGGCGTCTGCATCGCCTTGAGCAGGCTCGATTCCAGTTCCATGCGTGGCGGCGGGCAAGCCATGCGCGTGCTGGCAATGCGATCGAAACGGATGCCGGTATCGGTCTTGCCATAGCTGCCGGTAAAGCGGTTGCAGCCGCTGGTGCCGCTGACCGTGCCCTGCGCGGCATCGATGCCCTCGTTGAACTCGAAAATAATGGGCTGGCCGTTGTCGCCATGCGGGATTTCGCGCAGGGAGCCGTCGGGCTGCTGCCAGCGCACCAGCTCCCAGCGGCTGGGGCCGGAGGGTTGGGTCTGGTTGAGGTTGGTGCCGGCGGAGGGGAGGTCCGGTGCCGACGCGGTGGTGCAGGCACCGAGCGTGCCGGCCAGCAATGCCACTACGGCGCAGCGCGCGAAGCGTTGGACGCAGGTATCACGAGCAAAGGTCAGCATAAGGTTTTGGCTCCTGTAATAGGACATGCGTCACAGTCCGCTGCCATGCATGCCCGGTTCCGGCTTGATTAGAGGCGGCCGCGAGGGCGCAAGTTCAGCGCGGCCAGCGGACAAGATACCCGGAATGTCGGCTAGGCTCCATCCGGCTAAGCAACCCCGCCGACGCCAATCGTGCCGCCCGCTTTGGCAACCACACCTATTTGTGAGAAAGTGGCGATCGAAAATTATTCACACCCCTATGGTGCCCGCCCTTCCGATCGCCAGAGCTTCGGCTGCCTTCAACCCTACACCGACCGTCCCCTCCATCCCCGGCATGAGGCGCGCGATGGCGGATGGCTGCCGTGCGAGACCGGCGTGACAAGACGCAAGGTTGCGGGGAATCTTGCCTGGATGCTGGTCGAGCGCGGCCTCCAGGTAGCAGGCGGCATCGGCATCGTGGCAATGCTGGCGCGCGGCATGGGACTGGAAGGCTTCGCGCACTTCCAATATGCGCAGGCGGTCGTCTATATTGCCGCCTCGTTCGTGCTGATCTGCGGCAGCGAGGTCATCGTCCCCAGGCTCGTCGCCGATCCCGACCCCACTGCGCAGCACCGACTGCTGACGCACGGCTTTGGCTTGCGCTTCGCTGCCGGCGTGCTCGCCTACCTGCTGATCGGCGGGTTCCTGCTGGCTTCCCGCCAGGGCCCCGAGTTCTGGGTGCCGTCCATGATCCTCGGCCTGGCCGTGTTGCTGCGCGAACCGTTCGGCATCGTGACGGCCTGGATGCAGGCACATACACGGACACGACCAAATGCGCTCTTCAGCCTGACCTCGCTAGCGGTCAAGGCCGGCTGCGTGGCGCTGCTCTTCTGGCTCGGGGTACAAAGCGTCCCCGCCTATGCCGCAGCCATTGTGCTTGAAACCGTCCTGGCATCGGCACTGCTGGGTCTCTACTACCTGCGCCGCGCGCCGCGCGCCCGCGTCGCCATGGATACGATGCTGGTCCGGGAGCTGCTCGGCAATGGCGCCCTCTTCTGGATAAGCTTTGTGCTGATGATGGGCTCCCGCCGTATCGACCAACTGCTGCTCAAGCCGCTGGTACCGCTTGGGGAATTTGGCGCCTACGCGGCGTCGATGCAGATCCTGGACAATTATGTGGTGGTTGCCACCATCCTCTGCGCAGGCATCGCGCCGGTCTATGTATATGCGCAACCCTCATTGGGCCAGGCGCGGCGCAACATCCTGAAGATTGCCGCCGGCATGACGCTGGTCGGCGCAGCAGGCGCGCTGGCGATCACCTTCAGTGCCGACTGGATCGTCCACCTGCTCTATGGCGAGGCGTTTGCCTCGGCCGCCAGCCTGCTGCAGCTGGCAGCCCTGGCATCCATGCTGATCTTTGCCGATGTTGCACTGACTCTCCTGCCCATTTACTTGCGCCGGCCCTACCTGGTGGCCATTAAATGGGGGATGGTGTTTGCCGTCACCATTGCCATCGATGTCATCGCCATACCGAAATTTGGCGCGTACGGCGCGATTCTCGGGTATGCCGTCGCCAACCTGTTGTCGGTCTTGTTCGGTATCGCTGTCTGGCTGCGCGAAGGACGCCGTGCTGCGGCAACGCGGGAGGTCAACGCATGAAGGTAGGCCGCAATATCTGCTTTCTGACAGGGACGCTCAACGCCATGGCCGGCGCTGAGCGAATGACGGCCACCGTCGCCAATGCGCTCGCGGAACTCGGCCACACTGTCACCATCCTGAGCCTGTTCGATGCGGGCAGCTGTTTTGCGCTGCACCCGAGCATCCACCATGAGGCACTGTTCGCGCAACGCCCCTCCTTCAAGCGGGCGTATCTCGCTACCGTCGCCGGCATTCGACGTCATTGCCTTGTGCGAAACATCGACGTGCTGGTACAGGTCGACACCATGCTGGCGCTGTTCGTTCTGCCCGCGACCATTGGCCTTGGCATGCAGCATATCGCCTGGGAGCATTGCCACTTCGACCAGGACCTCGGCAAGGCCGCGCGCCGGGGCGCCCGGCGTCTGGCCGCACGATGGTGCGACCAGGTCGTGGTCCTCACGGAACGGGATCGCCAGCGGTGGATCGAAGCCCTGCGGCCGCGCAGCGAAGTCGTCTGCATCCCGAATCCGCTCCCTTTCCCCATGCCAGCCATCCCCGCGCCGCGCCTGGGGAAGCAGGTTCTGGCCATGGGACGACTGGTCGCGGCAAAGGGCTTCGATGTACTGCTGCGTGCCTGGCAGAGGGTGTCAACCCAGGTACCGGAATGGGAACTGGTCATCCACGGAGAAGGGGAAGAGCGCGATGCACTCACCGCATTGGTCGACCAGCTCGGATTGGGCGGCCGCGTCAGGCTGCCGGGCATCGCCCATGACGCGACACTTGCCTATGCGCAGGCCTCGGCCTTCTGCCTGAGCTCGCGCTATGAAGGCTTTGGGCTGGTGCTAATCGAAGCCATGGCCTTTGGCCTGCCGATCGTATCGACCGATTGCGAGACTGGACCGCGCGAACTGCTCACACCCGGGCAGGACGCACTGGTCGTACCGACCGATGACGCGGATGCGCTCGCCAATGCGCTGCTGCGCGTGATCAGGCAGCCGGAAGAAGCCAGCCGCCTCGGCGCGGAGGCCCGGCAGAAGGCCAAGGCCTTCGCCCTGGACCAGGTTGGCCGCCGCTGGGATGCGCTTGTGAGCGCTCCGTCCGAAGCACCGGGAACACGGGGAACGCCGCCGTCGCGGCCGGCCACCTGAAGATGCGTGTTGTCGCGCCGCGCCCGGTGAACTCAGGTGCCGAGCGCTCGCGCCAGCGCCGCCAGCGTCCGGGTCGTGGCTCCCCGGTGCAGGCCCGCGAAGGTGCGCGCATGGGCACGCATATCGGCCAGCCGGGCAGGATCGGACAGTACTCTTGATGCCGTCCCGATAAGGTCGTCGGCATCGGCCACGCGCAGGCAGCCCCCGGCAGCTATGGCATCGTTGGTCGCCTGCGCGAAGTTGAAGGTATGCGGCCCAACCAGTACCGGCGTCCCGACCGTGCATGACTCGATCAGGTTCTGCCCGCCGAGCGGTATCAGGCTTCCTCCGATGAAAGCAAGGTCGGAAGCCGCGAAGTACATCGCCATCTCCCCCATCGAATCGCCCAGCACCACGTCAGCCGTGATCGGAGCAGACAGATGATCGATATCCATCGCACTGCGGCGCTGCACGGTGAAACCGGCGCGCGCGACCATTGCCGCCACTTCATCGAACCGCTGCGGGTGCCGCGGCACCAGCAGCAAGGCTGGCCTGGGCACCTCCCCGCCCACCCGCTGCCAACGCGAAAACGCATCCAGCAGCATCGGCTCCTCGCCTTCCCGGGTACTGGCAGCGGCCAGCACGGCGCGTTCGCCGAATGCCTGCCGCAAGTGCCCGCCGCGCTCCACGCTGGCGGGGGCCGGCTGCATGTCGAACTTCAGGTTGCCCGTGATCTGCACCGCCTCCACGCCCAGGGCATTGAAACGTTCGGCATCGCCAGCGGTTTGTGCCAGCACGCCGGCAAAGTCACTGTACATCGCCGCCGCCACGCGGCCAAAGCGGGCGGTACGTCGGTAGCTGCGCGGCGACAGCCGTGCATTGACCAGGAACAGCGGCACGCCAGCCCGACGCGCACCGCGCACCAGGTTGGGCCAGACCTCGGTTTCCATCAGCATGCCGGCAGCCGGGTGGAAATAGCGCAGGAACCGGCTCACCAGCCAAGGCAGGTCATAAGGCAGGTAGCACTGCAGGACGCGCGGTTCTTTGCCGAACAGTTGCGCTCCGGTCTGACGGCCGGTCGGCGTCATATGTGTCAGCAGCAGGCGATGGCTGGGATAGGCTGCCAGTAGCGCTTCGATCAGCGGCTGCGCGGCCCGCGTTTCGCCGACCGAAACCGCGTGCACCCACAGCCACGGCCCGTTCGCCGGCAAATGGCCGTAACGGCCCAGCCGCTCCCCGACATGCTCAAGGTACCCGGGCTCCTTGCGTGCGCGCCAGACAAGACGCAGCAGTGCAACCGGCAGCGCCACCAGCCACAACAGGCTATACAGGACACGCAGCATCAGCGGCCCACCCCGCGTACGCGGCGGGCCGCTTCAATAACGTCTTCGACTGACGGCACGACGCCATGGTCCCCCACGTTGGCAATACGGTCCGACCAGTAGCCTTCGGTCTTCCAGCGCCATGTCGCGGTGTAGATCTCCACGGTGGGCCGGCACAGCGCCGCGGCAATATGGACGAGCCCGGTATCGATGCCAATGACAACTTCGGCGCGATTGATCAGGCCAAATCCCTGCATCACTGAGAAGCGCGGCAACACCTGGGCCTGCGGCACTCCCGCCGCAATCTCTTCCGCGGCGCGACGTTCGGCATCGTTGCCCCACGGCAGCAGCATGACCAGGCCGTCTTCCAGCAACTGGCGCCCGAGCGTGTGCCAGTTCGACACCGGCCACTTCTTCTTCGCGCCGGCCGTCGCGTGGAAACATGCGGCATAGCGCGGGGGCAGGCCGTCCCAGATCGGATCATCCACATGCAGCGTCTGAGCGGCGGCGCCGAAGAACTGCGGCGGCTCGACCGGCCCGACGCCGGTAAGCGCCGCGCCCAGCAAGCGCGAGCGCTGCACCGAATGGGTCTGGCTGGGCACGCGCACCGGCGCGGTATACAGCAGCCGCGCGGCCGGCTCATAGCCGGAACCCTTCGTGGCATTGCCAAGGCCGATGATCGGCGCACGCGGCGTACGGCTGGCCGCGCGTGCGACCACGGCGGTCTTCAGCAGGCCCTGGCTTTCGATCACCGCGTCATAGCTATCGAGGCGCAAGGTGTCGCGCAGCGCGACCACCTCATGCCAGGTGCCCGACTGGTAGAAGCGCTTGCGCCAACGCCGCAGCGCGAACGGAATGACTCGCCGCACATCAGGCAGCAGGCGCACCAGTTCGACGTAGCCCTCTTCCACCACCCAGTCGATCTCGGCCCCCGGCCAGCGTGCGCGCAGGTCATGCACCAGCGGCATATTGTGGACGACGTCACCCAAGGACGAGACCTTGATCAGCAGGATGCGCGGCCGATCCGGCATTGCAAACGGTACGGCCAGCGGCGCGGCCTGGACGACGCCAGACGCGGCCGCCGACTGCGGCACCGCCCCGCCCTCAGAACGGGAGCTGAGCATCCGGTTTCTCGGCCAGGATCACACGTTTGAATTCAGCCTGGATCCGCGCCAGCGCGGCGTCGTTGTCCGCCTCGAAGCGCATCACCACGACCGGCGTGGTATTGGACGGACGGGCAAGACCGAAGCCATCCGCATACTCGACACGCACCCCGTCGATGGTGATGACCTCGCGCGCGCCATCGAACTTGGCGTTGGCCTTGATCTTGTCCAGCAGCGTGAACGGCTCGCCCTCGGCGCACTTGAGTTGCAGTTCGGGCGTGTTGTTGGCGTTTGGCAGCACATTCAGCACGGCGCTGGGGTCGGCGTGGCGCGACAGGATTTCCAATAGCCGCGCGCCCGTGTACAGGCCATCGTCAAACCCGTACCAGCGATCCTTGAAGAATACGTGCCCGCTCATCTCGCCGGCGATCGGCGCACCAGTCTCCTTGAGCTTCGCCTTCACCAGCGAATGGCCGGTCTTCCACATCAGCGGTTCGCCGCCATGCTGGCGAATCCATGGCGCCAGCTTGCCCGTGCACTTGACGTCGTAGATCACCTGCGCGCCCGGATTGCGCGCAAGGATCTCTTCGGCAAACAGCATCAGCTGGCGGTCCGGGAAAATCACCTGCCCGTCCTTGGTCACGACGCCCAGGCGGTCGCCGTCGCCGTCAAAGGCCAGGCCCAGTTCGCGGTCGGTTTCGCGCAGGCACTTCATCAGGTCCTGCAGATTCTCCACATGGGCGGGGTCCGGATGATGGTTCGGGAAATTTCCGTCGACCTCGCAGAACAGCTCGGTCACTTCGCAACCCAGCCCGCGGAACAGATCGCCCACGAAGGCACCGGCCACGCCGTTGCCTGCATCCAGCGCAATCTTCATGGAACGGGTCAGCTTGACATCGCCAAGAATGCGGTCGAGGTACTTCTGACGCACATCGACCTCACGGTAGCCGCCAGCGCCACTTACAAAATTGCCAGCTTCGATCCGCTGGTGCAGCCCCTTGATCTGCTCTCCATAGATGGCCTTGCCCGCCAGGACCATCTTGAAGCCGTTGTAATCCGGCGGGTTGTGGCTGCCGGTGACCATGATGCCCGAAGTGGCGCTTACGCCATCGAGCTCGATGTTGGTGCCAAAGTAGACCATCGGCGTGGCAACCATGCCCAGGTCGATCACATCCATGCCGGCGGCGCGCAGGCCTTCGATCAGGCCACTGATGAGGTCCGGGCCGGAGAGGCGGCCGTCGCGGCCTACAACAACTGCCTTCTCGCCGGCTTCCGCCGCGGCAGAACCGAATGAGAGGCCGATCTGGCGGGCCACATCCCTGGTAAGCGTCTTACCGACGATGCCGCGGATGTCATAGGCTTTGAAGATGGAGGGATCGATTTGCATGCGATGTCCTGACCTGATTTGGAATTGGCTGTGCACCACACTTGGACTTCCGGAGAAGAGTGGCGTCAAAGGTCGTATTTTGCCGGATTGCGGCACTGGCGGCAGTTATAATCGCTTTTCGATACATGTTTAGGCTGGCATTCGGCATTTTTCGTCGAGTTCAGCGGTGCGCATTCAGGAAGCCGTGACCCGATCCAGACTTGCTCCGGCCCGCGCCGCAGAATTTGACGGCAGCCGCTCGCCATGCGTCGTCCTGAGCATTTCCAGTAGCGGGGATCGGGCGCCAACTACGACGCTGGCTATCACAGGTCATCACCAGCCCTCGCCCAAGGACTAGATCCAAGTCCGTTTCAATGATCCAGCCGTTGCCCACGCCACCGACCAGCCCTCGCATCGCCTACCTGATCACGAACTCCGAGATCGGTGGGGCACAGGCGCACGTAGCGGACCTGTTGCGGGCCATGCACGGGCGAGCCGAAGTGGTGGTGCTGGCGGGAGGAGACGGCCCGCTGTTTGACGCAGCCAGGCAAGCCGGCGTACGAACAATACGCCTGCCGCTGCTGGACAACGCGCTGTCGCCGATGCGCGCAATCGCCACCTTGCGCCAGTTGATGCAGGCCCTGCGCGACATCGCCCCCGACCTGATCCACGCCCACAGCGCCAAGGCCGGCGCGCTGGGCAGGCTGGCTGGCTGGCAGCTTGGCATCCCGGTGGTCTACACCGTGCACGGTTTCGGCTTCAAAGCCGCTGCGCCCGTCCGGCAGCGCCTGGCCTCCCGGATCGCCGAATGGCTGCTGGCTCCGCTGACCTCCCGCCTGATTTGCGTAGCCGAAGCCGAACGGGCCATGTCGGAGTCTTTGCCCATTCCATCGACGCGTGTAACTGTCGTCCGCAATGGCATTCCAGACACCAGCGCCCTGGCCACCCCGGCCTGCGACATGCGACGCATCGTGATGGTGGCCCGCTTCGCCATCCCCAAGCGACATGACCTGCTGGTGCGCGCCTTCGCCCAGGCGAACCTGCCCGATTGCGAACTCGCGCTCGCCGGGGAGGGCCCCCGGCTTGCCGCCACGCAGCAGCTGGCCGAGGCACTGGCCCCAGGCCGCATCAGCTTCCCGGGCAACGTGCAAGACATCCCCGCGCTGCTTGCCTCCGCCCAGGCGTTTGCACTGATCTCAGACCATGAAGGCTTCCCGCTTTCCGTACTCGAAGCCATGCGCGCCGGGCTGCCGGTCATCGCGAGCGACCTGCCCGGCATCCGCGAGCAACTCGACGACGGCCGCTGCGGCCTGCTGATCGCCGGCAACAATATCGATGCCCTGACGCAAGCCCTCATTCAACTGGCCGATGATCCCGCCCGGCGAACCACCCTTGGCCAGACTGCCCGCGACCGCTGGGAACAATATTTCGGACTAGAACGCATGGCTCAAGCCACGTGGTCGGTGTATCAACACGCCCTGTCCAGCGGCAATCGCGACTCCCGCCTGCTGGCAAGATGACAATGCTGAAGACTAACAGCCTGCAACGCCCGGCGCTCGCCACCCGCGCCGCCGGCTCCGAAACCATCCGCCGTGCCAGCCGCATGCTGGCCTGGGCCCTGCTTGGCCTGCTTCTGTTCGGCCTGAACACCATCCTGGCCGAACTGGCTCACAACGCAGGCATCGTCACCCACGTGTTCACGCGCACGCTGCTGTGGTCGGTGGTGCCTTATCTGTTTGCCTTCGTGCTATTGCATCGCTCGCTCCACCTGCCCGCGATGGAAGGCAACAGCCTGGTCGGGCTGGCCGCAACCTTCCCATTTGTCGCGCTACTGTTCGTCTTTGCCTCGTTTCATATCGAGTACTCCCGTGGCGCACTGCTGCTGGGCTATGTGACAACGCTGGTGTGGATCTGGATCGGTTATCGCCGCTACGTGCAAAACTACGTGCCACTGTTTGGCTACGCGGATCCCCAAACGCTGGAACAGCTCGAAGCCATCATAACGATGCCCGGAGCCGCGCCGCCATCGCCCACGCGCTTCGAACAGATCGGCTCGCTGGAAGACGCCAGGCACTGCGACGGCCTGATGGTCGACCGCAGTACCACGGCTGACCCCGAACGCACCCGCCAACTTGCGCAGTACAAGCTCAGTCACGTGCGCATGTACTCGGTCGAGCGCGTTGGCGAAATGCTGACCGGCCGAGTCGGCCTTGCGCATATCGACGAGAACTTCTTTGACGACTATGCGGCGCACTATCTCTATGGCTACCTCAAGCGCGCCATTGATATTCTGGCCGTCGTCTGCCTGGCACCATTGGCCGTGCCAATCGGTCTTGCCGTGGCCTTCGTGATCCGGCTTGAAACGCCGGGCGGCGCCATCTTTCGCCAGGAGCGAGTGGGCCTATTCGGCAAGCCGTTCATCATGCTGAAGTTCCGCAGCATGGGCGTGGACGCCAACGCCATGGCGCAATTCGCCGCACGCCGCGACCCGCGTGTCACCAAGGTTGGCCGCATCATCCGCAAGTACCGGCTCGACGAGGTTCCGCAGCTCTGGAACGTGTTGGCCGGCCATATGAGTCTGATCGGCCCGAGGCCGGAGCAGGCACCGATGGTGGAGGAGTTTTCGGAAACGATTTCCTATTATCCGTACCGACATCTCGTGCGACCCGGACTATCGGGATGGGCGCAAGTACAACAGGGCTACGTCGGCACGCTCGAGGAGACTGTCACCAAGCTCAGCTACGACCTTTACTATGTAAAGCACTGTTCATTTGCGCTGGACCTGCTGATTGCAGTCAAGACAGTGCGCACGCTGCTGACTGGATATGGGGCGCGCTGATGGGACCCACCCATGTCGAGGCAGGCGTGCCGATGCGGATTCTGCTGGTCACGACTGGCCTGAAGGTGGGTGGCGCCGAACACCAGGTGGTGGCACTTGCACGCACCTTCCTGGCGCTGGGGAATGCCGTGGCGATCCTGAGCCTGTCGTCGGGTCGAGAGATCGAGGTGCCCAACGGCGCCCACGTGGTCGAACTCAATATGCGCAAGACGCCCACGGGCATGGCCCGCGCGCTCTGGCAGGCGCGTGCGCTGGTCAGGTCGTGGCAGCCTGATGTGATCCACGCCCACATGGTGCACGCCAACCTGTTCGCCCGTGCACTGACCCGTCTCGTGCGTTGCCCGCCGCTGGTCTGCACGGCACACAGCTTTCGCGAAGGCGGCCGCCTGCGCATGCTGGCGTACAGGTTCACCGATCGATGGACCAGTCTGACCACCCACGTCAGCCGCGACGGCCGGGACGGCATGATCGCGGCCGGTGGGGTGTCCGATAAACGCATCGTCGTGATGCCCAATGGGATCGATATCGACCGTTTTCGTCCGGATCCCGCATTGCGCGCCGCCACACGCGAGCGCCTGGGCGTCACCGCGGATACGCAACTGGTTCTCAATGTCGGGCGCCTTGTGCCGGAGAAGGCGCAGGACTTGCTGATCCGCGCGTTCGCGCACATAGATGCCATGCCCAGCGCGCGGCTGATGATCGCCGGCGGGGGGCCGTTGCAGCAGGCGCTGAGCGGTCAGATTGCCGCACTGGGGCTGGCATCGAGGGCCACGCTGCTCGGTCCGCGCGATGACGTCCCTGCCTTGCTCAACGCGGCCGACCTGTTCGTGCTGTCGTCGAATATCGAGGGACTGCCGATGGTCCTGGTGGAAGCGCTGGCATGCGGCTGCCCAGTCGTGGCCGCCGACGCACCTGGCGTGGGCGAGGTCTTGTACGACCAGGGGACCATCGTGCCGCGCGGCAAAGCCGATGCCCTCGGCAGCGCCATGTCGGACTCCTTGCGCGAGGGCCGCGGCACGCCAGCACAAGTAGCCGCACGACGCGAACGTGTGCAGAGCGCCTTCTCGATCGAGGCCGTCGCACGACGCTGGCTGCGGCTCTACGCAAGCGTGGCAGACACGGAACCCGTTGTCCACGCGGAGGTCGCCTGATGCGCAGCGCGTCGCGAGCAATCTGCTGAGGATGCTGGCCGAACGCGGCTTCCGGATCGGTATCGGCACGGCGGCCAGGCAGGTTCGCCTCCAGGGTCCCGACTACTGGATCGAAGTCGTCGGCAATCCCATGCTCTTCGCATTCCGGCCCTGGGCACAACTGATCGGCCGCCCGTTCCGTCAACCGGCTGCATTGGCGCGATATATTCGCCCTCGCGCCTGCACTAGCTGCCCCGCGAATTGGAATACAGCGTGCACACGAACCCATGTCTGGCTCATTTGTTACCGGCAGACCTTTGTACCAAACACCCGAAAGTGCCCCGGGAATACCCCTCTATACCGTAAAGCCAGGATGTGGGAATTTGTTACCATCTGTTGCGGTCTACGTTTGAACATTCAGGATAGAATGCATAAATCATGCCCTACTGAACAGCACAAATGGCATCCGAAAATCTAAACGTTTCCCGAGACGGGTGGCGCCCCTCTTCTTCCGCAATCAAGCAGATTATTTGCACAGGGGTGATAGGCGGTTTATGTGGACTCGCCATATTTCACTTTACCCCCCCGCGCTGGACCGCCAAGATGACCGTCCAGGTTGGACAGATATCCAATCCTGATGGGAACAGTGTTTCCAGTCGTTTGATCGAAAATCAGCTGACGGCGGCAGACCGCTACAACCTGCCGTCGTCTCGCTTGAAAGTGCTGAATGAGATGGGGCTGCCACCGGCGGACACCGACGACAAGGCTTCCAGGCTGATCTTCAATTCCTTGTTGGGAACTCCGGCAAAAAGCCCGAACTTGTTGACTCTGCAAGTTACGGCTTATTCGCGTCAGCAGGCCATGACCGCCCTCGAGACGTCGTTCAAGCTGCTTGCCACGGAGCATCGCAAGCTATTTGACCCGGCAATTGGCAGAATGAATGGGGATCTTTCCGCCATTTCCGACAAACTCAAATCGGCGGAAAGAGATTATACCAATAGCTTTGCGTGGCTTGAATCGAATGCCAAGCAATCCAATGATGCTAATGGCCGCACGCGGGAATTGCAACTCACCAATATGACGATGCTTGCTGACAAGCAGGTTATCGAATTAAGACAACGCAGCTCGCAGTTGCAAGACGCACTGGATCCCACACGCAGCTTTCCGACAAGGATTTTGGGCGATATTTTCGCTCCGATGCGCCCCAGCACGCCAGGCTGGCTGACATATTTTGCAGGTGGAATCGTCTTCGGCATCGCGCTCGGGAGCCTTGTCATTGTGGCAAGAAAGACGACCCGTAACTAACTAGAAAAATGCGGCCGCATGCGCGGCCGACTTCGGAATGTTCAGAACAAGTCGGAATCCCGACTCTGAGCATGTAGCCCGGGGCCAGGATCAGATGGCTAGGTCCGGGCCTCCTTCACACCAGCACTGTGTTTGCAGCGCTGCCCTCTGCCCGCTGCTCGTACCCGTGGACGTGTCGTCCAAGAATTTCCTTGATCATCTTCTCGTCGTTGCGCTCTGCTGCCAGCCGTATCATTGCCAGCTCCGGTGCAAACTCCGGCCACGGCACGTAGTCTTCGCGCGCCTTCATGATCCGCTCGTGAGCAGTACCCTCCGGATTGTCGCCGATCAGCAGCTCCTCATAGAGCTTCTCGCCAGGGCGCAGGCCGGTTATTCGAATCTCGATGTCGCCATCCGGATTGTGATCATCTCGCACCGTCAGGCCGGAGAGTTGGATGATGCGTTTGGCCAGGTCCATGATTTTGACCGGCTGCCCCATATCGAGCACGAACACCTCGCCGCCATGCGCCATAGCGCCCGCCTGCAGCACCAGCTGAGCCGCCTCGGGGATGGTCATAAAGTAGCGAGTCACCTTCTCGTGGGTCAGCGTCAAGGGCCCGCCCTCCAGCACCTGGCGCCGGAACAACGGCACCACGCTGCCACTGCTGCCTAACACGTTGCCAAAGCGAACCATTGCAAAAACCGTGCGGTTGCGGACTTCCCCCCCTACCTGGCCATCCATCAGCCCGAAATCGACGGTCTGGCTGGCAGCCATTGCCTGCAACACCAGTTCTGCCATCCGCTTGGTGGCGCCCATCACGTTGGTCGGGCGAACTGCCTTGTCAGTCGAGACCAGCACAAACGATTCGGCGGCGCCTTCCATGGCAGCGCGCGCCGTGTTGAGCGTTCCGAATATGTTGTTCAGCACGCCTTCCGACGGATTGTCCTCCACCAACGGCACGTGCTTGTAGGCGGCGGCATGGAAGACGGTCGCGGGGTGATAGAGCCTGCAAATTTCGCGCAGCCGACCAAGGTTGCCCACGCTACCGAGCAGCGGCACCACTTCCACTGAAAGCCCATGCTCGGCGCGCAAACCCTCAAGCTCGCGATGCACGGTATAGAGACCAAATTCGTTGTGCTCCACCAGCAAGAGTTGGCTCGGCTTTTCCAGCAGAATCTGGCGGCAGAGCTCGCTGCCGATGCTGCCGCCCGCGCCGGTCACCAGCACCGTCTTGCCGGCGAGATTGCGGGCTAGCAGGTCGGAATCAGGCGGCACGGGCGCACGTCCGAGCAAGTCCTCAATATCCAGCTCCTGGAAGTCATGGACAGTGACGCGTCCCGACGCCAGATCCACCATGCCCGGCAATGTGCGGATGTGCACGGGGAACTCTCGCAGTTTTGCGATGATCGCGTTACGTCGCGAGCGGTCCAGCGAGGGGATGGCAAGCAGAATGTCCGTGATGCCCAGGCGATCGATGACTTCGGGCACATCCTCCGGACAGAAAATGTCGACGCCGTTGATATGGCCACCGACCTTGGTTCGGTCATCGTCGACGAAGCCCAGCAATACAAACTGCCGCACCGCACCGAGCGCCGATGCGGTCTGTACCCCGGCCTCACCCGCGCCGTAGATAAGCAATCGGCCTTCGGCATGCCTGGACCGGCCCGACCATCCCGCCAGCCAGAACTTGGCAACGGCCCGGCTGGAGCCGACCAGTAGGAAGAACAGCATCGGCTGGATCAGACCCACGCTGCGGGGCACGCCGTCCAGCTTCAGCAGCAGGAGCAAGCAGAAGAACGTCACACCATAGATGCCGACCGCCTTTGCGGTGTTGGCCAGCGCCGCCATACCGGTATAGCGAAAGATCGCCCGATACAGGCCAAAATGGACAAAAAGCGGAAAAGCCAAGAATGGGGCCAGCAGATAGACATACTTCTGCTGGTATAGCGGCAGGCCTGACTGATCCATCCGCAAGTAGAAGGAAGCCCATACCGCGACCAGCGAAAGCACCAGATCCAGCGTCACGACCACGAGACGCTTGATTGGACGCCTCAATGTCAACAACGGTTGTGTGAATTGATTGCTCATAATTCCGTTAAAGCAAGCGTAGTGCCGCGGGCCACTGCTCGAATGGTTCTGTCCGCAGCCGATGCAGCAACAAGTAGCAAAGAGAAAGGCACGGGTCATGCATCCCCTTGAACGCTGCCGTCCCTAGAGATTCCACCTGTCTACGGGGTCACAAACTGCCGGCGGACCTCAGCCCACATCAGCCTTTATCGCACCAGGCTCTTGATAGTCGAAACGATCACCCACAGATCTCCGAAGAACGTCCGCCCCTGTACGTACTTTACGTAGTAGCCGAGCTTGATGGGGAGGACTTCGGTAATGTAGGCCTGCTGGGGATCCTTGGCTGCACCGAGGATTTCGTTTTCGTCCTTGAACTCGATCGACGCCCAGTCCGTAATACCCGGCCTTACGGACAGCACGATATCGCGCACATCCGCGGGATAGCATTCCACGTACCGGGGTACCTCGGGCCTGGGGCCAACCAGGCTCATGTCCCCGACGACGACATCAATCAGTTGCGGCAGTTCGTCCAGCTTGTATTTCCGCAACACCACGCCGACCCGGGTGACACGCTTGTCCGCGCCAATCGTGATCTGCAGGCCCTTACGCTCGGCGTCCGTCACCATGGTCCGGAACTTGTGGATGCGGAACAGCTTGCCGAACCGCCCTACGCGTTCCTGCCGAAAGAAAACCGGCCCTGGCGATTCCAGCTTGATGATCAGGGCCAGAGCCGCCAGCAAGGGCGCCAGCACAAGGAGGCCGGCGGCGCTGGCGATCAGATCGAAAATCCGCTTGGCCATTAACGTAGCGCTTCCTTCACGGCGCGCACCACACGCTGGACATCGGCTTCAGTCATCCGCGTGTACAGCGGCAACGAGACCGTGTGCTCAAAGATGCGCTGGCTGGCCGGGAACATCTCCGGCGTCAGTTTGTACGTATCGCGCCAGTACGGATGCAGATGCATCGGAATGTAGTGCACGCTGCATCCGATCCCTTGTGCAAACATGCGCTCGATGAATTGGTCGCGTCCAACCTTGACCGTATCGTCAAGCTGGATCACATACAAATGCCACGAGTGCACGTCGCCGGGCGCCGCGTGCGGAGGACGAATAATGGGCAGCTCCGCCAGTGACTCGTCGTAGAGACCGGCAATATACGCGCGCTTTTCGCGGAAAGCCTGCGCCTTCCGGAGCTGATGGATACCCATCGAGGCGGCGATATCGGTCATGTTGTATTTGAAACCCGGTGCCACGATCTCGTAGTACCAGCTTGGAGCCTTGGACGTAAACCGATCGAACGCATCGCGATTAATGCCGTGCAGACGCATCACCCGTGCACGTTTGGCCAGCTCCGGATTGCGCGTCACAAGCATGCCACCTTCGCCAGTCGTGATGGTCTTGTTCGCGTAGAAGCTGAAGACCGTAACATCGCTGTCCAGCGTGCCGATCATCTTGCCGCCGCATGTAGTGGGCAAGGCATGCGCAGCATCTTCCATCACCCGCACGCCGTGCTTGCGCGCGATGGCCAGCAGCGCTTCCATGTCCGCCGAGCGGCCCGCGAAATGCACGGGAATGATGGCCTTGGTACGCGGCGTGATGGCCCGCTCTGCTGCAGCAACATCAATGCACAACGTATTTGGATCCACGTCAACGAACACGGGGTCTGCGCCGAGATACCGAATGATTTCCGCCGATGCCGTGAACGTGTGCGTCGTAGTAATCACTTCATCGCCTGGGCCCACGCCCAGGGCTTCCAGTCCCAGGTGTAAGCCAGCCGTGGCGGAATTCACGGCAATGGCTTCAAGCCCGCCGCCAAGAAACGCTGCGAAGTCGGCCTCGAACTGCCGGGTCTTCGGGCCGGTGGTTACCCAGCCCGAACGCAATGCGTTTACCACTTCCGAAATTTCCTCTTCGCCGATATCGGGAAGAGCGAAAGGAAGAAAATCCTGCTTAGCGTCCGTCATCATTCACCCTTAGAGTCTTGCATAGCAATACGAATAGGCTTTCTCATCAGCAGCATCGGCCGAGCGCCATCCTGCCGAAATTCCGTCTGCACTTCGTAGCCATTCTTTTTGTAGAATCCGATCGCCCGCTCATTACTAGCTGCGTCCGTCGTCAGCACCACGGCTTCGGCGCCCTTGGCTCGCGCCTGCTTCTCAAAATCGCAAAGAAGGTCATTGGCCAGCCCTTTCCCCTTCTCTTCGGGCAGTATGCCGATACTTCTCAGTACGGCCGAATGATCGGGGAATTCGGGCTGCCCCCGGCCTGAAAGCATCTGACCCAGAATGCGCCGAGTCACTCTGACGGGATTCCGCAATACCGCCGGAATCAGAGCGCAAAGAAAGCGGAACAGATATTTCAATGCCAGCGTCCGATCGCCTTCCCCCCGCTTCAAGGCGCCCACGGCAAAACCCTGGAGTTGGCCGTTCTCCTCAGCGACAACAAAAACGCTACCTGGCTGGCTCAGGAACGCACGATACATGACCGTCAAAAACGGACGTCCCAACGTAGTCAGGAAAAAACCGGGAAAGGCGGCCAGGTGCACATCGACGACCTGATTCAGATCATTCGGCTCTGCCAAACGACGCATGTTGAACCATCCTCAAATAACTAACTATTTGTCACGATTTCCTTGAGCATGGAGTCTACCTGCCTTACCCCATTCTCCATACTCATTCTCTCAGTGTAGTAATCGCGCCCGCAGCGGCCCATCTCGTCCAGCTTGGCACGCGGCAAAGCAGCCATGCGAAGGACGGCCTCTGCCAGTTTTTCCGGCTGGCAAGGTTCAACCACCATACCTGCCTGCGCATCGGAAACGATTGCCGCAGCCTCGCCCTTCACAGCCATCAGGATTGGGCGTCCGGTCTTCATGTAAGCCTGGGTCTTCGAAGGAATCGTAATTTCGAAGACCCTGGCATCCGCCAGGTGCACCAGCAGTACGTCCGCCGCCGCAAGAATGCCGCTCACCTTGTCCACCGGCACCTGCGGAAAGAATTTGACATTTCCCAAGCCAAGTTCGGAAGTCTGGCGCTTCAAGGCGTCGCATTCCACCCCGGCGCCAAGGAAGACAAAGCGGATCTTGTCATTGCCATGCTGTTCAACCAGCGCCGCGGCGGAAATGACATGTGTCAATGCCTGCGCCGCCCCCATATTGCCAGCATACAGAATGTTGAAGTACGCGGGGTCCAGTAGTTGCTCGGCTGGCTCCGCCGCCGCGCCCGTACGTCCTTCATCACACCAGTTAAAGATCCGCTCGATCTTCTCTCTCGGCGTGTTCTTCGATTCCAGCGCACGACCATAACCGTCGGACAGCACCACAACGCGCGCAGCGCTCCGATAAATCAGCCCGCAAAGCCGGTCGACGAACCGCGTGAACCGCCCCTCGCGGACCATTCCAGTGGCCACCAGCGCCTCAGGCCAGAGATCCTGCACGTCGTAAACAAATGGCGTCCGCCGAAAGAGCCGCACCATCATTGCGGCAAGGCCCACCACGACCGGCGGATAGTAGGCATAGATAACATCCGCCTTCTTCGCGAAAAACAGCGCATGAACCGACGACACCACGCCAAACGAGGCATAGCTGAGCATGCGCTTCAGCGCCGATCGCCCATGGCTGATAATGGTTGGCAATCGGACAATCTTTACGCCGTCGATTTCCTCCACCTGTTTCCAGCGCAACCGGTATCCGGGAAAGATCTTCCCTCCCGGATAACTTGGAAACGTTGTAATCACCTCGACCTCGTGGCCGAGCGCTTGCAGCCGTCTTGCAAACTCCAGGCCCTTGATGGAGTTTTCAGGATCGAATAGCTGTGAAACAAACAGGATTCGCAAGACCGACTCCTATCGCTTCAGTATTTTTTCCAGACCACGCGGTTCACATAGTCCGTATAGCTATGAATGATCCGCACGACCTTGTCCGAGACGTTTGGCATGCTGTAATCGGCCACCTGGCGCAACATGCGCGTCTCGCCACGCGGCTGCGAATTCAGAATGGCCAGGCCCTGCATGACACGGTCGACTGACAGTCCTGTCATCATCACAGCGGCCTCCTCCATGCCCTCGGGACGCTCGTGCGCCTCGCGCAGGTTCAGCGCCGGGAAATTCATAATCGACGATTCCTCGTTGATCGTGCCGCTGTCAGACAGCACCGCGCGAGCCGAGCATTGCAGCTTGTTGTAATCTGTGAAGCCCAACGGCTTGAGCAATCGCACATTGGCGTGAAAATGCGCGCCCATGGCATCCACACGCTTTTGCGTACGCGGATGGGTAGAGACAATAACCGGCAGGTCATATTGCTCGGCTACAGCATTCAGCACCTCCACCAGCTTGCTGAAGTTGGCGTCGGAATCGATATTCTCTTCGCGGTGTGCACTGACTATGAAATAGCCATTTTCGCGCAGGCCGAGGCGGGCGAGCGCATCGGATCTTTCGATCCCAGGCCTATAGTACGCGAGCACTTCCGCCATCGGGCTGCCAGTCTTGATCACCATGTCCGGGGGCAAGCCCTCGCGCAACAGATACTCACGGGCAATCGAACTGTAGGTCAGATTAATGTCGGCCGTGTGGTCGACAATGCGGCGATTGGTTTCCTCCGGCACGCGCAGGTCGAAACACCGGTTACCCGCTTCCATGTGGAAGATCGGAATCTTGCGGCGCTTTGCCGGAATCACCGACAGGCAGCTGTTGGTATCGCCAAGCACGAGTAGTGCTTCCGGTCTCTCCGCGGCCAGCACTTCGTCCATCGCGATGATGATCTTGCCGATGGTCTCAGCTGCCGAACCACCGGCCGCATTGAGAAAATGGTCGGGCTTGCGAATACCGAGATCGTCAAAAAAAATCTGGTTCAGTTCATAGTCGTAGTTCTGCCCGGTATGCACGAGCAAATGTTCGCAATGCTCGTCGAGTCGCGCCAGAACCCGCGACAGGCGAATGATTTCGGGCCGGGTACCGACCACGGTCATGACTTTAAGCTTATTCATCAGCGTCGCAGGTTCAGTTCAAAGGGGACAGGCGAAAGTGTCTGGACGCTGGCGGTCGAACACCTCATTTGCCCAAAGCATCACCACCATCTCTTCCTGGCCGACATTGGTGATGTCGTGCGTCCAGCCGGGGACAGTCTCCACGATCTCCGGCTTGGTTCCGGTCGTGACCAGTTCATGTGTTTCGCCCGTCTGCATATGCCGGAACTTGAACCGGGCCTGACCCTTGATCACTAGAAACTTCTCAGTCTTCGTGTGGTGGTAGTGCCCGCCCCGCGTGATGCCCGCGTGCGCGGTGAAGAACGAGAACTGGCCACAGTCCGGTGTCTTGAGCATCTCGACGAACACGCCGCGCGGATCACCGTATTGTGGCACTTCATACGAAAACGACTCCACTGGCAGGTAGCTGACATAGGTCGCGTACAGTGCACGAACCAGGCCCGTACCGACTCGATCAATTGTGAGCGTGTCGCGGCTGTTCCGGAATCCTTGAATCCGCTCGGCCAATTCGCCCACCGTGGTGGTGTACTGCGGCGCCGCCACGGCAAAGCCCTCGGCGTCCACCTGAGCATCCGCACCGTCCATCAACTGCAGGAAACGCTCGATGACATCGTCCACGTAGACCAGGGTGACAGGCGCCGCCGGATCGTTGATCTGGATCGGAATACCACGCGCGATGTTGTGGCAGAACGTGGCCACCGCAGAGTTGTAGTTCGGCTTGCACCACTTGCCGAACAAGTTGGGCAACCGGAAAACATGCACCGGAACCTTGTGGCTGCGCGCAACTTCGAGCAGTGCCTGTTCGGCGCCACGCTTGCTCAGACCATAGGGATTGTCCCTTGCAGCCTGGGTCGACGATGCATAGATCACGGGCACCTTGCGCCCTGTTTCCCCGGCCACTGCACTGACTGCCTGCGCCAGCGCCTGCGTCAGATCCGTGTTACCAGTGACAAACTCCTGGGGATCTTGCGGCCGATTGACGCCTGCCAGGTGGAATACGAAATCCACTTCACCCAGCAACGCCGGCAGGCGTGCCGGATCATCTTCGCGCGCGAAGCAGAGTACTTCAACCTCCTTGCGCTCGGCCAGATGCAGGCGAAGATTCTTGCCGACGAAGCCATTGGCTCCGGTGATCAGTACCTTCATGACTTTATTCCTCTGCCACCGCTTGCTCGCCACGCGCAATGCGTTGCATGAAATCGAGCTTCAGCAGCAACGTCTTCATACCCTCCACATCCAGACGGGTCGTATTGTGCGAGTTGTAGTCCTGGCCATGCGTGCTTTGGGTGATGCGCTGCTCGCCCTCTTCCACAAATTTCGCATAGTTCAGGTCGCGACCATCCGGCGGCACGCGGAAATATTTGCCCATGTCTTCGGCGCAGGCCATTTCCTCGCGGCTCAGCAACGCTTCGTAGAGCTTTTCGCCGTGGCGCGTGCCGATTACGTGAACCGGATGCTCCGGCTTGCTCATAATCTCCAAGATCGCCTTGGCCAGCACCTCCACGGTGGCGGCCGGAGCCTTCTGGACAAAAATGTCGCCGTTGTTTCCGTGCTCGAAAGCATAAAGGACGAGATCGACGGCATCGGCGAGCGTCATCATATAACGCGTCATCGAAGGGTCAGTCATTGTGATCGGCTTGCCTGTGCGAACCTGATCCACAAACAACGGAATAACTGAGCCGCGCGACGCCATTACGTTGCCATAGCGTGTACCGCAAATCACCGTATCTGTGCCCTCAAGATTCCGACTGGCAGCGACCATGACCTTTTCCATCATGGCCTTACTGATGCCCATCGCATTGATCGGGTACACAGCCTTATCGGTACTCAGGCAGACAACCCGCCTCACGCCTGCGGCAATGGCGGCCTCTAGCACGTTCTCCGTACCGAGCACATTGGTCCGTACTGCCTGCATCGGGTGAAACTCGCAGGAGGGCACCTGCTTGAGTGCTGCCGCGTGAAACACGAAGTCGACACCCCGCATCGCGGCTGCAATGCTCTGATTATCACGAACATCTCCGATGTAGAACCTGAGCTTCGAATTTGCGTAGCGCTTACGCATATCGTCCTGCTTCTTTTCATCCCGGCTGAACACCCGAATCTCGGCAATCTCCGTCGAAAGGAAACGGTGCAGTATCGCATTCCCAAACGAACCGGTACCACCGGTTACAAGCAGCGTCTTTCCACGGAAATAATCCAACGATCTCGTCATTTCTGGCAGTCCTAAGCTATTTTAAGTTTGAGTGAGGCGATTCTCAGCACGAGAGACTTGAGGAACAGCAATCGCGATCCAAGCACGACGGCGAGCGCGCGCCGTTTCTCGGCAGTCAAATTACCTCCATGTATACGATGCAATAAAGTTGGCACTGGCAGATTGACAACCTTGCCAACCGAACTTGCGACAAGTGCAAACCAAATATCATGCGACTCAATGCCACGTGGTATGGGGAGGCAACTTTCCAGCAGCGTTCTCTTAAGCAGGAATGTGCAACCAAAGTATGGCGCCCGGCCTGCAAAAATTGCAAAGATCTGCCCGAAGCGAGATACCTTTACCGCCCCCAGCTTCCTGAATTCACCCACGCGCAAGCCATTGGGGTCTATAAGGTCAAAGTTGCTAGCCACCAACTCAACATCGGAATCTTCCATGAGTCGGGACATCATGAGTTGCACTCGGCCAGGTAGCCAGACGTCATCTTGATCGGAGAGGAAAATAAACTCGCCCTTCGACAACGACATTGCCCTCTCGAAATTCCTGACGTGACCAAGGCGAGCTTCGTTTCGATACACACGGATACGGGAATCCTGGTAGCCAGCGATGATCTCTAGAGTCCGGTCGCGGGACTGATCGTCGCAAACGACAACCTCGTCCCCTCCTCCAAGTTGCTCAAGGATCGAATCCAGCTGCTCACGTATATATGCTTCGCCATTATAGGTCGCGATACAAACGCTAATCATATGTGTTCACGTTAGTTCATTGATTCTGCATGGTCGCTACCACGGCGAATCGCCGCACCCCAACCAAGATTAATCCTTACGTTATTTCGCGCCACGCTCTCGATTTGCATCAATGGCCTCATAAAATCTCTTTTCGCCATCGCTACGGACCGTACCAGGAAGCAATACATCAACCCAATAACTCTGATAAGGTATATACGAGATATAGGCAGGGTCCGCAAGAAATTTTATCAACATAGCCAGCGAAAGCACACAGACCCCAGCCAAGGTCAGCATTCGTTGTCGCTCAATAAGGTATTTAGATAGCACACAGGCCTGAATAATCAGTGTGAAAATCTGCACTCGATTCCAAAAAACCGGAAGCATCCACAGCGCAATCTGGAAGAATAGCAGATAAAATACACTCCATTTGGCGACACGCGACTGAATATCGTCGCCAAAATCGCGCATCAACCAGAACAGGAAGGCCAGATTCAGAGCAATATACGCCAGACTTCCCGCAGACAACTGGCCAACTGCAGCGACATCCGCATAGAGAGCAATCTTCTCGGAGAATGGCAGCCACGATAGGAGGCCTGCACTGACAGCGAACAGAACTATATAAACGGCAACAAAACCACCGACCAGCGACGCGAGCACCCAGCCAATACTCAAGCTACGTTTGAAAAGAACAAAGAGCGCGAAGAAGGCGAGCGAAAAAAGATGCATTCCCGATGCGACCAGCAGCAGCACAAATGCCAATAGCTTTCTACTCTTAAAAATAGCAATTAGCGCAAGCAAGGCAAACGAAATAGCCAGCGAGTGACGAATTGTCGCCATCTGCGTTGCCAGATAAAGCCACGCATAGTAGATCGCAAATACGCCAAGAAAGCTAACCCGCCATGCCTTGGCGAATCGATAAAGCACAATACCGTTAAATAGAGCAACCAGCAGCAAAAACGTCTGAAAATCGAAGAGCCGACCCGCCATCCACACGAGCAACACGTATAAAGGCTCGAAAACGGGAAATTGCTCGCTATTCCCCCCTTCAAGTCCAAAGTTCTGCAGCGCGATATAGTGGTCTCGATAGACGAGCCAATCATTTCCCGTTTCGAAGCGCTGCCCCGCAATCAACACAAATACCACGAGTGCCATGACCTCGAGCGGCTCAGAAATCTCACCTTTTGCCGCCGAATAATATAGCGCAAACCATAGCAGCGCGAAGACCACAAGATAGAACATCATGCTGCACAGTTCCGCGAGAGACCATCATCACTCCGGAGCCTGACTACGGCCAGCGAAATAATAAGCAGTAAAAAAACTCCCATTGCGGCAACAGCGATGATCAACGCCCGATAGGCTGAAATTGCACCGGGCAATCCCATGAATCCAATAGCCAAGAATATCAGCAACAGGAAATTCGACAAAAAAATCTGGCGACTGCCACCAGCATATATCAGGACGCAATTCGCCACATTCTGCAGATAAAGGGCGCAATAAAATATCCAGAACAAAGGCAACAGAATTGCGTAAGGCAAATAACTTGCGCCCAAGCCGAACTGAACCAACACCTTGGCTACTTGATAGTTGTCGACTATGAGCAACCAAGCCAGTGAGGTCGCCAACAGGCCAAGCAAGCTGGACCGCAAGAAAAATGAGACTACCCCATCTCGCCCAACACGCGTCGCTCTCGCAAAAAACATATTGTTGAACGATACGAACAGCAGGGTGCCAGCCATCATCACCGTGAGGATGTTCGAGTATGCCGCGAGATCACCCTCATGTGCCCCCACGAGAAAGTACCTCGGCACGTTGACACTAAGGCTAGCGAGACAGGCGGCCGCCCCCATTAGGAAATCACCGCCCTTGAGAGCCACCCGCCGAATGCTTGCATACCAACTGGATCCGGCAGACCATGCGGCCATGACAATGTTGAGCGTCGCCAAAATGGCGAGCGTTTGCACCGGCCCAAGCCCAAGAGTGAATCCTGGCATCAATCCAAGTAGAAACACGACCAATCGGCCGCCACTGCCCACCAGCATTCCACGTGCATCGCCATTGCGCATCTTCTCGCAAAAGACCGGCTCATATAGCAAATCCCCAAAACGATAGAGCGCTACCAGCAGAATCAGCCATTCTTGGTAAACGAATGAGATCGCCACTGCGAGGGTCAAATACGCCGGAGCAAGCTTGGCGCGCATCGCTATTGCATTTTCCCACGTCAAGTTGCCACTCAGGATTGCTACGCCGTGTTGCATCGAGAAGAAAAGGAATAGCGGTGCAGCATAAGCTAGAGCAATGCCAAGGCTAGCGGAATCACCAAACGTTCCAAAATGTGCGTACATAAGTACGAGCAATACCGTCGGCACATTGACGAATATGTTTGAGATCAGTACCGATAAATATCGCATTTTTGCTTACGTATTCCGCCCCATGGCCTTGCTCAACGCAGCAGGTCCGTGCAATGACGGGCAAACGGCATCACCATTTCAATCTCGAGCTGCTGCAATGACGTCAGCCAGTCCAAGTGCAGCCGTATCCTTAGCGGACAACGTCGGCGCTTCCTCTAAGGGCCACTCGATCCCTATCGAAGGATCATCCCACCGAATCGAGCGTTCATGCTCCGGCGAGTAGTAGTTGTCTGTCTTATAAAGGAATTCAGCCTCAGCGCTCAGCACGACAAAGCCATGCGCGAAACCACGTGGAATCCACAACTGCCGCTTGTTTTCACCTGATAGGCGCTCGCCCACCCATTGACCAAATGTCGATGATTGTGGTCGGATATCGACCGCCACATCAAACACCTCACCTCGCACAACGCGCACGAGTTTTCCCTGGGCCATTGGATCCAATTGAAAGTGAAGCCCACGCAGCACTCCTCGCGCACTTAGCGAATGATTGTCCTGCACGAAGGTCACTGCACTGCCGGTCAGGTCCTCAAAGCGCTTCTGATTGAAGCTCTCGAAGAAGAATCCCCGTTCATCACCAAACACTCGCGGTTCAAAGAGGAGGACCTCCGGAATCGACGTACGAATAACGTTCATGCTGATTTCGCTTCCTTCAACAACTGCATCAGATACCGGCCATATCCATTCTTGGCCAAGGGCGCAGCAAGTTTCTCCATTTGCTGCGAACTGATAAACCCTTGTCGCCATGCGATCTCTTCTGGGCAAGCGATCTTCATACCCTGTCTGTTCTCCAGAGTGGCGATGAATTGACCCGCTTCCAGCAAACTATCGTGAGTACCGGTATCCAGCCACGCGTAACCCCGCTGCATGATTTGGACGGTAAGTTGACCTCGCGCAAGGTAGACTTGATTGACCTCAGTAATTTCCAATTCGCCGCGCGCACTCGGTTTGACGCTCTTGGCAATATCCACGACATCATTGTCGTAAAAATAAAGCCCTGTCACGGCGAAATTGCTTTTGGGGACAGACGGCTTTTCCTCGATACTTATCGCCTTGCCTTCCGGGTCGAATGCGACCACGCCATAGCGCTCAGGATCCTGCACGTGGTATGCGAATACAGTGGCGCCGGACTCCTGTTTAGTAGCTTGTCTCAGAAGGCCCTGGAAATCATGGCCGTAGAAGATATTGTCGCCCAGCACCAATGCACTCGGCGAATTTCCGACAAAACTCTCGCCAATAGTGAATGCCTGCGCGAGCCCGTCCGGGCTTGGTTGCACGGCATACTGCAAATTGATACCCCAGTCGCTACCATCGCCAAGCATAGCTGCAAAGCGCGGCGTATCTTCCGGCGTCGAAATAATCAAGATATCGCGAATCCCCGCCAGCATGAGCGTCGACAGCGGGTAGTAGATCATCGGCTTGTCGTAGACAGGCAGCAACTGCTTGGAAACGGACCGCGTGACCGGATACAACCGGGTGCCGGAGCCCCCGGCAAGGATGATGCCTTTGCGCATAGTGTCGTGAATCAGGAAAGAATCTGATCTAGCAGGTAATGAATACCCGGTCGCCAGTCCGGAAGATGGATGCCGAAGGTGTCGCGTAGTTTGCCAGTGTCCAGCCGTGAGTTCGATGGCCGCGGCGCCGGCAATGGATAGGCGGTGGCAGGGATGGCCTCGATCCTGGCAGGGTCCACCTTGAGCTCCACGCCCTTGCTTGCCGCATAGGCAAGCACTTCGGTTGCGTAGCCATGCCAGGTGGTCTCGCCAGCCGCAGCAAGATGATAGATGCCAGCTGGAAAAACACTGCGATCGCCAAACAACCAATGGCGCGCAACAATTTGTGCCGTAACGTCTGCGATCAGCGAGGCCGTGGTCGGTGCGCCGTACTGGTCGGAAATCACTCGCAGGCTGTCGCGTTCGCGCCCCAGCTTCAACATCGTCTTGGCGAAATTGCTACCGTGGGCACCGGCGACCCAACAGGTCCGCAACACCAGCGCCGCTGCGCCCGATGCCGTCACGGCCTGTTCGCCAACGAGCTTACTCTTGCCATACACCGACTGCGGGCCAACCGGATCCGTCTCCACGTAGGCGCGATCCCGGCGGCCGTCGAAGATATAGTCGGTGGAATAGTGCACCAGGAGGCTGCCCAGCGCCTTGGCCTCTTCGGCCAGCACGCCTGGTGCCGTCCCGTTGATGCTGAAGGCCGTGTCGGGATCGTCCTCGGCCTTGTCCACGGCCGTGTAGGCCGCAGGGTTAACGATCAAATCGGGCCTGACCTCCCGCACGAGCCGTCGGATCTCGTCAACTTGCGTGAGGTCGCAAGCCGCACGATCCAGTGCCACTACACGCCCGAGCGGCGCAAGGCTGCGCTGAAGTTCGAATCCGAGCTGCCCGTTACATCCGGTCACAAGAAGGGTAGGTGTCTGCAATCGCTTAGGCTGCATATTGCTTGGCTACCCAGTTACGGTATTCACCGGACATAACATCCTCAACCCACGGCTGATTATCCAGATACCATTGCACCGTCTTGCCCAAGCCACTCTCAAACGTCTCGGCCGGCTTCCAGCCCAACTCGCGCTCCAGCTTACGCGCGTCGATGGCGTAACGGCGATCGTGGCCTGGGCGATCCTTCACGAACGTGATCTGGTCGCGATAGGAGCCATTCGCCTTCGGCTTGAACTGATCCAGCAGGTCGCAAAGCGTGTGAACCACGTCGAGGTTGGTCTTCTCGTTCCAACCCCCGACGTTATACGTCTCCCCCGGGCGGCCTCGCGCCAGGACTTCCCGAATGGCACTGCAGTGATCGCGCACGTAGAGCCAATCGCGCACGTTCTGGCCATCGCCGTAAACGGGCAGTGGCTTACCCATCAGCGCGTTGGTGATCATCAACGGAATCAGCTTCTCAGGGAAGTGATATGGGCCGTAATTGTTGGAGCAGTTCGTGGTCAGAACGGGCAGGCCGTAGGTGTGGTGATAGGCACGGACCAGATGATCTGACGCGGCCTTCGATGCTGAATATGGACTATTCGGCGCGTACGGAGTGGTCTCCGAGAACTGATGGTCCGCAGGCCCGAGGGAGCCAAAGACCTCATCTGTCGAAACATGTAGGAATCGGAAATCGGCCTTGGCGACGTCCTCCAAGCCACTCCAGTAGGCGCGGACAGCCTCCAGCAACGTGAAGGTGCCAACGATATTCGTCTGAATAAATTCAGCAGGGCCATGGATGGAACGGTCCACATGGCTCTCCGCGGCAAAGTGCAGAACCGCGCGCGGCCGATATGTCGTGAGGAGTTCATCCAGCGCAGCACGGTCACAAATATCCGTTTGCGAAAAGACATGGCGAGGGTCGTCGTCGACCGAAGCTAATGTCTTCCGGTTCCCCGCATATGTGAGCTTATCGACGTTAATAACCCCATCGGCCGACTTGTCGCTCAACCACGCCAGAACGAAGTTGGCACCGATGAAACCGGCACCGCCTGTGACCAAAATATGCGACAAAACTTGCTCCTTGCCTCGATATGTTTCGACGACCCGACAAAAGCCGAGCGCCCACCTTGTCCCCTTCAGGACGGCGGGGCTTTAATGCCTGCAGAAGTGGCGGTATTCTATCCGACGGAACATACCTTCCCAAACCACTACCCGCTCTTTTTGTAGCCTCATGTAACGGTGTCACGAGATATCGGTCACAAAACTACAATTGGCAGCGAAATAGTTGCACCATCCCCTGATGACAACAACTAAAGATACCAATAGATCACTATACGCAATTGGCGATCTTCAAGGCTGTGCGGAGTCCCTCGACACGCTGTTGCGCCGACTGGAGCCCTGCACTCGCCTGCGCTTCGTGGGAGACCTCGTCAATCGTGGCCCAGCTTCGCTTAACGCCTTACGGGCTGTCCATAACATGGGCAACCGCGCCGAGACTGTCCTCGGCAACCACGACATCCACCTCCTCGCCGTAGCGGCGGGTGTCCGCAAGCGCGGCAAGACCGACACACTGGATGAAATCCTCTCGGCCTCCGACCTTGAAGAACTACTCACATGGCTTCGCCACCGGCCCCTTGCCCTGCAAGAAGACGGCTTCCTGCTGGTCCACGCCGGCGTCCTCCCCCAATGGACCACCACCCAGGTCATCGACCTCGCCCGCGAAGTTGAAGAGCAGTTGCAGGGCCCCAATTGGCAGGCCTTTCTTGCCAACATCTTTGGCAATGCACCAGACCGCTGGCATGACAGTCTCCGAGGCATCGAGCGCCACCGGGTCGTGGTTAATGCTCTTACTCGCCTGCGCTATTGCACTTCAGACGGCGTAATGGATCTCAAAACCAAGGAAGGACTGGGAAAGGCATCGGCGGGCTATTACCCATGGTTCGATGCACCGGGACGACGCACCGCAGATATCACTATTGTCTGTGGCCATTGGTCCACCTTGGGCCTTGTGATGCGCCCGAACCTGATGGCTCTTGACACGGGCTGCGTGTGGGGTGGGAAGCTAACCGCCGCTCGTCTAGCGCCAAACCCTCCCGACCGGACCGTAATTCAGGTGGACTGCCCGCAATATTGCAATCCGCTTGCGTGAGCAGCCCGACCGACCATCAGCAAGCGGCGTCAAGCATCAGATTCACGCCGGGCTGCAGCCCGGCGTGAATCTACTCGAACTAAGCCTGAAGCTCAGCCCCGTGGAAATCATTGGCGACGACCTTGGCTTTCCCCTTCCGCAGCCACTCCCACGCGAAGATGCCTGCAGCCGCGAGCACGCCGCCACTGAACAGAGAAAGGAACAGTAGCGTTGCACGCCCCGGACCAGAACGACGATCCGGCAACGTAGGTCCCGACACAAACCGAGCGTTAACAAGATGCTTGGTCCGCATGTCCTCGATCACGAGGCCAATGCCGTTGTACACCTCTCGGACCGGGTCGTCATCAAGGTTCTGGTCCTTGAACACACCGTCCTTGAGGGTCTGGAACGCATCCAAGAGCGCTTTACCAGACTTAGCGGACGCGCCAAGTTCCTCCGCGCGCAGATAGAATCGGTGCGCTAGCTGGTTCTGGGCTGCATCGCGCTCGAGCGATGCCAGTTCAATGCGCAAGTCCGCGAGCTCGGACTCAACCCCGACAAGTTGCATCACTGGGGACAGGTATTTGGAACTGCTGCCATCCGAGGCCAGCAGTTGCCGGGACTCAAGCTTTGCGGCTTCAGGGTATTTTGCGGCAATGCTCTTAAGCGCATTGAGCTTGCCGATAGATTCCTCAACATCGAGGCGCTTCTTGATCAGCAGGTTATCGATCTTCTGCTGCTTTGCCTTGACCTCGCCGGCACGCTGATGGATCGCTTCCTCGAGGTCCTGCTGCAACATCGTATCCTTAAGGTAATCCCCCATCAGTTTGACGCGCGCGACCGCATCCGCCGGCATATCAGCGGCAAACTTGATCGAGAAGCCAACCAGGTTGGGGTCAATCGGGTTCTTAATGTCGTTCAGGTATTTGAGGTCAGCCTTCGAATACGGCAGCACGACTTCCACATGCGTCTGCAGGAAACGGTCATCCAGTGAACGAAGCAGGTACTGCGCATTGGGATCATGCGTGGCCTTGCCGGCCTGGAGGAACTGCGACAAGGTGTTCTTGTCGGCGAAGGATGCACGCTGGGTGTTGTATTCCGTCAACTTGCGCGTGGCGCGCAGGAAGCCCTCGCTCTGGTAGCGGCACAGCACCTGGAACAGCAGGAAGAACACGGCCACCGAAATCACTGGCACAAGCCACAGCAATGGCTTCCTGCGCGCGCTTAGCCAACTTCCGACCGATCTGACCAAAACGACCATAGCATCCAGCTCCGAAGTCTGGCTTGCGACACCCTTGTTTCCCATTATTGCTTCCGAATACTTTTTTATATTTTTCGGCCGACGAGGCTGCTGACAACCGCGCCGCACTCACACCCGTTTCACCCAGCCCGGAACTGCCATGTCAGGGCTCGGAATCCCACATGGCACGGAATTCTGTTTTGTCTCCTCGCGTTTTCCCACCCCCACTTCGGGGGGGATACCGCCGATATCTGGCACTCCAGCCCAGCGCACCCTACGTGATGCAGGCCGCTGATCCGCAGCCTTTTGAGCACCATAGATGAATTCGTGAGGATGGCATATCCCCGAAGTCTCAAACTCCAGTCTGTTGCATTCCACGCGATTCAGCAGCGCTCATTTCGGATGTCACGGTTTCGACATGCTGCCGTGCCCCATAGATATGCTGAACCACGACCTCCCTGGCAATCTCGGCCAACTCGCGTCGGTTCGCGGTCGTGGATTGCAATAGCGGCGCCAGGACAAGGCGCGCGGTAATAGGACCCGCCTCCAGGACGGCATTCAGGCATTGCAGCAGCGTCAGATCGCCGATATAAGCCGGCGCCAGCGTCGGTTCCCCGGTTACCTTGTCCAGATAACTCAACCCCACCGGCTGCACTGGCAACCCACCCGAAATCGGCGCCTGCATCAAATTCGCATGAAACGGCAACACCGTGGTCCCGTCAGTCGTGGTCCCCTCCGGAAACACCCCCACCAGATCCCCCTGCAGCATCACATCCGTAATGTCATGCAACACCCGATGCGCATCCCGCTTGCGCCCGCGCTCGATGAAGATGGTGCCCGTCTTATCACACAGCCACCCAACCAGCGGCCAGCTGCGAATCTCCGATTTGGCAACAAAACGCACCGGCTGCCAGCTGTGGATGACGTAAATATCCAACCAGGAGATATGGTTGGACACCACCATCGCACCCTGCCGGCCGGCGCCGGTCGATGGGATGCCAGTAGCATCGACCACCTCCACCTCCACCCCGCATATCCGCAGCAGCAGCAGCGACCAGCGCCGGATATGCCACTCGCGCGAGCGCACGCCCAGCCACGGGAACAGCAAGGCGCAGGTCAGCAGCCCGCGTAGCAGGTGCAGCACCAGCGCGGTCTTGCGCATCCAGATCATCGAGGGCTCAGTGGTGGTTATTGTTTCCGTAGACTACCTGCCCGCCGACCAGGGTCATGCGGACCTTGCCTTCCATCTCGTAGCCGAGCCACGGCGAGTTCTTGCCCTGGCTCTTGAGGGAGCGGCGTTCGACCTTCCAGACCTGCCTGGGGTCGAATACGCACACGTCGGCGGCGCTGCCGACGGCGAGGGTGCCGGCCTTCAGGCCGATCACGCGGGCGGGTTCGGCGGTGATGCGGGCCAGGGCCTGGGCCAGCGGGACCTTGTGCTCGGTGGCCCAGCGCAGGGTCAGCGGCAGCAGCAGTTCCAGGCCGGTTGCGCCAGGCGATGCCTCGGCGAAGGGCAGCAGTTTCTCGTCGTCGTCCACGGGCGTATGGTCCGAGCACAGGGCGTCGATGGTGCCGTCGGCCAGCGCGGCGACGATGGCGTCACGGTCGCGCAGGCTGCGCAGCGGCGGGGAGAAGCGCATCTGCGAGTTGAAGTAGCCGATGTCCATGTCGGTCAGCGAGACGTGGTGGATATTGACGTCGCAGGTCACTTTCAGGCCTTCGCGCTTGGCCTGGCGCACCAGCTCCAGCCCGGCGGCGGACGACAGGCGGCACAGGTGCACGCGGGCGCCGGTGCTGCGCATCAGTTCGAAGATGGTGTGCAGGCGCACGGTCTCGGCAATGACTGACACGCCGGACAGGCCCAGGCGTGACGCCACCGCGCCGCTGGCGGCGACGCCGCCGCCGAGGAACGGGTCTTCCGGGCGCAGCCAGACGGTGAAGCCGAAGGTCTGGGCGTATTGCAGCGCGCGCAGCAGCACCTGGGTGTTATGCACCGGGGCCTCGGCCTGACTGAAGCCGACGCAGCCGGCTTCGGTCAGCTGGCTCATCTCGGTCAGGGTCTCGCCCTTGAGGCCCAGGGTCAGCGCGCCCAGCGGGTACACGTGGGTCTGGTTCAGCGTGCGGGCGCGGAACTTCAGCATTTCCACCAGGCCCGGTTCATCGAGCACCGGATCGGTATCGGGCGGGCAGACCAGGCTGGTCACGCCGCCGGCCGTGGCGGCTGCCACTTCGGATTCGAGCGTGGCCTTGTATTCGTAGCCGGGCTCGCGCAGGCGCGCGGACAGGTCGACCAGGCCGGGGCATACGATCAGGCCGCTGGCGTCAATGGTCTTGTTGGCGGTGAAGTCCGCCGGGGCACTGCCCACGCCGACGATCTTGCCGGCGGCGATGTAGAGGTCCTGCGCGGCGTCGGTGTTGCTGGCCGGATCGATCAGGCGGCCGCCCTTGATGTGAATCTTCATAGCTTGGCTTGTCGTGTCGCTTGGCTGTTTCGGTGTGTTCTGGCTCGTGTCACTCGACTGCGTCATTCGTCGCTATTTCCCGCCACGATGCCCATTACGGCCATGCGCACGGCGATGCCGAAGGTCACCTGGTTCAGGATCACGGATTGCGGGCCGTCGGCCACGGCGGAGTCGATCTCGACGCCGCGGTTCATCGGGCCCGGGTGCATCACGATGGCGTCGGGCCTGGCCAGCGCCATGCGTTCCGGCGTGAGGCCGTAGGCCTTGAAGTACTCCTGCGCGGACGGCAGCAGCGCGCCGCTCATGCGCTCGTTCTGCAGCCGCAGCATGATGACCACGTCCACGCCCTTCAGGCCTTCTTCCATGTTGTGGAAGACGCGCACGCCCATCTGCTCCAGCCCCGAGGGCAGCAGCGTGCGCGGGCCGATGGCGCGCACTTCGGGCACGCCCAGCGTGGTCAGCGCGTGGATGTCCGAGCGCGCCACGCGCGAGTGCAGGATGTCGCCGACGATGGCTACCGTCAGGTTGGTGAAGTCCTTCTTGAAGTGCCGGATCGTGTACATATCCAGCAGGCCCTGCGTCGGGTGGGCGTGGCGGCCATCGCCGGCGTTGATCACGTGCACGTGCGGCGCGACGTGCTCGGCGATCAGGTACGGGGCGCCCGAGCTGGCATGGCGCACCACGAACATGTCGGCGGACATCGCCGACAGGTTGTTGATGGTGTCCAGCAGCGACTCGCCCTTGCTGGTCGACGAGGCGTTGATGTTCAGATTCAGCACGTCCGCCGACAGCCGCTTGGCGGCGATCTCGAAGGTGGTGCGGGTGCGGGTGGAGTTCTCGAAGAACAGGTTGAACACGCTCTTGCCGCGCAGCAGCGGCACCTTCTTGACATCGCGGTCTGAGTCGGACAGCGATACGAACTGGCTGGCGGTGTCGAGGATGTGCGTGATCATGTCACGCGACAACCCCTCGATCGACAGCAGGTGCTTCAGTTCGCCGTTCTTGGTGAGCTGCGGGTTGCGGAACGTCTTGGTCATGGCTGGTCGGGCGCGGGCAAAAAACGGGGGTGGTCTGGTCGCGGAGCTGGGTGTCAGGCGCGCACGGCGCGCCTGGGGCAATCGTGCCGGCTCAGCCGGTGGCGGAATCGGTAGGTTCGGTCGCAAAGGCGAATAGTGCGCCGGCGCCCTCGCCCTGGCGCGACAGCACCAGCGTGGTGCCGGGCGGCAGCGCCATCTCGGCGGCAGTCAGGTCGGCGGCAATGGGCAGCTGGCGCCCGCCGCGGTCGACCAGCACGCCCAGCGCCACGCGCGCGGGGCGGCCGTAGTCGAACAGCTCGTTGACGGCGGCGCGGATGGTGCGGCCCGTGGCCAGCACATCGTCGATCAGCAGGATATTGCGGTCATCGACCGAAAACGGCAGCGTGGTCGGCTGGGCCTGGCTGTGCAGGCCCTTCTTGGCATAGTCGTCGCGATGGAAGGCAACATTGATCACGCCATGCTCGGGCAGCTTCAGGTCAGCCGCCAACCGCGCGGCGATCCACGCGCCGCCGGAGTGGATGCCGGCCACCGACCAGCGCGCGCGCTCGGCCTCGGGGATCAGGGCCTGGGCCTGGTCCAGCAGCTTGCGGTACAGCGACTCGGCGTCGGGAACGGAGATCTGCGTCATAGCGGGAATTGGTCGAAATACTGTTGCAGGATGATGCGGGCGGCCTCGGCATCGAGCTCGCCGCGGCGGGCGCCGGCCATCGACGCGGCGCGCGACGTATAGCGCTCGTCCACCCACTCCACCGGCAGGCCGAAGCGGCCATTGAGCTGGTTGCCGAAGCGCCGCGCCAGCTTCATCGAGGGCTGCTCGCCGCCTTCGGGGTTGACCGGCATGCCGACGATCAGCTGCACCGGGTTCCACTCCTGGATCAGCGCCGCCACAGCTTCGAAGCGGCCTTCCACGGTGATATTGGGGAGAATAGTCAGCGCACGCGCCTCGCGCGTGATGAAGTTGCCCAGCGCAACGCCGATCTTTTTTTCGCCGTAGTCGAATGCCAGGACCGTGCCGTCGCGGGGCAGTTCACGCCCCACGGCGTCAGGCATGCCCCGCCTCGCCCGACAGCATGGTGAAGTCGATGCCCAGCAGCCGGATAGCGGCGGCGAAGCGCTCGTCGGGCGGCACGCTGAAGATGATCTCGGGGTCGGCCTGGACGGTCAGCCAGCCGTTGCGGCTGAGTTCTTCCTCCAGCTGGCCGGCGCCCCAGCCGGAATAGCCCAGCGTCAGCAGGAAGCGGTGCGGGCCGCTGCCGTTGGCCACGGCCTCCAGCACGTCCTTGGAGGTGGTCATTTCCAGTCCGCCCGGCACGGCCAGCGACGAGACATAGACCCCCACCGGGTCATGCAGGACGAAACCGCGCTCGGTCTGCACCGGGCCGCCGAAATAGACCGGCTGGTGCGCGACTGGCTGGATTTCAAGCTTGAGGTCGATCTTGTCGAACAGCGTGGCCATGTCGATGTCGATGGGCCGGTTGATCACCAGCCCGAGCGCGCCACGCTCATTGTGTTCGCAGATATAGACGACGGAACCCGAAAAGGTCGGATCGGCCATGCCGGGCATGGCAATCAGGAACTGATTGGTCAGATTGATGAGTGCTTCGGGCTTCGCCATGCCTTGCATTTTATCAAATCGCCGGGGGTCTTCCGGAAAAGATTGGCGGGCGCTGCAGTGCAGCAATGGGCGCCCGGCCACGCTCTGGGACTGCGGTCTGGCTCAATCCTTGCCGGTCAGCGCGGCCAGGTCTTGCGCCGTCAGCCAGCGCCACTCGCCCTCGGCCAGCGCCGGATCGAGCTGCAGGCCGCCAATGGCGCTGCGATGCAGCGCGTCGACATGGTTGCCCGCGGCCGCCACCATGCGCTTGACCTGATGGTACTTGCCTTGCACCAGCGTCAGCCGCAGGCTGCGTTCGCCGGTGATCTCGCATTCTTCTGCCGCGATCGGCGCCGGTTCGTCCAGCAGCTGCACGCCACTGCGCAGCGCCTGCGCCTGCTCGGGCGTGACCGGCTCCGCGGTCGTCACTTCATAGATCTTGGGCACCTTGCGCTTGGGCGAGGTCTGGGTGTGGATGAACTGGCCATCGTCGGTCAGCAGCAGCAGCCCGGTGGTGTCGTGGTCCAGCCGCCCCACGGCCTGCACCTCACGCTGGCGCAGCGGCACCGGCAGCAGGTTGTAGACACTGGGATGATGGCGCGGACGTTGCGAGCACTCGTAGCCGGTGGGCTTGTTCAGCATCAGGTAGGCCTTGGTGCAGGCCAGCCATTCCTCGCCGTCGACGGTCAGGCGCAGGCCGTCCACGTCGAACTGCGCGCGCGGGTCCTCGCATAGTTCGCCGTTGACCTCGACCAGCCCCGCGGCGATCAGGTCGCCGCAGTACCGGCGCGTGCCAAAGCCCTGGGATTGAAGAATTCGGTCGAGAGTCATGTGCTTCTGTGGTGGCTGTGATTGAGGCATGGTGGCCGGCGGCATGCCGGCGCGGTACCGCTATGTTAGGGTATCGGCGCGATCGACCCGGCTTTCCAACACTTTCAGTCCAGCCAATCCAGTCAGACAGGCAAGCGAGCATGCAGGCAGCAGGCAACCCGGCCACGGCCCGGCCACCCTACCGGATCGGCAAGGACTTTGCGCGTGGGCTGGTCTGGTTCCGGCGCGACCTGCGCGCCACTGACCACGCGGCGCTGCATTATGCCCTCAGGCACTGTGCCCGGGTGTGGTGTGTGTTCGTGTTCGACCGCGACATCCTGGATCCGCTGCTGGCGCGCGGCCTGCAAGCCGACCGGCGGGTCGACTTTATCCGGCAGTCGCTGCTGGAACTGGCGCAAACGCTTGCGGCGGCCGGCGGCGGTCTGATCGTGCTGCACGACCGGGCCGAAACCGCCCTCCCGGCGCTGGCGCGCGAGCTGGAGGCCGAGGCGGTCTTCGCCAACCACGACTACGAACCCGCCGCCAAGGCCCGCGACGAAGCCGTGCGCCAGGCACTGGCGGGGCATCCATGCGCCTTCTTCAGCTTCAAGGACCAGGTGGTCTTCGAGCGCGACGAGATCCTGACCGGCCAGGGCAAGCCCTTCTCGGTCTTCACGCCGTACAGGAATGCCTGGCTCAGGACCGTACAGCCGTTCGACCTGCGCCCTTACCCGGTCGATCCATACCTGCAGGCACTGGCGCCGGTGCCAGCCGCGCACCGCAACCCCATGCCGACGCTCGATCAACTCGGCTTTCGCACCAGCAACCTCGCCGAGATCGCCATGCCCACCGGCACGTCTGGCGCGCAGGCGCTGTTCGAAGAGTTCACCGTGCGCATGGGGGAGTATGGCCGCCGGCGCGACTACCCGGCCTTGCGCGGCCCCAGCTACCTGTCGGTACACCTGCGCTTCGGCACCGTCTCGATCCGCACGCTGGCGCGCGCCGCGCACGAGGCCATGCTGCGCGGCGGCGCCGACGACACGGGCGCCGCGGTGTGGCTGTCGGAGCTGATCTGGCGCGATTTCTACTTCATGATCCTCCATCACCATTCGCGCGTGGCGGCCGGCGCGGCCTTCCATCCCGCCTATGACGCGATCCGCTGGCAGGACGGCGATTCCGGCGAGCGCTACTTCCGCGCCTGGTGCGACGCCGCCACCGGCTACCCGCTGGTCGATGCCGCAATGCTCCAGATCCGGCAAAGCGGCTATATGCACAACCGCCTGCGCATGGTGACGGCCAGCTTCCTGGTCAAGGATCTCGGCGTGGACTGGCGCCGCGGCGAGCAGTATTTTGCCGACCAGCTCAACGATTTCGACCTCGCCGCCAATAACGGCGGCTGGCAGTGGGCCGCGTCCACTGGCTGCGATGCGCAGCCGTGGTTCCGCATCTTCAATCCGGTGACGCAATCGGAGAGGTTCGATCCGCAGGGCCGGTTTATCCGCAAATACCTGCCGCAACTGGCGGCCCTGCCCGACAAGTACCTGCATGCGCCATGGACCGCGCCCGAGCCCGTGCTGGCGGATGCCGGCGTGCGCCTGGGCGACAACTACCCCCGCCCGCTGGTGCAGCATGACGTGGCGCGCAAGCAAACGCTGATGCGGTATGAGGTGGTGAAGCGCGCCGGCAACGAGGAGGCTGCCGGCGTGGAGGGCTGAAGGAGCCCGGCGGAGCGCCCGGCTTCAGGCGGACAGTCAGGCCGCCAGCATCGCGCTTTCGCGATAATGCCGCTGCGCATCGTCAAAGCGCTCGGTTTCCTCAAACAGCCGCGCCAGCGCCAGGTGCGTGCGCACGCGCAGGCGGCGCTGCTGGTCGGGCTCGGCATATTTCAGCGCGCGCTCGAAGCTGGACTGGGCCTTGCCCCACAGCTTCTCGCCCAGGCACAGCACGCCCAGCGTGTAGTGGAGGTCGGCGTCGGCGGGATGCGCGGTCAGCCATTTCTCGGCCTGCTGGATCTGCGGCAGCGCGTGGCCGGGCACGGCGCAATCGGCATAGCGCAGCACCAGCCGGCTGTCCCAGTTGACCTTGAGCGCATCTTCGATGATGCGGCGGGCCTCGTTCTGCCGTCCCAGCGCCGCGAAGTAGTGCGCGGCCGGTTCGGCGATGCGCGTGGTGCGGCGCTCATCTGCGGACAGCGAGCGCCAGAACTCAGACAGCGCATCGGCATCGTGGCGGCGCTCGTCCAGCATGGCTTCGACTGCCATCTGCTTGAGCCGCAGCGCCAGCACCGGATGCAGCGCATTGCGCTTCTCCAGCGAGCGCGCCAGGCGCAGCACCTCGGACCAGTTCTTCACGTGCTGGTGCGCGCGCAGCGCGATGCGCTGCACATGGATCTGGCGTGCGCCCTGCGACTGCAGCTGGGCGATGGTCTCCAGCGCGCCGTCGGCGTCGCGGGCATCGACCAGCAGCTCGGCCATCGACACCAGCCGTGCCTGCTCGCGCTCGGGGTCGGTGACCTGGGCCATCCAGGCGTCGCGCCGCTCGGTTTCCTGCATCCGGTGCGCGGCGCGGGCGCCGATCAGCGCGGCGGTCTGGGACTGGTCGTCCCAGGACTGGGCCTCGCGCGCGGCACGCTCGGCGCGGGCGAAGCGTCCGGCGAACAGGTTTTCGATCGACTCGCGCAGCGCCGCCTGCGCCTTGCTCATGCGGCTACGCTCGCGGTAGGCGGCGGCGCGGCGCGGCATCTCGGCCAGATGGCGGATGGTGGACATCACCGTCCACACCACGAAGAACAGCAGCAACAGCAAGGCCAGCGCCAGGTTCAGCGACAGCTCGACACGGTACGGCGGATAGAACAGCACCACATTGCTGTGGTTGAACTGCGTGAACAGGGCCAGCCCGACGGCGCCGCCAAACAGGACCGCAACCCAGAACAGAAGGCGCATGGGCTTACTCCTTCTTCAGGGCATGCAGCGCGCCCAGGCTTTCGGACATGGTCGGCAGCTGCACCGTGACCGCACCGGCCTGCGCCTGCCGCAGCAGCGTCAGCACCCCCTGCACGCGACGCGACTTGGTATCGAAATAGCGGCCGATCATCGCCTGCGCGGCGGCCAGGTCGTTGCGGAACACGGGCTCGTTGCGCGACAGCAGCGCCAGGCGCGCATTGAGCAGGCGCAGCTTGACGTTCTCGCGCAGGAACCAGCCCTGGTCGCCGGACAGCAGCAGCGCCTCGGCGTCGTCAACCTTGCGGATACGGATCACCTGCGCCAGTTCTTCGCGCAGGTAGTCCCACAGGCGGGTGAACCAGCCCGGACCCGCGCCATTGGCGGCAGCCGGGGCGCCGGCGCCATTGCCGGCGGCGCTCTTGCGGGCATCGGCCTCACTGCGCTCGAGCATGCGCTCGCTGGACAGCAGCGGCAGCGCGTCGACCTGGTTGATGGCCTCGTCCAGCTTGATCGCGGCGCCGGTCAGGTCGGTGTTTGGCACCGCCTTCATGCGCGCGACGTCGCGCGCGATCGCGCGGCGCAGCAGGTTGTACTGCGGCTTGTCAGTGCGCGCCAGGCGCGCGTCGGCGCTTTGCAGCGCGGCCAGAGCCACCTGCACGTTGCCGGTCAGCTGCAGCTGCTGGCCGGCGCTGGTCAGCAACTGCTGGATCTCGGCGATTTCCCAGTCGTCGCGGTTGCGCATCAGGTCCTGGTAGACCTGTTCCAGCGCCACCTGCTTGTCGCGGGTCTCGCCGACCTGGTTCTCCAGTGCACCGACCTTGGCCTGCAGTTCCTTGACCGTGTCCTGCGCGTTGCGGGTCAGCACGCGCGACTCCTGTACCAGGGCATCGTTGCTTTGCTGGCGGCGCGCCAGCTCGCCGGTCAGGTGGTCGACGCGCTGCTGCAGCCACCAGAAGCCGCCGGCGGTCGCCACCACGAGCACGGCGACCAGGGCCCACAGCGCGGCGGACCGGCGTGCGGCGGCACGGGGAACACCGGCATGGCCGGCGCCCTGGGAGGGCGCCGGTTGCGCCGGCTGCGCCTGGTGGGCAGAGGCCGCGCCAGGCGGCGGCATAGCGGAGGAGGACGTGGTTTCTTGCGTCACGCGTTCGACCTTCGTTGACGTTGCGGGAACTACGGTGGCCGGCACGGCGGCCGGCGGCACTGCCGTTGCAGCCGTCTCAGCGGCCGCCGGGCTGGCTGTCGCCGGAATGCTTGCAGGCGCCGGGCCGGCATGAGCATCGGCCCACTGCAGGCACGCCGCCAGCAGGCCGGCATCGCCCGGCGCGGCGCGCTGGATATGCGCGAAGCCAAGCGCCAGTGCCTGTTCGGCGATTCTCGCATGCGGCGCGATGCACTGCACCTGCCGCAAGGAAGCGTCTTCCTGGGGCGACAGTTGCTGCCGCGCCAGCACGTCAAGGTTGCGCACCGCCTCGGAACTGGTTAGCAGCCACGCATGCGGCGCCGCGCCCGGGCGCAGGTTGTCGCGCACGGCCTGCCACTGCATGGCGCTCGGTTCGGGCAAGGTGCGCTGGTACGCCTCGACGGCCTCGACCTGGGCACCGGCCTCGCGCAGGCGGTCGCCCAGCCAGTCGCGCCCGCCATTGCCGCGGATGATCAGCACCGGCTTGCCGGCCAGCGCGGCCGGATCGAGTTGCGCCCACAGGGCTTCGGAGTCGAAGCGCAGCGAGTCGGTGTCCGGTGCGGCATCGTCAGTGCCCTGCCCGTTCGCGGCAGCGCCCGCGGGCGCGATCACGCGATACGCGGGCGGCGCAATGCCGCGTTCAGCCAGTGCGGCGACGCTGGCCGGACCAACCACGGCCACCGGCACCTGCGCCGGCCAGCGAGCCACGGCTGCGCCCTGCACGACGGTCAGCGCGTCGAGCGCGTAGGCGATGGCGTTGGGACTGACGAAGACCACCAGGGCAAAGGTATCCAGCCGCGCCAGTGCGGCGCGCAGCGGCGCGTCGTCACTGGCCGGGCCGATGGCCAGCAGGGGAAAGCTGAGTACGTCCAGACCCGCGGCCTGCAGCGCCTCGGTCAGTTGCCGGGACTGCCCGGCGGGTCGTGTGACAACGACGGTCGGGCGGGGCATAGGCAGCCTCAGGCGGGAGCTTGGGAGCCGGCGGGATCGCCAGAATCGGCCAGCGCCGCGAGGATGGCTTCGGCGCCCTGCGCCAGCAGGTCGCTCGCGCAGGCCTGGCCGAGCGCTTCGGCGGCGGCCAGGTCAGCGGCCGGTCCGGACGCGGCGGCGCGAATGGCGCGCGTGCCGTCGGGCAGCGCGACAAAGGCATCCAGCTTCAGCTGGTCGCCTTCCCAGCGCGCATGGGCCGCCAGCGGCACCTGGCACGAACCGCCCAGCATGCGCGAAACGGCGCGCTCGGCAGTTACGGCCAGCGCGCTCGGCTGGTGGTTCAGCGGCGCCAGCCATTCGGCCAGTTCGGGACGGTTCGCCAGGGTCTCGATGCCAAGCGCGCCCTGCCCCGCGGCCGGCAGCGACACCTCGATCGGGATCAGCGCGCGGATGCGCTCGCCCAGGCCCAGGCGCTTGAGACCGGCGGCAGCCAGGATGATGGCGCCGTATTCGCCGCGATCGAGCTTGCCCAGCCGCGTATCCAGGTTGCCGCGCAGCGGCTTGATCACCAGATGCGGGTAGCGGCTGCGCAGCGCTGCTTCTCGGCGCAGGCTGGACGTGCCGACCACGGTGCCGGCCGGCATCTCGTCCAGCGAGGCATAGGCCGAGGACACCAGCGCATCGCGCGGATCCTCGCGCTCCATCACAGCGGCCAGGGCGAAGCCTGCGGGCAGCTCCATCGGCACATCCTTGAGCGAATGCACCGCGAGGTCGGCCCGGCCTTCGTCCATCGCGAACTCCAGTTCTTTGACAAACAAACCCTTGCCGCCGACTTTGGACAGCGTACGGTCTAGAATCTGGTCTCCGCGCGTGGTCATGCCAAGAATAGACACGTCACACGCGGGATAGTATTGTTGCAACGCAGCACGCACATGTTCTGCCTGCCACAGGGCCAGACGGCTCTCTCGGGAGGCAATGATGAGCTTTTGCGGAAGATTGCGAGACACGACAGCGGTAGAGGAAGACGGGGTGGCAGACGACATTCGTCAATGGTAGCACGCGACCCAATAGCCGCTCCGCATCATTAGATAAGCTTAGAGAGCAAGAGGAGATTGCATGACGCAGCATGCTGCGCGCCCCAACGGCCCGTCTGGTCGGAAGACCGCTCCGGCCGCGAAAGATCCGTCCGCCGCAAAAGGTGACGTAACCGGCGCAACCATCGCCAAACCCACCCGTTCCGCCCCCCGCGCAGCCAAGCGCTCCACCAAGCCCAAGCTTTCGATCGTGTCGAGCAACGGAACCACCATCGCCACTCCCGCCCGCCGCACCGCCGACAAGGACGTGCCGCTGCGCGAGGACATCCGCTTCCTGGGCCGCCTGCTGGGCGAATGCCTGCGCGAACAGGAAGGCGACGCCGCCTTCGAAGTGGTCGAGACCATCCGCCAGACCGCGGTGCGCTTTCGCCGCGAGAACGACCGTGCCGCCGGCGCGGAGCTGGACCGCCTGCTCAAGCGCCTGTCGCGCGACCAGACCAACCAAGTGGTGCGCGCCTTCAGCTATTTCTCGCACCTGGCCAATATCGCCGAGGACCAGCACCACAACCGCCGCCACCGCGTGCACGCGCTGGCCGGCTCGCCGCCGCAGGCAGGCAGCCTGCAGCACGCGCTGGAGTCGATCGACGCCGCCGGCGTGACCGGCAAGCAGTTGCGCAAGTTCCTGGACGAGGCGCTGATCGTGCCGGTGCTGACCGCGCACCCGACCGAAGTCCAGCGCAAGAGCATCCTGGACGCCGAGCGCGAGATTGCCCGCCTGCTGGCCGAGCGCGACCTGCCGATGACCGCGCGCGAGCGCGAGCACAACACCGCGCAGCTGCGCGCCAAGGTCACCACGCTGTGGCAGACCCGCATGCTGCGCGACGCGCGCCTGACGGTGGCAGACGAGATCGAGAACGCGCTGTCGTACTACCGCACCACCTTCCTGCGCGGCATCCCGCAGCTGATGAGCGAGCTGGAAGAAGACATCGCCGCGGTGTTCCCGACCACGCGCAAGCGCAAGGGAACCCCGGGCGCCTCGGGCACGAAGGCGGCACCGCTGGCGCCGTTCCTGCAGATGGGTTCCTGGATCGGCGGCGACCGCGACGGCAATCCGAACGTCACCGCCGATACGCTTGAACATGCCGCCAGCCAGCAGGGGCAGATGATCCTGGACTGGTACCTCGATGAAGTCCATGCGCTGGGCGCGGAGCTGTCGATGTCGACGCTGATGGTCGATGCCAGCCCGGAACTGCTGGCGCTGGCCGAGCGCTCGCCCGACCACTCCGAACACCGCGCCGACGAACCCTACCGCCGCGCGCTGATCGGCATCTATGCGCGCCTGGCTGCAACCAGCAAGGCGCTGACTGGGCACGCCGTGCCGCGCCGCCCGGTGGCACCGGCCGAGCCCTATGACAGCGCCGAGGCCTTCGCCGCCGACGTGCAGGTGGTGATCGACTCGCTGCGCGCCAATCACGGCGAGGCGCTGGCCAATGGCCGCATCGACGCCCTGGCACGCGCCATCGCCGTGTTCGGCTTCCACCTGGCGTCGGTCGATATGCGCCAGGTCTCGGACGTGCACGAGGCGGTCATCGCCGAACTGTTCGCCGCCGCCGGCATCGCCCCCGACTACGCCGCCCTGCCCGAGGCGCGCAAGCTGGAACTGCTGCTGGCCGAACTGCGCCAGCCGCGCCTGCTAACGCTGCCGTGGCACGAGTACTCGGAACAGACCCGCAAGGAACTGGCGATCTTCGCCGCCGCGCGCGAACTGCGTGCGCGCTATGGCAAGCGCATCGCGCGCAACTACATCATCTCGCATACCGAGACGCTGTCGGACCTGATTGAGGTGATGCTGCTGCAGAAGGAATCCGGCATGCTGCAGGGCACGCTGGGCAGCAAGACCGACCCGGCGCGCATGGAACTGATGGTGATCCCGCTGTTCGAGACCATCGAGGACTTGCGCAATGCCGCCGGCATCATGCAGTCGCTGCTGGACCTGCCGGGCTTTGATTCGGTGATCGCGCACCATGGCGTCGAGCAGGAAGTGATGCTCGGCTATTCGGATTCGAACAAGGACGGCGGCTTCCTGACCTCGACCTGGGAACTGTACAAGGCCGAGCTGGCGCTGGTGCAGCTGTTCGAGCAGCGCAAGGTCAAGCTGCGCCTGTTCCACGGCCGCGGCGGCACCGTCGGCCGCGGCGGCGGCCCGACCTACCAGGCCATCCTGTCGCAGCCGCCGGGCACGGTAAACGGCCAGATCCGCCTGACCGAGCAGGGCGAGATCATCAACAGCAAGTTCGCCAACGCCGAGATCGGCCGGCGCAACCTGGAAACTGTGGTCGCGGCCACGCTGGAGGCCTCGCTGCTGCCGCAGCAGAACGCACCGAAGGACCTGGACACCTTCGAGGCCGTGATGCAGCAGCTGTCGGACCGCGCCTTCACGTCCTACCGCGACCTGGTCTACGAGACCCCGGGCTTCAAGGACTACTTCTTCGCCACCACGCCGATCACCGAGATCGCCGACCTGAACCTGGGTTCGCGTCCGGCCTCGCGCAAGCTGATGGACAAGAAGCACCGCCGCATCGAAGACCTGCGCGCGATTCCGTGGGGCTTCTCGTGGGGCCAGTGCCGCCTGCTGCTGCCGGGCTGGTACGGCTTTGGCAGCGCGGTCAGGTCGCTGCTGGACAGCGCGCCGGACGACAAGGCCCGCAAGCAGGCCGTGACCACGCTGCGCCGCATGGTCAAGACCTGGCCGTTCTTCTCGACGCTGCTGTCCAACATGGACATGGTGCTGGCCAAGACCGACCTGGCGGTGGCCTCGCGCTACGCCCAGCTCTGCGACGACGCCGCGCTGCGCCGCAACGTGTTCAACCGCATCAGCAAGGAATGGCACCTGACCTGCGAGATGCTGGCCCTGATCACCGGCCACCAGGAACGGCTGGCGGACAACCCGCTGCTGGCGCGCTCGATCAAGAACCGCTTTGCCTACCTCGACCCGCTGAACCACTTGCAGGTCGAGCTGCTCAAGCGCTACCGCTCGGGCAAGGACGGCGATGATATCCGCGTGCGGCGCGGTATCCACCTGACCATCAACGGCGTCGCGGCGGGTCTGCGCAATACGGGCTGATCGACGGCATGCCCGGGGTTTTCTCCCCTCTCCCATTCATGGGAGAGGGGCCGGGGGAGAGGGCAGGCGCTTGCCAGCATGATGGCGCCCGGTTCACCACTTGCCGGACCCTGCGGGAATTTGAATCCCTGCAGTCCTGCCACCGCCCGCCCTCTCCCCCGCCCCTCTCCCGCATGCGGGAGAGGGGAGAAAACACCCGGCAAGCTTCAGTCAATTCACCCCACAAACGCGCCAGGCACCGGATCCTCACCCAGTACTTGCAGCAATATGGCCCAGTGCATCGCCTCGTCCCCGAGGATGCTGCCGGCGGCGCGGGTCAGCTCGCGGTTGTGGAAATTCGGCAGCACGCCCAGGTAGGCGGCGGTGGCACCCTTTTCCAGCCCGGCGGCAAAGCGCAGCACGTCGGCCTGGTTCTTGAGCTGTTCGGTCGGGAAGGCATACTCCGACGGCTTCTTCGCCATCACCGGCGAGCCGCCCAGTTTCTGCACCGTGCCCGCCAGCACCTGCGCGTGTGCCTTGTGGTGGTCCTGGAACTTGACCGCGGTGGCGAGCACCGGCTTTTGCAGCAGGCCGCTTTCCGCGCCCACCTGGTAGGCGGCGATCGCCTGGTATTCCAGCCCGAGCGCGGTGTTCAGGATATTGATGTCGTCCTTGGTGCTGCCCGACTGGGTCTGCGCCCAGGCTGGCATGGATTCCCCGAGGCTGAGGACAGCCAACGAGCCGAGCGCGAACAGCCCCGGCACCTTGAGCAGCCCACGGCGGCGTGCATCGGGTGCGGTAATGATGCGGTCAAGGGTGTCGGTCGGATCCGTCGTGGCGGCAGTCGTGCGCATGCGTTCCATGGTGTTCTCCTTGGTGGGGTCAAAGGCGGGCCGCGGCCCGCAGCCCGGGGCCGCCGTCGTGCGCCTGCCACCTGATACGCACGCCGGCGCCAAACGGATGCAAGGTCGTGCCTATAATCCGGCAACACCCCTTCGAGAGACGCCCCGGTGCCCCCTTCCACGGTGTCCCCTTCCGCCGAGAGCTATGCCGCGCCACCCGGCGCCGAGCGCCTTGCCACCTTGCTCCAGGCCGTGGCCATCGGCGACCGGCAGGCGCTGCGCGGGCTCTATGACCTCACCGCGACGAAACTGTTTGGCCTTGCGCTGCGTATCACTGGCAGGCGCGATTGGGCGGAGGATGTCGTGCAGGAAAGCTTTGTCAGCATCTGGCACCACGCGGGCGACTATCGGCCGCACCTGGCCGCGCCGATGACGTGGATGACCGCGATCGTGCGTAACCGCGCGCTCGACTGCCTGCGCCGGGCAACCGCGGCGCGCGTCGGGCAGACAGTCGAGCTTGACGACGACCTGGGCGAATGGCTTGCCGACGACGCTGCCGGCCCCGCCGAGCTGGCCGATGCCAGCCAGCAGGCACGCGCGCTCAACCGCTGCCTGCAGCGGCTGGACCAGCCACAGCGCCAGGCCATCATGCTGGCCTACCTGCAGGACCTGAGCCACGCTGAACTGGCCGCGCGGCTGCGCGCGCCGCTGGGAACCGTCAAGTCCTGGATCCGGCGCGGGCTGGAGCGGCTGCGCAGTTGCATGGAGGGGGCAGCATGAGGCTCGCCACCCATCCCGAACTGCTCGATCGCATCGCCGCCCAGTACGCGCTGGGCGTGCTGCGCGGCGGCGCGCGCCGCCGCCTGGAACACCTGGCGCGCGAAGAACCGGCGGTGCACGCGGCGATCCACCGCTGGCAAGCCAGGCTGGCGGGCGTGGCTGAGTTGCAGGCGGCCGCCGAGCCGGTCGACAAAGTCTGGTGCGGAATCGAGGAGCGGCTTGGCTGGAAGGTTGCCGAAGATCGGGTCCCGGATCGGGTCCGACCGCCCCGCCCCAGCGACCCTGCCGGCGGCTGGTGGCAGCGCCTGTGGTCTGCCCCCGTCTTCTGGCGCGGCGCCGCGGCGGCGATGGCGCTGGTGGCGGTACTGGCCGTCGGCATCGGCATGCGGCTGGCGCAGCAGGGCGAAACGGCACCGGCCGAAGTCGTTGCCGTGCTGAACGACGACCGCGCCCAGCCGGCCATGCTGGTGTCATGGGATGCCGGCGGGCGCAGCCTCATTGTGCGGCGCCTGGATCACATGACGCTGAGCGAGCAGCAGGTGCTGCAGCTTTGGGCGCTGCCCGCCGGCGGCAAGCCGCGGTCGCTGGGCGTGATCGGCCGGGCGCCGGAAGCCCGGCTGACGCTGGAGCAACGGCCCGCGGGGGTGCCGGCGCTGGCGGTCAGCGTCGAGCCGCCGGGCGGCTCGCCCAGTGCCGACGGGCCAAGCGGCCCGGTGGTCTTCAAGGGACCGGTGATCCACAGCCAGCTCTGACGAACAGCAATGCCGTGCCGGCCGGCGCCGCCAGCGGGCCGGCGGGCGATATAATCGCCGTTTCCCAATTTCTCGCGCCCGCCGCCGTCCGCACGCCGGCGCCTGCCGCGCGAGCCACTGCAGCCGACGTCCATGTCCACCTCCCAACTTGCCAAGAAAGGCGAAGCCTGGTCCGCCCGCTTCTCCGAACCGATGTCCGACCTGGTGAAGCGCTACACCGCCTCGGTGTTCTTCGACAAGCGCCTGGCCCTGTTCGACATCCAGGGCTCGCTGGCCCACGCGGCCATGCTGGCAAAGCAGGGCATCATCGCCGAGGCCGACCGCGCCGAGATCGAGCGCGGCATGGCACAGATCAAGGCCGAAATCGAGGCCGGCGGCTTCGACTGGAAGCTGGACCTGGAAGACGTGCACCTGAACATCGAGGCGCGCCTGACCGCGCTGGTGGGCGATGCCGGCAAGCGCCTGCACACCGGCCGCTCGCGCAACGACCAGGTCGCCACCGACATCCGCCTGTGGCTGCGCAGCGAGATCGACAACATCATCGTGCTGCTGGGCGCCCTGCGCGGCGCGCTGCTGGACCTGGCCGAGCAGAACGCCGACACCATCCTGCCGGGCTTCACTCACCTGCAGGTGGCGCAGCCGGTGACCTTCGGCCACCACCTGCTGGCCTACAACGAGATGTTCACGCGCGATGCCGAGCGCATGGCCGACTGCCGCAAGCGCGTCAACCGCCTGCCGCTGGGCGCCGCCGCGCTGGCCGGCACCAGCTACCCGATCGACCGTGAATTCGTGGCGCAGCAACTGGGCTTCGACGGCGTCTGCCGCAATTCGCTGGATGCTGTGTCGGACCGCGACTTCGCCATCGAATTCTGCGCCGCCGCGGCGCTGGTGATGACGCACGTGTCGCGCTTCTCGGAAGAGCTGGTGCTGTGGATGAGCCCGCGCGTGGGCTTTATCGATATCGCCGACCGCTTCTGCACCGGCAGCTCGATCATGCCGCAGAAGAAGAACCCCGACGTGCCCGAGCTGGCGCGCGGCAAGACCGGCCGCGTCAACGGCCACCTGATCGGCCTGCTGACGCTGATGAAGGGCCAGCCGCTGGCGTACAACAAGGACAACCAGGAAGACAAGGAGCCGCTGTTCGACACGGTCGATACCGTGGTCGACACGCTGCGCATCTTCGCCGACATGGTGCCGGGCATCAGCGTGAAGCCGGAAGCCATGCGCGCCGCCGCGCTGCAGGGCTACGCCACCGCCACCGACCTGGCCGACTACCTGGTCAAGAAGGGCCTGCCCTTCCGCGATGCCCACGAAGCCGTGGCCCACGCCGTGCGCGCCTGCGACAGCCGCCAGTGCGACCTGGCCGACCTGAGCGTGGCCGAGCTGCGCGAGGTCTCGGGCCTGGGCGACAAGGCCGCGCTGATCGGCGACGACGTGCACGCGGTGCTGACGCTGGAAGGCTCGGTTGCCGCGCGCGACCATATCGGCGGCACCGCGCCGGCGCAGGTGCGCGCCGCCATCGCGGCCGCACGCGCGGCGCTGTAAGTTTCGCGTAAGTTCTACGCAAGAAGAAGCCACCGCGGCGCGAGCCCGGTGGCTTTTTCTATTGGCGTTTCCCATTTCGGCGCAATCTCGTCGCCCCTGTAGGTAGTAGCCCCTAGCGCCTGTAAATTTTGTTACAGATAAACTAATCGCCGCAAAAACCGGGGAGACAACCCATGTATTACTTGCTTGGTCTGTCACGACAGATCGACAGGTTGAATCAGCACACTGGCAGGCTTGCAAACATCATGATCCTGCTGTCGTGCCTGATCAGCGCAGGCAACGCCCTCCTGCGCTATGGCTTCAACTTGAGCGATAACTGGCCACTTGAACTGCAGTGGTACATGTTTGCCGTTGCCGTGATGTTTGGCGCCTCTTACACCTTCCAGCGCAACGAGCACGTGCGCGTAGACCTGATCTACGCCAACGTGTCGGAACGCGCGCAGCACTGGATCGACATTTTCGGCATCATTGTGTTCCTGCTGCCCTCGGCCATCCTGTTCACGTGGCTGTCGTGGGATTCCCTGTTTCTGCCCTCGTGGCGCATCCTCGAGCAATCCGGTAATTCCGGCGGCCTGCCGCGATACCCGATCAAGCTGGTGGTGCCCATCGGCTTTGCCTTGCTGGCTTTGCAAGGCGTGTCCGAACTGATCAAGCGCATCGCCGCCCTGCAAGGCCTGGTGCGTATCGAATCGAAATACGAGAGGCCGGTGCAATGATCCCGTTGGAATATATGCCGCCGATGATGTTCGGCGGCCTGGTGGTATTCATGCTGATCGGGTTCCCGGTCGCATTTTCGCTATCCGCGGTCGGGCTGGCCTTCGGTTTCCTGGCCATTCAATGGGGCTATTTCCCCATCAGCTTCCTGCAGGCCGTGCCGAGTCGCGTATTCGGCAGTGTGCTGGCCAACGAGTTGCTGCTGGCCATTCCGTTCTTCACCTTCATGGGCGCCATCCTGGAGAAATGCGGGCTGGCGGAAGACATGCTGGACTCCATGGGCCAGCTGTTCGGCCCGGTGCGCGGCGGCCTTGGCTATTCGGTCATTATCGTCGGCTTTATTCTCGGCGCCATCACCGGCACCGTGGCGGCGCAGGTCATTGCGATGGCGATGATCTCGCTGCCGGTGATGATGCGGTACCGCTACAACATGAAGTACGCCACCGGCGTGCTGGCCGCGTCGGGCACCATCACGCAGCTGGTGCCGCCGTCGCTGGTGCTGGTGGTGCTGGCCGACCAGCTCAAGACGCCGATGGGCAGCGCCGACGTCGGCAGCATGTACCTGGGTGCATGGGGCCCGTCGGTAGTACAGATTGCGCTGTTCGCGCTCTATACCTTCCTGCTGGCGCGCTTCAAGCCCGACTGGCTACCGCCTGTGCCCGCCGAAGCCCGCACGCTGCGGGGCTGGGCGCTCTGGCGCAAATGCCTGCGCGGCATCATCCCCTGCGCGGTGCTGATTTTCCTGGTGCTGGGCACGATCATGCTGGGCATCGCCACGCCGACGGAATCCGGCGCCATGGGCGCGGTCGGCGCGCTGGTGCTGGCCGTGATCCGCGACAAGGCCTTCAGCCGGATCGACCGCCAGGTCTACCGCGTCGGCATCGCCGCCACGCTGGTGGCCGCGGGCGTGGGCATCTTCGCCTTCGGCTCGCATGTGTTCCGGATCCCGCTGGCAGTGGTGTACCTGGTCATCCTCTGGCTGCTGCTGCGCGCGGGCCAGATGACCGAGCTACGCCTGCTGATCGTCGACGCCTACCAGTCAACCGCACGCATCACGGCCATGGTGGTGTTCATCCTGATCGGCTCCACCTGCTTCTCGGTGGTGTTCCAGGGCGTGGACGGCGGCGCCTGGGTGGAACACCTGTTCACCTCGCTACCAGGCGGCTGGATCGGCTTTCTGATCGTGGTGAACCTGTTCATCTTCTTCCTGGCCTTCTTTCTCGATTTCTTCGAGATCGCCTTCATCGTGGTGCCCATGCTGGCCCCGGTGGCCGTGAAGGTGCTGACACCGGTTGTCATGGATTCCATGGGCGGTAACCCCGAAGCTGCCGCCACGGCCGCGCTGGTGTGGTTCGGCGTGATGCTGTGCGTGAACATGCAGACCTCGTTCATGCACCCGCCGTTCGGCTTTGCACTGTTCTACCTGCGCGGCATCGCCCCGAAGGAAGTGAAGAGTTCCGACATCTACTGGGGCGCCCTGCCCTGGGTGGGCCTGCAACTGGTGATGGTGCTGCTGGTGATGTTCTGGCCGGGCATGGTGACCGGACTGCTCGACAAGGGCTCGCTGCACCATAGCAACGCGGCCGAAGTCAGCATCCCGCTTGGCGGGGAGCCAGAGAAACCGGCATCCACGCCAGGAACAGCAGCCCCGCCGGGTTCGCTGGAACTGCCGGGCGCGGCGCCGGCACCCGAGCCCGCGGCACCACAGTTCGAGTTCGAAAAGAAGAACTGATCCGGATCATCGACACAAGGCCCCGCAGCGATGCGGGGCTTTTTCATTGGCGCGGGCCCACCCCGGCGCCGGCGTGCGATTGCGAATCGGCTCATCGACCGGCGCGCTTGCGTGGCCCAGACTGGCCCCTGTGTTCTGCGAACCGATCCCAGGAGAGCCACATGCAAATCACCACACCCTTCGACCGACCCGGCATGGCAACGATGCACCGCCTGCCATCGATACGTAACCGCCGCATTGATAACAATGCTATCATCCCTCCATCCGATGGTGAGGAGGTCAAGATGGCAACACTACTCGTTCGTGGCATCGATGAATCCCTGGTCCAGCGCCTGCGCGAGCGGGCCGTCGCCAACGGCCGCAGCGCCGAGGCCGAGCACCGCGCCATCCTGGCGCAGGCGCTGGGCGGCACGCGCCGGCGCAGCTTTGCCGAGGTGCTGGCCAGCATCCCGGACGTCGGCCAAGACGCCGACTTCGAGCGGACCCAGGATTCGGGCGAGGCGCCGCGTGTATTTGATTGATACCAACGTCATCAGCGAAACGCGCAAGCGCGAGCGCGCCAACCCGGGCGTGTGCGCGTTCTTCCGGCAGGCGGCGCGGGAAGGCGCCGCGCTCTACCTGTCGGCGCTGACCGTGGGCGAGCTCCAGCGCGGCGTTGCGCTGATCCGGCATCGCGGCGATACGGCGCAGGCCGCGGTGCTGGAGCAATGGCTGGCGACGGTGCTGGAGGATTTTGGCCGGCAGGTACTCCCGGTCGATGCCGACGTCGCCCAGGTCTGGGGCCAGTTGCGCGCGCCGCGGCCGGAGCACGCGCTGGACAAGTTCATCGCGGCGACGGCCCTGATCCACGACCTGACCATTGTCACGCGCAATGTGGCGGACTTTCGCGGCACGGGCGCGATGGTGCTGAATCCCTTCACCTAGGCCAAAAATAAAGGGCCCCGCATAGCGGGGCCCTGCTCACGTCAGCGGGACGCAGACTGGCGCTCAGCCGCCCTGCTTCACACAATCGACAAAGTACGCCTTCTGGCCGTCGACCTCTTCCTCGACCAGGCCGTGGATGTCGGTCTCGAAGCCCGGGAACAGCTTGTTGAACTCGCGCGCAAACTTCAGGTATTGCACGATGGTGCGGTTGAAGCGCTCGCCCGGAATCAGCAGCGGAATGCCCGGCGGATACGGCGTCAGCAGGATCGCGGTGACACGGCCTTCGAGTTCGTCCACGGGCACGCGTTCGATTTCGCGGTGCGCCATCATGGCCCAGGCGTCCGACGGCTTCATCGCCGGTTCCATGTCCGACAGGTACATCTCGGTGGTCACGCGGGCCACGTCGTTGGCCTTGTACACGCTGTGGATGGCATCGCACAGGTCACGCAGGCCCATGCGTTCGTATTGCGGATGCTTGCCGACGAATTCCGGCAGCACGCGCCACAGCGGCTGGTTCTGGTCGTAGTCGTCCTTGAACTGCTGCAACTCGGTCACCAGCGAGTTCCAGCGGCCCTTGGTGATGCCGATGGTGAACATGATGAAGAACGAGTACAGCCCGGTCTTCTCGATGATGATGCCGTGCTCGGCCAGGTACTTGGTGACGATGGCCGCCGGGATGCCGCGCTCGCTGAACTCGCCGTCAACGTCCAGGCCCGGGGTGATGATGGTGGCCTTGATCGGGTCGAGCAGGTTGAAGCCGTCGGCCAGGTCGCCGAAGCCGTGCCAGCGCTCGTTGGCCTTGAGCATCCATTCTTCGCGGTCGCCGATGCCGTCTTCGATCAGGGCGTCGGGGCCCCACACCTTGAACCACCAGTCGCCGTTGTTGCCGGCCTCGTAGTCGCCCTCGACCTTGCGCATGGCGCGGCGGAAGTCCAGCGCCTCCTGGATGCTTTCTTCGACCAGCGCGGTGCCGCCGGGCGCTTCCATCATCGCCGCGGCCACGTCGCACGAGGCGATGATCGAGTATTGCGGGCTGGTCGAGGTGTGCATCAGGTACGCCTCGTTGAAGCGGTAGCGGTCCAGCTTGCGCGTCTCGGAATCCTGCACGAGGATCTGCGAGGCCTGCGACAGGCCGGCCAGCAGCTTGTGCGTGGACTGCGTGGCGAACACCAACGCGTCCTTGCTGCGCGGGCGGTCCTTGCCGATCGCATGCATATTGCGATAGAAATCGTGGAACGCCGCATGCGGCAGCCAGGCTTCATCGAAGTGCAGCGTGTCGATCTCGGACGCCAGCATTTCCTTGATCTGCTCGGCGTTGTACAGCACGCCGTCGTAGGTACCCTGCGTGATGGTCAGGATGCGCGGCTTCTGGTTCTTGGCCTTGCTGGCGAACGGGTGGTTGGCGATCTTCCTTTTGATCGTTTCCGGATCGAACTCGCTCTTCGGGATCGGGCCGATGATGCCGTAGTGATTGCGCGTGGGCATCAGGAAGACCGGGATCGCACCCGTCATCATGATCGCGTGCAGGATCGACTTGTGGCAGTTGCGGTCCACCACCACGATATCGCCCGGCGCCACGTTGGCATGCCACACCATCTTGTTCGAGGTGGAGGTGCCATTGGTGACGAAGTACATGTGGTCGGAGTTGAAGATGCGCGCGGCATTGCGCTCCGACGCGGCCACCGGGCCGGTGTGGTCCAGCAGCTGGCCCAGTTCGTCGACCGCGTTGCAGACGTCGGCGCGCAGCATGTTCTCGCCGAAGAACTGGTGGAACACCTGGCCCACCGGGCTCTTCAGGAATGCCACGCCGCCCGAGTGCCCGGGGCAGTGCCACGAGTACGAACTGTCCTGCGCGTAGTCGATCAGTGCCTTGAAGAACGGCGGCGCCAGCGTGTCAAGGTAGACCTTGGCTTCGCGGATGATGTGGCGCGCCACGAACTCCGGCGTGTCCTCGAACATGTGGATGAAGCCGTGCAGCTCGCGCAGGATATCGTTGGGGATATGGCGCGAGGTGCGGGTCTCGCCGTACAGGAAGATCGGCAGGTCCGAGTTGCGGCGGCGCACTTCGTTGACGAACGCGCGCAGTTTCTCGATGGCGGCGGCTTCGGGCTGGTCGTCGTCGCGCACGAACTCGTCGTCGTCGATCGACACGATAAAGCTCGAGGCGCGGCTCGACTGCTGGGCAAACGAAGTCAGGTCGCCGTAGCTGGTCAGGCCCATCACCTCCATGCCCTCTTTCTCGATCGCTTCGGCCAGCGCGCGGATGCCCGAGCCGGAGATGTTCTCGGAGCGGAAGTCTTCATCGATGATGATGACGGGAAAGCGGAATTTCATCGGGCATCCTTCATGGAGGAAACGGGGACTTAAAGGACTTGAGCCACATGGCCGGCGAGAGGTTCCCCGCAGCGGCGACATGTGGCTCTGACGTCAGGTTTGGCGGCCATTCTGGTTGGCCAGCCGACCGGCAAGCGCCGGCATTGTAATGCGCTCAGGTCTTCGGCAGTGTGACACCGTGCTGGCCCTGGTACTTGCCGCCCCGGTCGGCGTACGAGGTCTCGCAGATCTCGTCGCTCTCGAAGAACAGCACCTGGGCGCAGCCCTCGCCGGCGTAGATCTTGGCGGGCAGCGGCGTGGTGTTGGAGAACTCAAGCGTCACATAGCCTTCCCACTCGGGCTCGAACGGCGTCACGTTGACGATGATGCCGCAGCGGGCATAGGTGCTCTTGCCCAGGCAGATGGTCAGCACGCTGCGTGGGATGCGGAAGTACTCCATGGTGCGCGCCAGCGCGAACGAATTGGGCGGGATGATGCAGACATCACCCTTGAAATCCACGAACGACTTCTCGTCGAAATTCTTCGGATCGACGATGGTGCTGTTGATATTGGTGAAGATCTTGAATTCGTCGGCGCAGCGGATGTCGTAGCCGTAGCTCGAGGTGCCGTACGAAACGATCTTGCGTCCGTCCTGCTCCCGGACCTGGCCTGGCGCGAACGGCTCGATCATGCCGTGCTGCTCCGCCATGCGGCGGATCCATTTGTCGGATTTGATGCTCATAAGGTTGGGAGGGTGGACACACTGGCTCGGAGTGCGCCGCATTGTACAACCAATCGGCGCCCGCCCCTCAAGCAAAGGACATCCATGCAAGTGGCTATTACACCACTACATCCTCAGGCAGGCGGTGACGGAAGCGCTCGCGCCCCGTGTAGAGCAGGAAATGCTTGCCGGTGCAGCGCGCGAACAGCGTCAGGTTGACGCGCCGGGCCATCTGGTAGCCCATCTGCGTGACGCCCGAACGCGACAGCAGGAACGGGATTCCCATCTGCGCGCCCTTGATCACCATCTCGGAGGTCAGGCGCCCGGTGGTGTAGAAGATCTTGTCGCCGCCCGTCATGTCCTCCAGCCACATGCGCCCGGCAATGGCATCCACGGCATTGTGGCGGCCCACGTCCTCGACGAACATCAGCAGCTCGGTGCCCTGGAACAGCGCGCAGCCATGCACCGAGCCGGCCTGCTTGTAGACCGACTGCTGCAGCCGGATGGTGTCAATGATGCCGTACAGGGTGTCCTGGTCCAGCATGGCGCCCACCGGCAGGCGGATACTGTCGACTTCGTCCAGCAGCGAGCCGAACACGGTGCCCTGCCCGCAACCGGTGGTCACCACGCGGCGCGCGGTGCGTTCCTCGATGCGGTCCACGCCGTTGCGCGTGGTCACGGCGGCCGACTCGGTTTCCCAGTCGACCTGCACCGCGGCGATGTCTTCGATCGATTCCACCAGCCGCTGGTTGCGCAGGTAGCCCAGCACCAGGTGCTCGGGCGCGCCGCCCAGCGTCATCAGGGTGACCAGCTCGCGCTTGTCCAGGTAGACCGTCAGCGGCCGCTCGCCCGGCAGGTAGGCCGCGCGCACGCGGCCCTGCTCGTCGACGACTTCAACCTCTTCGATCAGGGGAACGGCTGCCTGGGTAAGCTCGGGACGCAGGGTCATGACGAGACGGCTCGGGGTCGCTGGTGAAAGCCCCGAGCGGCATGCATCGGGGCTGGAGTTACGGCGCCTTTGCAGGCGATTGTACCGCGCCGGCCGCGGGCGGTTTGGCGTCGCCGGCAGTGCCTGCCACGGCTGGTGCCGGGGCGGCCGCGGTCGGCGCCACGAAGGGTCCCGGATCGGCACATGGGGCGGTCTGCGCGGGCTCGCGCACTTCCTTGCCCTGCGCCTTGCGGTCGGCGTAGTAATGCGCAGCGGTCTTGTCCTGGGCACGGCACAGCTGGTAGGCGGCGACCTTGTCCGACCAGGCGGCACGCGCCTTGGTCTCGGCGGCCTTGGCCTGCTGGGCCTCGGTCGGCGGCGGCAGCTTGGCCTGTGCGCCCGGGGTATAGGCCGCGAAAGCGGCGCCGGCAGCTGCGGCGATCAGCGTCAGGATGCGTGTCATCGTCGAAGATTCCCGATTTATCGTTGGTAGCCGCTTCAGGCTTCGCCGGGGCTATGCCGCGCCGGGCGCCCCGCGGCGGCATCCGGGCCGGCCGAGCGCTGGGCCGGGATCTTGCCGGCCTTGATGTCGTCGTACCAGAGCTCGTGGTGTTCCTGGGCCCAGGCCTCGTCCACCCAGCCGTCGCGCATGGCGCGGTAGGCGCCTTCCATGCCGATGGTGCCCATGTAGATATGGCCGCAGGCCATGGCGATCATCAGGACGGCGGCGATGCCATGGATCACGTTGGCGATCTGCATGGTGGCGCGGTAGTAGTCCATGCCCGGCACGATCATGTCGAGCACCCAGCCGGACGCCGACAGGACCAGGCCGAACACCACCAGGCCGCCCCAGAACCACAGCTTCTCGCCGGCATTGAAGCGGCTGCTCGGCACGTGCTTGCCGGTCACCAGGCCGCCCAGGCTGGTCACCCAGCGGATGTCGTCACGGCTGGGCAGGTTGTCGCGCACGAAGATCACGAAGGCAACGATGATCGAGAGCGTAAAGACCGGGCCCACCACGTTGTGCAGGTTCTTCAGCAGGTACGTCAGCCAGCCGAACAGCGCATGACCCATCACCGGCAGCAGGAAATGCTTGCCGAACAACATCACGATGCCCGAGACCGCCAGCACCACGAACGAAATCGCCATGGTCCAGTGCACGACCCGCTCGGCCGGCGTGAAGCGTTCGATCATGCGGCCGGTGCGCGGCTCCTTCAGCGGAATGGTGCCGCGCCAGGCAAAGAATGCCAGGATGGCGGCGGGAACCAGGATCACCAGCCAGCCACCCCATACGGTGATCACGCCGTTGCGGAACAGGCGCCACTGCTGGCCGGTGCGCTGGACCAGCACGCCGGCTTCCTTGGCGGGCAGGCTGCTGTAGTGCGCCTGGTCGGAATTGACCTCGCGCCAGACCGGCGCGTTATTGCCCGGCTGCTCCTTCGTGCGCGCCTGCTGCGATTGCGCCTCGGCGGCGATGTCGCGCCTTGGCACGTTGAAGATATTCTCCGAAGCGATGCCCGCGAAAGGCTGTACCGGATGCGTCGCCGGATTATTGGTATCGGCGGCAGCGCCTGCGGCCTGCGGCGCGGAGGCCGCGGTCTGTGCGGATGCGGATGCGCCGGTGCCGGCCATGGCCAGCGCCGCCAGCGCGCCAGCGGCCAGCCATCCCCACCAGCGACCAGCCAGGCCCGCGCGGCACGAAGTCTGCGTCGGCGTCATATGCCCTCCTTCGGGTCATCGATGGCTCGCGCCCGGTTTCCCTGCTGCGCGGTCATTGCGTGCGGTTGTATTCGTTCTGGTTCTGGTTGCGCTGGTGGATCTGGTTCTCCCAGCTGGTCTTGTCGCCCGGCGTCCAGCCCTTGACCACGAACGGGTCGTCAGGCGCGCCCTGGTAGGCCGGCGCGTCCGACTTGCGGTGCGAGGCGCCGATGGTCTGCGGCTTCTCGCTGCAGGCCGCCAGCATGGCGGCGCACAGCGACAGCAAGGCAATCGTGCGGAGGCGGCTCATGACGGCTGGCCTCCCCCCGCGGCAGGTGATGCTGGCACGGCGGGCGCGGCCGGTGCCGCGGGCGCAGCTTGTGCGCCACCCTTGTTCGTGCCGTAGGCAGTGCCCCAGCCAAACACGTCGCCACCCGTGCCGCGCTTGATCACGCGGTTGCGCAGGATGTCGGCAATCACGTCGCCGTCGCCGCCGAGCAGTGCCTTGGTCGAGCACATTTCCGCGCATAGTGGCAGCTTGCCTTCGGCCAGGCGGTTGCGGCCGTACTTCTCGAACTCGGCCTCGCTGCCGTTCTTTTCCGGGCCGCCGGCGCAGAATGTGCACTTGTCCATCTTGCCGCGCACGCCAAAGGTGCCGGTCGACGGGAACTGCGGCGCACCGAACGGGCAGGCATAGGAGCAGTAGCCGCAGCCGATGCAGACGTCCTTGTCGTGCAGCACCACGCCGTCCTCGGTGCGGTAGAAGCAGTCGACCGGGCAGACGGCCATGCAGGGTGCGTCCGAACAGTGCATGCAGGCCACTGAGATCGATTTCTCGGCGCCGACCATGCCGTCGTTGACGGTGACCACGCGGCGCCGGTTCACGCCCCAGGGCACCTCGTGCTCGTTCTTGCAGGCAGTGACGCAGCTGTTGCACTCGATGCAGCGCTCGGCGTCACAGATAAATTTCATGCGTGCCATGGTGTTCCTCTGCTCTTATGCAAACCGCTCGATCTGGCAAACGGTGGTCTTGGTTTCCTGCATCATCGTGACGGCGTCATAGCCGTAGGTGGTCGCGGTATTCACCGCTTCGCCACGCACTATCGGCATCGCGCCCTCGGGGTAGTAGTCCTTCAGGTCCTTGCCCTGCCACCAGCCCGAGAAGTGGAACGGGATGAAGGCGGTATCAGGCCCCACCCGCTCGGTCACCAGCGCGCGCACCTTGATGCGGGCCCCGGTAGGCGTCTTCACCCAGCAGAAGTCGCCGTTGCGGATGCCGCGGTCGGACGCCGCGCGCGGGTTGATCTCGACGAAATTCTCCTGCTGCAGCTCTGCCAGCCAGGGGTTGGAGCGGGTTTCCTCGCCGCCGCCCTCGTACTCGACCAGCCGCCCGGAGGTCAGGATGATCGGGAACTTCTCATAGACCTTGTTCTCGATATTGCGCTGCTGCACCGACTTGTACAGCGTCGGCAGCCGCCAGAACGCCATCTTGTCGTCGTGGGTCGGGTACTTGGCGACCATATCGGGGCGCGTCGAGTACAGCGGCTCTCGATGCTGCGGGATCGGGTCGGGGAAGTTCCACACCACCGCGCGCGCCTTGGCGTTGCCGAACGGGTGGCAGCCATGGTTCTTCAGCACCACGCGCTGGATGCCGCCCGACAGGTCGGTCTTCCAGTTCTTGCCCTCGGCCTTGGCCTTCTCGGCATCGGTCAGGTCGTCCCACCAGCCCAGCTTCTTGAGCAGCACATGGTCGAACTCCGGATAGCCGGTGGTGATCTCCGCGCCCAGCGAATGCGAGCCATCCTCGGCCAGCAGGTTGACGCCGTCGCGCTCCACGCCGAAGTTGGCGCGGAAGTTGCCGCCGCCGTCCATCACATGCTTGCTGGTGTCGTACAGGTTGGGCGAGCCCGGGTGCTTCAGTTCCGGCGTGCCGTAGCACGGCCACGGCAGGCCGAAGTAGTCACCGGTCAGGTCATAGCCCGTGACCGGGTCCTTGCCTGCCTTGCAGCGCAGCGTCTTGACGTCGAACATCTGCATATTGCGCATATGCGCCTTCAGCCGTTCGGGCGACTGGCCGGTGTAGCCAATGGTCCAGTTGCTGGCGTTGATCTCGCGCAAGATCGATTCCGGCTCCGGCTCCATCCAGGTGCGGCCGGCGCGCTTGACCTCGATCAGCTTCATGTTCTTCGACAGCTCCTTGCCGAAGCCGAGCTTGTCCGCGAACGCCTGCATGATGGTCTGGTCGGGCATCGACTCGAACAGCGGCTCGATCACCTTCTCGCGCCATTGCAGCGAGCGGTTGGACGCCGTGCACGTACCCGAGGTCTCGAACTGCGTACAGGCTGGCAGCAGGTAGACGGCACGGTTCGGGTTGACCTTGTCGCCCTCGGCCGGCGGCATATTGGCCATGGCCGCCGTTGCCGAAGGATATGGGTCGATCACGACCAGCAGGTCGAGCTTGTCGAGGGCCTTCTTCATCTCCAGGCCGCGCGTCTGCGAGTTCGGGGCATGGCCCCAGAAGAACACGCCGCGCACGTTGTTGTCCTGGTCGATCAGCTCGTTCTTCTCGGTGACGATATCGATCCAGCGCGACACCGTGGTGCCGGACTTCTCCATCATCGTCTGCGAGACGAACTGCTTCTTGATCCATTCGTAGTCGACGCCCCACACCGCGGCGTAGTGCTTCCACGCGCCGGTGGCCAGGCCGTAGTAGCCCGGCAGCGAGTCCGGGTTGGGGCCCACGTCGGTGGCGCCCTGCACGTTGTCGTGGCCGCGGAAGATGTTGGCGCCGCCACCCGACACGCCGATATTGCCCAGCGCCAGCTGCACGATGCACGAGGCGCGCACGATCGCGTTGCCGATGGTGTGCTGGGTCTGGCCCATGCACCACACCAGCGTGCTGGGACGGTTCTTGGCCATGATCTCGGCCACCATGTAGACCTGTGCCTCCGGCACGCCGCAGACTTCCTCGACCTTGTCCGGGGTCCACTTGGCCAGCACCTCTTCCTTGACCTTGTCCATGCCGTAGACCCGGTCATTCAGGTACTTCTGGTCTTCCCAGCCGTTCTTGAAGATGTGGTACAGCATGCCGAACAGGAAAGCGATATCGGTGCCCGAGCGGATGCGCACGTAGTGCTGGGCCTTGGCCGCGGTGCGCGTGTAGCGCGGGTCGACCACGATCACCTTGCAGCCGTTCTCCTTGGCATGCAGCAGGTGCAGCATCGACACCGGGTGCGCCTCGGCCGCGTTGGAGCCGATATACAGCGCTGCCTTCGCGTTCTGCATATCGTTGTACGAGTTGGTCATCGCACCGTAGCCCCAGGTATTGGCCACGCCCGCCACGGTGGTGGAGTGGCAGATGCGCGCCTGGTGGTCGGTGTTGTTGGTGCCGAAGAACGACACCCACTTGCGCAGCAGGTAGGACTGCTCGTTGCTGTGCTTGGATGAGCCGACGAAGAACATCGAGTCCGGGCCGGTCTGCTGGCGGATCTCCTTCATCCTGGCGGTGATCTCGTCCAGCGCCTGGTCCCAGCCGATGCGCTGGTACTTGCCGTTGACCAGCTTCATCGGGTACTTGAGACGGTATTCGCCGTGGCCGTGCTCGCGCAGCGCGGCGCCCTTGGCGCAGTGCGCGCCCATGTTGATGGGCGAATCGAACACCGGCTCCTGGCGGATCCACACGCCGTTCTGCACCACCGCGTCGACCGCGCAGCCGACCGAGCAGTGGCCGCACACGGTGCGCCTGACCACGATGCCGGTCTTGCCGTCGGCGGCGGCCGTCTTGTCGTCGGCCGCGTCGGCCTTGCGCAGCAGCGTCAGTTGCGAGGCCGCCAGTCCGGCGCCAACGCCGATGCCCGAGCGCTTGAGGAAGCTGCGGCGGTCCATGGTCGGCATCGCACCGGCCAGGCTGGCCGCGAGCCGCTGCGTGAGTCGGCCGGAGGCTGCGTCGGCGAGGCGGGCGGATGCGCCCTGCGCCGCGCGTTTGCGGGTCAAGATCATGTCTCACCTCAGATGCGGACGCTTCGCGTGTGCATGCGGTGACGTCCGGTTGCAGGCGGCGCGGCAGACCACGCCGCCCTGGCAGTTACACCAGCGTGGTCCGGTAATACTTGCGGATGTGGTCAGAGACCCGGTAACCCTTGCTGTCCGACGGGGCGTCGGTAGGTTCCGGCAGGGCTGCGGCCTGGCCCGGCATGGCCGGACCGCGCGCGGTCAGCGCTGCCGCGCCCGTAGCGGCAGCCACAACTCCAGCGCCCGCGAGAAACGTGCGGCGCGCGACCCTGGTTGGCTTCTCTCTCATGTGGGGCTCCTCGGCTGTCAAAGCCCGATGGTTGTCGCCGTTATGCGTTCTTATGCATATTCTAGAAGTAACTGGCAGGAAAGACCATGATATGCGCGGGTTTTTCCTTACCTTCCCACCCGATTTCGAGTAAGAGACTGCCGTCGGCTCAGCCGTGCCAAAGCCGTCTCGCGGCACGCGGATCCGGTGTCCGCGCTCAATGCATCTCCAGCGCCACGGCCTCCACGCCGGCAAAGGCGCCCAGCAAACCCGCCACGCTGCGATAGAAGCGCGCCTGCGGGTGCGCCGTTACCGCATCGCACAACCGCTCCACCCACGGCTGCAGGTGCTGCGCGTAGAAGCGCTGCTGCTCGCCCAGGTTGGACACCGACAGGTCGTCGCCCGCCACCAGGAAGCGCATCACCTCGCACAGCGTGGCGATATGGTCCTCGGTCTCGCTGACGCCTTCATGGCGCTCCAGGCCGTAACGGGCCAGGTCCTCGCGCAGCGCGACCAGCGGGCGTTCGTTGAGGAAGCCGGCCATATAGAAGGAGCCGTACAGGAACACATCCTGGCGGCCCACACCCACGAACAGTTGACGGTATTCCTCCTCGGCCTCGGCCGCGGTGGTTTCGGATGCCGCATCGCACAACGCATTCCACGCCTTGCCGAGCACGGTGTTGGCGTCCTCGCCCACGGCGCGGTTGGCCGCGATGTGGTGCAGCAGCGCGGCGTCGGGTGCGCTATAGAACAGTGTTGCGAGCAGCCCGTACAGGTCAGCGCGGGCGGTGTCTTCGGCATCGTCGGCGGGCGGCGCGGCGGTGAGCTGGATCGGCTGGAAATCTGTCATGTCGTGATGAATTGTCCTGGGGTCTTGCCGCCGTCAGCGCAGCGTGGCGCCGGTTATCGTGCCCGGATCGCGCTCCATCATGTCCACCACGCGGCAGTCAGGGCACATCTTCAGGCGCTCGGCCGCGGCGCCGGCAAAGGCCGGGTGGCCGGCCAGGCGCACCAGCATCGACTCCACCATCTGCGCCGTGCCGAAGGGCTTGGCGCAGCGGATGCAATGGAACGGCTGGGTCTCGTTGAGGGTCACCGGGCGGCGTGCCGCGTCGCCGGCCAGCAGGCGGGGCACCAGGGTGATGGCGTCTTCCGGGCAGGTCTTTTCGCACAGCCCGCACTGCACGCAATTGCGCTCGATAAAGCTGAGCACGGGGCGCTCGGGGTTGTCGCGCAGCGCCTGCGACGGGCAAGCGCCCACGCAGGCCATGCACAGGGTGCACTTGCCGGTATCCACGGCGACCGCGCCAATCGGCGCGCCGGCCGGCAGCGGCACGCTCTGCGCCGGCACCGGCGCGTGCCGCGCCAGGTGGTCCAGCACAAAGTCCAGCATCTCGCGCTTGGCCGCCACGGCGCCGAACGGCGCCGGCGGCAGCGCGTTGCGGCCCGGGCGCAGCGCCGCCAGGCCGGCATCGAGCGCCGCGGTGTCGGCGGCCTCGACCAGCGACAGCACCTCGCCGTCATAGCCCAGGCCCGCCAGCATGGCGCGCCCGACCGCCATCTGCTCGCGCAGCGCGGCGCGGTACTGCGGTGCCTCGTCGCCGGTCAGCAGCACGGCCACGCGGCTCGCGCCCCAGCACAGCGCGGCCAGCCACAGCTCCAGTCCGGCCGAGGCCGGATGGAACAGCGGCAACGGCATGACATTGGCGGGCACGCCGTTGGCCTTGCCACCGCGGGCGGCGCGGCCCAGCGCCAGCAGCGCAGGCGTGCCATATTCCTCGCCATGCAGCACCACCACCGGATCGCGCGCGCCGGCCTGGCGGTATGCCGACAGCAGCGTGCGCAGGCGCGCGCCGGTCACTTCCGGCCCCGGGTAGCCATAGCTGATGGCACCGCTCGGGCAGACGGTGGTGCAGGCGCCGCAGCCCATGCACAGGTTGGGCGCGACCTCGATGCGCCCCTTGCCGTCATGCCAGCGCGACGCGATGGCCTCGGTCGAACAGATATCGATGCAGGCGGTGCAGCCGGTGGTCTGGTTGCGGCCGTGCGCGCACAGGCTTTCCTTGTAGCGGAAGAACTTGGGCTTCTCGAACTCCCCCACCAGCCCCGCCAGCATCAGCGCCTGCGCCTGCTGGCGCGCGGCATCGGCGCCGGCGTGCAGGTAGCCCTGCGGCGGCTGGTGCATGGTGAAGGCGGGCGTGTCGCACAGGTCGAAGACCAGGTCGAAGCGACCCTGCACGCTGCCCTGCGGGCGGTCGAAGTCGATCGCCGCGGCGGCGCCGCAGGCGCGCACGCAGTCGCGGTGCGAGCGGCAGCGCGACAGGTCGACCTGGTAGCTGAAGTCGATCGCGTCCTCGGGGCAGGCGTCGACGCAGGCATTGCAGCGGGTGCACAGGTCCAGGTCGATCGGGTTGCTGCGGCCGGCGCCGGTCTCCCAGCTGGCCTCGAACGCGCCGAGCCAGCCCGTCAGCGAGGCCAGCCGGCCGCTGTGGACCGGATAGGCGCGCGCCGCCGGCTGCGCCGCGGCCCCTTCGCGCTGGTCGCTGCCGGTCAGCAGCACCGTGACTTCCAGCTGCATCGCGGCCAGGCGCTCGGCCCACGGCAGCGCACGCTGCGCCGGCCCCAGCACCAGCACCGCGCCATCGGAGCGGTAATCCACCACCGGCACCGGATCGGGTTCCGGCAGTGCGGCCACGGCCAGCAGCGCGGCGATCTTGGCATTGGCGGTCTTCGGGTCGCGCCGGGCGCCCTGCGACCAGCCGCCGGTCTCGCGGATATTGACGAAGCGCACCGGCGCGGTCACCACCGGGCGGCCATCGCTGCCCCGGGCGGCTTGCGCGGCCACTTCGGTAAAGAGCTGGCGTTCCTGGGTGCAGGCGACGATCACGTCGTCGGTGCCGTCGAGCGCGGCGGTGAAGTCGCCGATTTCGCGCCGGCACAGCAGGCGATGGACCTTCAAGGGACCCTGGCTGGCGTCCTTGGTTGCTTCGGACAACGCCGCCCCGTCAAGCAGCATGGTGTCGTTGCAGTTGCAGATCAGCGTCGGCATGGCGAATGCGGCTGACCGGTCCGGACATCCCTTCTTGGCGGGGGTCTGCGGGCCGGCTGATTGTGGGGAGGCCTATTGTAGGCTGCGGTGCCCCCGGGGGCTACGCGCGTTTGTGCGGGTCTGGCTGGCCCTGTTCTACGGTTTGACTGGCAGCCGGCGGCTGTGTTTCGACGGCTGCCGGCACCTCGGCCTGAGCCATCGGCTCCGCCGCTTGCTCCGCCTCCTCAGCCGCATCGTGCGCTGCCGGCGGTACCTGCTCGGGTCCGGACAGTCGGGCCGCGGCCTCGGCCGCCGCACGCTCCTCGTCGGTCGGCTCGAACAGGCCCAGGGTCTCGGCCTGGCGCAGCTGGCGCAGGATCTCCGGCGGGATCGGGTCAGGCTTGCTGTAGTCGTCGATATAGATGTCGAGCCCGTCCATCACATTGAAGTGCGGATCGGCGAACAGCGTCTTCAGCGCGGCGCGCTTGACCGATTCATCCACGCCGCGGACCACAAAGCGGGCAATGTCATCGCCGGGCTGCAGCGCCGCCACGTCCGCCAGCGTCGGGGCCGGTACTTCCGGCACCACGGGCGATGCTTCAGTCGTCGCGGGCACAGCTTCGGCCGCCGGCGGCGTCAGCGGTTCGGCCGGCACGGGTACGCCCTCGCGCACCGCGGCCTTGCGGCGCGACCAGCGCGACAGGAAGGACGAATCGCTCATCGGCGGGGCAGCTTCACGGTAGTGTCAGGGTGCCGGGGTCAGTAGCGGGCGCGGTCTTCCGGCGCCTTGAAGGATTCGGGCCGGCGCCGCTTCTTGGGCTCGGGCCGGTAGTGTTCGCTGACGTAGGCCTGCAGCCACTCGCGTTGCTCGGGTGCCAGCGGTACGTTCTCGACGGTCTCGCCGGCGTCCAGCCAGCGGCCGGCCTCGTTGTACGACAGCGTCACGGTCATCGGCACCGGATGGGCCTCCTCGCCGTTGCCGTCGTCTTCGGGCATGCGCCACAGCACGAACCAGCACGGCGTGGTCGAGGTCAGGTTCAGGTAATAGCCTTCGCCCTGGTCGCGGAACAGTTCCACCTCGAAGCCCGGGTACAGCCAGCGCGCGCCGTGGGCGTCGTGCGCCAGGCACACCGGGTGGGTGCCGAACTCGCCAAGGTCCGGCAGCACCTCATCGAGTTCCCACTTCCACGGCTGCCAGCGGTTGGCCAGGGCAACCTTGCGCATCACCACCGCCATGGTGACGGCGGGGCGGGCACCGGGTGCCGGCAGGTCGGGGATAGGCTGGCTGTCCATGGCTGGGGCCGCGGCGCGCTCAGGTGTTCTGCACCACGATGCTCGGGAACTTGCTGGTCATGTCGCGCGCCTTGTCGGCGACCTTGATCGCCACCTTGCGCGCGATGGCGCGGTACATCTCGGCCACCGGGCTGTCGGGCTCGGCCACCACGGTCGGGCGGCCGGAGTCGGCCTGCTCTCGGATCTGCAGGTTCAGCGGCAGGCTGCCCAGCAGGTCCACGCCGTAGTCGGCGCACATCTTCTCGCCGCCGCCCTGGCCAAAGATATGTTCGACATGGCCGCAGTTCGGGCAGCAGTAGACCGCCATGTTCTCGACGATGCCGAGGATGGGAATGCCCACCTTCTCGAACATCTTCAGGCCCTTCTTGGCATCCAGCAGCGCGATATCCTGCGGCGTGGTGACGATCACCGCACCGGTGACCGGCACCTTCTGCGACAGCGTCAGCTGGACGTCGCCGGTGCCCGGCGGCATGTCGACGATCAGGTAGTCCAGGTCGTGCCAGTTGGTCTGGCGCAGCAGCTGCTCCAGCGCCGAGGTGACCATCGGGCCGCGCCAGACCATCGGGTTATCCTGCTCGATCAGGAAACCGATCGAGTTGGCCTGCAGGCCGTGGCCTTCCAGCGGCTCCATGGTCTGGCCGTCCGCGGATTCCGGGCGGCCGTCGATGCCCAGCATCATCGGCAGGCTCGGGCCGTAGATATCGGCGTCGAGCATGCCCACGCGCGCGCCCTCGGCGGCCAGCGCCAGCGCCAGGTTCACGGCCGTGGTGGACTTGCCCACCCCGCCCTTGCCCGACGCCACCGCGATCACGTTCTTCACGCCCGGCAGCAGCTTGACGCCGCGCTGCACCGCGTGCGCGACGATCTTCATGGTCACGGCCACGCTGACATTGCTGACGCCCGGCACTTGCCGCACTGCAGCAACCACCAGCTTGCGGATCGGATCGAACTGGCTCTTCGCGGGGTAGCCGAGTTCGACTTCCAGCGAAACATCGCCGCCGTCGACGCGAATGTTCCTGGCCGAGCGGGTGGACACCAGGTCCTTGCCCGTATTGGGGTCGATGACGGTGCGCAGGGCTTCCGTGACCTGCTCAGTGCTGACGCTCAAGACAAACTCCGCTTCGAGGATTGGGGGGACTGGCGCAGCTCAATTCGCGCCTGATGTATCAAAGTATGCAGCACCGGCCATGAAGGCCGGTAATCCGCGCGCAATACCCTCCCTGAGGTGGGGGATTACAGACATTTACAAATATCACAAGCTTGCACTTGTGCGCGCGCCGCCATATCCATATTGTAGTGCGGTTGAGCGTCCCGGCACGTCGGCACCGTAGGCGGTGCCGGGTCCGACCGGGTCTGACACGTACAAAGGGTTACCGCCGCTAGCCATGGCATTACCATCGCGATGCGGTACCAAGGACATTTACGGGAACACCAGAAGGAGAAAACATGAAGATCAAGCTCGTTACCGTCTCGCTCGCCGCCGCCACGCTGCTGGCCGCTGGTTGCGCCACCGAACAGCAGACCCATACGGCGGTTGGTACCGGCGTCGGCGCCGCGGTCGGCGCGGGGCTTGGCAACCTGATCGGCGGCAACACCACCGGCACGCTGGTGGGCGCGGCCGTGGGCGGGGCCATCGGCGGCGCAACCGGCTACAACTGGAATGCCATCCGCGGCAAGCTGAACAAGGACACCGCGGGCACGGGCACCCAGATCACCGAGCAGCCGGACGGCTCGCTGAAGGTCAACATCCCCAGCCAGGTCACCTTCGATACCGACAGCTCCACCATCAAGCCATCGTTCCGCTCGGTGCTCGACCAGGTCGCGCAGACCCTGGGCCAGCACCAGGACGTGAGCGCCAACGTGGTGGGCCATACCGACAGCACCGGCAACCCCAACTACAACATGCAGCTGTCGCAGCGCCGCGCCCAGAGCGTGGCCGGCTACCTGGGTGATCGCGGCGTCGCACGGAACCGCCTGACGGCCGAAGGACGCGGGCAGACCCAGCCGGTCGCGGACAACGCGACTGAGGCCGGACGGGCACAAAATCGCCGCGTCGAAATTTTTTTGAAACCAATTCAAGGGTGATCCTGTCATAGAAACAGGTACCGCTTGCCACCGTTGCTGGCTCGCGATGGGTGGCTGACCTCCCGGGCGGTGCCTGATTTCTCCTCCTTTTCCGTTGTGGAAAGCTGCGCCGGCTCTGACCGGCGCTTTTTTTTTGGCCGGACCGATCCGGGGTCCACGGCATTCCGCCATGCGGAACCGCCGCGCAGGCGCCGGCCAGTTGCTAAAATAGCCGCTTCCCGGCACGCGCCCGTCCCCCTGGCTGGCGCCGTCCCCCTGATAGTCCCCGCTCCTGACCGGCTCCTGTTTATGACCGCACGTCGCATCCTCGTCACATCCGCCCTGCCTTATGCCAACGGCCAGATCCATATCGGCCACCTGGTGGAATACATCCAGACCGATATCTGGGTGCGTTTCCAGCGCATGATGGGCAACGAGGTCTACTACGTCGGCGCCGACGACACCCACGGCACGCCGGTCATGCTGCGCGCCGAGAAGGAAGGCATCACGCCCAAGGAACTGATCGACCGCGTCTGGACCGAGCACAAGCGCGATTTCGACAGCTTCCTGGTGTCGTTCGACAACTACTACAGCACCGACGCCGATGAAAACCGGCAGTTGTGCGAGAAGATCTACCTGGCCCTGAAGGCCGAGGACCTGATCGCCGAGCGCGAGGTCGAGCAGTTCTTCGACCCGGTCAAGAACATGTTCCTGCCGGACCGCTTCATCAAGGGCGAGTGCCCCAAGTGCGGCGCCAAGGACCAGTACGGCGACTCCTGCGAGGTCTGCGGCACCACCTACGTGCCGACCGACCTGAAGAACCCGTACTCGGTGGTGTCGGGCGCGACGCCGGTGCGCAAGTCGTCGGCCCACTATTTCTTCAAGCTGTCCGATCCGCGCTGCGAGACTTTCCTGCGCGAATGGGTGGCCGACCTGGCCCAGCCCGAAGCCGCCAACAAGATGCAGGAATGGCTGGGCGCCGAGGGCGAGGCCTCGACCCTGTCCGACTGGGACATCTCGCGCGATGCGCCCTACTTCGGCTTCGAGATCCCCGGCGCGCCCGGCAAGTACTTCTACGTGTGGCTGGACGCCCCGATCGGCTACTACGCCAGCTTCCAGAACCTGGCCGCGAAGAAGGGCATCGACTTCGACGCCTGGGTCGGCCCGCACTCGAACGCCGAGCAGTACCACTTCATCGGCAAGGACATCCTGTATTTCCACACGCTGTTCTGGCCGGCGATGCTGCGCTTCTCGGGCTACCGCACCCCGACCAACGTCTTCGCCCACGGCTTCCTGACGGTGGACGGCGCCAAGATGAGCAAGTCGCGCGGCACCTTCATCACCGCGCAGAGCTACATCGACACCGGCATGAACCCGGAATGGCTGCGCTACTACTTCGCCGCCAAGCTCAACGCGAGCATGGAAGACCTCGACCTGAACCTCGATGACTTCATCGCGCGCGTGAACAGCGACCTGATCGGCAAGTACGTCAATATCGCCAGCCGCGCCGCGGGCTTCCTGGTCAAGCGCTTCGAGGGCAAGGTCGATGAGGCCGCACTGGCCCATCCGCTGCTCGAGCAGCTGCGCCAGGCCGCGCCGCAGGTCGCCCATTTCTATGAAAGCCGCGAGTACAGCAAGGCGCTGCGCCTGGTGATGGAGCTGACCGACACGGTCAACGCCTTCGTCGACACCGAGAAGCCGTGGGAGCTGGCCAAGGACGAAAGCAAGCGCGCGGCGCTGCATGCGGCGTGCTCGGTCTCGCTGGAAGCCTTCCGCCTGCTGACGGTGTACCTGAAGCCGGTGGTGCCGAACGTGGCCGCCGGCGTGGAACGCTTCCTGAATGTCGAGCCGCTGGACTGGCGCGCCATCGACAAGCAGCTGTCGGCCGCCAGCCCGGTGCAGGCCTACCAGCACCTGATGACGCGCGTGGACGCCAAGCAGGTCGACGCGCTGCTGGCCGCCAACCGCGAATCGCTGCAGGCAACCGCGGCGCCGGCGGCTGCGGGCCCGGCCATCGAGCCGATCGCCGACACCATCACCATCGACGACTTCGCCAAGATCGACCTGCGCGTGGCCAGGATTGTCGAATGCCAGAAGGTGGAAGGCTCGAACAAGCTGCTGCAGCTGACGCTGGACCTGGGCGAAGGCCGCACCCGCAACGTGTTCTCCGGCATCCAGTCGGCCTACACGTCGGAGCAGCTGGTCGGCAAGCTGACCGTGGTGGTGGCCAACCTGGCCCCGCGCAAGATGAAGTTCGGCGTGTCCGAAGGCATGGTGCTGGCAGCCTCGGCCGCGGATGAAAAGGCCACACCTGGCCTCTATATCCTGGAGCCGCACGATGGCGCGGTGCCGGGCATGCGCATCGGCTGACCTGACCCGCGCAAAGACGAAACGGCGGCACCTGCGGGCGACCGCCGTTTTTTTTTATGGCCGAGACTGCCCCGCCTCAGCCGCCCTGCATCTTCGACGGATCGTCGCTGCGCGAGGTCGTGGTGACGGTGCCGTCGCTGTTGAAATGCACGTTGAAGAAGGCCTTGTCAGTGGAGGTTTCCATCCAGCGGTAGCCCCACACCTCTTCCTTCTTCAGCGCGAACGCCTCCACCTTGGTGGGCTTGCCCAGCAGGCGGCGGATGTCGTCCTTGCTCATGCCGGCGCGCACGCGCGCGAAGTTCTCGGCCGTCAGCACCTGCTCGATCTTCGCGACCTTGCCGTCGGCGCCGATGGTGACCATCCACGTGGTGGTGCCCTCGGGGCCGCGCGGGTATTCCAGCCGGCGCCCGCCGTCGGCCTCTTCCCAGACGATCTCGGGCTTGCCGGCCTGGCGGCGCAGGTCTTCCTCGGTCGACTGGCCCGGCACGATGCCCTTGAACAGCTCGCTGTCGGGCTTGATCGCGTTCCAGGTGTTGCGGGCGGTGTCGCCCGCCTTCTTCATGGCTTCATCGACCTTCTGCTGGTCGCAGCCGAACAGCGCAAGCATCGAGGCAATCAGTCCCATGGCGGCAAGGCGTCGCGGCGACGCAAAAGTGGATGGGCGTAAATCAGCGGCGCACCGGCTCGGCGATGACGGACGAGGCCGCCTGCGCGGCGCCGCTTGTGCGATCTGCGGAATCGAGTGGCTGACTGTCATCCTGGCTCCTTCTGGTGCCGCTGCGATTCGAGGTCCCGCTGAACAGGTTCGCCCAGCTGTCGAAGCGGCGGTTGAACAAGACCGACAAACCGTTGATGGAGCCGCCCTTGGCAATCAGCGACCAGCGCCGCGAGAGCTGCCAGGTCAGCTTCACCACGTTCGAGGCCGAGGTCAGGCTCTGCTCATAGCCGACCGACATGCGCTCGGTAATGGCCTTGCCCATGCTGACCACCTGCTGGTCATTGAGGCCCGCGGTGCTGGGCCCGATCGAGAATTCGTCGATGCCGAAATGCGAGACGATACCCTTGCCAGCCTTGCCGCCGATCAGGCCCAGCGCCGCGCCGCCCAGTGCGCCGCCGCTCATCTGGCGCTGCTGGCCGGCACCGGCGCTCTCCGCGCCATAGCCGAACATCAGCCATGACAACTTGTCCTCGTCCGGCACATTGGGCTCCGACACCAGCCGCACGCGCGGCAGCCGCACCGTGCCGGTCACCTCCACGCCCGCTTCCACTTCCTGGTTGCGGCGCATGGCGCGGATATTCATGTTCGGATTGTCGATCGGGCCGTTGAAGTTGATGATGCCACGTTCGATATTGAGCTTGCGCCCGAACGCCTCATAGGTGCCGTCGGTCACGCGCACCGTGCCGGTGACCTTCATCGGTGCCAGGGGTTCGCTCTTGACCTCCATCTGGCCGGCCAGCAACAGATCCGCGCCCGCGCCGCGGAAGCGGAAGTTGTTGCCCAGGTCCACGGCCAGGTCGATCACCGGGCTGAACTTGCTGGCCGGCTTGGTCTCCGGCGCCGGCGTGGCGGCCGTCTTCACGGCGCGCTGGTCCTTGCGGCGGATCACTACGACATCGTCGCCCAGCACCGGCGCGCCGGCCTTGGGCAGGTCGAACAGGCCGCGGTCGACGCGAAATTTGCCGCGGATCACGACCTGCTTGTTCTCGTTGCCGATACTGGCATCGCCCGAGATCACCAGCGTGCGTTCCGGGCTGGCAAAGAGTTGCAGCTTGTCGGCAACGATCTTGCCGGTCAGGTTGGCATCGGCCTCGCCCAGCTTGACGTTGCCCGTGGCCGTGATCTTGCCGTCGCCGCCGTGGAATTCCACATGCTTGAGCTCGACCGTGTTCTGGTCCAGCACCACCCGCACGGTGCCGTCGGTCAGGCGCAGGCCCAGGTCGTACATAGTGACGGCCAGGTTGTCGCCGTCGACGGTGCCGGTCAGTAGCGGCGCGCCGACCGTGCCGGCCAGGCGCATCGCCGCGGCCAGTTTGCCGTCGAAGGCGTACTGCGGGCCGGTCAGCGCTTCCAGCGATTTCAGGCGCGGCACGTCGACGGTTACCGTGCCGCCCAGGGTCGAGGCCGGGCCCACGGTCTGCAGCCCCTGTTCCTGCACCAGGCCGGCGGAGGCGTCCACCACCACCTTGCCGATACGGCCCGACACCATGCCGCCGCGCAGCGCGATGCGGTTGCCGCCGGCTTCGGCGCGCAGGCTGGTCTCGCCCAGGCCGAGCGTGGTGAAGCCCCGGCCCGCGTTGACCGAGAGGTCGCCGCTGCGCCGGCGCAGTTCGGCAAACCCGGTCGCGGTCTCGGCCAGCGCCAGGTTCCAGCGGCCGTCGATGACCAGGTCGGAGCGCACCGGCGGCTTCTCGCCGGTGATGGTTTCCATCAGTTCCAGCACGTGGCCCACCTGCAGCCCGTCCAGGCTGCCCGCGGTGCGGATGCGGCCATGGTCCCAGTCCAGGCTGTCGATCGCCAGCGTGGCGCGATCTAGCAGCAGGCGCGTGGCGCCCAGGCGCACGCGCTGGTCGGCCACCTGCAGTTGGGTGGGCGCTGCCAGCCGCAGATTGACCGTGCTGCGCTCCTCCAGCTTGCTGATGTTGCCGTTCCAGCCGTCCTTGCCCTTCCATGCGCCCTGCCCCGCCAGCGCCAGTTGAAAAGGCCGCTTGTTCAGGCTGCCGGCCGCCTTGACGTCGAAGCTGTGGTTGGCCTGGGTGCCGTTGAGCGTGGCATCGAGCGTGCTCAGGCTGGCCTGCGGGCCGCGGTAGTCGCGCGCGGCCAGCTGCACCGACAGCGGCCCGTCCAGCCCGCCGCGCACTTCGGCGCGGCCGCTGGCGCTGGCCACCTTGTGCGGGCCCACCTCCAGCGCCTGCGCGTTGTAGTCGGCCACCACCTCGGGCTTCTTCAGCGTGCCGGTGATGGTGGCGTCGAGCTTGAGCCTGCCGGCCACGCCGAACTTGAGGCGCTCCAGCTGCGGCGCATCGACCGCCAGCTTCAAGGCATCGCCGCGCGCGCCGAAGCTGCCGCGCAGATTGACCTGGTTGCCCGCCATGCTCAGCGACGCCTCGCTCGGCAACAGCCGCTCGCCCGCCAGGCGCACCTTGCCGCCGCCGCTCATCGGCAGGCCCGCGTATTCGCTCTCGTGCACGGCGAAGTCCAGCGCCACGCCAAGCTGCGGCGCGATCTCGCCGGTCGCGGTGAAATCGGCGTTGATCCGGCCGGCGGCCACCTTGGCCAGGCGCGAGGGATCGAACGCGGCCAGCTTGCCCTTGAAGCTGAACGGCTGCTTGTCCTTCAGGCCCAGCTTGCCTTCCGCGGTCAGCAGGCCCGGCCCGACCGCCGCGCGCAGCGCAGCCAGGGTGACGGTCTCGGCGTCCATGCTGGCATCGGCAAAAAGCTTGAGCGGCCCGTCCGACAGGTCCAGCGCCACGCTTTGCCGTCCCGGCTCCATGCGCACCACCACCGGGCCCGACAGGCTGGCGCTGGTCAGCGAGCCATGCAGCGCGGCCGGATCCAGCCTGCGCACGTCCAGGTCGAAGCCGCCACGGCCGCCGCGCAGCGAACCGCCGCCGTTAATCTCGGCCTTGCCGCTCAGCGCCACGCGCAGGTCCGACACCGCCTGCGCCATCTCGCTGAGTTCGACATGGGCACGCACCGACTGCACCGGCAGCCGCTCCTTGTCCAGCGGACCGGCTTCCAGGTTGCGGATCTCGATGTCGCCGGCGACGGCCAGCGGTGCGGGCGCGGGCACGGCAGCAGGGGTCGACGCTGCCGCAGGTGCGGATGCTGCGGAGGCCGCCAATGCGGCTGCCGCAGCAGGGGCCGACGCCGCTGCAGCGCCTGCCGCCTTCTTGCCGGCCGCCACGCCATCCACCGGCCGCAGCTCGGCATGCACGGTCAGGTTGGCCTGCGGCGCCGACGGGCTGAACAGGCGCGGGTTGATGCGATCGCCATCGACCAGCAGGTGCGTGAACGGCACCTTGCCAAACGGCGTCACGTCGACGCCGGCGCGCAGGTGGATGCGGTCGCCGCTGGCCTGCAGCTCGGCGCGCAGCGCTTCGAGGTTGCCGTTCGCGGTGGCTTTGACGGCGAAGGACTCATCCTGCCAGCTGCTCTCCAGCAGGGCTTCGGCGCTGAGCACGAACGGCGCAATCGCCCCCACCTGCGCGTTGGCGGCCAGCTTGCCATAGGGCGTTTCCAGCTTGTCCACGCTGACGCGGTGGCGCTGGCCGTCGCTGTGCAGCGCGCCGGCTAGATTGCCGAACACCATCGGCGCGGCCGTAGGCGCCGTGCCCTGCAGCAGCGACAGCCGCTCAAGCGTGAGCGAATCGACATCGATGGCCAGCGGCAGCTCGAGCGACCTGGGCATCTGCATCGGCTCGGTGCTCGGCGCCGAGGGGCCGAGCTTCACTTCGGCCTTGCCGATGCGCAGCCATTGCACATGCAGCCGCCGCGGCTGCCAGCCGAAGGTCCAGTTGCCGTCGACGCGATCCACCGCCACGCGGGTCTGGCCGCTGGCGAACACCACGTCGCGCAGGCGCAGGCCGTGCGCCACGGTGCCGCCTTCCAGCCGCCCGCTGAGCATGCCGGCAGACAGCCGCGTGGCCAGCGTCCACAGGTGGCGGGTGCCGGCCTCGGTGCGCAGCGCCGCCACGCCCGCGGCCACCAGCGCCACCATCAGCAGCAGCAGGATGCCCGCCAGCCAGGCCAGCACGCGCCACAGCCGCCGATGCTTGCGCGGCGCGGGGGCTGCCGGGGGCGGGGCCCGGTCGCCGCCGCCGGGCACGGAAGGCAGGTCGTGGGCGCTCATCAGAACGCCACCCCCAGCGAGATATGCGGCCGGAACTGCCGCTTCTGGATGCCGTAGCCCAGGTCCAGCTGCAGCGGGCCCACCGGCGTACGCCAGCGCACGCCGACGCCCACGCCGTTGTAGATGGTCACGCCGCGCAGGTTGTCGGAGGCGGTGCCGGCATCCCAGAACGCGGCCACGCCCCAGTCCGGCTTGAACCAGTACTGGTACTCCAGGCTGCCGGTGCCGAGGTACTTGGCCGGCAAGATGCTGGAGCCGCTGGGCGTGCCGATCGACTGGTAGCTGTAGCCGCGGATCGAATCGCTGCCGCCGGCGCGGAAACGCAGCGTGGCCGGGATCTGGCTCGAGCTTTCGCCGCCCAGGTCGGCGCCGAGCTCCAGCCGGGCCACCACCAGGTCGCGCTTGCCGACCGGGATGTACTGGCGGACGCGGCCATACAGCCGCAGGAAGGTGGCATCGCTGAGCAGGCCCTTGGCGGCCACCCCGACCTGGGTGCTGATCACATTGCCGCGGCGCGGGAACACCGGGTTGTCGACATCGCGGCGCGTCCAGGCAAAGGCCGGCACCAGCGCCTTGCTGATCTGGCTGGCCTGGTCCATCGGCAGCAGCTTGTCGTAGTAAAAGTCGAGCGACGTGGTCACGTCGTACTTCTCGCGCGAGCGCGAGCGCTTCAGGCCCGCGCGCAGGCTGGTGGTGTCTGTGTTCTCGATGTCGATGGTGCGCTCGTAGCTGCTGTACACGCTGTTGCGGTAGTTGCCCCTGCCCGGCGGCATCGCGGTCTCGGCGAACAGGTAGGAACGCTTCTGCTCCAGCCGCGCCTGCGAGTCGAAGGTCCAGGCGCGGTTGAACAGGTTGTAGTATGAATAGCGCCCTTCCACCTGCGCGCCGGTGTCGGTGGTAAAGCCCACGCCGCTGTTGAGCCGGTGCGCCGGATACTCTCGCACCCGCACCGACACCGGTGCGGTGACCACGCCGTCGACCGCCTTGTCGGCATCGGGGGGCGGTTCCAGGTCGACCTGCACGTTGGAGAAGTACGGCTGGTTCTGGATCGCGCGCTGCAGCTCCAGCAGCCGCTCCACGCGGTAGGGCTCGCCCTCGTTGAGCGGGTTGACGTTGTAGATGATCTGTTCCGGGTAGCGGCGCGTGCCCGCCACCTTGAGCGGACCCAGCCGGTAGGCCGGACCGCTGGCATAGTGGGCCGACAGGTCCGCGCGCTGGTCGTCCGGCTCCACGCGCGCCTGCGACGCGGCCAGGCGCGCGCCGTAGTAATTGTGGCTCTGCAGCGTGACCAGCGCGTCTTCCTTGGCCTTGTCCCAGTCGTTCTGCCGGAACGGTTCCCCGACCGGCAATCCCCACTTGGCCTGCACCTCCGCCACCTGCTCGGGCGATTGCGTGGTGGCCGGGCCGGTCACCTGGACGTCGACATTGCGGATCAGCGTGCGCGCGCCGGGGTCGACCATCACGTGGACCACGCGCTTGTCGCCCTCGCCTTCCACACGGGTGGTGGTGGTCGGGTCGAAATAGCCTTCAGTGGAGGTGAACCCCCGCACCTGCTCGCCGACGGTCTCGACCATATAGTCGAACTGGTCCTGCGAGAGGTCGGCCCTGTCCTTGTAGCGGGCCAGGTCGAGGTGCTCTTCCAGCATCTCGCGGATCGGCTTGGGTGCCTCGACCTCGACCTTGTAGGCGGCCTGGGCCGGCCCGGCCGCCAGCGCCAGCAATGCGCCCAGTGCGGCCAGCGCGCGCGCAGCCACGCGCCACGGCGCGCAGCCTGCATGTGCCGCATTAGGCATGGCGATGCGGGGCCGGTGGGCTGCCATCCCTGCCAGTTCGATCCTCATCCGTTGATGTCGCGTGGCGCGCGGCCAGCGGTATTAGCGGTGTCTTGCGGCATCGCCGATTGTCCACACATACGAAGTCGGTATTTGACCACACCCGGCCTCGCGCCCGAAACTTTCCGGCCCCTTTCCCGCCCCTTTCCGTGCCGTTGCACCCGGCCCGGATGCATTCCGGGGGGCCGATACTGTAAAATCGTGGCCCACTGCACCTATCTGGCGCCCGCGCGGGCGCATCACGGTTGAACATGGCCATCTACGAATCCGATATCACCCAGTTCCTGAAGCAGCTCAAGCAAGAGCGCCCGACGCTGGAGGCCGAGCAGCGCGACGGCCGCGCACTGCTGTGGGACAAGTCGCCGATCAACCTCGAAGAGCGCGCCCGCGCCGAGGCTTCGCGCGTGGCGCAGAAGCCTTACGTCTACTCGCTGGACAACTGATCCCCGCCGCCCCCGCGACCGCACCCAGACCATGAGCGCACGCGACCAGGACAAGCTGCCGCTGCCCGTGGAATTGCCGGCCGTGGCCGTGGCCACCGCATCCGGTCCGGGAGGCCCCGCCGACATGGTCGACGGGATGGCGTTCGCGCGCCTGTACGGCGAGCCGCTGTTCAAGCTGCCGCAGGACCTCTACATCCCGCCGGACGCGCTCGAGATCTTCCTGGAAGCCTTCGAGGGTCCGCTGGACCTGCTGCTGTACCTGATCCGCAAGCAGAATTTCAACGTCCTCGACATCCCGATGTCGCAGGTCACCCGGCAGTACCTGTCGTACATCGAGCAGATCCGCAAGACCAACCTGGAACTGGCGGCGGAATACCTGCTGATGGCGGCGATGCTGATCGAGATCAAGTCGCGCATGCTGCTGCCGGTCAAGAAGGCCGACAGCGACGACGAAGCCGAGGACCCGCGCGCCGAGCTGGTGCGCCGCCTGCTGGAGTACGAGCAGATGAAGCTGGCCGCGCAGCGCCTGGATACGGTGCCGCAGCTGGGCCGCGACTTCCTGCGCTCGCAGGTCTATATCGAGCAAAGCCTGGCGCCGCGCTTCCCGGAAGTGGAAACCGTGGACCTGCAGTCGGCCTGGGCCGACGTGCTCAAGCGCGCCAAGCTCAACCAGCACCACAAGATCTCGCGCGAGGAACTGTCGGTGCGCGAGCACATGAGCCAGATCCTGCGCCGGCTGCAGCATGCGCGCTTCATGGAGTTCTCCGAGCTGTTCGAGGACGCGGTGCGCTCCGGCAAGGGCGTGCCTGTGGTGGTGGTGAACTTCATCGCCATGCTGGAGCTGTCGCGCGAAGCGCTGGTGGAGATCACCCAGGCCGAGCCGTTCGCGCCAATTTATGTGCGATTGGCGTACAGCCCTACCTGACCCACCCGCGCCGCGGGGTCCGGCCCCGCCCCACATGTTCTACAATCCGCCGACAGCCGGCCAGACAAGCTCACGCCCGACAGAAGGCCGAGACCGGCATGTCTGGCGCCTGCCAGTTTGAACAGGCGCCCGGGTCACACCACACACGACCAGCACACCAAGGCAGATGAAAGTCATTTCCTCCATCCAAGAGCTGCGGGACCAACTGCGCGGCCAGAACCGCGCTGCCTTTGTCCCCACCATGGGCAACCTGCACGAAGGCCACCTGTCGCTGATGCGCCTGGCGCGCCAGCATGGCGACCCGGTGGTGGCATCCATCTTCGTGAACCGCCTGCAGTTCGGCCCCAACGAGGATTTCGACAAATACCCGCGCACGCTGCAGGACGATGTCGAGAAGCTGCAGAAGGAAGGCGTCTACGTGCTGTTTGCGCCCTCTGAGCGCGACATGTACCCCGAGCCGCAGGAATACCGCGTGGAGCCGCCGCATGACCTGGGCGACATCCTGGAAGGCGAGTTCCGCCCCGGCTTCTTCCAGGGCGTGTGCACGGTGGTGATGAAGCTGTTCTCGTGCGCGCAGCCGCGCGTGGCGGTGTTCGGCAAGAAGGACTACCAGCAGCTGATGATCGTGCGCCGCATGGTGCAGCAGTTCGCGCTGCCGATCGACATCATCCCCGCCGAGACCGTGCGCGCGGAAGACGGCCTGGCGCTGTCGTCGCGCAACCGCTACCTGAGCCCGGACGAGCGCGCCGAGGCCCCGGTGCTGTACCGTACCCTGCACGACGTGCGCGACACCGTGCTGGGCAGCGACCGCGCCGCGGCCGACCTGCTGGCGGTGGAAGCCGGCGCCAAGGAGTCGCTGGCCAAGCGCGGCTGGAAGCCGGACTATGTGTCGATCCGCAAGCGCGTTGATCTGCAGGCGCCGACGCGTGAGGAATTCCTTGCCGGAGAGCCGCTGGTGATTCTGACGGCTGCCAAGCTGGGGGCTACTCGGTTGATCGACAATTTGGAGATCTGAGTGGGGGCTGTTTCGCCGGCTTAGCCGGCGGGGCTTCTTGCTCGTTGGCTTGGTTATGTGGGTCGGGTTCGATGTTGTCGTAGGCTTGACCGCCTGGTTCCGCCCTGCTGGGCGGGTCACTTTTTGTCCGAGCGACAAAAAGTAACCAAAAAACGCGTCGCCTCTGGCGGCTGGCCATCAATTTGGTGGTGTTGGTGGTTGGCCGTTCGAACCTGCTACGCACCCTGTCTGTGCCCACATCGACGGACTATTGGACGAACCCGACTTTAGGCTGTTGGCAGCCTGCTTACCACCGCGTCGGTCGGACGCCTTCGGCTGCGCTTCGCGCCGGCCCTAACGTGGCAGCACTGCGGACCACGTCCTGATTTGCGCTTTTGGCCCGGCATCACGACAGCCCCGTGCGAGCGCAGCGACGCACTCCGTGCCCGAGCACCCGACCTTCGATACTGAGTGCGCGCAGCGCAGCCGTAGGCGTCCTACCGATGACCTCGTTAGCAGGCTGCCAATAGCCTAAAGTCGGGTTCGTCCAATAGTCCGTCGACGCAGGCACCGGACAGGGTGCGTAGCAGGGTCGAACGGCCAACCACGCCAAACGGCAAGCACCGCCGCTCGAACCACCCACGCCGAGGAATTGGTGGCCAGCCGCCTGAGGCGACGCGCTTTTTGGTTACTTTTTGTCGCTCGGACAAAAAGTGACCCGCCCAGCAGGGCGGAACCAGGCGCTCAAACCTACGACAACATCGAACCCGCCCCCCAGAACCATTCACACCCCCCGCACCCCCACCCGCTGTGCAACCTTCACCACATGCCGCTGATGCCCGCGCCGCCGCTTCCACCATATCAGCACGCCGGTCACAGCAAACACCAACGGCGCCAGCCCAAACAGCGTAATGAAAACCCGCCCCGGCAGCCCAAAGGCCTCGCCAGTATGCAGCGGGAACAGCCAGTTCAGCAGCGTATCCCCGGCCGGCGCGTCCCTAGGATCCCGCACGCCCAGCCGCTGCCCGGTCCAGGCATCCAGCCAGAGCCGTGTGGCACCAGTATCCTGGCGCACTTCGCCGGGTTGGCGCAGCCGGATCTCGAACGCATCGCCGGGCTTGCGCGGAAAGCTGATGCGGGTCACCTGCGCTAGCGGGTACTGTGCCTGCGCCGCGGCCATGATCTCGCCCGCGTCCAGCGGACGGGCCCCCGCCGGCGCCGGTGCCGAGACATGCCTGGCCGGCGGCGTCACGGTGACCACGCCCGCTACGATCGGCGTTACCCACTTGGGCAAGTTCAGGTACCAGCCGGAAAAAGCGATGGTGGCCAGCACCGGCGCGGCCAGGATGCCGCCCGCGCGATGCAGCGAATAGTTGAAGCGCGACCATGAGCCGCCATGCGTGATGCGGAACGCCTGCACCACCGAGCGCAGCTTCATCTTGGGCCACCACACCACCACCCCGACCAGCGTGGTCAGCAACAGCAGCATGCCGGCCACCCCGGTAATGGTCTTGCCGGTATCGCCCGACAGCAGGTAGCGATGCAGGTGGAACAGCGTGGGCAGCAGCAGCCGGCGCGACAGCCCTGCCTCGCCCCAGACGCGCTCGCCCTTCACTTCCAGCGTGACCGGGTCGACCATCACCTGGCGCGAGCGTCCGGGCACCACGCCGTCGGGCCCCTTGACCTGGTACCAGGCGGTAAAGACGCCGTCGGCATGGGCTGGCAGCATCAGCAGGGTGGGCTTGCCGTATGGCGGCGCCGCCAGCCGCTCGGTCACCGCCTGGACGGTGGCAGGAGAAACCGGCGCCGTCATCGGCGCGGACGCCACCAGCAGGTCGGGATTGAGCCACGCATCCAGCTCGTCGCGCCAGGCGATGGTCATGCCGGTCAGCCCCATCAGGACGAACAGCAGGCCAAGGCTAAGGCCGATATAGAGGTGCAGCTTGACGAAGACGACGCGCAGGCGGCCGGTGACCATGACGGAGGTGAAGTACGTTGAGCGGACGCTGCAGTGCGCGGAATATGGCGTAGAAGCCATCTCCAGGCAGAATGCAAATGCGAAGGATTCGCGATTCTAGCAGGACCCGGTGTCTTCCCAGTCCCTTGCCAAGCTGACCAGCCTCAGCGCCCCAGCGGCGCCAGCATCGCCCCCAGGTCCAGGTGCGCGGCCATGGTGTCGGCAAGCCGCTCTAGCGACGCTTCGCGCAGCGCATCGAGGTCCACCGCCTGGGCGCCGTCCAGCCCCGCCCAGCGCAGCAGCGCCTGGCAGCCGGCCGGCTCGTCGAACAGGCCGTGGACATAGGTGGCCAGCACCTGGCCGTCGGCCGAGCGCGCGCCGTCGGGCAGCACCGTGCCGTCGCGGTCCAGCCACAGGGCCGGCCGCCCGAGCCCGTTGCCGGTAGTGACGCCAAGGTGGATCTCGTAGCCGCGCACCGGCGCATCGGTCTCGTCCAGCGCCAGCCGGCCGCCGACCTGGCGCAGTTGCTTCTCCGCCGCCAACGTGGTCTCGAAATCCAGCCAGCCCAGGCCCGCGCTGCTGCCGGCCGCGCCCTCGCGGCCATCGGGATCGTGCACCTGCCGCCCCAGCATCTGCATGCCGCCGCAGATCCCGATCAGCTTGCCGCCATAGCGCAGGTGCCGGGCCAGCGCCGCATCCCAGCCATTGGCCCGCATGAAGTCGAGGTCGCCGCGCACGTTCTTGCTGCCAGGCAGCACCACCAGGTCCGCGGGCGGTATCGGCATGCCCGGCCCGACAAACTGCAGGTCCACCTGCGGGTGCGCGCGCAGCGCGTCGAAGTCGGTATGGTTGGCGATGCGTGGCAGCACCGGCACGATCACGCGCAGGCGCTGCGCCGGCGTGCCGGTCTTGTCCGCTTGCGCGCCGATGATGGCATCCTCGGCATCGAGATGCAGGCCGTGCAGGTAAGGCAGCACGCCGAACACCGGCTTGCCGGTGCGTGCCACCAGCCAGTCCAGCCCTGGCTCAAGCAGGCCGATATCGCCGCGGAAGCGGTTGATGATGAAGCCGGTCACGCGCGCGCGTTCGCTGTCGGACAGGCAGTCGAGCGTGCCGACCAGGTGCGCGAACACGCCGCCGCGGTCGATGTCCGCCACCAGCACCACCGGGCAGTCGACGCGCTCGGCAAAGCCCATGTTGGCGATGTCGCGCTCGCGCAGGTTGATCTCCGCCGGGCTGCCGGCGCCTTCCACCAGCACCACGTCATAGCCCTGCGCCAGGCGCGTATGCGAAGCCAGCACGGCCTTCATCGCCTCGGGCTTGTAGGCATGGTAGGCGCGCGCATCCAGGTCCAGCCGTGCGCGGCCGTGGATGATCACCTGCGCGCCAGTGTCGCTGCTGGGCTTGAGCAGCACCGGGTTCATGTCGGTATGCGGCGCCAGCCGCGCGGCCTGCGCCTGCAGCGCCTGCGCCCTGCCGATCTCGCCGCCATCGGCGGTGACGGCGCTGTTCAGCGCCATGTTCTGCGGCTTGAACGGCACCACGCGCGTGCCGGCACGCGCCAGCACCCGGCACAGGCCGGCCACGATGGTGCTCTTGCCGGCGTCGGAGGTCGTGCCCTGGACCATCAGCGTGCCGCGCAGGGCACCCGGCGGCAGGGATTGCGGAGAGTCGAATTGCATTGGCGGATTATCGCACCAGCCTGCACGCGGGCCGTGCGAGGGCCGGATGCGGCGGCTACAATACGCGGATGGAAACCCCGGCCATCGCACCCGCCACCGCGCCCGGCACTGCCGCGGCGGCCCAGCCGCGTGCCGCCGCCAGCGGGGCCGGCAGCCGCCAGCTCACCCTGGTGCTGGGCGGCGCACGTTCCGGCAAGAGCCACTTCGCCGAACAGCTCGCCACCGACCACGCCACCATCACCGGCGGCCCGGTCACCTACATCGCCACCGCGCACCAGGACCCGGCGCTGGCCGACCAGGAGCTCGAGGTCCGCATCGCCCTGCACCGCGCCCGCCGTCCCGCCGACTGGCGCCTGGTGGAAGAGCCGGTGCACCTGGCCGATGCGCTCTATGGCAACGCGCGCCACGACGGCTGCATCCTGGTGGACTGCATGACGCTGTGGATGAACAACCTGCTGTTCCTGGAAGGCCGCAGCTATCCCGAACATGGCGTGATCACGCCGCCGGATGCCTTCACGGAAGAAATCGAAGCGCTGCTCAACGCGCTGCCCACGCTGCCGGGCCACGTGATCCTGGTCTCGAACGAGATCGGCTTCGGCGTGATCCCGATGGGCGCCATCACCCGCTTCTATGTCGATGAACTGGGTCGCCTGAACCAGAAGCTGGCCGCCGCGGCCGACTGCGTGCGGCTGCTGGTGGCAGGCATTCCGGTTGCGGTAAAAGGCCCCGATCCCACATGCTGATGCTGGCCTGGCCGGCATGCGTGGCAGCGGCATGGCTGGGCGCGTTGCTGGACCGCTGGCTCGGCGAGCCGCGCCGCTGGCATCCGCTGGTGGGCTTCGGCCGCATCGCAGCCGCACTGGAGCACCGGCTCAACGATCCCGCACGCCGTGGCGCACCCTGGCGCCAGCGCATCGCCGGCCTTGCCGGCTGGTGCGTGCTGGTGCTGGTCCCGGCCGCGCTCGCATGGTGGCTGGTCGACGCCGTCGCCGGCTGGCACCCCCTTGCCGCGCTGGCACTGCATGCCGTGGCGCTGTATGCCGCGCTCGGCGCGCGCAGCCTGCACCAGCATATCGCCCCGATCGCCAACGCCCTCGCCGCGGCTGACCTGCCCGCCGCGCGCACGCTGACCGCGCGCATTGTCTCGCGCGACACCGCCGATGCCGACAGCGAAGCGCTGGCCCGCGCCGCCTGCGAATCGGCGCTGGAGAACGGCAATGACGCGATCTTCGGCGCGCTGTTCTGGTTCCTGGTCGGCGGCGCGCCCGCGGTGATCGTGTTCCGCCTGGCCAATACCCTCGACGCGATGTGGGGCTACCGCACACCGCGGCTGGTGTATTTCGGCTGGACCGCGGCGCGCATCGACGATGCGCTCAACCTCGTGCCGGCGCGCATGACCGCACTGTCGTATGCGTTGCTCGGCGCCACCGCGCAGGCGCTGCGCTGCTGGCGCACGCAGGCGCCGGCGTGGTCGAGTCCCAATGCCGGCCCGGTGATGGCCGCGGGTGCCGGTGCAGTCGGTGTGCAGTTGGGCGGCCCGGCGCGCTACCACGGTGAAATCGAACAACGCCCGCCGCTGGGCGCCGGCACTGCGCCGCAAGCCGCGCATGTGATGGCCTGCCTGCGCCTGGTCGAGCGCACGCTATGGCTGTGGCTGGTGCTGGCAGGCGCCAGCGCGCTGGCCGTCCTGGCTGTCTCCACGCCGACATGAACTCCGCCCTGCCCCCGATCCGCCATGGCGGCGACCTGCTGGCCGCGGTGCGGCGCTACGGCCGACCCGCCGTCGACTGGCTCGACCTGTCCACCGGCATCAATCCCGACGGCTATCCGGTGCCGGCGCTGCCCGCGCAGGTGTGGCAGCGGCTGCCGCAGGATGACGACGGCCTGGCCGAAATGGCGGGGCAGGCATGTGGCGCGCCGCATGCCCTGCTCGTGGCCGGCTCGCAGGCTGCCATCCGCACGCTGCCGGGCCTGTTGCGCCCGGGCCGCGTAGGCATCGCCGCACTCGGGTACAGCGAATATGCGCCGGCCTTCGCGGCCGCGGGGCATACGGTGGTGGCACTGGACGAAACCGATTTCGCGCGGGCGGAGCTGGCAGAAGAGCTAGACCACCTGGTCGTGGTGAACCCGAACAACCCGACCGGCCGCGTGCTGCCCGCCGCCACGCTGCTGCGCTGGCATGCGAAGCTGATGGCGCGCGGCGGCACGCTGCTGGTCGATGAAGCCTTTATCGACTGCATGCCCGACAGTTCAGTGGCCGCGCACAGCAGCAACGCCGGGCTGGTGGTGCTGCGCTCGATCGGCAAGTTCTATGGCCTGGCCGGCATCCGCTGCGGCTTCGTGCTGGCACAGCCTGCACTGCTGGATGCGCTGCGCGCGCGCCTGGGCCACTGGACCGTATCAGGCCCTGCGCGCGAAGTGGCGCGTCACGCCCTGGCCGACCACGCCTGGCAGGACGCCACGCGTGCGCGGCTGCAAGCGTGCGGGGCCAGGCTGGCCGCACTGCTGGACCGCCATGGCCTGCCACCGGTGATGCATCCGCTGTTCTGCTGGGTGCCGCATCACGAAGCCGCACGGCTGCATCACATGCTCGCGCAACAGGGCGTCTGGACCCGCTACTTCGACGCCGCCGGCGGCTGCCCGCCGAGCCTGCGCCTGGGCTTGCCGCCGGACCAGCCACACGCCTGGCAGCGGCTGGACACGGCGCTGGCCGCGGCCACTGCCTGAACCACTTCCGAATTCCATGCTGAACCGCCTGACGCCTGTTATCGCTTCCACCCTGCTGCTCGCCGCACTACCCGCTTGCGCCGCGGTGTCCGCCGTCGACGACTCGGGCCAGACCGTGACGCTGGCGCAGCCCGCGCGCCGCGTGATCTCGCTGGCGCCGCACGTCACCGAAATGCTCTTCGCCGCGGGCGGCGGCGATCGCATCGTCGGCACGGTCAGCTACAGCGACTACCCGCCGCAAGCGCGCGAGATCGCGCGCGTGGGCGACAACAAGGCGCTGGACCTGGAGCGCATTGCCGCGCTCAAGCCGGACCTGATCGTGGTTTGGCGCCATGGCAATGCGCAGAAGCAGACCGACCGCCTGCGCGCGCTCGGCATCCCGCTGTTCTACAGCGAGCCGCGCAGGCTGGCGACGATCGCGGAAGACATCGAGAAGCTCGGCGCGCTGCTTGGCACCGAGGCCACCGCGCGACGCGCCGCCGACGGCTTCCGCCAGCAGGTGGAAACACTACGCAAGACCTACGCGGCGCGCCCGCCTGTGACGGTGTTCTACCAGGTCTGGCAGCAGCCGCTGATGACGCTCAACGGCCAGCACCTGGTCAGCGACATGCTGGCGCTGTGCGGCGGGCGCAACCTGTTCGCGGCCGAGACGCCGCTGGTACCGACCGTGTCCATCGAAGCGGTGATCGCGGGGAACCCGGAAGCCATGCTGACGGCAGGCATCGGCGCCACGCGCTCGGACCAGCCGCTGCCGGATTTCGAGATGTGGCGGCGCTGGAAGCAGGTCACGGCAGTGGCGCGCAACAACCTGTTTGTGATCGACGGCGACCTGGTCAACCGTGCCGGTCCGCGCGCGGTGCAAGGTGCCGGGCAGATCTGCAAGGACCTCGACACGGCGCGCAGCCGCCGGCCGCCACGCTGATCAGGCGGCGCGGTTCCACCAGCCGAGCCGGACAGCGCCCGGCCCCAGCGTGAAGCCACAACTGGCACCGAAGTCCAACTCCCAGTTCACTGTCGCCGCCAGCGGCAAGCCCAGCCAGTGCGCGGCCAGCATGCGCATCGGGCCGGCGTGGCAGACTACCCACAGGCATTGCGCGCGATCTTCAGCCAGCGTCGCGGCCCAGCCGGCCACCCGCACCATCGCCTGCGCCGGTGATTCACCGCCATGCGGGCGCGCGTGCAGCAGGTCGGCCGCCCACTGGTCGAGCGCGGCGCGGTCGATCGCGTCCCAGGCCACGCCCTCCCAGCTGCCGAAATCGATCTCGCGCAGCCGGGGTTCGGTGTCGATGGCCGGCACGCCCGCCGGTAACGTCTGCGCCAGCGCCTGCGCCGTGCCGAGCGCGCGCGCCAGCGGGCTGGCGACAATGCGATCAGGCGTGGGCAGGTCCGCGGCGATCCCCGCCGCCGCAGGCGTCAGCGGCACCACCAGCGGCAGGTCGAGGCAGCCATAGCAGGTACCCGTGGGCACCTGTGGCTGCGCGTGGCGGATCAGGACCACATCCATGCCGCGGCCACCAGGTAGAGCAGGATCTCGGCGCACTGCTGGGCCATGCCCAGGCAGTCGCCGGTATAGCCGCCGATGCGGCGCACGAAGTAACGGCCGAGCAGCAGGCGCAGCACCAGCAGCGCGCCGGCTGCCGCCGCGCAGAACCACGGCGACACCAGCCACAGCGGCACCAGCCCGCACAGCAGCGCGAACACCAGCCCCGCGCCGGCCAGCTTCTGCGCCACCGGCTTGGCCTTGCCCTCCGGGCGCATATAGGTCAGCGTGGCTAGGTAGCTGACCGCCATCGCGCGGCTGGCGGCATGCGCAGCGACCATCACCGCCAGCAGCACCATCAACCCGCCGCGCTCTGCGATCGCCACCAGCAACTGCCACTTGAGCAGCAATGCCACCACCAGCGCAATCGCGCCGAACGCGCCGATGCGCGAGTCATGCATGATGCGCAGCACGTCCTCGCGCTGCCACGCGCCGCCGAAGGCATCGACGCAATCGGCCAGCCCGTCTTCATGGAAGGCGCCAGTCAGCAGCAGCGTGGCGGCCATGCCCAGCAGCACGGCCACGCCGGGCGGCCACCACAGCATTGCACCCCAGGTGACCAGCGCACCCACACCGCCCACCAGCAGCCCGACCAGCGGGAAGTAGCGCGCGGCCGCGTGCAGGTAATGCGGTTCGAATCCGACCCAGCGCGCCAGCCAGCCCGGCAGCGGCACGCGCGTGAAGTAGCCCAGCGCCGTCAGGAAATAGCGCAACTCGCCGGCCACGCCCGCGGGGGTGCGTGGTTCAGACACTGGCACCGGGTCGGACGGCACGCTCATGGCGACGCGGTGCTGACGCCGGCGCCGCTGAAGGTCGCCATCTCATTCAGGAACGCCACCGCCGAAGCCAGCAGCGGCCACGCCAGCGCGGCGCCGGTGCCTTCGCCCAGGCGCAGGTCCAGCGCCAGCAGCGGCGCGGCGCCGAACTGGTCCAGCAGCGCGCGGTGGCCGCGCTCGTGCGAGCAGTGCGTGAACACGCAGTACTGCAGCACGTAGGGGTCCAGGCGCTGCGCCACCAGCAGCGCGGCCGTGGCGATAAAGCCGTCGACCAGGATCACCATGCGGCTGGCCGCGGCGGCCAGGAAAGCGCCGGCCATCATTGCGATCTCGAAGCCGCCGAAGGTCGCCAGCACGTCCAGCGGCGCCTGCACATCGGCGTGCAGCGCCAGCGCGCGCTGCAGCACCTCGCGCTTACGCGCCAGGCCGGCATCGTCCAGCCCGGTGCCGCGCCCGATGCAGTCTTCGAGCGGCAGGCCGGTCAGCCGCTGCATCACGCAGGCCGCCGCCGAGGTATTCGCAATGCCCATCTCGCCGAAGCCGATCACGTTGCAGCCCTGCTGCGCATGGCGCAGCACGCGCGCCATCCCGGCGGTCATCGCCGCGGCCGCCTGCTCCGGCGTCATCGCGGGTTCGACCGCGAAGTTGCGGGTGCCGTCGGCAATGCGGCAATTGACGAGACCTTGAGCCGCCGGCAGCGGCACGCGCACGCCCGCGTCGACGATCTCCAGCGCAATGCCGTGCTGGCGCGAGAACACATTGATCGCCGCGCCGCCGGCCAGGAAGTTCTGCACCATCTGCGCCGTGACCTCGGCCGGATAGGCGCTGACACCGGCATCGGCCACGCCGTGGTCCGCGGCAAACACAATCACCGTCGGCCGTTGCAGCGCCGGCCGCGCCGTGCCGAGGATCAGGCCCAGCTGCAAGGCCAGCGACTCAAGCCGGCCCAGTGCGCCGAGCGGCTTGGTCTTGTCGTCGATGGCGGCCTGCAGCACAGGGCGCAGGGTGTCGTCGAGGGGAGTGATTTCCGGAAACTGCATGGTGCTTTGACTTTATGTCCCAAAAGGTGCGGCTACATTTCCACGCCGCGCTGCGCCTTGATGCCCTGCTGGAAGGCATGCTTGACCGGCGTCATGTCGGTGACGGTATCGGCCGCCTCCACCAGCGCCGGCGGCGCGCCGCGGCCGGTGATGACCACGTGCTGCATCGGCGGGCGCGCGCGCAGGTCGGCAATGACCTGCTCCACATCAAGATAGTGCAGCTTGAGCGCAATGTTCAACTCATCGAACAGCACCAGGCCGATGCCCGGGTCGCGCAGCATGCCGCGCGCCACTTCCCAGGCGGCCTCGGCCTTGGCCACGTCGCGGGAGCGGTCCTGGGTTTCCCAGGTATAGCCCTCGCCCATCACGTGGAAGGCGCATTCGTCGGGGAAGCGGCGCAGGAACATCTCCTCGCCGGTGGGCTGCGCGCCCTTGATGAACTGGACCACACCGGTGCGCATGCCGTGCCCGAGCGCGCGCACCACCATACCGAAGCCCGAACTGGACTTGCCCTTGCCGTTGCCGGTGGTGATGACGATCACGCCGCGCTCGTCCTGCGCGGCGGCGATCTTGGCGTCGACGACTTCCTTTTTGCGCACCATGCGCGCCTTGTGGCGGGCATCGCGGTCCGGGTCTTCGGCAGGCGGGTTCTGAATATCTGTCATGGCGTGTATCGGGGGTGGGTAGGGGCGGCGCCGTCGGGAATCAGCGCAGTATGCGCGCCGTCGGTGACGCTGACGATGGCGGTGCGCAGCGCGCGCGAGCAATGTTCGGGGGTCAGCACCTGCGCGGCGGCGCCGTGCAGCGTGGTGCCGTCTTCGGCCATCAGCAGGGCGTGGGTGGCGTAGCGCAGTGCCAGCGTCAGGTCGTGCAGGATCACCACGATGGCGTGGCGCCCCGCGCTGGCCAGCGCGGCCAGTTGCTCCAGCACCAGGATCTGGTGGCGCAGGTCCAGGTGCGATACCGGCTCGTCCAGCAACAGCAGCGGCGCCTGCTGCGCCAGCGCGGCGGCCAGCGAGGCGCGCTGGCGTTCGCCGCCGGACAGGGTCAGCACATCGCGCGCGGCCAGTGCCTCGATATCCATCGCGCCGATCACGTCGTGGACGACGCGGTCGTCCTCGCGCCCGGTCCAGCCCCAGCCGGACAGGTGCGGATGGCGCCCAACGCGCACGGCGTCGAGCACCGGCATCGAGAAGGTGTCGTGCACGGCCTGCGGCAGGTAGGCGCGCTGGCGCGCCAGCACCGCGGGTGCAACCTGCGCCGGCGCGGTGCCGTCGATCTCGACGCTGCCGCCGTCGGCGTGGCGCAGGCCGGCCAGCACCGTCATCAGCGTGGACTTGCCGGCACCGTTGGGCCCGGCAATGCACCACAGCTGGCCCGGGCCGATGGTCATGCTCAGGCTGTCCACCAGCACGCGCTGGCCGGTGCGCAGCGTCACATCGCGCAGCACGAGCTGCGGACAGACAGTGAGAGGATGGGACCAGTGCGGGCATTGGCTCATCGCGGCCTCCGCAGCAGCAGGTAGAGAAAGGTCGGCACGCCCAGCAGCCCGGTGATCACGCCCACCGGCAGTTGCGCGGGCGCGACTACGGTGCGAGCGATCAGGTCGGCGGCCATCAGCAGCGCGCCGCCCAGCAGCGTGGCGGCCGGCAGCAGCAGGCGCTGGTCGTTGCCCCAGGCCAGTCGCACCAGGTGCGGCACCACCAGCCCGACAAAGCCGATCGAGCCGGCCGTGGTGATGGCCGCGGCGATGCACAGCGACGCCAGCATGAAGGTCGCCAGCCGCACGCGGCCCACGCGCACGCCCAGCGACTGCGCCACGGTCTCGCCCAGCAGCATCACGTTGAGCGCGCGCGCCATCGGCATGGCCAGCAGCAGCGCCACCACCAGCATGGCCAGCGCGCCGCCGTAGCTGGCGGTGCCGCTCAGGTCGCCGGTCAGCCAGAACAGCATGCCGCGCAGGCGCGATTCCGGTGCGACGGAGAGGATCAGGGTAATGACCGCGCCCCAGCCCGCGGCCAGGATCACGCCGGTCAGCAACAGCCGGGCGCCGGCCTCGCGGTGGCCGCCCTGCACCTGCGGATGCAGCAGGTCGCGCCGCGCCAGCGACGCCACCAGCACCATCGCCAGCAGCGCGCCGGCCGCGGCGGCGGCCTGCACGCCCCACCACGGCGCCAGCAGCAGCATGGCCAGCAGCGCGGCGGTGGAGGCGCCGCCCGATACGCCCAGCACATAGGGCTCGGCCAGCGGGTTGCGCAGCAGCACCTGCATCAGCGCGCCGGACAGGGCCAGCAGCCCGCCGCAGGCAAACGCCGCGGCCGCGCGCGGCAGCCGCAGCTCGCGCACGATGGCGCCGGCGGTGCCGGTGTCGGTACCGCTTAACGCCAGCCAGAGCTCGCGCATATCCAGCGACACGCTGCCCAGCGCCAGCGAGAACGCGAACGCAAGCAGCGCGGCGAGCGCCAGCACCAGCCAGATCGCCAGGGCGCGCCGGAACTCAGACATGGCGCGCCCGTGCGCTCATCGCTGGCGCCAGCCCAGCGTGATGAAGCCCGCGCGCCCCTGCGTGTTGTAGGGGTAGGCGAGCTGGTAGTCCTTGTCGAACAGGTTTTCGACGCGGGCGGCGATGAACCATTGCTTGTCGATGTTGTAGCGGGCGTTCAGGTTGACAATACCGTATCCGCCCAGTCGGCGCGAGCCGGTATCCATGCGCGACGACGACACCTGCCATTCGCCGCCAAAGCGCCAGTTGCCGAAGTTGCGGCCCACGTCCAGCGCGGCATGGCGGCGCGCGCGGCGCAGCAGCTGGGTGTTGGTCTGCTCGTCGACCGGATTCTGGAAGGTCACGCTGGCGCCGAGGTCGGTGCCGTACACGCTGGCGCGCCACGAGGCCTCGACCCCCTGCACCTTGGCCTTGTTGACGTTTTGGGGCGCGAGCAGGCCATTGGGCTGCGTCACGTTGACGATCAGGTTGTCGTAGCGGGTTTCGAATGCGGTCACGCGCAACAGCCCGGTGCTCGCAGTGTTGTACTGCAGGCCCGCTTCGGCGGATTTGGCGCGCTCGGGTTGCAGGTTGGGATTACCGAAGCCGGGGAAATACAGCTCGTTGAAGGTCGGGGCACGGAAGGCGTTGCTGACATTGGCGATCAGCTTGAGCGCGCTGGTCAGGTTGTAGCCGTAGCCGGCGAAGAAGCTCCCCTGGTTGCCAAAATCAGAGTAGTGGTCGTTGCGGGCATTGAGCTGCAACTGGTGTTTGCCAAAACGGCCGTCATAGCCGCCGAACACGGAAAACACATTGCGAGTCGGGCCAAAGGCAGTGCCGAAGCTGTTGGCATCGAGCGCCTGCTGCAGGTAGTCGGTACCGAACAGCAGCGTGTGGGCGGCAGCCAGGGCGTACTCGTTCTGCCAGTTGAACTGGCGGTTGCGCGTATGGAAGGCGCCGTTCTGCGTGCCGTTGAGGAAGGTGTCGCTGCGGTCTTCGCTCTGTGCCAGCTTGAAGTGCGTGGACCAGTCCGGCACAAGCTTGCCGTTGGCAAAGGCCTGCACCGTGTACAACTCGCTGTTTGTCCGGTTGTCGTCGGTGGGACGGCCGAAAGTGCTGTCGAAGGACAACTTGCTCTTGGAGTAATAGGCGCTGACGCCCGCATCCCAGTCGGCGGTAAAGCGGTGCTTCACCTGGCCCGACACGCTCTGGTTCTCGTACGGGTTGTCGTTGGGGTTGGCACGCGGCGCCTGCTTCGTGTTGATCGACGAAAAGCCATCGGTCTTGAATGCCGATCCGGTCAGGTTGAACGAGGTATCGCCGACCTGGCCGCCATAGCCGACCGTGCCCTGGCGCGTGTTGTTGCTGCCGTACTCCACCTGCGCATTGGCCGCCGGCGCCTGGCCCGCGCCGCTCTTGGTGAAGATCTGCACCACGCCGCCGATCGCGTCCGAGCCGTACAGCGCCGAGACGTTGCCGCGCACCACCTCGATGTGGTCGATCTGGTCGGGCAGGATATTGGCCAGCTGCGCGGTGCCGCTGCTGGCCGACGAGACCCGCACGCCGTCGATCAGGATCAGCGTCTGGTTGGAGTTGGCGCCGCGCATGAACAGCGTGGTATTGCTGCCCATGCCGCCGTTGGTCGAGAACTCCACGCCGGCCTGGTTGCGCAGCAGCGTGCGCAGGTCAGGCGCCTGCGAATTGACGATGTCCTGCTGCGTGACCACCGTGGTATGCGGCAGCGCCTCGGTAATCGACTGGGCAGTACGGGTGGAAGTGACCACCACCGGCGCAAGCTGCGCAGTGCCGCCGTCGGCCGCTTGCGCGAACGAAGTGGCCGGGACCAGGGTGAACGAGGCGATGGCCGCCAGGATGGCGGACACGGACGGACGCACCGCCGGGGTTACCGGGCGGGTCGACCTGTGGAGCGATGAACGCATGATGCAGGACTGGATAGGAACGGCCGGGCCCGTTCCCCCGCGGACCATATGGCGATGAGGCGTGCCGCGCACGGGCGGCAGCCCAAGTTCAGGCCGGTATCCGGGCTGGCGACACTGGGCCGGCGCCTTCCCGAACCTGTGGGTTCAGTGGCGTGTGGCCGGTCCTGCGGGGCATGTGGCCGGGAATGGATCCGGCCTTGCCAGCGGCGTCGCCGGCAGGCTGGCTGTCGGCTATGTCGGGGTCTGGCAGATGCGCACGCGGTCGCTTACCGTTGCGGGGGCAGCACAGGTTGGCCCGTCCGGCGCGCAGCCGGCCCGGCTCCCTGTTTCCCGTTGAACTGCCCTTTCGCCAGGGACGAAAAGGGCGAGCACCTGGAACGTGCGCGAGTCTAGGTGGTTTCGCCCCCCGCGTCAACGCACCAGCGACGCACCGGCCGCGCGCCCACCGGTAGCGTTTTGTCACAACTCTCGCAGCGTTTTGAGTGCAGAAGGCTGCAACTTCCATGCGGGTGCCCGGTCACAAACCCTTTCCTCCGCATTGTGCAAGCCGGCGCATCGGCTAGAATCGCGATACCTGACACCACTCCCATCATGACAGGCCCTATGCTCACCGAACTCGAACAACTGGCCGCCAAGATCGGGCGCGTGCTGCACCATGCGGACACCCTGGCGGCGGAGAACCAGCGGCTGCGCGACGAGATCGCCCGGCTGGAGGGCGAAGCCGCGCAGTTGCGCGGCGAGCGCGAGGCCATGGCCGCCGACCGCGAGCTGCTCAATATCAAGATCGAGGAAGCGCAGCTGCGCATCCAGTCCATCCTTGACAAGCTGCCAACCGCCAGCGACACGCGCCAGCTCGACCTGCTCGGCGAAGAAGCCGCGGCGCAGGGCGCCGAAGCGCACAAGGCCCCCGGAGAACACGCATGAGCAACAAGCAAGTCGAAGTCAACATCGCCGGCCAGGCCTACCGCTTTGCCATCGCGCCCGAGAACGAGGCAGCGCTGCTCGAAGCCGTGGCCCTGGTCGACACGCAGATGAACAAGCTGCGCAGCGGCAGCGCGGCCAAGGGCGTGGAGCGCGTGGCGGTGATGGCCGCAATCAGCATCGCCTCGGACCTGCTGTCGATGCAGCGCAAGCAGCAGGCCGACGGCGCGATCCCGGTCGATGCCATTCGCGCGCGCATCCGCGAACTCAACGACCGCGCCGACGAAGCCCTGCGGCAATATGCGCACGTTGGCACGGGTACGCGAGGCTGAGCGATGACGATGGGATGTGCTGCGGATGCCGCGCTGTCGCACAAAATGTAACGACACGCGCGAGTGGACTTGGTATGGCCTGCGACGCGGTGTATAGTGTAGCCAGACTGCACGAGGCACCACAGATGTGCAGCAGACAGGCCAGGTTATCGCGCCCGGCCGCCGTTTTCATCCCATCCTAGTCAGAAACGGCAAACGTCTGACATCCCGCACGCGGTCCGGTTTTCCGGGCACGATGATGCGCCTGGAGAGTCAGACGCTTGACAGTTTCCCTGCCTGGTTCGTGAGGGTCATAAACTCCTTGAACCGATATGCATTGCATGGTGCGGGATTATGTCGCGTGGGCGAGCGCGTCATCGCATTCATAGTCTGGGCCTGGCCTGGACTCCCTGAGTGGATGATGTACCCGAAATGCGACTTCCGCAGCCACTCTGAACCTCACTTGGGTTCAGGATGCCGACCCAGCGGCCAAGGCGGGGACCCCTTAAAAAGGCGGTGGTTTTCTGAACCATCGCCTTTTTTCTTGCCTGTGTTTTCCCCACGGGCCTTCCATTCCTGAGCCGCGCCGTGAGCCCCAACCAGAACCAACGCGCCCGCCAGTACTGGCTGATGAAATCGGAACCGGACGAAGCCAGCATCGACGACCTGGCCCGGGAAGGCACACTGCCCTGGACCGGCGTGCGCAACTACCAGGCGCGCAACTTCATGCGCGACGCCATGCGGCTCGGCGACGGCGTGCTGTTCTACCACTCGTCGTGCCCGGAGCCCGGCATTGCCGGCCTGGCCGAGGTCTGCTCCACGCCCTACCCCGACCCCACCCAGTTCGACCGCAAGAGCCCGTACTTCGATGCCGCCTCCAAGGCCGAGGCCCCGCGCTGGCTGCTGGTCGACGTGCGCTTCGGGCGCAAGAGCGCGCTGATCCCGCTGGCCGCATTGCGCGAGCATGAGGAGCTGGCCGACATGGTGGTGCTCAGGCGCGGCAACCGACTGTCGATCACGCCGGTGACGCCGGCCGAATGGCGCTTCATCACCGGCAAGCTGATGCGCTGAGCCATGCCCGGCCGGGCAAGACTGACAACAATAACAACGATCTTCAAGACACAATGCAGTTCGACAACCTGCCGGTGCTGATCCCCGCCCTGCTTGCCCTGGGCGCTTTCACCGGCTTCTGCGCCGGCCTGCTGGGCGTGGGCGGCGGCATGATGATGGTGCCGTTCCTGACGCTGCTGTTCACCAGCCTGGGCTTTGCCGACGAAGCCATCGTCCATATGGCGATCGCCACTTCGATGGGCACCATCCTGTTCACCTCGCTGTCGTCGGTGCGCGCGCACCACAAGCGCGGCGCGGTGCGCTGGCCGATTGTGCTGGCGCTGGCGCCTGGCATCCTGATCGGCGGCATGATCGGCGCCGGCAAGGTCTTCGCGGCGCTCAAGACCAGCTGGCTGTCGCTGGCCTTTGCCGGCTTCGTGGGTTTCTCGGCGCTGCAGATGCTGCGCAACCGGCGCCCCAAGCCTGGCCGGCAGCTGCCGGGGTTCGCCGGCATGGCGGGCGCGGGCGGCGTGATCGGTTTCCTGTCGAGCCTGGTGGGCGCGGGTGGCGCGTTCGTCTCGGTGCCGTTCATGACGTGGTGCAATGTGCCGATCCACAACGCGGTGGCCACCTCGGCCGCGCTCGGCTTCCCGATCGCGGCTGCGAGTGTGGCGGGCTACATCTGGAGCGGCTGGCAGGCGCCGGGACTGCCGGCGGGTTCGCTCGGCTATCTTTACCTGCCCGCGCTGCTGGTGATCGCGGCGGCCAGCGTGCTGACCGCGCCGCTGGGCGCGCGCACCGCGCACCGGATGGATGTGGGCCAGCTGCGCAAGATCTTTGCCGTGCTGCTGCTGTGCCTGGCAACCTATATGTTGTGGAAGGCCTGGCAGGCCTTCTGACCCGAACGGGGGAGACCCCGCCCGCGCCGGCTTCGTAACAATGGTTTGCAATGTCGCGGAACGATTGGACCTCCGCTTACGTCTGATACCCATCACGTTTGAACGGGAGAACATATGAAACATTGGCTCGCCGCCACGCTGCTTGGCACCACCGCCGTCGTCGCTTCGGCGCATGGCGGCCCCACTGAAACGCCGTCGGGCGTGCTGTCGCTGAGCGCTCAGGCCGTCACCGAAGTGCCGACCGATATCGTGCACCTGACCCTTGCTGCTGAGCAGGAAGGCGCCGAACCGGCCGCGATCTCCTCGGGCCTGTCGACCCGGACCCAGGCCGTCATCACGCAGGCGCGCCGCGTCCAGGGCGTGACCGCCGAATCGGGCGGCTTCACCATCCACCCCAACACCGACCGCAACGGCCGCATCAGCACCTGGCGCGGGCGTTCCGAGGTCATCCTGAAGTCGCGTGATTTCTCGGCGGTGTCCAGGCTCGCGGGCGAACTGGCCAGCCAGATGCAGGTGCAGAACATCGCCTTCTCGCTGTCGCGCGAAGCACGCGAGGCAGCCGAGGCCAAGCTGGCCGAGGAAGCCGTTGCCTCATTCCGCAACAAGGCGCAGTCGACCACCAGGCTGTTCGGCTACAACAGCTACACCATCCGCGAAGTCAGCCTGAATGAAACCGGCGTGGTGCCGCCGATGCCGCGCATGTACGGTGCCGCCAAGGCCATGATGTCCGACTCCGCGGTGCCGGTGCCGGTCGAGGGCGGCAAGACGCAGGTGACGGTGTCGGTCAATGGCTCCGTGCAGATGCTGAAGTAAGACGGCCGCGCCCTGCGCCATCGCGCAGGGCGCTTGCCTTCACGTCCCTCAGAGCACCGCGAACTGCTCGCGCAGCACGTTTTTCTGCACCTTGCCCATGGTATTGCGCGGCAGCTCGTCCACCAGGTGCACGCGCTTCGGTACCTTGAAGTTGGCGATGCGGCCCTTGAGCGTGCCGATCAGCACCGCTTCATCGATCTCCGCGCCCGGCTTGCGCACCACCACCGCCACCACCGCCTCGCCGAAGTCCGCGTGCGGCACGCCGATCACCGCGCTCTCGGCCACACCCGGCATCTCGTCGATAAAGCTCTCGATCTCCTTCGGGTAGACGTTGTAGCCGCCCGAAATGATCAGGTCCTTGCTGCGCCCGACGATGGTCAGGTAGTTGTCCGGCACCACGCGCTCGCCAGCCTGGCTGACCATGGCGCCGCCGAAGCGACCGACGTCGCCGGTCTTGAACCAGCCGTCTTCCGTGAACTCTTCCTTCGTCTTCTCCGGCATGCGCCAGTAGCCCTTGAACACGTTGGGGCCCTGGACCTCGACATTGCCGATCTCGCCCGGCGCGCACGGCTGGCCCTCGCCATCGACCACGCGCACGGACACGCCCGGCAACGGCATGCCGACGGTGCCGCCGATGCGCTCGCCCAGCGCCGCATCATACGGATTCGACACCAGCATCACGGTCTCGCTCATGCCGTAGCGTTCCAGGATGGTATGGCCGGTGCGCTCGCGGAAGGCATCGAAGGTTTCCATCAGCAGCGGCGCCGAACCCGACACGAACAGCCGCATGCGGCGACAGGTGTCATCGTCGAAGCGCGGCTCCTGCAGCATGCGCACGTAGTAGGTCGGCACACCCATCATTATCGTGCAGCGCGGCAGGAATTTCAGCACCTGCGCCATGTCCAGCCTGGGCGCCCAGATCATCTTGGCGCCGGCCAGCAACGCGCCGTGCGACGCGACAAAGAGGCCGTGCACGTGGAAGATCGGCAGCATGTGCAGCAGCACGTCGTCGCTGCGCCAGCCCCAGAATTCATGCAGCGTCTGTGCATTGGCTGCCAGGTTGCGGTGCGTCAGCATCGCGCCCTTGCTGCGGCCGGTGGTGCCGGAGGTGTAGAGGATGGCGGCAAGGTCGTCGTCCTGGCGCGCGACCGTCTCGAAGGCATCTGGCTTGCCCGCCGCGCGCGACAGCAGCGAGCCGCTGCGGTCGTCGTCCAGCGTAAAGACGTGGTTCACGCCGTAACGGAACGCCACCTTGGAGACCCAGCCGAAATTCTTGCTGCCGCAGACCACCACCGACGGCTCGGCATTGCCGACGAAGTAGTCGATCTCGGCTTCCTGGTAGGCGGTGTTCAGCGGCAGGTAGACGTAGCCCGCGCGCAGCGTGGCCAGGTACAGGAACAGCGCTTCGGGGGACTTCTCCACCTGCACCGCCACGCGCGCGCCTTCAGGCAGGTGCAGCGAAGCCAGCAGGTTGGCCAGCTTGGCGGTGGCGCGGTCAAGGTCGTCCCAGCTGTAGTACAGCCCGTCATGGGTCTCGATGCAGCAGGCGGTGCGGTCGGCGGGGAAGCGGGATTCGAACAGGGCGAACAGGTTGGCGTTCATGGCGGGGATCGAACGAAAGGCTAAGGAAAACGAAGAAGACAAGGATGTGGGAGGCAGTGCCCTACTCCCCACGGAATTGCGGCGGCCGGCGCGCGAGGAAGGCGGCGACGCCTTCCGCGTGGTCCGCGCCTTCGGCATAGGCGAAATGGGCATCCAGTTCAGCCGGCGAAAGCGGTGCCGGCGACGGCGCCAGCCGGCGGATGGTGGCCTTGTTGATGCGGGCCGCGGCGGGCGCGCCGGCAGCGATGCGGCGCACCGTGGCATCAACCTCCGCAGCCAGCGCGCCGAGCTCGACCACGCGCGTCAGCAGCCCCTTCTCGCGCGCCTCGGCGGCGCCGAATACGCGGCCTTCGAGCAGGATCTCGAGCGCCGTGGCACGGCCCGCCAGCGCCAGCAGGCCTTGCAGCTCGCCGGGCGCCATCGGGAAGCCCAGCCGGTTGATCGGCACGCCGAAGCGGCTGTCCGAGGCGGCGATGCGCAGGTCGCAATGGCAGGCGATTTCCAGCCCGCCGCCCACGCAGACGCCCTCGATCATCGCGATGGTGGGGTGCGTGCATTGCGCCACCGCCGCCAGCGCGGGCGCGATGGTGGCCATGTGGTAGTGACGCACCGCGGCCTCGTCGCCACGCTCGGCGGGAAACTCGGCGATATCTGCGCCAGCGGCAAAGTTGCCGTCGGCGCCGCGCACCACCACGCAGCGCAGCGAGGTATCGGCCGACAGGCGCGCAAAGCCCGCGGCCAGCTCGCGCCACATCTGCGCGGAAATGGCGTTGAGCTTGCCCGCGTGCGACAGCGTTACGGTGGCAGTAGTGCCTTGCGCGGCAAACTGCACGGTGCCGCTCATGGCTGTGCCCCCTGGCATCGGATCAGCATTGGCATGGTGTCCCGTCAGTCGATCGTGGCGCCGGACTGCTGCACCACCTGGGCCCAGCGCCGGATCTCGGCGCGCTGGAACTGCGCGAACTGTTCCTGCGTGAAGGCGGGCGTATCCGAGCCATTGCTGAGCCAGACCTGCTTGAGGTCCGGCGTGTTCAGCGCCTTCTCGGTTTCGGCGTACAGGCGGTCAACGATCTCCTTGGGCGTGCCCTTGGGCACCCACATCGCATACCAGGTGGACACGTCAAAATTGGGCACGCCGGCCTCGGCCGCGGTCGGCACATTGGGGAAGGCTGCCGAGCGCTTGGTCGAAGCCACGGCCAGCGCCTTGATGCGGCCGGCGCGGATATGCTGCGCCGATGAGCCCAGGCCGTCGAACATCAGGTCGACCTGGCCCGCGATCAGGTCGGACAGCGCCGGGCCCGCGCCCTTGTACGGGATATGGGTGATGAAGGTCTTGGTCTGGAGCTTGAACAGCTCGCCGGCCAGGTGGTGCGACGAGCCGTTGCCGGCTGAACCGTAGTTCAGCTTGCCGGGATTGGCCTTGGCGTAGGCAATCAGCTCCTGCAACGTGTTGGCCTTGACGCGGCTGGGGTTGACCACCACCACCTGCGGCGGCTGCGCGATCACCGTGACCGGGATGAAATCCTTTTCGATGTCGTAGTCCAGCTTCTTGTAGAACGACGGCGCAATGGCGTGGTGGGCGCCGCCGATAAACACCGTGTAGCCGTCCGGCGCGGCCTTGGCCGCGATGCTGGCGCCGACCGTGCCACCGGCGCCGCCGCGGTTGTCGATCACGAACTGCTTGCCGAGCTGCTTGGACAGCTGCGCGGTCAGCGGCCGGGCAAAGGCGTCGGTGCCACCGCCAGCGGGAAACGGCACGATCACGGTAACGGGCTTGGAAGGCCAGGTATCGGCATGCGCGGCGGGCGCCGCAAGCATGGCGCCGGCGCTGATGCCGGCCAGGCCCAGGGCCGTGCCCGCTGCGCGCGCGCATGCGGCCAGGCTGAACTGACGACGATTCATGTTGTTGTCTCCTCTCTCTTCTGGAAAGTCAAGCTGATGGCCACACGCACCTGCACAGGCACGCGCCGCGGCTGGCTTTGCTTCTACGACATGGGTCCCGACAAAAGAACGCGGCGCGCCAGGCGCCGCGGGTGCGAGGGCGATCCCGTGACCGGACTAGGGCGATCCCCGTGACCGTACCAGGGTCACAGCAGCTTCCCGACGCTACGGCTGATCCGCGGGTTGCCGGCGCCCAAGCGTGCCAGATTGTCATCCAGCGCCTCGGGCACGTAAAGGTAATTGACCATCATGCCGCAGCTCTGGCTGCGGCCTTTGCGCGACAGGTCGGCGCCCCAGTTCAGCCGCTCCACGCAGGCACCGTTGCCCAGGTGGAAGCGCGCCACCGGATCGGCCGGCATCGACTGGTTGCGTTCGCGCACCAGGAAATGCGCGGCCAGGGTCATGGCGGTGTCGCGGACCACGGCATCGGCGGCATCCGGCGCCAGCGCTTCCAGCCAACCGGCGCCGTCGGCGGGCGCATTGCCGTGGCGCTCACGCCAGCGCGCCACACGTTTGTCGCCCAGCACGCGCGCCACGGCATCGCCATCCTCCTTGCGCAGCCAGTCGGCAAACCCCGGGATCGGCGACAGCGTGGCGAACTGCTTTACTTTCGGGAATTCGCGCTGCACTTCCTCGATCACGCGCTTGAGCAGGAAATTGCCGAAGCTGACCCCGCGCAGGCCCGCCTGCGTATTGCTGATCGAATAAAAGATCGCCCACTTGACGCGGCGCAGGTCTTCCAGCGGCGCGGCCTCATCCAGCAAGGTATGGACATCGGCCGCCATCTCCGGGGCGAAGGCCACTTCGACAAAGATCAGCGGCTCGCGCGGGATGCGGGGGTGGAAGAAGGCGTAGCAGCGGCGGTCGGAATCGAGGCGGTTGCGCAGGTCGGTCCATGAGGCGATCTCATGCACGGCCTCGTAGCGGATCAGCTTTTCCAGCAGCGACGCCGGCGAGTCCCAGGTGATCGGCTGCAGTTCCAGCAGGCCCACGTCGAACCAGTTGGAGAACAGCGCCTCGAGGTCGTCGTCGAGCGGACGCAGGCCGGGCATGCGGCGCTGCCAGCGCAGCATGTCGGCCCGCAGCTGGATCAGGAAATGCAGGCCGCAGGCGCTGCTGCCACGCTGGCCGTGCAGCGCGGCCAGCCGCTTGAAGAAGCGGATGCGCGCATTGGACAGTGCCTGGCTCAGGCCCGACGGCCCGGCCTGCGCGCGTGCGCCCCGCGCCGCCTTGTCGGCGTCGGCAGCCCCCTCTTCACCGCCGCTGCCGGCCACCTCGGCCAGCACCGCGAGCATGCCGCGCCGGGTGGCCTCGCCGGCAGCTTCGTATTCAGCCTGCCAGGCCTGCGCGGCGGCATTGGCGGCGCCATCGGTCAGGCGCGCGTCGAAACACAGGCGCAGCTGCTCGCGCTGGCGGCGGACCACGCGCGGCGGCAGCGGCGCCTCGCCGTCAGCCGGCGTGATTGCGGTGGCCTTGGCATTGGCCCTGGCGTCGCCCTCGCCCTTGCGTCCCCACCAGCGGCCCAGCCGCGACAGGATATTCGAGCCAGACGGCTCGCTCTCGCCCAGCGGCGCACTGATCTTCTGGTCACCTGTGTCGAAGGAATTCATGCGGTACCTGCCTTGGTGCATCGATCGGAACGTGGGAAAAACATCGGTGTGGCCTGGTGTGGCGTCGCGCGGCTACGCTTCGCCGCCCGCCACGCGCAACGCAGGCGGCGCGCGTACGGCCTGCGTCTCTGCCGCCACGGCGGCGCCGCCGGCATCCAGCGTCTTGAGCGCGCCGCGCTGGCGCAGCAGGTGGGTCTTCATCATCGCCTCGGCGCCTTCAGGGTCCCGGGCCTTGAGCGCGGCAAACACCGACAGGTGCTCGGCGCACGATTCCTGGATCCGGCCCGGCAGCTTCAGGCTCTTGTGGCGCGACAGCCGCAGCACCTTGCGCAGGTCGCTGATCAGCCCCGTCAGCCAGCGGTTGCCGGCCAGCCGCTGGATCGCTTCATGGATCTGGGCGTTGGTCTCGTAGTAGGCGTCGATGTCGCCGGCCTGCGCGTAGCGCGCCAGGTCGGCATGCAGGCCGTCCAGCGCGTCCAGGTCGGCGCGCGTGGCGTTGCGGGCGGCCTCATAGGCGCAACGCCCTTCCAGCAGCGCCATCAGCGGGAAGATCTCATCCAGGTCCTGCTCGGAGAGTTCATTGACGAAGCAGCCGCGGCGCGGCTCCAGCCGCACCAGGCCCTCGGCGGCCAGCACCTTGAGCGCCTCGCGCAGCGGCGTGCGCGAGATGCCCAGCATTTCGGCCATGGCGTTCTCGTCGATCCATGCGCCGGGCACCAACCTGTGCGCGTCGATCATGGCGCGCAACCGGTCTGCCACTTCCAGATACAACGCCTGCTGGACGATGCGCATGCTTCCCCCGGGTCTCTTTGACGTGACCGGGCCGCCGATCACGATCCGGCTGTGGGAACCGATGCGCCCCGTTCGCCATAATTCATAATTATGGATTAGGACGTGAACGATACAAGGGATTTCGATGCTGCGCTGCAACCGCCCGGAAAACCGGCGTTGCGCTGGGTGTCGCGGAAAAAACCGCGGAGAAGAAAGGAGATATGGCGCGAGGTGCGGCGGGCGTTTCCCTGCCTCCCCGCTAGGAAACGCCCGCGCCTGAAAAGAACTGCCTGTACTACTGTTTCATCGCAGGCGGTCACCGTGAGCGTCCGCCGCGTGGGTCCATGGATTAGCTGGCGCTGGCCCTGCACCACCCCTTGAAACGCGCTGGATGCGCGGATTTTCCCGTGCCCGTATAGGTTCGTGAAGCGCGGCAAGTGACCCTTGACCCTACAGGCCTACTCCCCCCTGGCGCTACCGTGGCGACTGTGGCTTGCCGCTCATCTTGTAACAAGATCCATAGCGATTTGCGTGCCAGCGGGACTAAGTCCCTGATTTTATTGATGGCGCGCATTCGAAACTTGTTACAGAATGAGATCAGTGTAACAGAATGTTTCTAGACTGTTACGCGGGTTTTCCCACATTCGCGCTGGCGGGACCTGGCTGGCGGCAACTGCATATGCAGATTGTGCCGTCTCCGTTATTTATCGGTGCGAGAATGTGAGCGCATCGCCGCAAATGTCCCGATTGATGTGGTTGCATTTCTGAAACTACGGAAAAGATTGCTGTCTTTTACTGTCGTTTTCCAAACACACCTGGAGCTCCCGCCATGCAAGCTGGCAGCAGCGATTTCACCCTGGCCGACGACGCGGCCTTCCCCGCCGAACCACGCCATGCCGCACCGCGGCCGCTGGCCCTGACCTTCAACGGATCCGGCTCGGAGTATTTCCGGATCTGGATCGTCAATGTGCTGCTGACCCTGGTCACGTTCGGCATCTATTCGGCCTGGGCCAAGGTCCGCACGCTGCAGTACTTTTATCGCAATACGCAGCTCGACGGCGCCAGCTTCGACTACCACGGCAAGCCGTCGGCAATCCTGAAAGGCCGCGCCATCGTGTTTGCGCTGGTGTTCGCCTTCCAGATCGCCTCGACCTTCTCACCCTTCCTCGCACTGGCGATGCTGGTGGCGCTGCTGGCGCTATTCCCGTTGCTGCTGGTGCGTTCGCTGCGTTTTCGCATGGCCAACTCCAGCTACCGCGGCCTGCGCTTCGCCTTCACCGGCGGCGATGCCGATGCCTATAAGGTGTTCGTGCTGTGGCCGCTGGCGGCAGTGGCCACGCTGGGCTTGCTGGGGCCGGTGGCGCATCAGCGCTTCAAGCGTTATCAGCACAACCACACCCGCTTCGGCACCGCACCGTTTGCCTTCGACGCCGGCGCGGGCGCTTTCTACAGGGTCTACCTGCGTGCCTTCGGCGTGATGGTGGCGCTGGTCGCGGCCGCGGCGCTGGCCGGCTTCGTGCTGGGCGCGAGCGCTTCGGGCAAGGCGGGCATGATGCTGTCGTTCGGCATCGGCGTGGGCGGTTTCTACCTGGCGCTGCTGGCCGTCAGCCCTTACGTGATGGCGCGCCTGCAGAATGTCGTGTGGAGCCACACCACGCTGGCGCCGCATGCGTTTCGCAGCGAGGTCGGCGCGGCCCGCATGGTCTTTATCTTCGTCACCAACCTGATCGCCATCGCGCTGACGCTGGGCCTGTTCCTGCCGTTCGCGCGGGTGCGCTCGGCGCGCTACCGGCTCGAATGCGTGACCATGCTGGCGGCCGGTCCGCTCGACAGCTTCGTGGCCGGCGAGGCGCAGCAAGTGGGTGCGCTGGGCGAGGCGGCGGTAGACTGGTACGACATCGACATCGCGCTCTGAGGCGCCATGCGCTGATCACGCCAGCACCATGATCCCAGTCACCTTCTTCGATGGCCGCTCGTCGCGCGCGCATCCGGCCACGCTGGCCGTCGAGGCACAGCAGGCCGTGCTGCGCGACGCTTCCGGCGGCGAACTGCGGCGCGCGCCGCTGTCGGACCTGCGCGTGTCCGAACGCGTACGCCGCGCGCCGCGGCTGGTCACCTTTGCCGACGGCGCCTTCTGCGAGATCACCGACCACGCCGCCTTCGACCACATGCTGGCCGCCACTGGCCACCGCGACAGTCTGGTGGCGCGCGCGCAAAACAGCTGGCGCCTGGCCGGCCTCGCCGTGGCGGCGCTGGTTGCGGTACTGGTGCTGGGCTACTACGTGCTGCTGCCATGGGGCGCGGGCATGATGGCGCGCGCGGTGCCGCCCGAGCTGGAGGCCCGTCTCGGCAAGCTGACCCTGGCGAGCCTGGACAACGGCGTGGTCAAGCCGACGCAATTGCCGGCCGCGGAGCAGCAGCGCATCCGCTCGGGCTTCGCGGCGCTGCGGCGGCCGCCCGATGCCGGGCACGACTACCAGATCCTGTTCCGCCAGGGCGGAGAAATCGGCGCCAATGCGCTGGCCTTGCCGGGCGGCACCATCGTGGTCACCGACGAACTGGTCAGCCTGGCGGGCACCGGTCCCGGCATGATGGGCGTGCTGGCCCACGAAGCGGGCCACGTGGCCAGGCGCCACGGACTGCAGCAGGTGATCCAGGGGTCGGCGCTGGCCGCGCTGTCGGCCTACCTGTTCGGCGATATCTCGTCGGTGCTGGCGGGCGTGCCGGCAGCCATGCTGACGCTGCGCTATTCACGCGAGCACGAGCGCGAGGCCGACGCCTATGCGATCGAGGTCATGCAGCGCAATGGCCTGCCGCCAGCGGCGCTGGCCGACGTGCTGGTCAGGCTGGAGAACCGGCGCGGTTCGGCGTCGGACGCCGAGCCGGAGCGCGGCCAGGACTTCATGTCGACCCACCCGCAAACGCAGGCGCGCATCGACGCCCTGCGCCGCGCCGGCAAATAGCGCAGGCCGGAACCGGAACTCAGGCCGCCGGCTGCGATGCGCCGGCGCCGGTCTGGCGCCGGTAGGCCCAGACCACCATGGCGATGCCGGCCAGGATCATCGGCAGGCTCAGCCACTGGCCCATCGACAGCTTCAGCGCCAGCAGGCCCAGGAAGTTGTCGGGCTCGCGCGCGAACTCCGCGACAAAGCGGAAGGCGCCGTAACCGATCAGGAATACGCCCGATACCGCGCCCATCGGCCGCGGCTTGCGCGCAAACAGCCACAGGATGATGAACAGCGCCACGCCTTCACCCGCGAACTGATAGAGCTGCGACGGATGGCGCGGGATGTTGTCGCCGGCCTGCGGGAAGATCATGCCCCACGGCAGGTCGGTGGCACGGCCCCACAGCTCGCCGTTGATGAAGTTGCCGATGCGCCCGGCGGCCAGCCCACAGGGAATCATCGGCGCGATGAAATCGGTCACTTCCATCCAGTGGCGCCGGCGCAGTCTGCCGAACAGCCACATCGCCACGACCACGCCCAGGAAGCCGCCATGGAAGGCCATGCCGCCTTCCCATACCTTGAAGATCTCGATCGGGTGGGACAGGTAGTAGGACGGCTTGTAGAACAGCACATAGCCCAGCCGCCCGCCCAGGATCACGCCCAGCACGCCGAAGAACAGCATGTCGTCCAGGTCGCGCGTGGTCCAGCCCTTGGCCGCGATATGCGGCTGGCGGATGCGCAGGCGCCCGAACCACAGGAACATGATGAACCCGGCCAGGTACATCAGCCCGTACCAGCGGATGGCAAGCGGGCCCAGGTGGATGGCTACCGGGTCGAACTGGGGATGAATCAGCATGTTGGCGTGAATGGTGGTTGAAAAGGCCGCAGCCTGCGTATTGTCCGCGGCCTCGGTGACATTCGTGAGGTCAGCGACGGGCAAGCCCGGCTGTGCCCGCTTCTTGCGCAAGCGCGGTCGCAATGTCGATGAATGAGCGCAGCACCGGCGCCACGCCGGTGGACGCGCCGTCGCGCCACACCAGGCCGGTCTCGATCTGCGGGCCGGCCTCGCGCAGCGCCAGGTACGACACGCCGGTGCGGCGAAGGTTGCACAGCGACGCCGGCACCAACGCCACGCCCATGCCGGCCGACACCAGGCTGACAATGGTCTGCATCTGGATGGCTTCCTGCGCGATCACGGGCACCAGGCCCTCGCGCGCATAGTAGCCCGTAATGATGTCATAAAACGCTGGCGCGCTTCGGCGCGGGAAGATGATCAGCGGTTCATGGGCGGCCTCGCGTAGCGAAACCGTACCGTCAGGCAGCGACACGCTGCCATCGCCCGCTGCCCGCCAGCCGTCGGGCACGGCCAGCACCAGCGGCTCGCTGACCAGCGGCAGGTAGGCCAGCCCGTGCGGCATGGCCGGCAGCTGCGGCCGGATCACCAGGCCGGCATCGATCGCGCCTTCCATCAGCGCTTCGAGCTGTACGTCGCTGGTGGCCTCGCGCAATTGCAGCTGCACCTCCGGGTGGCGGGCACGGAAGCGCCGTAGCAGGTCAGGCAGGATGCCGTAGTCGGCGGTGCTGACAAAGGCCAGCGACAGCGACCCCAACTCGCCCCGCGCCAGCCGCTGCGCCAGCCCGGGCAGCGCCGCGGCATCGGCCAGCACGCGCCGCACCTCGGGCAGCCACTGCTGGCCGGCCGGCGTCAGCGCCACCGAGCGCCGCGTGCGCGCGAACAGCTGCACGCCGATCTCCTCTTCCAGCGCCTGGATCTGCTGCGACAAGGGCGGCTGCGTCATCGACAGGCGCTGCGCCGCGCGGCCGAAATGCAACTCTTCCGCCACTGTGACGAAGTAACGCAGCTGGCGCAGGTCCAATATGGCTCCTGATATCTTTTTCGACTCAATAAAGGTCAAATAATATATTTGACACTCCAAAACGCAAGCGTCATTCTTTGGCGCACAACATCGCCGCCGCGCGTTCGGCTTTCAGGCGCAGCGCGGAGCGGCACTGAAGATCCCCCGGAGACTTCCCACCATGGCATTCAACAAGCGCTCGCAGAACATCACGCAAGGCGTGGCACGTTCCCCCAACCGCTCGATGTACTACGCACTCGGCTACCAGAAGGAAGACTTCGACAAGCCGATGGTGGGCATCGCCAACGGCCATTCGACCATCACCCCCTGCAACGCCGGCCTGCAGCGCCTGGCCGATGCCGCCATCGACGCCATCAAGGCATCGGGCGCCAACCCGCAGGTGTTCGGCACCCCGACCATCTCGGACGGCATGTCGATGGGTACCGAGGGCATGAAGTACTCGCTGATCTCGCGCGAAGTCATTGCCGACTGCATCGAGACCGCGGCGCAGGGCCAGTGGATGGACGGCGTGGTCGTGATCGGCGGCTGCGACAAGAACATGCCGGGCGGCATGATCGCGCTGGCGCGCACCAACGTGCCGGGCATCTACGTGTACGGCGGCACCATCAAGCCGGGCAACTGGAAGGGCAAGGACCTGACCATCGTCTCGTCGTTCGAGGCCGTGGGCGAATTCACCGCCGGGCGCATGAGCCAGGAAGACTTCGAGGGCGTGGAAAAGAACGCCTGCCCGTCCACCGGCTCGTGCGGCGGCATGTACACCGCCAACACCATGAGCTCGTCGTTCGAGGCGCTGGGCATGTCGCTGCTATATTCGTCGACCATGGCCAACCCCGACCAGGAAAAGGTCGACAGCGCCGCCGAATCGGCCCGCGTGCTGGTGGAAGCCGTCAAGCAGGACATCAAGCCGCGCGACATCATCACGCGCAAGTCGATCGAGAACGCGGTGGCGCTGATCATGGCCACCGGCGGCTCGACCAACGCCGTGCTGCACTACCTGGCCATCGCCCACGCCGCCGAGGTCGAATGGACCATCGACGACTTCGAGCGCATCCGCCGCAAGGTGCCGGTGATCTGCAACCTGAAGCCGTCGGGCCAGTACGTGGCGACCGACCTGCACCGCGCCGGCGGCATCCCGCAGGTGATGAAGATCCTGCTCAAGGCGGGCCTCTTGCACGGCGACTGCCTGACCATCACCGGCCGCACGCTGGCTGAAGAACTGGAAAACGTGCCCGACGCCCCGCGCGCCGACCAGGACGTGATCCTGCCGATCGACAAGGCGCTCTACGCCGAGGGCCACCTGGCCATCCTGAAGGGCAACCTGGCCGAAGAAGGCGCGGTCGCCAAGATCAGCGGCCTGAAGAACCCGGTCATCACCGGCCCGGCCCGCGTGTTCGAGGACGAGCAGAGCGCGATGGACGCCATCCTGGCCGACAAGATCAAAGCCGGCGACATCCTGGTGCTGCGCTACCTGGGCCCCAAGGGCGGCCCCGGCATGCCGGAAATGCTGGCCCCGACCTCGGCGATCATCGGCAAGGGCCTGGGCGAATCGGTCGGCTTCATCACCGACGGCCGCTTCTCGGGCGGCACCTGGGGCATGGTGGTCGGCCATGTGGCGCCGGAAGCGTACGTGGGCGGCACCATCGCGCTGGTGCAGGAAGGCGACTCGATCACCATCGACGCGCACAAGCTGCTGCTGCAGCTGAACGTGTCCGATGAAGAACTGGCCAGGCGCCGCGGCAGCTGGAAGCAGCCGGCCCCGCGCTACACCCGCGGCGTGCTGGCGAAGTTCTCGAAGCTGGCGTCGACGGCCAGCAAGGGTGCGGTCACGGACTGATTACGGCGCGCCAGATGTCAAAAAGCCTGCGATCGCTCGCAGGCTTTTTTTTTCGGCCACTGGCAGCAAGTGCCGGCTCAATCCCTGCCCGGCGTCTTCTCAATCTCCTCCAGCGTCGCATCCAGCCACTCAACCAGCCGCGCTTCCAGCGACTGTGTCAGCTCGCTGGCCAGTTGCGCCGTCAGCGGCGCCAGCCGCGACTGCAGCGTGGCTTCGGTGTGGGCGGCCACGACCTGCGGCCATTCGGTGCGAAAGCGCATCATCACGCGGCTGAGCAGTTCGGTGCGGACCGCGCGCAGGTCGTCTTCGCCCGGATCGCGGACCTCGGCGTGCGCGGCGGGCTGCGCCGGCGGCTCGCCGGTATCGCCCACCTGCATCACCAGCCCGGCATCGTCCATGCCGAAGGTATCGATCACGCCGCCCTGCGGCGCGGTCTCTGCATCCGGCAGTTCAACGACCTCGGTCAGCAGCGGAATGCTGTCGTTCGGGCCTGGGCGCGGGATCACCCGCGAGGTGGTGCGTTCGCTCATGCGGCGTCTCCCTTGGGCTGGCCGATGTCGTGGTGCGTCAGCGGATAGCCGCGTTCGCGGTAGAAGCGGTAGCGCTGGCGGCCGGCCTCGCGCGCGGCATCGCCCGCGCCCACCACCTCGATCAGCCGTTCAAAGCTGGCAAACTGCGCCGGGGCCTCGTCCGCCAGGTTGATCAGCAGCTGGTGGTGCGGCACGCCTTCGGTGGTGGCGGCCAGCAGGATCGGGGTGACCGCCGCATTGGGGCTTTCCAGCCCGCAATGCGGCAGGAAGTCCAGCGCGGAGAACGTCCACAGGCGCGCGTCCAGGTCCGCCAGCTGCGCCGGCGCGCCGTGAATCACCACCTTTTGCCCGGCGCCGTAGGCCTTGCGGACCAGCCGGCAGACATAGCCGAGCACATCCGGCACGTTGCTGTGGAAGTCGATGCGCGTCATGGACAGTCGATGCTCCTTGCTTTGACCGCCGCCCTCAGGCCGCGCGGTCCATCAGGAACTGCGTCAGCATCGGCACCGGGCGGCCGGTGGCGCCCTTGGCCGCGCCGCTCTTCCAGGCCGTGCCGGCGATGTCCAGGTGGGCCCAGTCGTACTTCTCGGTAAAGCGCGCCAGGAAGCAGGCCGCGGTGACGCTGCCGGCCGGGCGGCCGCCGATATTGCCCATGTCGGCAAAGTTGGACTTGAGCTGGTCCTGGTACTCGTCGTCCAGCGGCATGCGCCAGGCGGTGTCCATGGCGCGGCGGCCGGACTGGAGCAGGGCGTCGGCAAGCGCGTCGGAGCGCGCGTACAGGCCGCTGTTGACGTGGCCGAGCGCGATGATGCAGGCGCCGGTCAGGGTCGCCACGTCGATCACCGCGGCCGGCTTGAAGCGCTCCACGTAGGTCAGCGCGTCGCACAGGATCAGGCGGCCTTCGGCATCGGTGTTCAGGATCTCGATGGTCTGGCCGGACATGCTGGTGACCACGTCACCAGGCTTGGTGGCGATGCCACTCGGCATGTTCTCGCAGGTCGGGACCACGGCGACGACATTGAGCTTCAGGCCCATCTCGGCGGCGGCCTGGATCGTGCCCAGCACCGAGGCGGCGCCGCACATGTCGTACTTCATCTCGTCCATGCCCTCGCCCGGCTTGAGCGAGATGCCGCCGGTGTCGAAGGTGATGCCCTTGCCCACCAGCACCACCGGCGCCTGCTTGGCGCCGGCGCCGTCATAGCGCAGCACGATGAACTGGGGCGGCTCCTCGCTGCCCTTGGTCACGGCCAGGAAGGCGCCCATGTTCAGGGCCTCGATCTGCTTGCGGCCCAGGATCTCGGCCTTGAGCTTGTGGCGCTTGGCAATGCCGCGGGCGGTATTGGCCAGGTAGGTCGGCGTACAGATATTGGACGGCAGGTTGCCCAGGTCGCGCGTCAGCTCCATGCCGTTGGCGATGGCGGTGCCGCGCACTGCGGCCTGGGTGGCGGCGCGGGCGTCGGCGCTGTCGACCGCGATCACGACCTTGCGCAGCGATGACATGTCGCTGCCGTTGGGCTTGCCGCTGGCGGCAGTCTGGGCGTTGGCGCGCTTCAGGCCCGGATGGCGCTCCAGCAGGCGGTAGCCGGCGTCGCGCACCAGGGTGATGGTGGTGATGACGGCCCAGGCGACGTCGCGCTGCTGTGGCGCCTGTTGCGCCAGGCACCACAGGGCCGTGGCCGCACGCGTGGACGACAAGGCACGCACGGCGGTACGGACCGCATCGGCAAAGGCCTTGTCGCTGAAATCGGCTTCCTTGCCCAGGCCCACCAGCAGCACGCGCGCGGCACCCACGCCGGCCACCTCATGCAGCATCAGGTGCGTGCCGCGCTTGCCCTCGAAGTCGCCCTGCTTGACCAGGCGGCCCACCAAGCCCTTGGTGGCCACATCCAGGGCCTTGGCCACGCCGGCCAGGTTCTGGCCTTCGAACAGTCCAACCACGAGGCAGTCGGTCTTGGTCGCCAGGAAACCATTTTGGCCGGCTTTGCTCCAATCCAGGGCTTTTGTGCTAAATTCCATCGCGCTTCCTTCCAGGGGCTCGTTAGACACGAAAGCCTCCATTATCCGCGATTTTTACCCCGCGACCTGCCGCCGCTGATACGCCCCGGCCACGCTGACAGCACGCTGTGCCGCCAGCCAGCCGTTCTGCCAGGCACATCGCACGGCACATCGCCCGCTCCGGCCGGCAGCCCGGAACCGAACCTGCATGATCCTTCAACAAGCCCTGCGACGCGAGCTCGCCTACACCGCCGGCGCGGTGTTCCTGGTGATGCTGACCTTCATGCTCACGTCGCTCGTGATCCGCATCCTGGGGATGGCAGCCAACGGCAAGGCCAGCCCCAACGACGTGCTGATGCTGATCGGCCTGGCCACCATCGGCTACCTGTCGATCCTGCTCTCGGCCACGCTGTTCATTTCCACCCTGATCGTGCTGACGCGCTGGTACAAGGATTCGGAAATGGTGGTGTGGTTCTCCGCCGGCATCTCGCTGCGCGACCTGGTCAAGCCGGTGCTGCAGTTCGCCGCGCCCTTCATCGTGCTGGCGCTGCTGCTGGGCATGTTCGCCTGGCCCTGGGCCAACCAGCAGAGCACGCTGTTCCGCGACCGCTTCGAGCAGCGCGGGGTGATGTCGATGATCGCCGCCGGCCGCTTTATCGAGCCCGCCAAGGCCAACTACGTGCTGTTCATCGAAGGCATGGACGCCGACATGAAGCATGCGCGCAATGTCTTCGTGGCCAACGCCGAAGCCAACAAGATCGGCGTGGCGCTGGCGCACCAGGGCCAGTTCGAGACCATGCCCAACGGCGACCGCCTGGTGGTGATGGAAAACGGGCGGCGCTATTCCGGCACGCCCGGCCAGATCGACTACCGCATCGTCGAGTTCGAACGCTATGCGGTCAAGGTGGACAACAAGCCGCCCGAGTCCGAGGCCGACACGCCGCCCAAGAGCCGCGACACCATCGACCTGATCCGCAACCCCACGCGTGAAAACCTGGGCGAGCTGCTGTGGCGCATCTCGCTGCCGATCCTGGCCTTTAACTTCGTCATGATCGCGATCCCGCTGGCCTACGTGAACCCGCGCCTGGGACGCTACACGCCGCTGGTGTTCGCGGTGCTGATCTACCTGACCTACAGCAACCTGATCAACCTGTCGCAGTCCTGGGTGCGCTCGGGCGCGCTTCCGTTCTGGCTGGCATGGTGGCCGATCCACCTGGGGGTGTTGCTGGGGGCGCTGCTGCTGTTCCGCTACCGCCAGAACCGCAGCCTGGGCGGCTGGCGCGCCGTGTTCGGCCTGCGCAGGCGCAATACCGGCACGCGTGCGACCACCGGAGGCCGGGCATGAGGATCCTGCGCGTCTATGAACGCTACTTCGGCCGCCTGGTCTATGGCGTGTTCGCCTTCATCCTGTTCGCGGTGCTGTCGCTGTTCGTGTTCTTCGACATGCTCAGTGAGCTGGAGAGCGTCAACGGCAAGTACACCTCGCTGATCGCGCTGTTCCACGTGCTGCTGCAGGCGCCCACGCGCGTGTACGAAGTGCTGCCGATCGCGGTGCTGATCAGTGCGATCTACGTGTTCTCGCAGCTGGCCAGCCAGTCCGAGTTCACCATCTTCCGCGTGGCCGGCCTGAACACGCGCCAGGCGCTGTTCTCGCTGTTCAAGCTGGCGGTGCCGCTAGCGCTGGTGACCTTTATCTTCGGCGAGTTCATCGGCCCGCGCGCCGAGCAGTTCGCGCAGAAGGTCAAGCTCGAGGCAATCGGCGCAACGGTGTCGTCGGACTTCCGCTCCGGGGTCTGGGTCAAGGACCGCGACAAGGATGCCGCCGGCGGCGGCGAGATCACCCGCTTCGTCAACGTGGCGGGGCTGCGGCCGGACCAGACCATCACCGGCATCACCATGTATGAGTTCGACCCGCAATACCGCCTGCGCGTGATCCGCGTGGCGCAGGAGGGGCGCTACCAGGGGGGCCAGTCGTGGGAGCTGCAGAACGTCAGCGAAACCCGCTTCATCGAGCTGGCGCCGCAGGCCCAGGGCGCGCATCCGGCAGCCGCCCAACACCCGGCCCCCGCGCGCGACGCCCTGACCCCGGACTTCCGCGCCGAGCAGGTCAAGTTCCCGCGCGTGGCCATGCATTCCGAGCTGACGCCGCAGATCCTGTCGGTGCTGCTGGTGACGCCGGAACGGATGTCGACGCTGGACCTGTTCCGCTATATCCGCCACCTGCGCGACAACAAGCAGGACACGCAGCGCTATGAGATCGCCTTCTGGAAGAAGGTGGTCTACCCGCTGACGCTGTTCGTGATGGTGGCTCTGGCCCTGCCTTTCGCCTACCTGCACGCACGCGCCGGCGCCGTCGGCGTGAAGGTGTTCGGCGGCATCATGCTGGGGCTGTCGTTCCACTTGTCGAATACGCTGTTCTCGCATGTCGGCCTGCTGCATACCTGGCCGCCGATCATCTCGGCGCTGGTGCCGGGCACGCTCTACCTGATGGTGGCGCTGCTGGCACTGCGTTGGGTGGACCGGCACTGAGGCGAGGGTTGCCATGACCGCGCCCACCCAGGCCCTGGTGCTGTTCGCGCACGGCGCGCGCGATGCGCGCTGGCGCGAGCCGTTCGACCGCCTGCAGCAGAAGGTAGCCGCTGCCCTGCCCAGGTGCGAGGTGCGGCTGGCGTTCCTGGAGCTGATGACGCCGGTGCTGCCGGACGCGCTGGCCGACCTGGCGGCGCACGGCATGTCCGACGTCACCGTGGTGCCGGTGTTCCTGGGCCAGGGCGGTCACCTGCGGCGCGACCTGCCGGCCTTGCTCGACCAATGCCGGCAAGCGCACCCCGGGCTGCGCATCCATTGCGCGACGGCAGTGGGCGAGGCCGATGCGGTGCTGGATGCGATGGCGGCGTACTGCGTTGCCTCATTGCCCGGAAGCAGCCAGCCCTGAGCAGAAGCGCGGCCCGCCATGACAAAAGCCCTGTACCGGCATGCCGATACAGGGCTTTTTGCTTGGTGGCGCTCAGGTAGAGATCAGGCGGCGCGCGGCGTCTGCACTGCGGTTTCGCCGACGCCTTCGCGCGGCGTTTCGGTGGCCCGCGCGGCCAGCGCGGCCCCAATCATCAGCAGGCTCGGCTGCACCGGATCGATCCACGCGGCCGCTTCACCTGCGGCCATCCGGCCGAGTGTGAATTCACGACTGCGCTGCCGCGGCGTGGAGACGGCTTCCACCACCCACGCCGGCGTAGAAGCCGGCTTGCCATGCGCGATCAGCTGCGCGGCAATCGATGCCGCCTGGTCGCGGCCCATGTAATAGACCAGCGTATCGGCCTTGACCGCGGCTTCGATGTCGGCCGAGCCCTCACCATCCGCGGCCTTTGCCTGCGTGGCAAACGCCACGCTGCGCGACACACCCCGCTTGGTCAGCGGCTTGCCGATTGCCGAAGCAGCCGCCAGCGCAGCGGTGATGCCCGGCACCACTTCGTATTCGATGCCGGCCGCTTCCAGCGCCTGCAGTTCCTCGTCGGCGCGGCCGAACAGCATCGGGTCGCCGCCCTTCAGGCGCACCACGCGCTCGTACTTGCTGGCCAGGTCGACGATCTGGCGGTTGATGAACAGCTGCGCGGTGGAGCGCTGCCCGCAGCGCTTGCCCACCTCGACCAGTTCCGCCTGCGGACACCAGGCCAGCATCTCCGGCGCTACCAGTGCATCGTGCAGCACCACCTGGGCTTCGCCCAAAAGCCGTGCACCACGCACCGTAATGAGATCTGCCGCACCGGGGCCTGCCCCGATGAGGCTCACCTTGCCGTAAGTCTTCTGTGCCTGCTGGTTCATCTCCGGCCCCTAGCCTGTTCGTTCCTGTCTGTCAGCGATCAGGAGAACGCACGGATCATGCCTGCGGCCACCGTGTGGTTGGTCGCTTCGTCGATCAGGACGAAGGCGCCCGTTGCCGGGTTGTCGCCATAGGCATCGCACACGATCGGCTTCTGCAGCGAGATCTGCACCGAACCGATGTCGTTCAGGCGGATATCGTGGCGGCCAGTCTCATGCGACAGCGTGTGCACGTCCAGCACGCGGTCCACCGCCGACACGCGCGCGAACACGCTCGCCGTGGTGTGCTTGAGCACGTACTTGCGCGCCGGGTTCAGCGATTCGTCGTCGAACCAGCACAGGTCGGCCTGCAGCTTCTTGGCCGGCGCGGTGGCGGCATCGGCGGCGACGAACATGTCACCGCGTGATACATCGACGTCCTCGGTCAGGCGCACGGTGACAGTGTCACCGACGTTGGCGGATTCCGCCACGCCGTTGGGCGTCAGCACCTCGGCGACCACGGCTTCGCGGTTGGCGGGCAGCACGCGCAGCTTCTGGCCGACGCGCACGGTGCCGGCTTCGATGCGGCCGGCATAGCCGCGGAAGTCGTCCGACTGGGAACCGTCCTGGCGGATCACCAGTTGCACCGGGAAGCGCAGCGCGGCATCGTCCTCGGGCGCGGCTTCTTCCACCGGCAGGTCCTCCAGCAGCGGCAGCAGCGGCTCGCCCTGGAACCACGGCATGGCATCGCTCTCGTGCACGATATTGTCGCCGCGCAGCGCCGACACCGGCACGTAGCGCACGTCCTTCAGGCCGAGCTGGCTGGCCAGTTCGGTGTAGGCGGTGCGGATCTCGTTGAAGCGCTCTTCGCTGTAGTCGACCAGGTCCATCTTGTTGATGGCGACGATCACGTGGCGGATTTCCAGCAGCTTCAGGATCGCCGAATGGCGCTTGGTCTGGGCCAGCAGCTCGGCGCGGCCGTCCTTGACGGTGACACGGGTGGCATCGACCAGCACGATGGCCGCGTCCGCGGTCGAGGCGCCAGTGACCATGTTGCGGGTGTACTGCTCGTGGCCCGGCGTGTCCGCGATGATGAACTTGCGGCGCGCGGTCGAGAAGTAGCGGTAGGCCACGTCGATGGTGATGCCCTGCTCGCGCTCGGCCTCCAGGCCGTCGGTCAGCAGCGAGAAGTCGATCTGCTCGCCGGCGGTGCGCTTGTTCTTGGCGTTGGCCAGCGCGGTCAGCTGGTCGGACAGCACAGCCTTGCTGTCATACAGCAGGCGGCCGATCAGCGTGCTCTTGCCGTCGTCGACGGAGCCGGCGGTGATAAAGCGCAGCAGGCCTTGATGGGTTGCTTGGTGAGTCATGTCTGAATCCTTTGCTGCGTGCGGCTTAGAAGTAGCCTTCCTTCTTGCGGCGTTCCATCGAGGCTTCGCTCGTCTGGTCGTCCATGCGGGTGGCGCCGCGCTCGGTGATCTCGGTCACCGCGGTCTCGGCGATGATCGCTTCCGGCGAATCGGCAACGCTGGCCACCGGGCAGGTGCAGCTGATGTCGCCCACGGTGCGGAAGCGCACCGACAGCACCTCGCTGACATCGCCGTCCTGCTTGGGCGTGATCGGCGTGACCGGCACCAGCAGGCCGTTCTTGCGCACCACTTCGCGCTCGTGCGCGTAGTAGATCGGCGGCAGCGCCAGCTTTTCGCGGGCGATGTACTGCCACACGTCCAGCTCGGTCCAGTTCGAGATCGGAAACACGCGCATCTGCTCGCCCTGCGCCATGCGGGCGTTGTACAGGCTCCACAGCTCGGGGCGCTGGGCCTTGGGGTCCCACTGGCCGAACTCGTCGCGGAACGAGAAGATGCGCTCCTTGGCGCGGGCCTTCTCTTCGTCGCGGCGGGCGCCGCCCATCAGCGCGTCGAATTGATGCTCGCCGATGGTTTCCAGCAGCGTCACGGCCTGGGCCGCGTTGCGCGAATCGGTTTCCTTGCGCAGCCGCACGGTGCCGCGCTTGATCGAATCCTCGACATGGCCCACCACCAGGCGCGCGCCCAGCTCAGCCACGCGCTGGTCGCGGAAGGCGATGACTTCCGGATAGTTGTGGCCGGTGTCGATATGCACCAGCGGGAACGGCAGCTCGATCTTGCGGTCGCCCAGGCGGAAGGCCTTCAGCGCCAGGTGCAGCATCACGATCGAGTCCTTGCCGCCGGAGAACAGCAGCGCCGGGTTGCGGCACTCGGCCACCACCTCGCGGATGATGTAGATGGACTCCGCCTCCAGGCGGTCGAGATGGTCGTTCTGTACCTGCAACAGGTGCGCCACGCTGCTGGTGGCTTCTGCGATGTCGTTCATGATGCCCATTTTATTCCGGCCTCAATGCTTGATGTTCTGTTCGTGGAGCCCGCACTCTTTCGAGTCCTTGCTCTCCCACCACCAACGTCCCGCGCGCACGTCCTCGCCCGCGCGCACCGCACGCGTACACGGCTCGCAGCCGATGCTGGGGTAGCCCTTGGCGTGCAGGTCGTTGACGGGCACGTTGTGGCGCTTCAGGTAGGCCCACACCTCGGCCTCGCTCCAGTCCGCCAGCGGATTGAACTTGGGGATGCCGCGGGCCTCGTCCAGTTCCTCGAACGGCAGTTCCGAGCGCGTGACGGCCTGCTCGCGGCGCTGGCCGGTCAGCCACGCGTCCGCGTGCGAGAGCGCGCGGTTGAGCGGCTCGACCTTGCGGATGCCGCAGCATTCCTTGCGCAGGTCGATGCTGTCGTAGAAGCCATTCAGCCCGTGCTTCTTCAGGTAGTTCTCGACAGCCTCGGCGTCCGGCGTGAACTGCTCGATGCTGTAGCCGTAGTGCGCCTGCACCTTGTCCAGCACCGCCAGCGTCTCGGCGTGCAGGCGCCCGGTCTGCAGCGTGAACACGCGGATGCCCGCGCGCACGCCTTCGGTGCCGCGCAGGATCGCGTCGGTCAGCACCATGTCCTCGGCCGCCAGGCTCGAGGCAAAGCGCGCGCGGAAGTAGCGGCCGGCGATGCCCGCCAGGCGTTCGCCCAGCTCACGCTCCTTCTGTTCCAGCGCGGCGACGCTGCCGGTGTATTCCGGCGCGACCCACAGCGCGGGCGGACGCAGCGCCGATACGGCGCCAGCATCGACCACGGCGATGTCGCTCAGCACCGTGCTCATGCCGTTTCCTTCGCTTGCGCGCCAACCTCTGCCCGCGCGCGGCGGAACAGGGGCAGCGGCTCGTCCACCGAGGCCTGGTAGGTCACGGTGAACTCGGTAAAGCCCTTGATGGCGTCGTCGATGCTCTTGTCGGCGCGCACCGCGAAGGCGTCGAAGCCGCAACGCTTCATGAAGTTGAGCTGGTCGCGCAGCACGTCGCCGATGGCGCGCAGCTGGCCCTTCCAGTGGTAGCGGGTGCGCAGCAGGTAGGCCGTGGAGAAGCCGCGGCCGTCGCGGAACACCGGGAAGTCCACCGCCACCAGCGCCACGCGCGCGAACAAGGCCTCGGCATCGCCCGGCTCGTCTTCCGGGGCCAGCCACACGCCGGTGCGAGCCGCGTCGCGGCCGGCCAGCAGCGATTCGTTGGCCTTCCACACCGACAGCGGGAACAGCACCGCGTCCTGGCTTTGCACGGCCGCGGCGATCTGCTCGTCGGTCAGCGGCTGCTCGGCGGTGCCGCGCAGCACGGTCCAGGCGTCATCGACGATGACGGGGGCGACGGTAGCGCCGTCCTGTTGCAGTTGAATGATCTTTGCCATGTTCAGTCTCCGGTCCTCAGGCTTCAGCGCGCTCGCGCGGTTGCTTGTCGGCATAAACGCGTTCCTTGAACGGAGCGATGCCGATGCGGGACAGGGTTTCGATAAAGCGTTCGTCTTCGATGCGGTTGGCCACGAAGGTGTCGATGATGCGGGTCACCACCTCGGGCATTTCCTCGGCGCTGAACGACGGGCCGATCACCTTGCCCAGCGCGGTCTGGTTGCCCTGGGCGCCGCCCAGCGTGACCTGATACCACTCGGAACCATCCTTGTCGACGCCCAGCACGCCGATATTGCCGACGTGGTGATGGCCGCAGGCGTTGATGCAGCCCGAGATATTCAGCGAGATCTCGCCCAGGTCATAGACATAGTCGAGGTCGTCGAAGCGCTCCTGGATCGCCTGCGCGATGGGGATCGACTTGGCATTGGCCAGCGAGCAGAAGTCGCCGCCCGGGCAGGCGATGATGTCGGTCAGCAGGCCGATGTTGGGCGTGGCCAGGCCGGCCTTCCTGGCCAGGCCCCACAGCTTGAACAGGTCCTGCTTCTTCACGTCCGGAAGGATCAGGTTCTGCTCGTGCGCCACGCGCAGCTCGCCAAAGCCGAACTGGTCGGCCAGGTCGGCCACGGCTTCGATCTGCGCGTCGGTGGCGTCCCCCGGGGGCGACACCACGCCGGGCTTGGTCGACAGCGTCACCGCGGCGTAGCCCGGCACCTTGTGGCCGTGCACGTTGCGGCTGACCCAGCGCGCAAAGGCCTTGTCTTCCAGCAGGTGGTTCTCGTACGAGGCGTCGGTGTCAGCCAGCTTTTCATAGGCCGGCGGCGTGAAGTACTGCGCCACGCGGTCGAACTCGGCCTGCGTCAGCGTGGCCGGGCCGTCCTTGCTGTGCTGCCATTCTTCCTCGACTTCCTGCGCGAACTTCTCGGCGCCGATGGCCTTCACCAGGATCTTGATGCGCGCCTTGTACTTGTTGTCGCGACGGCCATAGCGGTTGTACACGCGGATGGCCGACTCGACATAGGACAGCATGTGCTGCCACGGCAGGTCGTCCTTGATGACCGTGCCCAGGATCGGCGTGCGGCCAAGGCCGCCGCCGGCCAGGATGCGCAGGCGCGTTTCGCCTTCGGCGTTCTTGTAGGCGTAGATGCCGATGTCGTGCATCTGCACCACCGCGCGGTCGTCGGCCGATGCCGAGATCGCGATCTTGAACTTGCGCGGCAGGAAGGCAAATTCCGGCTGGAAGGTGCTCCACTGGCGCAGCAGCTCGGCCAGCACGCGCGGGTCCACCGATTCGTCCGGCGCGACGCCGGCGAAGTGGTCGGTGGTGATGTTGCGCACGCAGTTGCCCGAGGTCTGGATCGCGTGCATCTCGACGCTGGCCAGCTCGGCCAGCACGTCGGGCACGCGCTCCAGGTCCATCCAGTTGTACTGGATGTTCTGGCGGGTAGAGAAGTGGCCGTAGCCGCGGTCGTACTCGCGCGCGATATGGCCCAGCTTGCGCATCTGCTTCGACGACAGCAGGCCGTACGGGATCGCCACGCGCAGCATGTAGGCATGGCGCTGCATGTACAGGCCGTTCTGCAGGCGCAGCGGCAGGAATTCTTCCTCGGTCAGCTCGCCGGACAGGCGGCGGCGCACCTGGTCACGGAACTGGGCGACGCGCTCGGCGACGATGCGCTGGTCATATTGGTCGTACTGATACATGGCGGGATCCGTTCAGTATTCGTTAAATTCAGGAAACAAGCTTGATGGCAACGAGCGTCAGCGTGGTCGCCAGTGCGGCACGCACCAGCCGTTCGGGCAGCGCCCGCGACAATTGCGCGCCCAGCCAGATGCCGGGGATCGAACCCACCAGCAGCGACAGCAGCAAATTCCAGTCGACCGTGCCAAGCCACACATGGCCCAGCCCGGCAATCGCCGTCAGCGGGACGGCGTAGGCAATGTCGGTGCCGGCCACTTCGGCCGGTTTCATATGGGGATACAGCAGCAGGATCAGCGTGGCGCCAACCGCGCCGGCGCCGATCGACGACACCGTCACCAGCACGCCCAGCACCACGCCCACCGCCACGGTGGCGACCGCCTGGCGGCGGCCTTCCAGCTGGAAGCGGGGGTTGCGCGCCAGCCAGGCCAGCAGTTGCTTGCGGAACAGCAGCGACAGCACCGTCAGCAGCACCGAGACGCCGATGGTCAGCCGGATCGCATGCAGCCACTGCGCGTTGAGCTCGCCCGCGCTCTTCAGCACCAGGATGGCGGCCACGGCCGCCGGCAGGCTGCCGATGCACAGGCGGCGCACCACTTGCCACTGCACATGGCCGTGGGCGCGGTGCGCGATCGTGCCAAAGCCCTTGGTGATGGCCGCGAAGGCCAGGTCGGTGCCGACCGCGGTGGCCGGCGAGAAGCCGAACAGCAGTGTCAGCAGCGGCGTCATCAGCGAGCCCCCTCCCACCCCGGTCAGACCGACGAGGACGCCTACAAATAGACCGGAAACGGTATAGGCAACAGACATGGGGGACTCGGTGGGGGCCTGGCCCGTGGATCTCGCATCACAAAGTAGCTGCTGCGAGAAGACGCACTGAGGGCAGGCCGTTCATTAACAAAGTTCGAGAATCGTAATAAACTGGCCTCATACCTCAAACTAATAAGAAGTTGTTTGTTTATACGAACCCAGATATATGAACTTGCACCAGTTTCGTTTCGTGCGTGAGGCCGTCCGGCAGAACTACAACCTGACCGAAGCCGCCAAAGCGCTCTACACGTCACAACCTGGCGTGTCCAAGGCCATCATCGAGCTGGAAGAAGAGCTGGGCGTGGATATCTTCACCCGCCATGGCAAGCGCATCCGCAGCCTGACCGAGCCGGGGCGGCGCATCCTAAGCTCGGTCGAGAAGATCCTGCAGGAAGTGGAAAGCCTGAAGCGCGTCGGCATGGACTATGCGGCACAGGACCAGGGCAACTTCACCATCGCCACCACCCACACCCAGGCGCGCTACGCCCTGCCGCGGGTGATCAGCGAGTTCACCAAGCGCTACCCCAAGGTGCGGCTGTCGATCCAGCAGGGCAACCCGTCGCAGATCGCCGACATGCTGCTGCACGACCAGGCCGATATCGGTATCGCCACGGAAGGCATCTCCGCCGACAAGAACCTGGTGTCGTTGCCGGGCTATCAGTGGACGCATATGGTGATTACGCCACCCGATCATCCGCTGCTGGACAAGAAGCACCTGGCGCTGGAGGATCTGATGGGCTTCCCGCTGATCACCTACGATGCCAACTTTGCCGGGCGGACCAAGATCGACAAGGCCTTCGCGCTGCGCCACCTGGAGCCCGACATCGTGCTGGAGGCCATCGACGCGGACGTGATCAAGACGTATGTAGAGATCGGACTGGGCGTGGGCATCGTCGCCGGCGTGGCCTATGATGCCGAGCGCGACCGCAACCTGCGCGGGATCCCGGCCGGCCACCTGTTCGGCAGCAATGTGACGCACCTGGCCGTCAAGCAGGGCGCCTACCTGCGCAGCTTTGTCTACACCTTCATCGAACTGTTCTCGCCGACGCTCAACCGCAAGCTGGTTGAGCAGGCCATGTCCGGCGAACACGAAGCCTACGAACTCTGAGGTCGGCCCGCCGCCGCCTCTTCTATATAAGAAGCAAACCCCACCATGCATGCACTGCCCATCACGCCCTGCCGGCCGGAGGCCCTGTGAGCGACCTGCCCCGTATTCACTGGACTGAGGACGGCGTCGAGCGCAGCGCCGCCTGGCGCTCCGAAGCCGGCCTGCCGCCGCCCCGGCGCGTGGTCATCGCCGATGACACTACCAGCGCCGACACCGCCTACCGCCTGGCCTGCGAAGGCACTGCGCTGCTGTGGCGCGGCGACTTCCAGAACGCGCGCCAGCTGCTGCACGCGCTGGCCCGCCGCACCGAGCGCAAGCCCAAGAAGGCCAGCCGCCCCGGCCAGAAGGCCAAGGACAAGACCAAGGGTGCGGCGGCTTCGCCGACCGAAGCCTTTCACCTGCACCGGCTGGCCCAGTCGCAGCGCGCCCGCACGCTGGGCATGCTGCTGCTGCCGTTCGAGGCCAGCCACGAGGTGCCGCTGCGCCGCGCGCCGGATGTGCGCGACGCCTGCGAGCAGGTCTACGGCCCGGCCGGCGAAGCCTATGTGGCATCGATGCGCGAGCTGCTGGGCATGATCGGCGCCTTTGAATGGCGCAAGAAGGGCGTGGAGATTCCCGCGCTGGAAGACCGCATCCACCCCTGGTACGGCGTGTTCTCGCCGGTGCGCGGCGAATATATCGACCTGGTCGCGGCCGAACCGCTGCCGGCGAAGACCCTGGCCTTCGATATCGGCACCGGCACCGGCGTGCTGGCCGCGGTGCTGGCCCGCCGCGGCGTGCGGCGCGTGGTCGCCACCGACCAGGATCCGCGCGCGCTGGCCTGCGCGCGCGAGAACATCGCGCAGCTTGGCTACACCGCGGAGGTCGAGATCGTCCAGGCCGACCTGTTCCCCGAAGGCCGGGCGCCGCTGGTGGTGTGCAACCCGCCCTGGGTGCCGGCACGGCCCAGCTCGCCGGTCGAGCGCGCCGTCTTCGACCCCGACAGCGCCATGCTGCGCGGCTTCCTGCAAGGGCTGGCCGACCATCTGGAGCCGGGCGGCGAAGGCTGGCTGCTGCTGTCGGACCTGGCCGAGCATCTCGGCCTGCGCCCGCGCGAGGAGCTGACGGCCTGGATCGACGCCGCCGGGCTGAAGGTGCTGGGCCGCTCCGATATCCGCCCGCGCCACCCGCGCGCGACGGATGCGGCCGATCCGCTGCATGCAGCGCGTTCCGCCGAAGTGACCTCGCTCTGGCGCCTGGGCGTGCGCTGACCGCCTGACGGTCGCGGCGGGGCACGGAGGTGCCCCGCCGGCCGAGTTCGGCTATCCTTCCCGTCACATATAAGAACGGAGGAGACGATGCTGAAACTGCCCCTGCGCCCCCTGCTGCTGGCTGGCGCCCTGCTCTTCACCTGCACCGCGCATGCCGACATCCGCGTCGGCGTCGATGTGTCCACCACCGGCCCGGCGGCCTCGATCGGCATCCCCTCCAAGAACACCGTGCTGATGTGGCCCCAGACCCTGGGCGGGCAGAAGGCGCACTACGTCATCCTGGACGACGGCACCGACCCCGCCGCCGCGGTGCGCAACGTGCGCAAGCTGATCTCCGAGGAAAAGGTCGACGTGATCGTCGGCCCCAATATCACGCCCACCGCCATCGCCGCGCTCGACGCCGTGGCCGAGGGCGAGACGCCGATGGTGGCGCTGGCCGCCTCGGCCTCCATCGTCGAGCCGCAGGCCGACGCCAAGCGCCGCTGGGCCTTCAAGATGCCGCAGAACGACTCGCACATGGCGACCGTGCTGACCGAGTACATGAGCAACCATGGCGTGAAGACCGTCGGCTTTATCGGCTTTGCCGACGCCTACGGCGAAAGCTGGTGGCGCGAGTTCTCGAAGCTGGCCGAGGTGCGCAAGATCAAGGTGGTGGCCAACGAGCGCTTCTCGCGCAACGACACCTCCGTGACCGGGCAGGTGCTCAAGCTGATGGCGGCCAATCCGGACGCGATCCTGATCGCCGGCGCCGGGACGCCGTCCGTCCTGCCGCAGAAAACGCTGGGCGAGCGCGGCTACAAGGGCAAGGTCTACCAGACCCACGGCATCGCCACCTGGGACTTCCTGCGCATGGGCGGCAAGGACGTGGAAGGCACGCTGTTCCCGACCGGGCCGGTGGTGGTGGCGCGCCAGCTGCCCGAGAGCCACCCGGTGCGCAAGGTGGCGCTGGAGTTCGTCAACCGCTACGAGGCCAAGTACGGCGCCGACAGCGTCACGCAGTTCGCCGGCGATGCCTGGGGCGCGTGGATGCTGCTGGACGACGCCGCCCGCCGCGCGCTGAAGACCGGCGCCCAGCCCGGCACGCGCGAGTTCCGCGCCGCCATGCGCGACGCGCTGGAAGCCACCACCAATCTCACCATCCCCAACGGCGTGATGAACATGAACCCGAAGGACCACCAGGGCTTCGACCAGCGTTCACGCGTGATGGGGGTGATCCGCAACGGCAAGTTTGCCTATGCGGGCGACAAGTAGTCCACTGAATCACTGAAATGGGAGGTGAAGGACATGTCATGCGGGATGCAGCGCTAGGGCGAAGCAGGGGTTTCGGATTGCATGGCAATCCGCCTGCGTAGCGACATGCGCTTGCAAGCGCATGTGCGCCCTGCAAGGGCAAAGCGCAGCAATAGCACGGCTATTGCGAGCATTTGCAACGACGCGATGCGCCCGCATGACATGGCAGGCTCCGACCAACTTCAGTGATTCAGTGGACCAGCCCGCTGCATCAACGCATCAAGAAAGGAAGCATTGCAATGAGCACCAGCCACACCCCCACCACCGTCGCTTTCATCGGCCTGGGCGCCATGGGCTCGCACATGGTCCGCCACCTGCTGGGCGCCGGCCACACCGTGCGCGCCTTCGTGCGCCGCCCGGAAGCCGCCGAGGCCGCGCGCGCGCTGGGGGCGGAACCGTTCTTCACCCCCGCCGAAGCGGCGCGCGGCGCCAGCGTCGTCTTCACCAACGTGACCTCGTCCGAAGACGTGCGCGAAGTGTTGCTGGGCGAGCAGGGCGTGATCCACGGCGCCGCGCCGGGCACCATCTGCGTGGACCATAGCACCATCTCGCCGATCGTCACGCGCGAGATCGCCGCGGCGCTGGCCGCGCACGGTATCGAGGCACTGGACTGCCCGGTCTCGGGCGGCACCATGGGCGCCGAGGCCGCCACGCTGACCATCATGGTCGGCGGCAAGCCCGAGATGCTGGAGCGCGTGCGTCCGCTGCTGCAACGGCTGGGCAAGACCATCACCCATATCGGCGACCACGGCGCGGGCCAGGTCGCCAAGCTGTGCAACCAGATCGCGCAGGTGGTCAATATCGAAGGCATTGCCGAGGCCATGCGTTTTGCCGCCGCGCAGAACGTCGACACCGGCCGCGTGTTCGAGGCCATGGCAACCGGCATGGCCGGCAGCCGCATGCTCGACCTGATGGGCCCCAAGATGGTGGCGCGCAACTTCGCGGCCGGCATCGAGGCACGGCTGCACGACAAGGACTTCGGGCTGGCGCGCGATATCGCCGAGGAAATCGGCCTGGACCTGCCCGCGATGCAGGCCACCTCGGCGCAGCTGCGCGCGCTGATGGCCAGGGGCTGGGGCACGGACGACACCTCGTCGCTGCTGCGCGTGCTGGAGGGCTGACGCCCTTCCTGTCAGCGCTCCATCAGCCGCAGCACCGCGCGCGTCAGGGCACCGTCCGCGCTGGCAAAGCTGTCCAGCACATTGAAGTGATGGCAGTCCGCCAGCACCAGGTCGCTCGCCGCCGGATGCGCCACCTTGGCCGGCCACGCCGCGCGGATCAGCGCGTGCTGGCGGTGGTATTCGGCGGCCTCGAGTTCCCCCACCGCGATCGCCAGCGGCGCACCGCTGGCCGGCGGCATATACGCGGGCGACAGCCGCGCGACATCGTCTTCCGAGAACTGCAGGTCGCGCTGCAAAAAGGCCGCGCGCCGCAGCGGCTCCATGTCGTACAGCCCGCTGACCGAGAGCCCGCCCTTGACTAGGTCGACCGGCAGGTCCGCATCCAGCTGCGGCCAGCGCGCGGCCATCAGCATCGCCACCAGGTGCCCGCCGACGGAATGCCCCGCCAGGAAGAGCTTGTCCGGATCATGGCCCAGCCGGTCCGCCTGCCGGTACAGCCAGGCCACGCTGCGCAGCACCTGCCGCACGATCTCAGGCACCGTCACCGCTGGCACCAGCGTGTAGTTGACCACGGCCACCGACACGCCCAGCGCCGGCAACGCGCTGGCGACAAAGCTGTGGTCGTGCTTGTCCAGCGCCCGGTAATAGCCCCCATGCACGAACACCAGCAGCGGCGGCAGCGCCCCGTTGGCCCGCTGCGCGGGGAAGTAGTCGAGCGTCTCGCCCTGCGCATGCGGCGAGTCCTCGCCGGCATAGCTCAGGTCCGCCAGGAAGGGGCTGCGCGCGCGCACCTGCGCGGACCACTGCGCCCAGCGCGCCATATGGGCCGGGTTGTCCGGCACATTGGCGCGGTTGTTGTACTCCCGGTCATAGAAGCCGGGGTCCTGCGAAGGCAGGCTGGCGAGGCGCGCCAGCGAAGCTTGATTGGTCATGGCAGTCGGGGGGTGGTCGGGGTGGTGGGCGTGTCAGGGGCTGGGCGCCATGCTACCGGATTTGCGCGACCGCCCAAGGATCCGGCGTCGGTTGTCCGATGCCGGGAATTCCGGCATAATCCTCGGCTCAGCACGGCACCGGTTCCGGCGCCATACACCCTGCCCGGGTGGTGAAACAGGTAGACGCAGGGGACTCAAAATCCCCCGCCGCAAGGCGTGTCGGTTCGAGTCCGACCCCGGGCACCAAGAACAAGTCCCAAGCAGTCCAAATAGTCCACAAACGCCCGTCCAGCCTAGCTTTGCGGGGGTTTTTGCTTCCCGCGACGTCCAAGAACGCCCACTGGCAGCGGGGGTACATTTGGGGGTATCTCGTGAAAAGTGCCTCATTCGCGGGAGAATGTACCCCCAACCCACCCCAACACGGCGGGGGCATGTGGGGTGCAAGACGACCCCATCCACCGCGACGCATATCCCGCTATGCCCACGACTGACGTTGCAATCAAAAAACGCGCATCTTCGGTGCCGGTGACGGATGCCCGCAGGTCCATGAACAACTTGGCAGCAGATGACCCCAGCACGCGCCAGGCAGGACTATTCAACAGCGTCACATACATGCGCGTATGCCTACCGTTGGGATCGCGTGGTTTCGCCCCGCCCCATAGTTCGATCAGCGTCAGGGTGGATAGGCGGCGGCCAGGCCGAGATAGGAATGGCGTACCGCAAGCTCCTGCAGACGCAGCAGCCAGTTCTCACATATGGTCGCTACCGGCATTACTCTGCCCCCAATCATGTAGACGCCGATACGGTGCATTACGCCGCCCTCTGTCTGCTCGGCTCGCCGTACCGTGACGATATTTTGGCCTTCGTTGCGGCGTAGTTCGTTCTGTTTGGGCAACTGACCCGCCTCCTGGGGCACGCTCGAGCATCTAAGTTCTGGTGATGCCTCGCGAATTCACTTATGCCAGCAACCTGCGCACGCAGTCAACGTTCTGGGTATTTGCTCCCTGCATGATCGCTGGCGACCATTGTCACCCTATGAGTAGCGCAGTAAGAAGCGGCTCTACGTTAAGACAGTACCCCACTTGTCTCGTCGCCGATGTCTACCCGCCGTCGCTCCCTCCCTACCCTCTTCCCGATGCGGATGCACGGCCTCTCGATGAAGTGATATGACACTGCTGCAATACACACAAGTGCAAGTGCAATGGCCAGGCCAGTCAGCCAGAATTGAGCCGGCCCCTTCCTTGCAAATGCACCAAGGACGTGCGGTGAAAGAAATACGGTAATTACAAGCCCCTGCAGGAGGTAAATACCGTAGCTCATGATGCCCAGCCTGATAGCGCTTCTGGACGTTAGAAGCCCGAATAGGGAGGCGCCACTGCTGACGAGAAAGAAGAACGCTCCTAGGGATGCGATGGACGTCCATTCGTAGGCCGTGTCCCTATTCAGAAGCGGATAAGCAAGCAAGGCTACTGCTACCATCGATTTCAGCGCGCTGTCACCAATTATCTCCGGGGATCGCCGAACAATGCTGGCAGCGGCCATGCCAATGGCAAACATTGCCACGAAGTAGCGCGCGTAGGGGTTAGTGAGAGTATCTGGCAGGACGAAGATGACCCAGATGCAGACTGGCAAGAATCCAAGTGGTGAGCGCTTGGCGGAAGCGATGCCCAGCAACGGAAGGGAGAAGTAGAACATCCACTCGTAGTAGAGGGTCCAGGTAACGCCGGCTGTAATCGTATTGGTGTGCGCGTAGCCATTCACCGCCGGCGGCGCCTTCATGATGGCCAGCAACAGCCACTGAAAGACCTGACTTAGCAGATCAGCGAGCGGAACAGCCATGCTGAAGTCTGTCTTGATGGCCACCATCAGAAGCATCAATGCGATCACAACCCAGTACAGGGGTGCGATGCGGAACAAGCGGTTGCAATAGAGAGCGAACCAGTCTACCCGCTTCCCTTCGTCAAGAAGACGTCCCCAGAAGAGAAAAGCCGTGATCATGAAGAACACTGACACGCCGGCCTGGCCAAGGATCGCGTAAAAGGGAGACGGGGGGAGTTTCCATTCCCCCGTTTGATGGAAGCCGTAGCTGATGACGCAATGATGCAGCACCACCGCCAGCGCAAGGAATCCTCGCAAGCCGTCCACCGTCACGTAGCGCAGGCCTTGTTTTGCCGGGGGATCATCAAGAAATCTCCACAACTGCTTTGGCCAAACCAAGACCAGACAAAAAGTGATGATTACGATGCTAGGCCAGATCGAGAAGAGGTCCATTTGATCAGTCGCGAGAAAGCGGAATTATGCCATTGCCCTGCCTGACTGCCGCTTGAGCCCGATACCCTGCATCGCGGTTTTATATCGGATTGACGGCGAGGGCGTGGAGCAGCGCATTAGGGCCCTCAGCACGCCCAGCAACTACGGCGGCGGGCGGATTTGGCTTCTCTGCCCCCTACTGCGGACCCGCGAGCGCCTGCTAGACGAACTGGAGCGGATCGAGGAAGCCAAGGACGCCGCGCTGTTCGGGCAGATGGCGCGGTTGCTTGGGCATGATCGCGCCTCTAAGTTCTGGTAGGCAATCCGCACGCATCGCGCGCGAGGGATCTCCCTCTGCAGCACCGATTCCAGCGAGCCTCCGGCAAGCTCTGGCCCTGTCGCGCCTGCGCTACCCTGCCTTGGCCAGACAACCATTGCCCTCTGACGCGATGGCCGTGACGATGCCTGCGCTGCCTTGTGTACAGCCGTACAGCTGTGATAACTCAACCTGGTCGCACGGACTTGGTTCCGGTCCAAAGAGAAACGCAGAGCCCTTGTCCTACCTGGCACAAGGGCTTTTTTCTGGGCGTCGCATCCGTGCCGCTCTGTTCAGTGGCGCACAGAACCTGATCAATTCCCATCGCACACTGATGCCGTGCGGGCAATCCGTTTCCTCGATCCCGCACTCTGCACCTCGCCGGCTGGCGCGCGAGTCCCGGCGAGGTGCTCTTGTTTGGGCGTGCGGCCTAAGTGGTGCAGCGGGGTATCTCTGGGGGTACATCCGGGGGTACATTCCTGATCAAGAAAAGCCAAACCATTATCTGGCGTGGCTTTCCGACAACTGTTTCAGTCCGACCCCGGCACCAGGTACCCCCAATGCATTCCAGCCCCCCGTAGAATCAGGGTCTACGGGGTAATGCCGTACAGTTAAGGTCCCAAGCCCCACCGTCATTCCCGCGCAGGCGGGTCCAGCGTCTTTTGAACGTCACTGGGTTCCCGCCAGCGCGGGAACGACAGTCGCTAACTGAACGGCATTGGCGCTCTGCCACATAGGCGATGCGCCTGTGGATGGAATCAATGCCCCGACAGCCCCGCCGCCATCAGCAAAGTCTTGGGCTCCAGGTACGCGCTCATCCCCCACTTGCCCATCTCGCGCCCAAGCCCTGAATGCTTGAAACCGCCAAATGGCGCGCGCGGCTCGTTGGCCAGCGTATTGACGAGCACGCGGCCTGCGTCGATCTGGCGCGCCACGCGTTCGCAGCGTTCCGGGTCGTTGCCGAGCACCAGGGCACTCAGGCCATAGTGCGTGTCATTGGCAAGGGCGATAGCGTCGGCGTCATTCTCATAGGGAATGAGGGTCAGCACCGGGCCGAAGATTTCCTCGCGCGCTATGCGCATCTGGTTGGTAGCGTTGGTGAAGATCGTCGGTTTGACGAACCAGCCCGCCTGCAGTCCCTCGGGCCGTCCCTGTCCACCCGCCAGCACCTGCGCGCCCTCATCGATGCCGATGCGGATGTAGTGCTGCACGCGCTCCCACTGCCTGGCGCTCACCATCGGGCCGATGGCGGTCTCGACATAGCGCGGGTCGCCAACCTTGAACTGTGCAACCGCCTGCCTGGCGACCTGCTCGAACTCCGCGAGCCGCAGGCGCGGCACGAGGATGCGCGTGCCGGCGATGCAGGCCTGGCCGCTGTTGACGAAGCCGGCCTGCAGCGCCAGGGGCATGATGGCGGCGAAGTCCGCATCGTCAAGCACCACGGTTGGCGACTTGCCGCCGAGCTCCAGCGTCACGCGCTTCATGGTGGCTGCGCCCGCGCTCACCAGATGCTGGCCCACGGCGGAAGATCCGGTGAATGAGATCTTGGCGATATCGGGATGCCGCGCGATTTCCTCGCCCACGACTTCGCCCCGGCCGTTGACGATGTTGAACACGCCCGGCGGCAGCCCTGCTTCATGCAGTGCGCGGGCAATCACCTGCGTTTGCATGGCGCTCATCTCGCTGGGCTTGATGACGGCAGTGCAGCCCGCCGCCAGCGCGGTGGCAAGCTTGTTGCAGATGAAGCCGGCATTGCTGTTCCAGGGCGTGATCAGGCCCGCCACGCCGATGGGCGTCAGGATGACGCGTGCACTCCCTGCCTGCTCTTCAAACGCAAAGGACTGCAGCGTGTCGATGGCCTGGGCAATGACAGCGGCGGGATACGTCGCCATCCAGCGCCCGCGCACCGAAGGCGCGCCGTATTCCGTAAGGATGGCCTCCATCAACTCTTCTTCGCGCGCCGCCACGGCCCGGTGCATGCGCTGCAGCGCCGCGATGCGCTCCTCGCGCGAGGTGCGTGACCAGGCCGGGAACGCGGCTTTGGCCGCCGCAATGGCGCGCAGCGCGTCCTGCGCGTCGCCCAGCCGTACCTGGCCGATGATTTCCTCGGTGCTGGGGTTGTGCAGGGCGAACCATTCCTGGCCGTGCGGCACGGCGAATTCGCCGTTGATATAGATGTGCTCAATACGTTGCTGCATGACTGCTCCTTTTCAAAGCGGCTCACATGATTTCAAGCCGGGATGGAGCGAAGTCTAGGAATGGTTTATTGTTCTGATAAGCGAGTTTATTGATGATGATGTATCCGTAATTTCAGGACAATCCATGCACAGGACAGGAATGACCGAGCTGGAGGTGGTTCTGGCCGTCGCGCGCCGCAGCAGTTTTCGTGGCGCGGCGCAGGAGTTGAGCATGTCCACCACGGCCGTGAGCAGCGCCGTGGCCGGGCTGGAGGCGCGCCTGAAGGTGCGCATCTTCAACCGCTCGACACGCAGCGTAGCGCTCACGGATGCCGGCCAGCGCTATGTGGAGCGCATCGCCCCCGCGCTGGCCGAAATCAAAAGCGCCGGCGAAGAAGCCGGCACCGGCATCGATGTGCCCAGCGGCACCCTGCGCATCAACGCACCACAGGGCGTAGCCTTCCTGCTGCTGGAGCCGCTCCTTAACCAGTACGCGCAGCGCTACCCCGAGGTGCGCATCGATATCGTGAGCGAATCGCGCATGATCGACGTCGTCGCCGAGGGCTTTGATGCAGGCATTCGCCTCGCCGAATCCGTGCCGCAGGACATGATTGCCGTGCCGCTCTCGCGCGACATCCGCATGCTCGTGGTAGCAACGCCCGAGTACCTCAAACGCCACGGCACACCCAGGCATCCGCGTGATTTGCTCAAGCACCAGAGCATCGGCATGCGCATGTCACACGGGGGCATCTACCGCTGGGAGCTGGAGAAAGGCGGCCAGAAGCTGCAGATGGATCTACCCATGCGCATGGCCCTCAATGAGCTTCCCGCCATCAAGCAAGCCGTGCTGCTCGGGCTGGGCATCGGCTTCATCACCGAATGGTTTATCCAGGATGAGTTGAAGTCCGGCGCGTTGACACCTGTGCTGGTGCCGTGGTGCCCATCGTTTGGCGGCTTGAGGCTTTATTACTCCGGCCATCGGTTCGTGCCGGCGCGGCTGCGGGCACTCATTGATCTGGTTCATGAACTGAGCTTGGCAACCCGCTGAGGTAGGCTTGCTGTGCTCATTCGATCCGATGCAGCGCCGGCCTTTATCAGACGCTGCGCGTCTTGGGGCACATTTCCGGCAAGAACTTACAACCGGCTGCGATCCCGCTCAGACACTGAAATACAATACGCTCCGGCGGGACCCATGATCGTGACGGGCGGCCAGGCAGGCAATCTCATAGACCGGCCAGCAGATGGTGCCGGGTCCGAGTAAGAATCCTGCCGGAACCCATCGGGCAACAGGCTGTCCGACACCACACGTCCCCCCGACCCCCCTGAACTCTGGAGCGGCCATTGCATTTGAAAAGACCGTTGACCACCGGCAAGACCCGCCCCCGCGCATTGATCATGTGCACGGGTGGGCTTGGTGATGTGGTGTGGGCCAGCGCATCGATCGACGCCTTGCGCGAAGCGTACGGTGAGCACATGGAAATCGATCTGCTGGTCAAGCATCGATCCGACGCCCTGTTCAAGCACGACCCCCGGGTTTCGCGCGTCCTGATCTTGCGGGGCGGCCCCCGGCTGCCGCTGCTGGTCAATCCGCACAAATGGCTGATCCTGGCGCGCGCGCTGGTTCGCTACCCCTACCACCTGATCCTGGACCTGACCATTAACCGGTCAGACTTCTTCCCCAGCCTGGGCTGGCTGTTTCCCGCTGCCCACAAGGTCAAGGTCTACAAGGTGCGCCATGAGGTGGATCCGCCTGAAACACACCGAACCAAGGTCATCCAGCGCCTGTTGGCGTATTGCGTGCCCGAAGCGATCGCACACCGCGCCATGCCTTCGTTGCGGAAGCCGGCAATCGATATCCGGGCGCGTTATGGCCTCGACCAGCCCTATATCTGCCTGCATACCGGGAACAGCTCGTTCTACCACAATAGAAAGAACACGCGCCTCTGGCCGGTGGATAAATGGATCGAATTGCTGGAAGGCTGGGCGCGGTTTTTCCCGTGGCATAAGCCGGTCCTGATCGGCACGCCGGCCGAAGCCGAGCATATGGCGAAGATTGCCGACAAATTCCCGAATGCCAGCAATCTCTGCGGAAAAACCCCGCTGCCGGAGATGATGACGCTGATCGCCGAGGCCGCGCTTCTGATCGGCACAGATACCGGGCCTACCCATGTCGCGGCGGCATTCGGTACGCCGGTTGTCGCCATTTTCGGGCCCACGCTCTGGCATGTGACCGGGCCCGCGGGCGACAGCGAGCGCATTCGCATCGCGAATCCCCTGGTCGGGACCGATATCGACGACGTGCAGGTGGACCAGGTCGTCGGTGCTGCGTACGAGATGGTTCCGGGCCTGGCGGGCACCGCAGCGGCGGCGCGAGGGCTGCCGGACTCGCACCCGGGATCGCCGGAGTGCGCCCGGCATATCGAAGCGCCCCTCGCCGGCGGGCGCTGACTGCAGCGCTTTCGTCACTGCCGCCCAACCCGATCGGGTGAGGCGGCATCCCCCTTCCGCCCGCTTCCACCTCCTCCGCATCAGCACCGCTCACCCCACCAGTCTCAGATCCGCGCAGCCCTGCGCGCGCAATGTTGACTGCGTTTAATTCGCCGACAAAAGCTTTCAATACGCTGGCCAAAAAGCGGCAGTGATAATGCCTCACGCTGCATTCGCACGGTCGATGCGGTCGCGCCCTGCACGCGCGTCCCGCGGCGCCACCGTGATTGCCGTGATCGCCGTGATCACCTTCTTACCAAGGACACGCCGCCGCGCCATGGAAATGCCCTCCACCCTGCACGCCACCCACCGTTAGTCCTGCGCCGCCTGGTCCTGTGCCGAATTCCCACCACCCACGCAAACCGATGCAACGACTCACCCAACCCGCATCACTCGCTTCAGGAGCCTTCGATGGAATGGTTGCATGAGATTTTCCAGAAGTCGCCCGAATCGGCGCTCTTCTTCGCGCTGTCAGTCGGCTACGCCATCGGCAAGATCACGTTCGGGCGCTTCCAGCTGGGTGGCGTGGCTGGCTCGCTGCTCGCCGCGGTGCTGATCAGCCAGGTCGGCGTCGAGATCGACAACGGCGTCAAGGCCGTGATGTTCGCGGTCTTCATCTACGCCGTGGGCTATGAAAGCGGCCCGCAGTTCTTCAACTCGCTGAACCGCAGCTCGCTGCGCGAGATCGCCATGTCGGTGTTCATGGCGGTGTGCGGCCTGGTCACGGTGGTGGTGCTGGCCAAGCTGTTCCACCTCGACAAGGGCCTGGCAGCCGGCCTGGCCGCCGGCGGCATGACGCAGTCGGCCATCATCGGCACGGCGGGCGACGCCATCACCAAGCTGGGCCTGCCGCCCGACCAGGTCAAGACGATGCAGGCCAATGTGGCCATCGGCTATGCGGTGACCTATGTGTTCGGTTCACTGGGCGCGATCATCGTGTGCGTGAACATCCTGCCGCGCCTCATGAAGTCGGACCTGAAGACCGACGCCAAGACGATGGAAGCCCAGCTCAGCGGTGGCCTGCCGCAATTCGGCCCGGGCCAGCGCGGTGCGCTGCCGCGCCTGGTGGGCCGGATCTTCCGCGTCACGGGCGCGGTCGGCAAGACCGTGTCGCAGATCGAGATCGGCGGCGAAGACCTGGTCACCGTGGAACAGGTGCTGCGTGCCGGCAAGCAGCTGGAAGTCAGGCAAGACCTGGTGCTGCTGGTGGGCCGGCGCGATGCCATGGTGCCGACCGCGGCGCAGATCGGCGAGGAAGTGGCCAATGCGAAGGGCATGGGCCTGGTGATGCAGTCGCGCAAGGTGGTGTTCACCGCCAAGGGCATGAACAACAAGACGGTGGCCGAGATCGTCGAGACCGTGGGCCGCGACATGCGCCATGGCGTGTATATCGAGCACATCGAGCGCTACGACCATCCGCTGCCGCTGCTGCCGGATCTCAAGCTGCAGCACGGCGACATCATCACGCTCTACGGCACCCCCGCCGATACCACGCGTGCCGCCGAGACCGCAGGCTATGAGCTGGTGCCCAGCGAGAAGACGGACTTCGTCTACTTTGGCGCCGGTGTGCTGGTGGGCCTGCTGATCGGCCTGCTGGTATGGCGCGTCGGCTCGATTCCCCTGACGCTCGGTGCCGGCGGCGGCGCGCTGCTGTCGGGCCTGGTGTTCGGCTGGGCCCGGTCCAAGCACAAGATGTTCGGCGCGATGCCGACCGCGGCCTGCCAAGCTCAAGGACTTCGGCCTGGCCGCGTTCGTGGCCATCGTCGGCATCAACTCCGGCCTGCAGGCCGTGACCACGCTGCGCCAGAGCGGCCTGACCATCTTCCTGCTGGGCGCGGTGGTGACGCTGCTGCCGCTGTTCCTGACGATGCTGTTTGGCCGCTACGTGCTGAAGTACGACAACGCCGCCGTGCTGGCCGGCGCGCTGTCGGGCTCGCGCAGCGCCAACCCAGCCTTCGGCGGCATTCTCGACAAGGCCGAAAGCCCGGTGCCGGCGGTGCCGTTCGCCATCACCTATGCGCTGGCCAACGTGCTGCTGACGCTGCTGGGGCCGCTGGTAGTGGGTCTCGTCTAGCGCGCGTCTTTCTCGCCATCTCTCCTGCTGCGCGGGCCTTCCCTCTCCCAACCTGGCCCGCCGGCCCAACCGACAAGCGTCAACACAGGAGCAAGCCATGAGCAAGTTCGATATCTCCAAGCTGTCCAGCCTCTCCCCCTTCGAGCTGAAGGATGAACTGATCAAGCTGGCCAGAAGCGACGCGGAACGCCTGATGCTGAACGCCGGCCGCGGCAACCCCAACTTCCTCGCCACCGTGCCGCGCCACGGCTTCTGGCAGCTGGGCCTGTCGCGATGCGCGAATCCGAGCGTTCGTTCTCGTACATGCCCGAGGGCGTGGGCGGCTTCCCGCGCCGCGAAGGCATCGAGGAGCGCTTCAACCAGTTTGCGCGCGAGTTCGCCGATACCCCGGGCGTGAAGTTCCTGGCCGGCGCGGTGTCATACGTGCGCGACCAGCTCGGGTTGAGCGCGGGCGACTTCCTCTATGAAATGTGCGAAGGCATCCTGGCCTGCAACTACCCGGTGCCCGACCGCATGCTCAAGCTGTCGGAGATTGTCGTCGGCCAGTACATCCGCAAGGAGATGATCGGCAACCATCCGTTCATCGGCGAGTTCGATCTGTTCGCGGTCGAAGGCGGCACCGCGGCGATGACCTACCTGTTCAACACCATCCGCGAGAACCACCTGCTCAAGGCCGGCGACACCATCGCGCTGGGCATGCCAATCTTCACGCCGTATATCGAGATCCCGGAGCTGAACGACTACCAGCTGGTGGAATTGTCGGTCAATGCCGATCCCGAGTCGCGCTGGCAGTATTCGAAGAAGGAACTCGACAAGCTGCGCGACCCCAAGGTCAAGGCCTTCTTCCTGGTCAACCCGAGCAACCCGCCGTCGGTGCGCATGAGCGAAGAAAGCCTGGAGTACCTGGCCTCGATCGTCAAGGAGCGCCCGGACCTGATCATCCTGACCGACGACGTCTACGGCACCTTTGCCGACAACTTCGTCTCGCTGTTCGCGATGTGCCCGAAGAACACCATCCTGGTGTATTCGTTCTCCAAGTACTTCGGCGCGACCGGCTGGCGCCTGGGCGTGATCGCCACGCACCGCGACAATATCTTCGACCTGCAGATCGGCAAGCTGCCGGACGCACAGCGCCAGCAACTGAACAAGCGCTACAGCTCGATCACCACCGAGCCGGAGAAGCTCAAGTTCATCGACCGTCTGGTGGCCGACAGCCGCACTGTGGCGCTGAACCACACGGCCGGCCTGTCCACGCCGCAGTAGGTGCAGATGGTGCTGTTCTCGCTGTTCTCGCTGATGGATACGCCGGACAACTACAAGAACGCGATGAAGCGGCTGATCCGCGGCCGCAAGGCCGCGCTGTACCGCGAGATCGGCATTGCGCCCGAAAGCGACGACCCGAATGCCGTCGACTACTACACGCTGCTCGATATCGAGCAGCTGGGCGGCAAGGCGATCGGGCCGGACTTCGTCAAATGGGTGCTGAACTCGGTCGAGCCGAACGAGCTGCTGTTCCAGCTGGCCGATGAGGCGGGCGTGGTGCTGCTGCCGGGCCGCGGCTTCGGCACGCGCCATCCGTCAGGGCGGGTGTCGCTGGCCAACCTGAACGAAGCCGACTACGCCAAGATCGGGCGCTCGATCCGCAAGTTGTTCGAGGCCTATGTCGAGAAGTACAACGCGGCGACGGGGAGCAAGGCCGACAAGAATGTCTTGAAGAAATAAGCCTTCGCTGGCGTGGCCTGGGCCTGGCATTGCGCTGGGCTTTTTTTTTGTTCGTTGGGGTGGATTTGAGGTAGGTTTTGGTCGTCGTTACGTGGTTGGTTGGTGTGCTTGGCGGGGGTGGGCTGTTTCGCCGGCTTTAGCCGGCGGGGCTGCTTGCTCGGTGGCTTGGTTATGTAGGTCGGGGTCGATGTTGTCGTAGGTTTAAGCGCCTGGTTCCGCCCTGCTGGGCGGGTCACTTTTTGTCCGAGCGACAAAAAGTGACCAAAAAACGCGTCGCCTCTGGCGGCTGGCCATCCATTCCTCGGCGTGGGTGGTTCGAGCGGCGGTGATTTCCGTTCGATGGGGTAGGTGGTTCGAGCCTGCTACGCACCCTGTCCGGTGCCTGCGTCGACGGACTATTGGACGAACCCGACTTTAGGCTATTGGCAGCCTGCTAACCAGGTCATCGGTAGGACGCCTACGGCTGCGCTGCGCGCACTCAGTATCGTAGGTCGGGTGCTCGGGCACGGAGTGCGTCGCTGCGCTCGCATGGCGCTGTCGTGATGCCGGGCCAAAGGCGCAAATCAGGACGTGGTCCGCAGCTCTGCCACGTTAGGGCCGGCGCGAAGCGCAGCCGAAGGCGTCCCACCGACGCGGTGCTTAGCAGGCTGCCAACCGCCTAAAGTCGGGTTCGTCCAATAGTCCGTTGATGTGGGCACAGACAGGGTGCGTAGCAGGCCCGAACGGCCAACCACGCCAAACGGCAAGCACCGCCGCCCGAACCACCCCCACCACCAAATTGATGGCCAGCCGCCAGAGGCGACGCGCTTTTTGGTTACTTTTTGTCGCTCGGACAAAAAGTGACCCGCCCAGCAGGGCGGAACCAGGCGGTTAATCCTACGACAACATCGAACCCGACCGACATAACCAAGCCTACGAGCAAGCAGCCCCGCCGGCTACGCCGGCGAAACAGCCCACACCCGCCAAGCACGCCAACCAACCGCGCAGGGACAAGCCCAAAACAAACCCCCAACATCCCTCAACAGGACTCAACAAACTCCAACACAGTCGCCAGCATCCCCCGCAGCGCCGGCTGCAACGCCGTCGCCAGCGCCTCATCATACGCAAACGGATACACCTCGCTCATATACGCGCACTGCGACAACTCCAGCTGCACCGCATGCACGCCGTCTGCCGGCTTGCCATATTGCCGGGTGATATACCCACCCTTGAAGCGCCCGTTGAGCACCGCGGTATGGCCGGCTACCGCACTGGCCTGCTCCAGCAGCTGGCTGGCCAGCGTGGCATCGCAGCTGTCGCCATTGGCCGTGCCGAGGTTGAAGTCCGGCAGCCTGCCTTCAAAAAAGCGCGGCAGCACCGAGCGGATCGAATGCGCATCCCACAGCGCAACCGTGCCGTGCTCCGCCTTCAGGCGGGCCAGTTCCGCGGCCAGCGCCTCGTGGTACGGGCGCCAGATCGCGTCGCGGCGCACGGCGATTTCCGCATCGTCGGGGCCATTGCCGTCGGCATACAGCGGGGTCTTGTCGAAGGTATCGACCGGGCACAAGCCGGTGGTGTCCTGGCCGGGATACAGGTTGGCGTTGTCGGGCGGGCGGTTCAGGTCGACCACATAGCGCGAGTGCGTGGCCACCAGCACCGATGCGCCCAGTTCGCGGGCGAAGTTGTAGAGGCGTTCCAGGTGCCAGTCGGTGTCGGGCACCGTGCGCGCTTCGGCGGTCAGGCGCTGCGAGACCGAAGCCGGCAGGTGCGTGCCGACGTGCGGCATCGATACCAGCAACGGGCGCGTGCCGCGATGCAGGGTGAAGGCGGGGGTATCGGTGGAGAAGGACATGGTCTTTGCGATGCAGTGGGCGTGCGCCCGGTTTCAGTCGGCCAGCAGGCTGGCGCGCGCCGCGATGAACAGGCGCCCCGTATCAGCCTGCAGCGGATGCGCGCCATGCTGCACGCGGCTGCGGCCGGCCGTGCGGACATCCGCTAGTGTCTCATGACCGTGGCAGGCGAACACATGGGTGGCCAGCGCCTGCGGCCCGTCAAGGCCCGCCAGCGTCGGATGCGCGCCGTCCAGCACGACGAAGTCGGCCTGCTGCCCCACCGCCAGTCCGGCCACCGCGCGGCCCGAGGCGCGCGCGCCACCGGCCACGGCTTCCAGGTACAAGCGGTCGGCCACCTGCGCATGCGTGTCGGACGCCAGCACGTTGCGCCGCTGCAGCCCCAGCCGCTGCCCGTATTCGAACAGGCGCAGCTCTTCCGCCACGCTGACGCTGGCATGGCTGTCGGAGCCGATGCCCCATGCGCCATGCTGCGCCAGGTAGGGCGCGGCCTCGAACACGCCATCGCCCAGGTTAGCCTCGGTAGTCGGGCAGATGCCGGCCACCGCGCCGCTGTGCGCCAGGCGCCGGCGCTCGTCCCAGTCCATATGGGTGGCATGCACAAGGCACCAGCGCGCGTCGACCTGCACATGGTCGAACAGCCAGGTCACCGGGCGCGTGCCCGACCAGGCGATGCAGTCGTCGACCTCTTTCTGCTGCTCGGCGATGTGGATGTGGATGGGCGCCTGCGGGTCGATCGCCTGCAGCCCCGCCAGTGCGTGCGCCAGGCTTTCCTCCGGCACCGCGCGCAGCGAATGCGGTGCCAGCCCCAGCCGCGCGCCGGACAGCACGCACGCAGGGCCAAGCCGTTCCAGCAGCTTCAGCATCGCGTCGGTGTCATGCAGGAAACGGCGCTGCTCAGCGAGAGGCGGCTTGCCGCCAAAGCCCGCGGTCTGGTACAGGACCGGCAGCAGCGTCATGCCGATGCCGGTACGCTGCGCCGCGCGCAGCAGCCGCAGCGACATCTCGGCGGCATCGGCATAAGGCTTGCCGCCGGCATCGTGATGCACGTAGTGGAACTCGCACACGCTGGTGTAGCCCGCGCGCAGCATCTCGATATAGAGCTGGGTGGCGATGGCCTCCAGCGTGTCGGGCGAGAGCCGCTGCGCGAAGCGGTACATCAGCGTGCGCCAGCTCCAGAATGAATCGGCGCCGGCCGGGTCGTCGCCCTGCGGGCTGCTGCGGAATTCGGTCAGCCCGGCAAAGCCGCGCTGGAATGCGTGCGAATGCAGGTTGGGCATGCCGGGCAGCACCGGGCCGACCGCGCACGGCACGCCAGCCTCCGGTGCGGCACCGGTCTGCACGGTGGTGAAGCGGCCCTGCTCATCCCAGGCCAGCAGTACATCGCGTGCCCAGCCGGTCGGCAGCAGCGCAAAGGGTGCGAAGAGTTGCGTGTCGCTCATGCCGAGGCTCCTTCGTGCGCATACACACGCCCCTGGCGCACCACCGTCGCCACCGGGTTGCGGCCGAACCAATACGCCAGCTCGGCAGGCGAATCGATGCGCCAGAGCGCGAAGTCCGCAACGCGCCCCACTTCCAGCAACCCATGGCGATCCGCCGCGCCGAGCGCACGCGCGGCGTTCACGGTCACGCCAGCCAGCGCTTCCGGCACCGTCAGCCGGAACAGGGTGCAGGCCATATTCATCATCAACAGCAGCGAAGTCACCGGCGAAGTGCCCGGGTTGTGATCGGTCGAGATCGCCATCGGCACGCCGTACTGGCGCAGCAGCGCGATCGGCGGGAGGTTGGTGTCGCGCAGGAAGTAGTAGGCACCGGGCAGCAGCACCGCCACCGTACCGGCCTCTGCCATCGCCGCGACACCGGCCTCGTCGAGGTGCTCGAGGTGGTCGGCGGACAAGGCGCGGTGGCGCGCTGCCAGTGCCGCGCCACCGAGGTTGCTCAGTTGCTCGGCATGCAGCTTGACGCGCAGGCCGCGGCGCGCCGCGGCCTCGAATACGCGCTCGGTCTGTGCAATCGAAAAACCGATCGATTCGCAGAAGGCATCGACGGCATCGACCAGTCCTTCCTCGGCCAGCGCCGGCAGCATGGCGTTGCAGACCAGGTCGATATAGTCGTCGGCACGGCCCGCGTATTCCGGCGGCAACGCGTGCGCACCCAGGAAGGTCGTGTGGACCGAGATCCCGAAGTGCTCGCCCAGCCGGCGCGCCACGCGCAGTTGCTTGCGCTCGGCTTCAAGGTTCAGCCCGTAGCCAGACTTGATTTCGATGGCGGTGACGCCCTCGGCCAGCAGCGGCCGCAGGCGCGCCGCGGCCTGCGCAAACAGCGTGTCTTCGTCGGCGGCACGCGTGGCGCGCACGGTCGAGACGATGCCGCCGCCGGCGCGCGCAATCTCTTCATAGCCGGCGCCGGCCAGCCGCATCGCAAACTCGTCGGCGCGCTGGCCGCCGTAGACCAGGTGCGTATGGCAATCGACCAGGCCCGGCGTGATCCAGGCACCGTTGGCGTCATGGCGCGGTGCGCCACGCCAGGCATCCGGCAGGTCCGCGGCGGCGCCGAGCCAGGCGATGCGACCTTGCTCGACCACCAGCGCGGCATCGCGGATTGCCCGTGCGGGATCGCCATCGGGCAGCAGGTGGCAGTTGTGCCAGACGCCGTCCGCGCTGAGCGCGGACAAGGTTGAGGATCGAGGGGACAGCGTCATTGACCGGGCTCCGTCTCAAGGGTGACGCACAGGCACAGGGCCGCGTCGCCCACAGGTTCAAACGAAGGCGTGGCGGCGTCGGCGGCGCCGTACAGCGCCCCTTCGCCCGCTTGCAGCACCAGGCCGGCGTCGTGCGCCCGCCATGCTCCGCTGACGGCCAGCAGGCAGACAGTACGGCCGCCGGTGTCGAATGCAAACCCCTGCCGGAAGGCTTCGACACGCGCGCGGCAGTGGCCGCGCCGCGTCATCACGTTGAAGTCGCGCGTGGCGCCGCCGAGCAGCGTTGACTGCAGGCCGGTATCGCCGGAGAAGGCGAACGGCTCGCCGATGCGATCCAGGCGATGGCGGAAGCTGGCATCGTCCGCGCGCAACGTCACGCCGGCGCCTTCGAGCAGCACGATCTGGCGGTCGATGCCCGGGAACGCCGAGAACGGGCCGTCGCGTTCGATATCGGCCACGCTCAGGCGCCAGATGAAATCATCCATGCCGGCGGCCGGCGGCCACACCGCGATCTCGCGCGTGTTGCCGCCGCCGTTCTTCCAGCGCGTGGGTGCGATGTCGGCCAGCGCGAAGCGTCTTGGTAGCGACTGGCTCATACGCCCTTCACCATCGGCAGGTTCAGGCCCTTCTCATGCGCGCATTCGATGGCGATGTCATAGCCCGCATCTGCATGGCGCATCACGCCGGTGGCCGGATCGTTCCACAGCACGCGTTCGATGCGCTTTGCCGCCGCATCGGTGCCATCGCACACGATCACCACGCCGGCATGCTGCGAGAAGCCCATGCCCACGCCCCCGCCATGGTGCAGGCTGACCCAGGTGGCACCGCCCGCGGTGTTCAGCAGTGCGTTGAGCAGCGGCCAGTCCGACACCGCATCCGAGCCGTCGCGCATGGCTTCGGTCTCGCGGTTGGGCGACGCGACCGAGCCACAATCCAGGTGATCGCGGCCGATCACCACCGGCGCCTTGAGCTCGCCGGACTTGACCATCTCGTTGAAGGCCAGGCCGGCGCGGTGGCGCTCATCCAGGCCCACCCAGCAGATGCGCGCCGGCAGGCCCTGGAAGGCGATGCGGTCGTGCGCCATGTCGAGCCAGCGGTGCAGGTGCTTGTCCTCCGGGAACAGCTCCTTCATCTTGGCATCGGTCTTGTAGATATCCTCGGGATCGCCCGACAGCGCGACCCAGCGGAACGGGCCCTTGCCGCGGCAGAACAGCGGGCGGATATAGGCCGGCACGAAGCCGGGGAAATCGAAAGCGTTCTTCACGCCCTCGTCGAACGCGACCTGGCGGATATTGTTGCCGTAGTCGACCGTCGGCACGCCCATCTTCTGGAAATCGAGCATGGCCTGCACGTGCCTGACGATGGACGGACGCGCGGCGGCCTCGACCGACTTGGGATCATTCGTACGCGCCGCGTCCCATTGCTCGACGGTCCAGCCGGCTGGCAGATAGCCGTTGACCAGGTCGTGCGCCGAGGTCTGGTCGGTGACGATGTCCGGGCGCATGCCGCCGGCCTGCGCGCGCTTGACCAGCTCCGGCAGGATTTCGGCGGCATTGCCGAGCAGGCCGACCGAGATCGCTTCCTTCTTCTGCGTGGCCTCGGCGATCATCGCCAGCGCCTCATCCAGCGTGGTGGCCTTCTTGTCGACATAGCGCGTGCGCAGGCGGAAATCGATGCGCGATTCCTGGCATTCGATCGCCAGCACGCAGGCACCGGCCAGCACGCCCGCCAGCGGCTGCGCGCCGCCCATGCCGCCCAGGCCCGCGGTCAGGATCCACTTGCCCGACAGGTCGCCGTTGTAGTGCTGGCGGCCGGCTTCGACAAAGGTCTCGTAGGTGCCCTGCACGATGCCCTGCGTGCCGATATAGATCCACGAGCCCGCCGTCATCTGGCCGTACATCATCAGCCCGGCGCGGTCCAGCTCGTTGAACTTGTCCCAGTTGGCCCAGTGCGGCACCAGGTTGGAATTGGCGATCAGCACGCGCGGCGCATCGGCATGGGTGCGGAACACGCCCACCGGCTTGCCCGACTGCACCAGCAGCGACTCGTCTTCACCGAGGCGTCGCAGGCTGTCGAGGATGGCGTCGAAGCATTCCCAGTTGCGCGCGGCCTTGCCGATGCCGCCGTACACAACCAGGTCTTGCGGGCGCTCGGCCACGTCCGGGTCGAGGTTGTTCTGGATCATGCGGTAGGCGGCTTCGATCAGCCAGTTCTTGCAATGCAGCTGGCTGCCGCGCGGCGCGCGGATCTCGCGCTGGCCGCGCTGGATGAATTGGTTTTCGTTGGCGTTCATGTCTTGTTCTCCGGCTGCGGATCGGGTCTGGCAGTGTCGGTGCGGGGCGCGTTACGACAGGTTGGTCGGCAGGATCGCGCGCACGGCGTCGGGCCAGCCCGCCCCGGCATCGCCCTGCACCACCCATTGCTTCATCGCCTCGATATCCGGCGCCAGGTAGCGGTCCTCTTCGACAAAGGCCACGCGCGCGCGGATGCGGGCCAGTTCCTGCTCCACCAGCGGCGACGACTTCAGCGGGCGGTGAAACTCGATGCCCTGGGCCGCGGCCATGGCCTCGATGCCGACCACCACCGCCGTGTTGGCGGCCATGTCGCCCAGGCGGCGCGCGCCGTAGGTGGCCATCGACACATGGTCTTCCTGGTTGGCCGAGGTCGGCAGGCTGTCGACGCTGGACGGATGCGCCAGCGACTTGTTCTCCGAGGCCAGCGCGGCCGCGGTCACCTGCGCGATCATGAAGCCCGAGTTCAGGCCGCCCTCGCGCACCAGGAACGGCGGCAGGCCAGACAGGCCGGTATCGAGCAGCAGCGCGAGGCGGCGTTCGGAAATGGCGCCAATCTCGGCGATCGCCAGCGCGATGATATCGGCGGCGAAGGCCACCGGCTCGGCGTGGAAGTTGCCGCCGGACACTACATCGCCCTGCTCGGAGAAGACCAGCGGGTTGTCCGAGGCGGCATTGGCCTCGATCTGCAGGATGCGCGCGGCGTGCTGCAGGTTGTCCAGGCACGCGCCCATTACCTGCGGCTGGCAGCGGATCGAGTACGGGTCCTGCACGCGGCCGCAGGCCTTGTGCGAATCGACGATCTCGCTGCCGTCCAGCATGGCGCGCACGGCGCCGGCCACGGCAATCTGGCCGGCCTGGCCGCGGGCCGCATGAATGCGGGCATCGAACGGCTTGACCGAACCCTTGATGGCTTCCAGCGACAGCGCGCCCGCCACCAGCCCGGCGGCAAAAGCGTCTTCGGCGCCGAACAGGCCGGCCAGCGCCAGCGCGGTCGACACCTGCGTGCCGTTGAGCAGCGCCAGGCCTTCCTTCGGGCCAAGCTCGAACGGCTTCAGGCCAGCATGGGCCAGGCCTTCGGCGGCCGGCAGGCGCTTGCCGTCGATCAGCACGTCGCCCACGCCGATCAGCGTGCACGACATATGCGCCAGCGGCGCCAAGTCGCCCGAGGCACCGACCGAACCCTTGGCCGGGATGCACGGCGTGACGCCGTGGTTGGCCAGCGCCAGCAGCGCCTCGATCAGTTCCGGGCGCACGCCGGAATGGCCGCGCGCCAGGCTCACCGCCTTGGTGGCCAGGATCAGGCGCACGGTGTCGGCCGCCAGGTCCGGGCCCGTACCCACGCTGTGCGACAGCACCAGGTTGCGCTGCAGTTGCGCCAGCTTGTCGTGCGGAATGCGGCTTTGCGCCAGCTTGCCGAAGCCGGTGTTGATGCCGTAGACCACGGCGTCGGCGTCGATGATGTCCTGCACCGTGGCCTGCGCGGCACGCACGCCGGCCCAGGCCGATTCGGCCATGGCCAGGCGCACCTCGCCGCGGTAGACGCGGCGCAGGTCGGCCAGGGTGACTTGGCCCGGCTGCAAGGTCAGCACGGGGCGGGAAGCTTGGTCTTGTTGGCTGGCTTGTACGCTCGCAGTCATTTGTATGTTCCTGTCTATACAGCTTAGAGTAAAAATTGAACCGTTGGGCTGAGTCTTGTGGAATCAGCCGAAAGCGGGGTTGCCCTCGGCGCGGAAGCGGCTGCCGAGGCGATATCTGTTGCCCGGATGCAGGCAACGCACAAAAGTCACCGGCACGCCGTTGGTCCAGGTTCGGCGCGTCAGCATCAGGCAAGGTTGCGTGGGCGGCATTTCCAGCTGCGCGGCTTGCTCCGGCGTGGCGGCGATGGCATCCACCACATGCTCCACCTGATCGTAGGGCACGTGGCGCAGCAGGTACTCGCCGGGCTGGGTCTCGCTGAAATCCTGGCTGATGAAGTCCGGCGCCACGCGCGGGTTGACGTAGCGGTCCTCAAGCTGCACCGGCACGCCGTCCTCGCGATGCACGCACACCGAGTGGAACACCGATTCACCGGTGCGCAGTTCCAGCGCGGCGGCCACCTCGATCGATGCCGAGACGCGCTCCACCAGGATCACGTCGCAGGCATAGTCATGCCCGCGCATGCGGATCTCGTCCTGCAGGTTGACCACGGAGAGCAGCGTCGATTGCGGCTTGTGCTCGGCCACAAAGGTACCCACCCCGGCCACGCGCACCACCCGGCCCTGTTCCTGCAGCTCGCGCAGCGCCCGGTTGACGGTCATGCGCGAGACGCTGAAGCGGTTCACCAGTTCCTGCTCCGACGGCACCCGGTCGCCCGGCTGCCACGCGCCGCTCTGGATCTGGCGGGCGATGTACTCCTTCACCTGCTGGTAGAGCGCGGTGGGAGAGGCAGAAGCGGAAGGTGAAGTGCCGGCGGCGTGGTTCATAAGGTCTTAGTGCTCGGCCGCGGCCATGGCCTCGGCGCGGATTTCCTCGGTCAGCCGCGCCTTGAGCGCGGAGAACTCCGGAGTAGTCTTGATCGTGTAATGGCGCGGATGCGGAAAATCCACCGCGATCTCGCTCTTGATCCGACCCGGCCTGGCGGAGAACACCGCCACCCGGTTGGCCATGAAGATGGCCTCGTCGATATCGTGGGTCACGAATAATACCGTCTTGCGCGAGGCCTCCCATATGCCCAGCAGCAACTCCTGCATCAGCACGCGGGTCTGGTTGTCGAGCGCGCCGAAGGGCTCGTCGAGCAGCAGGATCTTGGGATCGTTGGCCAGCGCGCGCGCAATCGCGGTGCGCTGCTGCATGCCGCCCGACAGCTGCTTCGGGTAATGGTGCTCGAAGCCGCGCAGACCCACGCGCTGGATGAAAAAGTCGCTGCGCTCCTTCTGCTCGGCCGCGCTCATGCCGCGCTCGCGCAGGCCGAAGCGCACGTTCTGCTCGATCGTCAGCCACGGGAACAACGTGTACGACTGGAACACCATGCCGCGGTCCGCGCCGGGGGCGAACACCGGCTGACCGTCCAGCAGCACGCGGCCGCTGGTGGGAGTGTCCAGTCCGGCCACGATGCGCAGCAGCGTGGATTTGCCGCAGCCCGAGGGCCCGAGGATGGTGACGAAGTCGTTGTCGCCGACCTCGAAGTCGACCGGCTGCAGCGCCAGGGTCTGGCCGCCGCGCGGGTTGGAGAAGGTGCGCGAGACCTGCTGGATGGACAGTGCGCTCATTGGATCGAACTCCACGGGAACAGGCGCTGGTTGGCGCGCTTGAAGACTAGGTCCGAGACCAGGCCGATGCAGCCGATCACGATGATGCCGAAGATGATCTGCCCGGTATTGAGCAGCGCCTGGCTGTCGGTGATCATGTGCCCGATGCCCGACGACGAGCCGATCAGCTCGGCCACGATCACGTAGGTCCAGGCCCAGCCCAGCACCAGCCGCAGGATCTCGGCGATCTCCGGGGCCGCGCCCGGGATCAGCACGCGCCGCACGATACCGGCGCTGTTGGCGCCCAGCGTGTAGGCCGCCTCCACCAGGTCCTTGCGCGCGCCGCCGACGGCCACGGCCACCATCAGCACGATCTGGAAGAACGAGCCGATAAAGATCACCAGCAGCTTCTGCGTCTCGCCGATGCCGGCCCACAGGATCAGCAGCGGGATGAAGGCCGACGCGGGCAGGTAGCGGCAGAACGACACGAAGGGCTCGAAGAACGCCTCGGCCGCCTTGTAGGCGCCCATGAAGATGCCCAGCGGCACCGCGAGCAACGCGGCCAGCACGAAGCCGCCGAGCACGCGCCACACGGTCATGCCGATGTCGCCGATGAAGTTGTACTCGGTGAACAGCAGCACACCCTCCTTCGCCATCGTCATCGGGTCGGCCAGGAACGTGCGCGGCACGAAGCCGCCCAGCGTCACCACCGCCCAGATGCCGAAGAACAGCACGAAGAAGGACAGGCCCAGCAGCCAACGGGTGTTGGGTGCCACCGGCACCAGCGGGGCCAGCCACGGGTGGCGCCGGCGCACCAGCGCTGCCGCTGCGGCAGGGGCCGCCACAGCGGCGGCCGGGGCGGGTGTTCCAAGTCGGGCTTGCGTCATGACGTCACGCCTCCAGAAGACTGTCGGTTACTTGAGGAAACGCGCGTCATACAGCGCCGTCACGTCCGGCACCTGGCGGATCACGCCGATATCCAGCAGCACCCCCGCCGCTTCCTTGCTGAAGCTGGCGAGTTCGCCGCCAAAGAACTTGCGGTTGGCCTCGCGGTCCTGCCAGCGCAGGTAGGCGGAGGACTTGGCGAACTGCTCGCCGGTCTGCTTGACCGCGGCGCCCATGATGTCGTTGGCCTTGGCCGGCTCTTTCTGGATCATCTCCAGGGCCTCGAAGTAGCTGTCGACCAGCGCCTGCGCGGCCTTGGGGTTGTCCTTGAGCCACTTGGGCGCGCAGCCTAGCGTGTCGGTCACCATCGGGTAATCCAGCGTGGTCGCCAGGATCTTGCCCTTGTCCGGGTTCTGGCGCACCGTCGACAGGTACGGCTCATAGGTCATGGCGCCGTCGTTCTGACCCGCCACGAAGGCCTGCGCGGCCGCCTGCGGCGACAGCGTGGTGGTCTTGACGTCCTTGAGCGACATGCCGTTCTTCTTCAGCATCCAGGCCAGGCCGAAGTAAGGCGCGGTGCCCGGCGCATCGACGCCGATGGTCTTGCCCTTCAGGTCGGCAAAGCTCTTCACATCGGCGCGCACGGCCAGGCCGTCGGCCCCGTAGGACTTGTCGAGCTGCACGATCTGGGTGATGGGCACGCCGTTGGCGTTCCAGGCCACGTGCGTTTCCACCGTGGTGGCCGCGCACTGGATCGCGCCCGAGGCCAGCGCCAGGTGGCGATCCTTCTGCGGGATCATCTTGATGTCCACATCAACGCCGTGCTTCTTGAAGATGCCGGCCTTGTCGGCCAGCGTCAGCGGCGCGAAACCGGTCCAGCCGCTCATGCCCAGCGTGACCTGGGTCGCCTGGGCGTGCGCCGCACCGGCTCCGAGTGCCGCGACCAGCATCGCAGCCTGCATTGCCATCCGACCGCGAATCCTGCTGTGAACCTTCATCTGTGCGCTCCTTTGGTGTGTCCGTCGACGGCTGGCCATGCGTGCGGCCGCGCTCGTTTTCGGGCATTAAACAATGCCTGTATATACAAGTCAACGTAGGGCTTCCACCAAGCTATCAGGCAGATAGATGCCTTAAAAATCGCTTTCCGGCGGGAATTCCTTAACAGGCCTTGCACCACCCCGGTTCACGGATCAGGGTGCCAGCACCATGTCAGCGCTCCGGAAGCGATGCTGTATAGACAGGATCAAAACGACGCGCAGAGATAGCAAGCCCCGTGCCAGCCGCACAGGGCGCACCGGCAAGGCGGTCAGGCGTCGAAGAAGGAGGTGACGGTGGGATAGCGCAGCCGCAGGCGCAGCTCGCGCTTCAGGCGGCGGTTGTCGAGGCGGCGCGATTCGCTCATAAAGCTCAGTAGCGTCTTGTCGATCACTTCACGCGCTTCGCCGCGCGTGATCCGCGGTGGGCGCGGCAGGCCGCGTCGGTCGGCGACCAGGTCGAAATAGTCGGCCATGCGCAACTCCGTGTCGTCGCTGGCATGGACCACGCGCTGCGGGCGGCCGCGGAACAGCGCCGCGATCATTGTGCGCGCCAGGTCGTCGGCGTGGATATGGCTGGTATAGACGTCGTCCTGCGGCACCAGCGCCGGCGTGCCGCGCTTGAGCCGGGCCACCGGCAGGCGGTCTTCGGCATAGATGCCGGGGATGCGCACCACGCTGGCGCGCCAGCCGGCATCGCGGCCAAAGGCGCGCACCGCCTGCTCGGCGGCCACGCGGCGGCGCGCGCGCGCGGTCTGGGGCCGCACCGCGTGGAATTCCGAGACCCGGGCGCCCTGCCGGTCGCCATAGACGCCGGAGGTGCTGGCGTAGACAAACGCAACGCGGGGCGGGGTACGGTCGGGTAGAATGGCGGGCTCGCCGGGAAGCATGCTGGCGGACGTCCTGGCACGGCGCCAGGCCGACCGGCGCAATGCGGCGAGCAGTGCACGCGTGCGTGGATCGCCTTCGCCCTGCCCGGGCGGCGGCGCCAGGTCCAGCACCTGCGTGGCCAGCCCGCGCAGCCGCGCCAGCGTAGCCGGCCGGTCCAGGTCCGCCACCAGCGGCACCGCGCCGGCGGCGCGCAGTTCGGCGCGGCGCGCCGGCTGCGACGTCACGGCAAAGACACGCATGCGCGACGACAGGATTCGCAGGCAGCGCGTCCCCACATCCCCGCAGCCGACAATCAGGAGGCGCGGGCGGCCCAGCCGGCGCGAAGGTGCCGGCAGCCGCGGAGGTTGTGGAAGGCGCGAGGGCTGCAGCTTCGACAGAATTTGGCTCATAGACCGATTATGGCTTATCAAGTAACCGTCATGCCCAGCGGCCACAAGTTTGAAGTGGCCGCGGACGAAACCATCCTCGGCGCGGCCCTGCGCCACAGCATCGGGCTGCCCTACGGCTGCAAGAACGGCGCCTGCGGCTCGTGCAAGGGCCGCGTGCTCGAAGGCGACATCGTGCAGGGCGACCACGCTGCGGCGGCCCTGACCGCACAGGAAAAGACCGAGGGCCGCGCCCTGTTCTGCTGCGCCAACGCCGCCTCGGACGTCACCATCGAATGCCGCGAAGTCCACGGCGCGGGCGACATCCCGATCAAGAAGGTGCCGTGCCGCGTCACCTCGCTCGAGCGCCTGGCCGACGACGTGATCGCCATCAAGCTGCAGCTGCCGGCGACCGAGCGCATGCAGTACCTGGCCGGCCAGTACGTGGAATTCCTGCTGCGCGACGGCAAGCGCCGCAGCTATTCGATCGCCACGCCGCCGCATGAAGACGGCCCGATCGAGCTGCATATCCGCCATATGCCGGGCGGCGCCTTCACCGATTACGTCTTCGGCGCCAGGGATGGCCAACCGGTCATGAAGGAGCGTGACATCCTGCGCTTCGAGGGCCCGCTGGGCAGCTTCTTCCTGCGCGAAGAATCGGACGCCCCGATCATCCTGCTGGCTTCCGGCACCGGCTTTGCCCCGATCAAGGCCATCGTCGAGCACGCCGCCTACACCGGCATCACGCGCCCGATGACACTGTACTGGGGCGGCCGCCGGCCCAAGGACCTGTACATGCACGCGCTCGCCGAGCAATGGGCGCGCGACCTGCCCGACTTCCGGTACGTGCCGGTGATCTCCGACGCGCTGCCGGAAGACAACTGGCAGGGCCGCACCGGCTTTGTCCACCAGGCCGTGATCGCCGACCATCCCGACTTGTCGGGCCACGAGGTCTACGCCTGCGGCGCGCCGGTGATGATCAATGCCGCGCGTGGCGACTTCACCCACCAGTGCAAGCTGCACGAGGACGCGTTCTTCGCCGACTCGTTCACCTCCGAGGCCGACATGCACCCGGCCGCTCCCGCGGCCTGAGGCCGCCGGACAGCCGTTCCTTCAGCGCAACAATGCCCGGGCCCGCCAAAATTCGTTTTGACACCCGGGCCCATGCGCCTTATATTTGCCCGCATGCACACGACCTTCAACCGACGCCGCAGCTTCCGTACGTCGCTCCCCGCTGGGGTGCCGCGCGGCTGACCGTCGACTGCGTCTGTTCAGGTCAACGAGCCACGGGCAACCCCCGTGGCTTTTTGTTTTTGTTGTTCCTGTTGCGTCTTTCGCGCCCGTCCGTCCATCGTTACACGCCGACCCCTGGAGTCCGCCATGGCATTTGCTGAGTATCCCGTCCAATCCCTGATGTACATCACCAACCGGCCCGAACTCGTGTTCACCGAGGGCAAGGGCTCCTGGCTGACGGATCACAACGGCAAGCGATACCTGGACTTCGTGCAGGGCTGGGCGGTGAACTGCCTGGGCCATTCCAACCAGGGCATGATCGACGCACTGGTGGCCCAGTCGCACAAGCTGATCAACCCGAGCCCGGCCTTCTACAATGAGCCCATGCTCAAGCTGGCAAACCAGCTGACCGACAGCAGCTGCTTCGACAAGGTCTTCTTCGCCAACAGCGGCGCCGAGGCCAACGAAGGCGCGATCAAGCTGGCACGCAAATGGGGCCGCAAGCACAAGGACGGCGCCTTCGAGATCATCACCATGGACCACAGCTTCCATGGCCGCACGCTCGCCACCATGAGCGCGTCGGGCAAGGCCGGCTGGGACACCATCTTCGCGCCGCAGGTGCCGGGCTTCCCGCGCGCCGAGCTGAACGACCTGGCCTCGGTGGAGAAGCTGATCACCAACAAGACTGTCGGCATCATGCTGGAGCCGGTGCAGGGCGAAGGCGGCGTGATCCCCGCCACGCGCGCGTTCATGCAGGGCCTGCGCGCGCTGGCCGACAAGCACAAGCTGCTGCTGATCGTCGATGAAGTCCAGTCCGGCTGCGGGCGCTGCGGCACGCTGTTCGCCTATGAGCTGGCGGGCGTCGAGCCGGACATCATGACGCTGGGCAAGGGCATCGGCGGCGGCGTGCCGCTGTCGGCGTTGCTGTGCAAGGCCGAGGTCGCCAGCTTCGAGGCCGGCGACCAGGGCGGCACCTACAACGGCAACCCGCTGATGACCGCGGTCGGCAGCGCCGTGATCGAGCAGCTGACCGCGCCGGGCTTCCTCGACGACGTCAAGGCCAAGGGCGAGTACCTGCGGGAACAGCTGCTGGCGCTGTCGGCCGAGTTCGGCCTGGGCGGCGAACGCGGCGAGGGCCTGCTGCGCGCGCTGCTCCTGAACAAGGACATCGGCCCGCAACTGGTGGAAGAAGCGCGCGACATGGGCCCGCAGGGCCTGCTGCTGAACGCGCCGCGCCCCAACCTGCTGCGCTTCATGCCGGCCCTGAACGTGACCCGCGAAGAGATCGACCAGATGATGGGCATGCTGCGCACGCTGCTGAAGAAGCTGGTGTAAGCACCTTGCGCCCATGAAAAAGGCCTCGCAGCAATGCGAGGCCTTTTTGCTTCCGGAGCGAAAGAACTTATTCGCCCAGGTAGGCCGCCCGCACCTTCGGATCGTCCAGCATCTGCTTGGCGTCCCCGCTCATGGTGATCAGGCCCGACTCCATCACGTAGCCGCGGTGCGCGGCCTGCAGCGCCAGGCGCGCGTTCTGCTCGACCAGCAGCACGGTCACGCCCTGCGCCGAGATGTCGCGCACGACCTCGAAGATCTTCTCGACCATGATCGGCGACAGGCCCATGGAGGGCTCGTCCAGCAGCAGCACCTTGGGCTGGCTCATCAGCGCGCGCGCCATCGCCAGCATCTGCTGCTCGCCCCCGGACATGGTGCCCGCCAGCTGGTTGGCACGCTCCTTCAGGCGCGGGAAGATGCCGAACATGCGCTCGACATCGGCCTTGATGCCGGCTTCATCGTTGCGCGTGTAGGCCCCCATCTGCAGGTTCTCGGTGATGGTCATGCGCGCGAACACGCCGCGGCCTTCCGGCACCATCGCCATGCCCTGCTTGAGCAGCGCGTAGCTGGGCACGCCCTTGATCGACTTGCCCATGTATTCCACGTCGCCGCCGGCCCAGCCCTGCAGGCCGGTGATGGCCTTCATGGTGGTGGTCTTGCCGGCGCCGTTGGCGCCGATCAGCGTCACCAGCTCGCCATCCTTGATATCGAGGTCGATGCCCTTGACGGCCTGGATGCCGCCGTAGGCAACCTTCAGGCCCGAGATCTTCAGTACAGTCTGTGTCATTGCTTGTCCTCCGGCCATCAGTGTGCCGATGCGCCGAGGTAGGCCTCGATCACCGCGGGGTTGTTCTGCACGTCTTGTGGCAGGCCCTGGGCAATCACCTTGCCGTAATCCAGCACCGTCATGCGGTTGCACAGGCCCATCACCAGCTTCACGTCGTGCTCGATCAGCAGGATGGTCTTGCCATCATTGCGGATCTTGTCGAGCAGGCCGCGCAGCTCGACCTTCTCGGTCGCGTTCATGCCCGCGGCCGGTTCGTCCAGCGCCAGCAGCTTGGGCTCGGTCGCCAGCGCGCGGGCGATCTCCAGCCGGCGCTGGTGGCCGTACGACAGGTTGCGCGAGGTGAAGTTGGCGTACTTGCCGATGCCGACGTAGTCGAGCAGGTCATGCGCGCGGTCCTCCACATCCGCTTCTTCCCGGCGCACCGAAGGCGGCCGGAACACCGCACCGAGCAGGCCTGCCTTGGTCCGCACGTGCCGGCCCACCATCACGTTCTCGAGCGCGGTCATGTCGTTGAACAGGCGAATATTCTGGAAGGTACGGGCGATGCCGGCCTTGGCCACTTCGTGCACGGCGGTCGGCTGGTAGGGCTTGCCGCCCAGCACGAACTCACCGGAATCGGGCGTGTACAGGCCTGTGATCACGTTGAAGAACGTCGTCTTGCCGGCCCCGTTGGGGCCGATCAGGCCATAGATCTCGCCCGGATTGATCTGCAGGCCCACGTCGGACAGCGCCTGCAGGCCGCCGAAACGCTTGTTGACCCCCTGTACCGACAGGAGGAAATTGTTGTTGCTCATGTTATCCCCCTGATCAGAAACGGCCCACACTGCCCGCCCGGCGCACCACCGGACGGTCTTCCTTGCGCGGCGACGGCCAGATGCCCGCCGGGCGATACAGCATGACGCCCACCAGGGCCAGGCCGAACAGCAACTGGCGCAGCACTTCGGCATCGACGATCACGTGGCCGAACAGGCCAGTCTGCATCGGCTCGGCCACCACGCGCAGCAGTTCCTGGAAGCCCACCAGCAGGATGCCGCCGAGGATCACGCCAGGGATGTGTCCCATGCCACCCAACACCACGATGGCCAGCACATAGATGGACTCCCACAGCACGAACGATTCAGGCGACACAAAGCCCTGGAAGGCACCGAACACTGCACCGGAAGCGCCACCGAACGAGGCACCCATGGCAAAGGCCAGCAGCTTGATGTTGCGAGTGTTGATGCCCATTGCCTTGGCGGCGATCTCATCCTCGCGGATCGCGACAAAGGCGCGGCCGATACGCGAGTTCTGCAGCCGCAGGCAGATGAACACGATCACGATGACCAGGAACACCAGCAGGTAGTAGTACATGAACACCGGCGTGAACTTGAGGCCGAAGATCTCGTGGGACTTCGAGAAGTCGAAGCCAAAGATATGGACCGGGTCCACCGCCGTGACCCCCTTCGGCCCGTTGGTGATGTTCAACGGGCGGTCGAGGTTGTTCATGAAGATGCGGATAATCTCGCCGAAGCCCAGGGTCACGATAGCGAGATAGTCGCCGCGCAGCTTGAGCGTCGGCGCCCCCAGCAGCACGCCGAAGGTGGCCGCCACCAGGATCGCGATCGGCAACACGAACCACATCGACAGATGCAGGCCGTGGGGGAACAGCTGATGGATCCACTCGAACTGGTTGGACAGGTGGGGCGAGCCCAGCAAGGCCATCAGGTAGGCGCCGACGGCGTAGAACGCGATATAGCCGAGATCGAGCAGGCCGGCGAAGCCCACCACGATATTCAGGCCCAGCGCCAGCATGATGTAGATGAGCGCGAAGTCGAGCACGCGCACCCAGTAGTTGCCGCCCAGCGTCTGCACGATGAACGGCGCGCACAGCGCGACCACCAGGAAGCCCATGAGCGCGGCCAGGGTCTTGGCCGGCACGCGGGAAGGCGCCGCAACCGCCGCCGTGGATGGAATCGGAGTATTCATGGATTCGCTCCTCAAGCGCGTTCGGCCACCCGCTCGCCCATGATGCCGGACGGACGGAACACAAGTACGGTAATCAGCACGATAAAGGCAAAGACGTCCTGGTAGTTCGAGCCGAACACGCCGTTGGTCAGGTCGCCGATATAGCCGGCGCCCAGTGCCTCGATCAGGCCCAGCAGCATGCCGCCGACCATGGCGCCCGCCAGGTTGCCGATGCCGCCCAGCACCGCGGCGGTGAACGCCTTCAGGCCGGGGATGAAACCCATGTAGAAGTGGGCATTGCCGTAGTTGGTGGCCATCATCACGCCTGCCAGCGCGGCCAGCGTGGCGCCGATCATGAAGGTGGCGGAAATGACGAAATTGGGGTTCACGCCCATCAGGCCGGCCACCTTCTGGTTCTCGGCGGTGGCGCGCATGGCGCGGCCGAGCTTGGTGCGGTTGACCAGCGCGAGCAGCCCGGCCATCACCATCACGGCCATGCCGATGATGACCATTTCCTTGCCGGTGATGGTGGCGCCGGTCGAGCCGATGTCGATGGGCTCGGACGGCAGCAGCTGCGGGAAGGTCAGCGGGTTGCGCGACCAGATCAGCATGCCCATCGTCTGCAGGATGATTGAGACCCCGATCGCGGTGATCAGCGGTGCGAGCCGTGGCGCATTGCGCAAGGGCCGGTAGGCGATTCGCTCGATGGAATAGGCCAGTACTGCGCAAACTGGCATGGCGATCAGCGTGGCGATCACCAGCGTCAGCCACTCCGGCAGGCCGGGGGCGTATTTCTGCAGCCCAAGGATCGCTGACAATGCGGTCAGTGCGCCGATCATCAGCACGTCGCCGTGGGCGAAGTTGATGATCCCCAGAATGCCGTAGACCATGGTGTAGCCCAGTGCGATCAGCGCATAAATGCTGCCGAGCACCAGACCGTTCACGATCTGCTGGATAAAGATATCCATGAAAACTCCTGCTTCAGTCCCGGACCTTACGGCATGGTGTGGATGCCGGGGGGACCATGATGTGTGATGGGTAAGGTTGCTGAGGTTGGTTTGCTGGTAAGCGGCCTGCCATGCTCCATCCAGGGTAAGGATGCTTCTACATTAGGCGAGGCTAAAAAGAACGGCACCGCAAAATACTCACGGTGCCGTTCGGATGGGCCGGTAAGCCCTGATTACATCTTCACGACGTCGAGGACGGACTTCTTCTTGTCCTTGTACTCGTACAGCGTGATGGTGCCTTCCTTCATGTCGCCCTTCTCGTCGAAGGCGATGTTGCCGATCACGCCCTTGTAGTTGGTCTTGGGCATTTCGGCCAGGATGGCCGCCGGCTCGGTCGAGTTGGCGCGCTTCATGGCGTCGACGATGACCATCACGGCGTCATACGTGAACGGTGCGTAGATCTGCACCGGGGCGTTGAAACGAGCCTGGTAGCGCTTCTCGAAGTCGGCACCGGTCTCCATCTTCGACAGGGCCAGGCCTGCCTCCGAGCAGATGATGTTCGACACGGCATCGCCGGCCAGTTCAGCCACCTTGTCGGTACAGACGCCGTCGCCGCCGACGATCTTGGCGCCGATGCCAAGTTCCTTGGCCTGCTTGGCGAACGGGCCGCCAGTGGCGTCCATGCCGCCGTACATGATGACGTCAGGCTTCTTGCCCTTGATCTTGGTGAGAATGGCCTTGAAGTCGGTGGCCTTGTCGTTGGTGGCCTCGCGCGCCACCACGTTCACGCCGGCCGCCTTCGCGGTCTTCTCGAACTCGTCGGCCAGGCCCTTGCCGTAGGCGGTGGCGTCGTCGACGATCGCCACGCTCTTGGCATGGAGGGTCTTGCTGGCATAGTTGGCCAGTGCCGGGCCCTGCTGGGCGTCGGTGGCCACCACGCGGTAGGTGGTCTTGAAGCCCTGCTTGGTGTAGTCCGGGTTGGTCGACGACGGCGAGATCTGCACGATGCCGGCATCGCTATAGATCTTGGAGGCCGGGATCGACGTGCCCGAGTTCAGGTGGCCGACCACGGCGACGACCTTGGCGTCGACCAGCTTCTGCGCCACGGAGGTGCCGGTCTTCGGGTCCGCGGCGTCGTCTTCGCCGACCAGTTCCAGCTTGATCTTCTTGCCACCGATTTCCAGGCCGGTCTTGTTGACTTCTTCCACGGCCAGGCGGGCGCCGTTTTCGTTGTCCTTGCCAAGGTGCGCGATACCGCCGGTCAGCGGGGCCGCGTGGCCGATCTTGACGACGACCTCGCCGCCACCCGCTGCGGGAGCCGCAGCCGCCGGCGCCGAAGATGCCGCCTCAGCCGGCTTCTCTTCCTTCTTGCCGCAAGCTGTGACCAGCGCCACTGCGGCCGCGATCGGCAGAATCTTGGCAAACGTGATTTGCATGAGTGATCTCCTAGGATTCACAAAAACAGGGATTTGCAACGCCTCCCGGGGCGTTTCCCTGGACCGCCTTTGTTTAGTTTCAATTTGAAACGCGCGCATTGTATCCCCTTTCTTTGGCGATGCAATACGCGACGCAACATCCTTAACCATTTACCGGTCAAATGAGCTAGGGAATTTCCCCAATGCACAGATTGTGGCAATTCCCACCCACATGACGTGGTCGCCCCACCTACTTACAAGAATCGTGCCTGCGCCGCCCGTAGGGCGCGAATGAGCATCGCCGGCGCCACCTATAATGCTCCTTTATTAATTAGGCGTTTCATTTAATTGCAATGGCGCCAATCTCTAATGTGCAGAATGTAGCGCCGCACCATAATAGGGAAAACCCCAGATCAGGGGATTACCCTGATTTGTCTGACACAAAAGACAGGCATCCATGACTGCACCGTGCGCGTGCATTAATCGGGCGACAAATGATGGCCCGCCAATCCGAAGGCACCAAAAACAAAAGGGCGCCGCATCAAGCGGCGCCCTCTTAATCAGGCAGGACTGAAAGGCGGGCACGCCCGCGCATCCCTCACGCGGCTGCGCTGGTGGGCAGCAGCCCGCGCGGCAGCGGGAAGGCCATGTTCTCCTCGATGCCATCGAGAGGGCGCACCTGGCGCGCACCAAGTTCGCGCAGGCGCTCGACGATCGACTGGGCCAGCGCCTCGGGCGCCGAGGCACCGGCGGTCAGGCCGATGCGGCGCTTGCCGGCGACCCACTCGGCCCGCACCTGCTCGGGCGCATCCACCATATAGGCCGGCACGCCCAGGCGCTCGGCCAGCTCGCGCAGGCGGTTGGAGTTGGAGCTGTTGGGGCTGCCCACCACGATCACCACCTCCACCTGCGGCGCCATGAACTTGACCGCGTCCTGGCGGTTCTGCGTGGCATAGCAGATGTCCTGCTTCTTGGGCTCGCGGATCTGCGGGAAGCGCGCCTTGAGCGCGGCCACGATCTCGCGGGTCTCGTCCACCGACAGCGTGGTCTGGGTGACGTAGGCCAGGTGCGACGGATCGGCGATCTGCAGCCTGCCGACATCGGCGACTGACTCCACCAGCACCATGCCGCTGTTGGCCTGGCCCATGGTGCCTTCGACCTCCGGGTGGCCGCGATGGCCGATCATCACGATCTCGCAGCCCTCCCCGCGCATCTTGCTCACTTCGACGTGCACCTTGGTCACCAGCGGGCAGGTGGCATCGAACACATGCAGCCCGCGCGCGGCGGCGTCCTCGCGCACTTCGCGCGACACGCCATGGGCGCTGAAGATAACGGTGGCTCCGGCCGGCACTTCATCGAGCTCGTGCACGAACACCGCGCCCTTGCGGCGCAGGTCGGCCACCACATAGGCGTTGTGCACGATTTCGTGGCGCACGTAGATGGGCGCGCCGAAGCGCGCGAGCGCACGCTCGACAATCTCGATGGCACGGTCCACGCCGGCGCAGAAGCCGCGCGGCTGGGCCATCAGGATTTCTGCGTCGGGTGCGGGGGTCAGGTCAGACATGCTGCGGTATCAGGACAGGTTCGGCACACATGCTGCGCGCTCAGAGAATGCCGATCAGCTGCACGTCGAACAGGATGATCTGCCCGGCCAGCGGATGGTTGAAGTCGAACAGCGCAGCCGTCTCTCCGATCTCCTTGAGCACGCCCGCGTACTTGCCGCCGCCGGGCGCGTTGAATTCCACCAGGTCGCCCGGGCTGTAGTCCTCTTCGAATGAGCTGTTCTCGCGCAGCGTGGCGAGCGACACCCATTGCAGCAGCTCGGGGTTGCGCGGGCCGAAGGCCTGCTCCGGCGCCAGCCGGTAGGTCATGCGCTCGCCCTCTGGCATGCCGAGCAGCGCTTGTTCCAGCGTCGGCGCGAACTGGCCCTGACCGAGCAGCAGCGTCGCGGGCTTCTCCTCGAACGTGCTGACTACCTCGGTGCCGTTCTCGAGTGCGATGCTGTAGTGCAGGGTCAGGAAAGAGTCTGGCTGGACAGTCTTGCGGCCAGCCGTGCCGCCGTCGGCTTCCGACGCGAAAGTTTGCAAATTCATGGGTGATCAACCAGTCAACAACCCCTATTGTATTCGACTGGACCGTCGCCCGCCGCCCCGCGCTCGGGTGTAACCCTGATCACGGCGTGACTACCCCGGACTTACCCATGACCATTGCCGACTGGCCCTCCTGCGAGCGGCCCCGCGAGAAACTGCTGGAATGCGGCGCCGCCGCCCTCTCCGACGCCGAGCTGCTGGCCGTCCTGCTGCGCGTAGGCACGACCGGCAAAAGTGCCGTGGACCTCGCACGCGAGCTGCTGCACCGTTTTGGCTCGCTGACCGCCCTGCTCGCGGCCGAGGCGCATGCGCTGACCGGCGTCAGGGGCATGGGCGAGACCAAATATGCCCAGCTGCAGGCCATCCCGGAACTGGCGCGGCGCGCGCTGGCAGAGTCGCTGCGGCTGCCCACCGGCTTTGATTCCCCGGAGGCGGTGCGCAACTACCTTCGCCTGACGCTGGCGCCGCTGCCGCACGAGGTCTTCCTGTGTCTGTTCCTGGATCCGCGCAACCGCATGGTGGCCAGCGAAGAGCTGTTCCGCGGCACGTTGACGCGCGCCGCCGTCTACCCGCGCGAGGTGGCGCGCCAGGCGCTGGTGCATAATGCAGCCGGCATCATCGTGGCCCACAACCACCCGCGCGGCACCACCGAGCCGAGCCAGAGCGACCTCCACCTGACCCGCGAGCTGGCGCGCGCGCTCGCCCTGATCGACGTGCGGCTGCTCGACCATTTCATCGTGGCCGGGCAGGAAATCCACTCGCTGGCCGACTGCTGCGACCGCTTGCCGGGGCTGTGACGCCAACGCCACGGCTTGGGCCAGGCAGCAACACCTGCCAACGGCAAAGCACAGCGGGCATTGATTCGGCGAGGGATTCCAGTCTATAATGCCCGTTTTGCTGAAGTCTCAACCGCTGCAGTCCGGGCCCGCGCGCCTTTTGTTGATCTGTTGCGAACATTGTCCACGAATAGAAGATTTAGGAGTGCTTCATGGCACGCGTCTGTCAAGTGACCGGGAAAGCGCCGATGGTCGGCAACAACGTTTCCCACGCAAACAACAAGACCAAGCGCCGTTTTCTGCCCAACCTGCAGAATCGTCGTTTCTTCGTTGAATCCGAAAACCGCTGGGTGAGCCTGCGCGTCTCGAACGCCGGCCTGCGCCTGATCGACAAGAAAGGCATCGACTCCGTGCTCGCCGACCTGCGCGCACGCGGCGAAGTCTAATTAGGAGCACATCATGGCAAGCAAGGGCGGCCGCGACAAAATCAAGCTGGAATCGACCGCAGGTACGGGTCATTTCTACACGACCACGAAGAACAAGCGCACCATGCCGGAAAAGATGGAGATCATGAAGTTCGATCCCGTCGTCCGCAAGCACGTCGCTTACAAGGAAACCAAGATCAAGTAATTGATCCTGGATCCCGCCAGAAAGCCCCGCCATGTCGCGGGGCTTTTTGTTTGTGCGCCCGGATTGGTCGCGCTGGTGCAATAAGCGTCCACCCCAGCCATGGCACTGATGCACGGCATGGCGCGCGGGTGTAGACTTTCCCGTTTCCCCCATCCGCCAAGCGCCCCCGGCGCACTCCGCACCATGAATTTCGACGTCGCCATCGTCGGCAGCGGCCTGGCCGGCCTTACGGTCGCGCTGCAGCTGGCCGACACCCACCGGGTGGCCATCCTCAGCAAGCGCGCCATGACCCAGGGCGCCAGCGACTGGGCACAGGGCGGCATCGCCGCCGTGCTGGATTCCGGCGACAGCCATGACGAGCACACCCAGGACACGCTCGTTGCCGGTGCGGGGCTGTGCGATGAAGAGGCAACGCGCTTCATCGTGGAGCATGGGCGCGAGGCCATCCAGTGGCTGATCGACCGCGGCGTGCCGTTCACGCGCGACGCGCAGGCCGAACTGGGCTTCCACCTGACGCGCGAAGGCGGCCACAGCCGCCGGCGCATCATCCACGCCGCCGACGCCACCGGCCATGCCGTGGTCAGCACGCTGCTGCAGCAGGCAACGCAACATCCGAACATCACCATCCTGGAAGACCACTTCGCGATCGACCTGATCACCTCGCGCAAGCTGGGTCTGCCGGGCAACCGCTCCTATGGTCTGTACGTGCTGGATGACAGCACCGGCGCGGTGCGCACCCTCACCGCCACGCACACCGTGCTGGCCGCCGGCGGCGCGGGCAAGGTCTACCTGTACACCACCAACCCCGACACGGCCACCGGCGACGGCATCGCCATGGCCTGGCGCGCGGGCTGCCGGGTGTCGAACATGGAATTCATCCAGTTCCACCCGACCTGCCTGTACCACCCCTATGCCAAGTCCTTCCTGATCTCCGAAGCGGTGCGCGGCGAAGGCGGCCTGCTCAAGCTGCCCGACGGCACCCGCTTCATGCCCGAACACGATGAGCGCGCCGAACTGGCCCCGCGCGACGTGGTCGCGCGCGCGATCGACTTCGAGATGAAGAAGCGCGGCCTGGACTGCGTCTACCTGGACATCAGCCACCAGCCCGAGTCCTTCCTGAAGGAACACTTCCCGACCATCCACGCGCGCTGCCTGGAGCTCGGCATCGACATCACGCGCGAGCCGATCCCCGTAGTGCCGGCCGCCCATTACACCTGCGGCGGCGTGGTGACCGACACCTCGGGACGCACCGACATCGGCAACCTGTATGCCGTGGGCGAAACCGCCTGCACCGGCCTGCACGGCGCCAACCGGCTGGCCTCCAATTCGCTGCTCGAATGCATGGTGATCGGCCGCGCCGCGGCCGTGGACATCGCCTCCAAGGACAAGGCCGGCCTGCCGGACATCACCCTGCCCGCCTGGGACGAAAGCCGTGTGTCCGATGCCGACGAGGAAGTGGTGGTGTCGCACAACTGGGACGAACTGCGCCGCATGATGTGGAACTACGTCGGCATCGTGCGCACCAGCAAGCGGCTGGAGCGCGCCCAGCACCGCATCGGCCTGCTGCGCGAGGAGATCGCCGAGTACTACGCCAACTTCCGCGTCACCAGCGACCTGCTGGAACTGCGCAACCTGGTCGAAGTGGCCTCGCTGATCGTGGACAGCGCCTACTCGCGCCATGAAAGCCGGGGCCTGCATTTCAGCCGCGACTATCCGGATGCGCTGCCCAAGGCGCTGCCGACTGTGATGCAGCCGCCGGCCGCAACGAAGCGTTGACGGCTGGCCAGGCAAAGAAAAACGGGGTGGCGCCGCAAGGCCCCACCCCGTTTTTCTGGTATCGCGCGAAGCGTCAGCCGATGATCCGCAGCGAATAGTCAGTCGCCCGCACGTCCTTGGTCAGCGCACCGACCGAGATCCGGTCCACGCCGGTCTCGGCAAAGGTGCGGATGGTATCGGCATTGACGCCGCCCGACACCTCCAGCAGGGCCCTGCCCTGGTTGAGCCTGACCGCGTCCTGCATCATCGGCACGGTGAAGTTGTCGATCAGCACGGACGTGGCGCCGGCCGCCAGCGCTTCTTCCAGCTCGGGCAGCGTTTCCACCTCGATCTGCACCGATGCCTGGGTGTCCAGCGCCAGCGCCGCCTGCATGGCAGCGGTGATGCTGCCGGCCGCGGCGATATGGTTTTCCTTGATCAGGATGCCGTCGTACAGCGCCAGGCGCTGGTTCTCGCCGCCGCCGATGCGCACCGCATACTTCTGCGCCAGGCGCAGGCCCGGCAGCGTCTTGCGCGTATCCAGCACGCGCGCGCGGGTGCCGGCGATCAGGTCGGCATAGCGGCGCGTGGCGGTGGCCACGCCCGACAGCAGTTGCAGGAAGTTTAACGACGGGCGCTCGGCTGTCAGCAGCGAGCGCGCCGGGCCGGTGATCTCGCAAACCACCGAGTCCGGTGCCATGCGCGCGCCTTCGTGCTGCAGCCAGTGCACTTCCAGCGCCGGATCGACCGCGCGCATGCAGGCATCGAACCACGGCTGGCCGCACAGCACCGCGGACTCGCGCACGATCACGCGCGCGCGCGCCGCCTTGGCCGCAGGCACCAGCAGCCCGGTCAGGTCGCCGCTGCCGACATCCTCGGCGATGGCGGCCTGCACATTGGCTTGCAGCGCGGCCTGCAGCGCCGGGCCGTAACTATCGAAAACAGGATTCACGCTCATGCCGGGCCGATCCCCTGGAACAGCGCTTGTTCCCTGGCCAGGTCGGCCGACGGACGCACATTGCGCTTCTGCGCGGCTGCGAAGTCCAGCATGCGGTCGATGCAGGTCACCGCCTGGCGCCCGATCACCGGGTCGACATGGATCTCGTTGCGGCCCGTTTCCAGCACCTCGGCCAGGTTGGTGAGCGCGTTCATGGCCATCCACGGGCAGTGCGCGCAGCTCTTGCAGGTGGCGCTGTTCCCAGCGGTGGGCGCTTCAATGAAATGCTTGCCGGGCGCCGCCATGCGCATCTTGTGCAGGATGCCGTTGTCGGTGGCGACGATGAATTCGGTCGCGTCCAGCTTCTGGGCGGCCTCGATCAGCTGCGAGGTGGAGCCGACCACGTCGGCCTGCGCCACCACGTTCTCCGGCGACTCCGGGTGCACCAGGATCTTGGCGTTGGGGAATTCCCGGCGCAGCAGGTCCAGCTCGATGCCCTTGAACTCGTCGTGCACCAGGCACGAGCCCTGCCACAGCAGCATGTCGGCACCGGTCTGCTTCTGGATATAGCCGCCCAGGTGCTTGTCCGGTGCCCACAGGATCTTCTTGCCCTGCGCATGCAGGTGCTCGACGATCTTCAGGCCAATGCTGGAGGTCACCATCCAGTCCGCGCGCGCCTTCACCGCGGCGCTGGTGTTGGCGTAGACCACCACGGTACGGTCCGGGTGCGCGTCGCAGAAGGCGGCGAACTCGTCGGCCGGGCAACCCAGGTCCAGCGAGCAGGTCGCGTCCAGGTCCGGCATCAGCACGGTCTTCTCGGGGCTCAGGATCTTGGCGGTCTCACCCATGAAGCGCACGCCCGCCACCACCAGGGTCTGGGCCTCATGGTCGCGGCCGAAGCGGGCCATTTCCAGCGAGTCAGAGACGCAGCCGCCGGTTTCCTCGGCCAGGTCCTGCAGGTCGGCGTCGACGTAATAGTGCGCCACCAGCACCGCGTTGCGCTCCTTGAGCAGGCGGCGGATACGCGCCTTCAGCGACTGGCGCTCATCGGGCGTCAGCACCGGCGGCACCTTGGCCCAGGCATGGGCCACGCAGCTGCCGCCAGTGGCGTTTTCGGCATTCGCCAGGTTCGGCTTTTCGAACTCGACGGTCTTGATCGATTGTGGGGTCATCTCCGGTACTCCTCTAGACCTGCGCCAGCAAGGATGCGGCCCGGCCAGAATATTGGGGAGTTTATCTAAAACAAAAGCCCCGCCATGGGCGGGGCTTTGTCAAACCATACGGCGCGGCCGAATTGTATCAGGCGTAGCGGCGCAGGCGCAGCGAGAAATCGTGCAGCGCCTGGATGCCACTGGCCTCGGCACGATGGCACCAGGCCTGCAGCTGCTGCAGCAACTGCTCGCGCGTCAGGTTGGAACGGCCCCAGATGGCGGCCAGTTCACGGCGCATTTCCACGAAGGTCTGCAGCGCCTTGTTCTGCTCGACGATGCTGGCCAGCTGTTCGCGCTGCGGCGCGGCCAGCTTGGTTTCCTCGCGGTGGATCCACTTGCTGGCGGGCTTGAAGCTGCGGTACTCGGCCACGCGGCCTTCCTTGAGCCTTTCCAGTTCCTGGCGGAACGCGCCCTTGACAGCCTTGGCGTAGCGCGCCATCACGTCATAGCGGTTGGCGATAATGGCTTCCAGCGTGTTTTCATCGACCGGACGGGCTTCCACCAGGCGCGCCTTGGGCGGGGTCTTCTTGACCTTGGCCAGGCCGACTGCCTGCATCGCGCGGATATAGCCCCAGCCCACATCGAACTCATACCACTTGATCGAGAACTTGGCCGAGGTCGGGTAGGTGTGGTGGTTGTTGTGCAGCTCTTCGCCACCGATGATCAGGCCCCACGGCGACACGTTGGTCGAGGCGTCCTCGCAATCGTAGTTGCGATAACCCCACCAGTGGCCCAGGCCATTGATGACGCCGGCGGCATGGATCGGGATCCACAGCATCTGCACGGCCCACACGGTCATGCCGATCACGCCGAACAGCGCCAGGTCGATGATCAGCATCAGGCCCACGCCCTGCCAGCCGAAGCGCGAATACACATTGCGCTCGATCCAGTCATTGGGGCAGCCATGGCCGAACTTGGCAACGGTTTCCTTGTTCTTGGCTTCGGCCCGATACAGCTCAGCGCCCTCCAGCAGCACCTTGCGGATGCCGCGGGTCTGCGGGCTGTGCGGATCGTCTTCGGTTTCGCACTTGGCGTGGTGCTTGCGGTGGATGGCGGTCCACTCGCGGGTGACCATGCCGGTGGTCAGCCACAGCCAGAAGCGGAAGAAATGCTGCGCGATGGGGTGCAGATCCAGCGACCGGTGCGCCATGCAGCGGTGCAGGAAGATGGTGACGCCGGCGATCGTGATATGCGTCACCACGAGCGTGTAGATGACGATCTCCCACCAGGTCCAGTTGGCAAGGCCGTTGGCGGCCCAGTCAAGAATAGTGTCGAACAAACTGTTCTCCGTCGGTTAAACAGGGACTTTCCCGTGCAGGCCAGCGGGGCCGGTGCACGCAACGCGCAGAAAAAAGGCTGCGAACCCAAGTGATTGCGGTAGCTTTCTGGCGCCTGCCACGGGACCCGAAGTCATTCCGGGCTCCCAGGCACACGAGTCTCGCGCCGGCGCTGGAATGGCGCAGGGCTGGCGGGACAAGGTACGAGCCGCTGCAATCTGGCGGCTGTCTGATGTGGGAGTGTGCGCCTGCAACCTTGGCTGCAACCCACGACAACCCGGCATTCTACCGGATCGCGGGACGCGCAAGCATACGCTATTTCCCGGATTTTGACGGCACGCAACGGTTTTCGTTCCACGGGTGGCGCATGCTGCGCCTACCCGCGGGCCTGTGCTGACTTATGCCGCACTCGCCGCATTCGCGGCATCCGCTACTGCGTTAGATGGGGGCAGATCGGTGCCGGGCAAGGGTGCTTCGCCCAGCACGCGGACTTCGCGCTGCGGATAGGGAATGGAAATGCCATGCTCGCGCATCGTGCGCCAGATTGCGCGGTTCATCGCGGACTGCACGCCCAGCTTGCCGTTCTGCGGATCGGCAATGTTGACCGCCACCTCGTACTCGATGCCGCTGTCGGCAAACAGCACCAGGAACGCGGCCGGCGCGGGCTCGGGCAGCACACGCGGCAGGTCGCGCACGCAGGCGGCCAGCAATGCGATCACCGTTTCCGGGTCGGCATTGTAGTCAGCCTGCACGCGTGTCGCCACGCGCACATTGGTGTTCGAGAACGAATGGTTCTGCACCGGCTGCGCCACCAGCTGCTCGTTCGGCACCAGGGTTTCGCCGTCGCCGTTGCGCACCACGGTATAGCGGGTGCGGATCTGCGACACGATGCCGGTGTACTTGTCCACCGTGATCTGGTCGCCGAGCTTGACCGAGCGGTCCAGCAGGATGATGAAGCCGGAGATGTAGTTGCTGGCGATCTTCTGCAAACCCAGGCCCAGACCCACGCCCAGCGCGCCGCCGAACACCGACAGCACGGTCAGGTCGATCCCCACCAGCGACAGGCTCAGCAGCAGCGACACCAGCAGCAGCAGAGCCTTGGAAATCCGCGTCAGCACCACCTTCAGATTGCCATCGAGGCTGGTCGAGCGCATCAGCCGCTCTTCCAGCCAGGAGCCGAACCACAGCGCCACCAGCACCGTCAGCAGGATCCAGACCACCGCCATCAGGGTATCGGCCATGCTGATCTTCTGCTTGCCGCCGATGGAGAAGGTCACGCCCTCCATCCACGCCACCACGTCGCTCAGCACGCCCAGCACGTACAGCGCCATGCCGACCCACACCAGCGTGGTCAGCACCTTCTCCACCAGCAGCAGCATGCCGTGCAGCTGGCCGCTGCCCGACATCACCCGGCGCAGCACATAGAACGTGAAATTCAGGGCGGTGATGCCAAACAGCGGCACCAGCGCCAGCCGCAGCACGCTGATCGGGATCAGCGGCGCCAGCGCGAAGCGGGCGATCAGCACCAGCACCCAGCCGGCCAGCGGGAACATGGCGCGCTCAAGACTGGCGGCGGCAAAGCGCACGGAAAAGCTCGAGCTTTCATAGCGCGCTTCCAGCCGCCGCACCACGAAGCGTGCCAGGGGCCACGCCACCAGCAGGCAGCCGGCCAGCACCAGCAGCTGCCAGAAGAAGCCCGGCCCGCCTGCATCGCGGATCAGGTCGTCCAGCATCTTGCCGAACATCGAATGGGAGGCTTTCAGGTCCTTCAGGCCGCCCAGGTCGGACAGGGTTTCACCGTTCATGGTGCAGACTCAGGGTTGGCGCGGCCGCCCGCGCGCACGGCGGGCGGCCCGGCAGGCAACAGCGCTCAGCTCGTGCGTTCCAGCACCGCGGCAAAGAAGCCGTCGGTCTGGTGCAGGTGCGGATACAGGGCAAACATGCCGTTGTCCGACAGCCCGGCCACTTCGATCTTCTGCTCGCCCAGCACTTCGGCGGCCGGCACCAGGCGGAAGTTGGGATGCGAGGCCAGGAAATCGCGCACGATCTGCTCGTTTTCGGCTTCCAGCACGCTGCAGGTCGCGTAGACCACGCGGCCGCCGCCCTTCACCAGCCGCGCGGCGGAGTCCAGGATCGCGCTCTGCTTGGCGGTCAGTTCCAGCACCGACTCCGGCGATTGCCGCCACTTCAGGTCGGGGTTGCGGCGCAGCGTGCCCAGCCCGCTGCACGGCGCGTCGACCAGCACACGGTCGGCCTTGCCGGCCAGGCGCTTGATCTTGGCATCGCGCTCGGAATCGATCAGCACCGGATGGACGTTGGACAGGCCGCTGCGCGCCAGGCGCGGCTTCAGGTTGGCCAGGCGCTTTTCCGATACGTCGAAGGCATAGAGCCGGCCGGTCGAGCGCATCGCCGCGCCCAGCGCCAGGGTCTTGCCGCCCGCGCCGGCGCAGAAGTCGACCACCATTTCGCCGCGCTTGGGCGCCACCAGGTTGCACAGCAACTGGCTGCCTTCGTCCTGCACCTCGACCAGGCCGTTGACGAAGATCGGCAGCTGGTTCAGCGCCGGCTTGCCGGCCATGCGGATGCCGGCCGGCGCCATCGGCGTGGGCTCGGCGCCCAGGCCAGCGGCCTGCAGCTCGGCCAGCGCGGCCTCGCGGCTGGTCTTGGCCAGGTTGACGCGCAGGTCCAGCGGCGCCGGGCGCAGCCAGGCATCGCCCAGCGCCGCGGCAAAGGCGTCGCCATGCTGGCGCACCAGTTCGTCGTACAGCCACTCGGGCAGGTTGGCGCGCACGCGCGGCGCCAGGCTGGAGCGCTCGATCGTAGTCAGGCGGTCCAGCCACTCGGCTTCTTCGGGATGCAGGAACGGCGTCAGCGTGTCGCGGCCCAGCGTCGCGGCCAGGCCCAGCAGCGCGAGGCGGCGCGAGGTCGCGCCCGTGCCGCTTTCGGCAAACTGGGCAAACTCGACGCGCCGGCGCAGCACCGCGTAGATCGCCTCGGCGATGATGCCGCGCTCGCGGTGGCCAAGCTTGGCGTTCTCGCGGAAGTAATAGCTGACCACGGCATCGGCCGGGCGCGCGAACAGCATGACCTTGCCCAGCAGGCGGTCGATATGCTGGATATGGGCGGCATGCAGCCCGCCGTGCGAACGCACCTGGGTGCCGTCGGCATTGGGCGACCTGCGGATGGGGCTGCCCTTGCCCTTGCTGCGCGCGGGGGCGCGGCTCTCGCTGCGCGGGGATCGGGTTCCTGCCTGGGTACGGCTCATGCCTTGACTCCTCCCGCCGGGGTATCGGCGGAGATGGCCATCAGCAATTGCGGTTCGGCCGGGTTGATAACGTTGACTACGCCGTCCTGCAGTTGCAGGCGGTCCTCGACGAACCATTGCACGGCGCGGGGATAGATCACGTGCTCGCATTCGAGCAGGCGCGTGGCCAGGCTCTCGGGCGTGTCCGTGGGCCGCACGTCGAGTGCAGCCTGGATCACGATCGGACCATGATCCAGTTCAGGGGTCACGAAGTGCACGGTGGCGCCATGCAGCTTGACGCCAGCGTCCAGCGCCTGCTTGTGGGTGTTCAGGCCCGGGAAGCACGGCAGCAGCGACGGATGGATATTCAGCAGCCGGCCCGCATAGCGGTCGACGAAGCCGGGCGTGAGTATACGCATGAAACCGGCCAGCACCACCAGATCGGGTGCGTAGGCGTCGATGGCCTCGGCCAGCGCCGCATCAAAGGAGGCCCGGTCAGGGTGCTGGCGATGGTCGACCACGCCGGTTTCAATGCCTTGCTGCTGTGCAAACCGCAGTCCGGCGGCATCGGGCCGGTTCGACAGAACCGCCGCCACGCGGGCGGGCCAGCCACCGCCTGCGCAGGCACGGACGATGGCTTCCATGTTGGAGCCCCGCCCGGAAATCAGGATGACAATTTTTTTCATCGCGCAATTCTACCAAGGCAAGGCGCTAAACTCCGGTAAAGCCAACCCATTACGTGCTTAATTCACTAGATTCGGACAGACGCGAAAGCTCTTGCCTGTGGTAGCGAAGCCCTATAACCCGATTGGTGGATTGTGACGCTTCGCCCCCTCTGCTAGAGTGGGCCCTACGTCCACGCGCCATTCCTGTGCATGACACGGGGCTCTCCGGAGCTGGTGACAACAAGGACGAAACGGGAAATTGAACGGGAATTCGCATGTCGAACGCTGCACCGACGTTGTTGGTGGTCGATGATCATCCTATGGCCTTGTCAGGGACCACGGCCTTCCTGGCCGAAGTCATGCCGGATGTGGCAGTCCATGCCGCCGGCAGTGCCCGCGAAGCCCTGGCCAGCCTGCAGCAGGGTCTGCGCCCCGATATCGTGCTGCTGGATATCTGGCTGAACGATGGCACCGGCTTCGATGCCATGCAGTCGTTCAAGACCGTCATCCCGGGCGCACGCTTTATCTTCATGTCCGCCGAGGCCACGCCTGAAATCGTCGGCCGCGCCCGCGCGCTGTCGGCCTGCGGCTTCGTCGGCAAGCACCTCGATGCCAACGCCTTCACTGCCGCGGTGCGCAAGGTGCTGGCGGGCGACACCTCCTTCCCCACCGATGAAGCCCTGAACGGGCACGCGCAGTCGTTCGGCCCGGCCCACGGCATTCCGGTCACGCCTGCCGAACTCGGCCTGACGCCGCGCCAGGGCTCGGTGCTGGCGCTGGTGCTCGAAGGCCTGCCGAACAAGGTGATCGCGCGCCGGCTGGGGCTGACTGAGAACACCGTCAAGGAACACGTGTCGGCCATCCTGCAGCGCCTGGGCGTGCGCACCCGCATGCAGGTCATGTCCCGGATGGAACGGTTCCGGCTGCGCCAGTAAGGCCAGCCGCCGCCCCCTTCCTGCTGCCCTGCCTACCTCAGGCCGGCCGCAGCCAGCGCCGCAGCAGCATCCGCAGCGAGGCCGGGTCCACCGGCTTGGGCAGCACGAAATACCCCGCCTCTTCCGCCGCCGCCAGCGCGGCCGACTTCAGGTCGCCGGTCAGCAGCGCGCTGCGCGCCTGCGGCTGCGTGTTTTGCCAGCGCTCGAGCAGGTCCAGGCCGTTCTCGCTGCCGGGCAGGCGCAGGTCGCAGAAAATGATGTCCGGGCGCAGGCCCTTGGCGAACAGCTGGTCGGCCTCGGCGCCGTGGGCGGCGCAGGCCACGCGGATGCCCCAGGCCTCCATCAGCGCGATCCAGGCCTTGCGGATCTGGCTGTCGTCGTCGACCACCAGCACGGTGCCCTGCAGGCGGTCGGGCCTGGCCTCCTCGGCCTGCGCCATGGCGCGCATCTCGCGCACGCTGGCCACGGTCTCGGCCGGCACCGGCGACAGCGCGAACCAGAACACCGAACCCTTGCCCGGCACCGAGCGCACGCCGTAGGTGCCGCGCATCAGCCGCACGCATTCCTTGAAGATCGCCAGCCCCAGGCCCAGGCCCTGCGACGGGTCGCGCTGCGGGTTGTGGACCTGGTAGTACGGCGAGAAGATGTCCGGCAGGTGCTCGGGCGTGACGCCGGCGCCGGTGTCCCAGACTTCCAGCCGCACGTTCTTGCGGCGCTGACGCGCGGTCACCAGCACGCCGCCGCGCTGGGTGTAGCGCAGCGCGTTCTGCACCAGGTTGAACAGGGCCCGGCGCAGCAGCACGGGCTCGGCCATCGCGTACAGCTCGTCGGGCACGCGCGGCGTCAGGGTCAGCCCGCTTTCGCGCGCGTCGGCGGCAAACTGGCTCATCACGTCGCGGATCAGCGCACCCAGCTCGCACGGCTCCAGCGTCGGCAAGACCTTGCGCCCTTCCAGCTTGGACAGGTCCAGCAGCGAGCGGAACAACAGGTCGATGGTCTGGGTGCCCGCTGCCACCTGCTCCACCAGCGGATGCAGCGCCGTCGACTGGTTGCGCGCGCGCAGCGCCTCCACCAGCATCACCAGCGCATGCACCGGCTGGCGCAGGTCGTGGCTGGCGGCGGCCAGGAAGCGCGACTTCTCCTCGCTGGCATGCAGCGCGCGCTCCTTTTCGTGCTGGAACTGCTTGGCCAGGCGCCGGCTGTCGCCCTCCAGCTGGATTGCGCGCACCAGCGTGACCTGCAGGGTGAAGGCGTGGCGCGACAACATCAGCGCATAGATCGCCAGCAGCACCTGGACATAGACGCCATGGCCGGGGAAGGCGAATTCCGCCATCAGGATATTGGGCACCAGGATCGGCACGCCGGCATAGACCAGGTTCGACGGCACCGGCGCCTGCGAAACCGCGCCGCCGGCCAGCACCCCCAGGGTCAGCAGGTACAGCACGCTGGAGAACACCGCCGAGCCTGTATACAGATGCAGCAGCGCCGAGCTGCCCCAGGTCATGCCGGTCAGGAAGGCGACCGCGCGCATATTGTTCCACCACTTGCGCGTGTGCGCGGAACGGCTCATCGAGGCATGGTCGCGCTGGTAGCCCACGTAGAACCACAGGCCGCCGACCGTCAGCAGCAGCATCACCGCGCACCAGCCGAGCAACGCCGAGTGGCTCACGTCGCTCCAGAAGCCGAGGGTGGTCAGCGCGGGCAGCAACACCGAGGCCACGATCGCCGTGGGCGCATTCTTATGCACGATGGCCATCAGCTTGGCGCGCGTTTCGACGTCGAGCTGGGCGGTTGCCTGAGGCAGGACTCGGGGCAGGAGCCGGGAAAAGAACCGGGTTGGCAGCGCTTTCAAGTGAGGGGGCCTGGAATGGGCGGATATCGGGAGCGCCGCGAGTCAGCGCCCGAAATGTGGCCGAAGTGGCCCATATCATGCCGCCTTTTGCGGCATCGCGCCATGGCGCGAGGGCCGGTTGCGGCACAAAAGCCGCAGTGCGGCGCCAGCCTGGGGCGACGGAAGCGGCAACCCGACCCATTCGCCTTATAATGCTCGCTTTAGTGCGACACGCACCCTCGTGTCCGGATAGCTCCAACGTAAGGAGCATCGACCCTGTTGGGAGCTGTAACGGTCCGGATAGGGATTGAAACATCATCCCACGCGAAAGCGGGCAGACTTCCAACTGGTCTACTCGTCGCAAGACGGCTGACTGAACTCGCTTGTTTAACTTTTCTTCCCTTGTGGGACAACATGTCCCGCAAGGGGCATGTTGTCTTTCGATGTTGGGGAAGATCCTCAAGATAGGAGGGCAGCATGGAAGCATTGATCCGTGAGGATGAATCTGCGCCTTCCGGCGTACCAGAGAGATGGGGCGACATTGACTGGCGCCGCGTCGACCGGAACGTTCGGGTAATGCAGATTCGAATTGCGAAGGCAACACAGGAAGGGGACTGGCGCAGGGTGAAAGCCTTGCAGAGGTCCCTGACCCGCTCGTGGTCCGCCAAAGCATCGGCGGTACGGCGAGTGGCGATGAACCAAGGTGCGCGGACGGCAGGAGTCGATCGCGTAGAGTGGGAAACGCCTGAAGACCGATGGGAAGCCATCGGGAGGTTGGAGCACCGGGGGTATCGACCGCTGCCGTTGAAGCGTGTCTACATCCCCAAGTCAAATGGGAAGAAGCGCCCTCTGGGCATTCCGACCATGCACGACCGAGCCATGCAAGCGCTGTATCTGCTGGCGCTGGAGCCGGTGTCCGAAGGGACGAGCGATCCGAACTCTTATGGGTTTCGGATCAATCGCTCCACTCACGATGCCATGTCCCAGCTCTTCGCGTCCCTGTCCAAGCGAGCTTCGGCTCAATGGGTGCTGGAAGCGGATATCAAAGGGTGTTTTGACCATATCAGCCACAACTGGCTGGAGCGCAATGTCCCAATGGACAAAGCAATCCTTCGGAAGTGGTTGAAAGCTGGCGTGGTTTTTCAGGGCCAGTTTCAGGCGACCGACGCCGGAACACCACAGGGAGGCATCATTTCCCCGACTCTGGCAAACGTGGCACTGAACGGATTGGAGCGACAACTGGATGCGTCCCTACGGGCGAAATTCGGCGTCGTGAAATCCAACAAGCTGAAAGTGAATGTAGTGCGCTATGCGGACGACTTCGTGATCACCGGCAATACGCCGGAGGTGTTAGAAAATGAAGTGAAGCCGTGGGTGGAGAAGTTCCTGGCAGTACGGGGGCTGACACTATCGACGGAGAAAACGCGGATCGTCAACATCGCCGACGGCTTTGACTTTCTAGGGTGGAATTTCCGGAAGTACTCGGGAAAGCTGCTCATCAAGCCGAGCAAGAAGAACGTGCAAGCGTTCTACCGCAAAGTGAAGGAAGTCATCAGTGTCAAGAAAACGGCAAAGCAGGATGATCTGATCAGACTGCTGAATCCGATGCTAAGAGGGTGGGCGCAGTATCATCGCCCGGTGGTAGCAACGGCGGCGTTCACCAAGATGGAGCACCAGATCTTCTGTGCTTTGTGGAGGTGGGCAAAACGGCGACATCGAGGGAAGAATGCCGAGTGGGTGCGGAAGAAGTACTTCGCCACCATAGAGGCTCGGAACTGGGTGTTTGGAACCACGACTGTGGATAAGAAGGGCGATCCTTTCTGGCTGGAGCTGTATTCGCTTGCGGGTACGCAGATCAGGAGGCACAAGAAGGTTCGGGCGGACTACCATCCGTTTGACCCAGCGCAGGAGATGTATGGCGAGAAATTGCGACAGGCACGCATGTCCGACGACATGTCACACCGCAAGCAATGGATCAAGCTGTATATGTCTCAGCAGGGCTTGTGTGCGGTGTGTCAGAGCAAGATAACCAAAGAGACTGGATGGGATGACCATCACATCGTGCCGCGCGTTCTTGGCGGCTCCGATGCTCTAGGAAATCGAGTGCTGGTGCATCCCGGTTGTCATGTTCAAGTCCATCACTACGGCAGAATCGCTGTAAAGCCGGTACTTGATTGACTCATTTACTTTGAGAGGCTTGAGCCGTATGCGGGGAAACTCGCACGTACGGTTCTTAGGGGGGAGCATCACCAGAAATGGTATGCTCCTACCCTACCCTGAAACGTTTCCCGCCGTCCCCGTGAAAGTCTTCCGCGGCCTGCCCAACGCCGAGAGCCGGGCGCCCTGCGCGCTCACCATCGGCAATTTCGACGGTGTGCATCGCGGCCACCAGTCGCTGCTCGCGCGTGCGCGTGCTGCGGCGGATGCGCGCGGCCTGCCGCTGTGCGTGATGACCTTCGAGCCGCATCCGCGCGAGTTCTTCACGCCGGACAAGGCCCCCACCCGCATCGCGCTGCTGCGCGACAAGCTGGAAAGCCTGCGCCGCAACGGCGTGGACCGCGTGGTGGTGGAACACTTCAACGCCCACTTTGCCGGCCAGTCGCCGCACGATTTCGTCGAGAACGTGCTCTGGCACGGCCTGCACGCGCGCTGGGTGCTGGTGGGCGACGACTTCCGCTTCGGCGCCAAACGCGCCGGCGACTTTGCCTACCTGCAGGACGCCGGGCACCGCTACGGCTTCGATGTCGAGCAGATGGGCTCGGTGTCCGAGGGCGGCATCCGCATCTCCAGCTCGGCGGTGCGCCAGGCGCTCGCCGACGGCGACCTGGAGCATGCCCGGCGCCTGCTCGGCCACGGCTATGCCATCAGCGGCCACGTGATCCACGGCCGCAAGCTGGGCCGCGACCTGGGCTTCCCGACGCTGAACCTGCGCATCTCGCACAAGCGGCCGGCGGTCAGCGGCATCTTCGTGGTGCAGGTGCACGGCATCGCCGACCAGCCGCTGCCCGGCGTGGCCAGCATCGGCGTGCGCCCCACCATCGAGGACGCCGGCCGGGTGCTGCTGGAAGTCCACCTGTTCGATTTCAATGAAAGCCTGTACGGCAAGCTGGTGCGGGTGGAATTCATGAAGAAGCTGCGCGACGAGGCGCGCTTCGACAACCTGGACGAGCTCACCGCCGCGATCGCCAAGGACAGCGCCGATGCGCGCGCCTTCTTCGGCCTGACCGCGCCGGGCGCCGCCGAAGGCAGCGGCGGCCGCGACTTCGCCACCTCCGCCACCGACCGAATTAGGTAGCGGCCGGGGCCCCCGCACCGTGCTGCGCGGGCCCCGGTTCGCACGCCGCCTGCCCCAGTCTTCACGTGCGTCCGCCGGCCTGTTGCCGGCCGCGCGCCAACCGAATTGCCCTGAGAATCGAAATGTCTGACGACAAACGCGCCAAGCCCGAGAAAAGCAAATATCCCGTCAACCTGCTCGACACGCCCTTCCCGATGCGTGGCGACCTGCCCAAGCGCGAGCCGCAGTGGGTCAAGCAGTGGCAGGACAAGCAGCTCTACAAGAAGATCCGCGCGGCGCGCAAGGGCGCGAAGAAGTTCGTGCTGCATGACGGCCCGCCGTATGCCAACGGCGACATCCATATCGGCCATGCCGTCAACAAGGTGCTCAAGGACATGATCATCAAGGCGCGCGGCCTGACCGGGCTGGACGCCGTCTACGTGCCGGGCTGGGACTGCCACGGCATGCCGATCGAGATCCAGATCGAGAAGAAGTTCGGCAAGGGCCTGCCGGTGCAGGAGGTCCAGGCCAAGGCGCGCGCCTACGCCACCGAGCAGATCAAGCGCCAGATGGTGGACTTCGAGCGCCTGGGCGTGCTCGGCGACTGGGACCACCCTTACCTGACCATGAACTACAGCAACGAGGCCGATGAGTTGCGCGCCCTCGGCAAGATCATGGAGAAGGGCTATGTGTTCCGTGGCCTGAAGCCGGTCAACTGGTGCTTCGACTGCGGCTCGGCGCTGGCCGAGGCCGAGGTCGAATACAAGGACAAGGTCGACCTGTCGATCGACGTGGGCTTCCCGTTCGCCGAAGCCGACAAACTGGCGCACGCCTTCAAGGTACCCTTCGACCAGATCAGTGCGAAGCCGGGCTGGATCGTGATCTGGACCACCACGCCGTGGACCATCCCGAGCAACCAGGCGCTGAACGTGCACCCCGAGGTGGAATACGCGCTGGTCGACACCCCGCGCGGCTACCTGATCCTGGCCACCGAGCGCGTCGAGGAGCAACTGAAGGTCTACGGCCTGGAAGGCAAGGTCGTGGCCACCACCACCGGCGCGGCGTTGTCGGAAATCCGCTTCCACCACCCGCTGGCGAAGATGGACGCGGGCTATGACCGCCTGTCGCCGGTCTACCTGGGCGACTACGTCACCACCGACACCGGCTCGGGCATCGTGCATTCCGCGCCGGCCTACGGCGTGGAAGACTTCCAGTCGTGCAAGGCGCACGGCATGGCCGATTCGGACATCATCAGCCCGGTGATGGGCAACGGCGTCTATGCCGGCACGCTGCCGCTCTTCGGCGGCCTGTCGATCTGGGACGCCAACCCGAAGATCGTCGAGGTGCTGCAGGCCTCGGGCAACCTGTTCAATTCGCACAAGTACACCCACAGCTACATGCACTGCTGGCGCCACAAGACGCCGATCATCTACCGCGCCACCTCGCAGTGGTTCGCGGGCATGGACGTGGACCCGACCGAGGAAAACGGCAAGACCGCGCCGACCCTGCGCGAGACCGCGCTGGCCGGCATCGACGCCACCGAGTTCTTCCCGGCCTGGGGCAAGCAGCGCCTGCACAACATGATCGCCAACCGGCCGGACTGGACGCTGTCGCGCCAGCGCCAGTGGGGCGTGCCGATGGCCTTCTTCCTGCACAAGGAAACCGGCGCGCTGCATCCGCGCACGCCGCAGTTGCTGGAAGAAGTGGCCAGGCGCGTCGAGCAGCACGGCATCGAGGCCTGGCAGGCACTGGACCCGGCCGAGCTGCTGGGCGACGAGGCCAGCCAGTACGAGAAGAACCGCGACACGCTGGACGTGTGGTTCGACTCCGGCACCACGCACTGGACCGTGATCCGCGGCTCGCACCGCGACGACCTGTACGATCCGTCCGCCGATGCGCCCGATGGCCGCCTGGCCGACCTGTACCTGGAAGGCTCGGACCAGCATCGCGGCTGGTTCCACTCGTCGCTGCTGACCGCGTCGATGCTGTATGGCAAGCCGCCCTACAAGGCGCTGCTGACGCACGGCTTCACCGTCGACGGCGAAGGCCGCAAGATGTCGAAGTCGGTCGGCAACACCGTGTCGCCGCAGGACATCTCGAACAAGATGGGCGCCGAGATCATCCGCCTGTGGGTGGCCTCTACCGACTATTCCGGCGAGCTGTCGATCTCGGACGAGATCCTCAAGCGCGTGGTGGAAAGCTACCGCCGCATCCGCAATACGCTGCGCTTCCTGCTGTCCAACCTGTCCGACTACGACCACGCGAAGCACGCGCTGCCGGCATCGGAATGGCTGGAGATCGACCGCTATGCCGTGGCGCTGACCGCGCAGCTGCAGCAGCAAGTGCTGTCGCACTACGAGTCGTATGAATTCCACCCGGTGGTGGCCAAGCTGCAGACCTTCTGCTCCGAGGACCTGGGCGGCTTCTACCTCGACGTGCTGAAGGACCGCCTGTACACCACCGCGCCGGACTCCAAGGCCCGCCGCGCGGCACAGAACGCGCTGTACCACATCACCCAGGCCATGCTGCACTGGATGGCGCCGTTCCTGTCGTTTACCGCCGAGGAAGCGTGGCAGATCTTCGCCCACGGCACCGAGCACACCGACACCATCTTCACCAGCACCTACTACGCGGTGCCCGAAGTCGACGACGGCGCCGACGACCTGCTGCAGAAATGGCACACGCTGCGCGAAGTGCGCGCGGAAGTCACCAAGCAGCTCGAAGCCGTGCGCGTGGAAGGCGAGATCGGCTCGTCGCTGCAGGCCGAGCTGACCATCCAGGCCGGCGGCCCGGTGCTGGAAGCGCTGCAGAGCCTGGGCGACGACCTGCGCTTCGTGCTGCTGACCTCATCGGCCAAGGTCACGCATGCCCCCGAGGCCGGCGACCTGCTGGTCACGGTGACCCCGTCGGCCCATGCCAAGTGCGAGCGCTGCTGGCACTACCGCGCCGATGTCGGCCACAACCCGGACCATCCGACCCTCTGCGGGCGCTGCGACAGCAACCTGTTCGGCGCCGGTGAACACAGGAGCCATGCCTGATGGCATCGACCACGTCCCGTTCCGCGCGTCCGGCACGCCGCAACAATAAGGCCACCAGCGGCACCACCCCGCTGCTGTGGATGGCCTTCGCGCTGCTGGTGGTGCTGCTCGACCAGTTCTTCAAGATCGTCATCGTGCGCAGCTTCACCTATGGTGAATCGCGCCCGGTGACCAGCTTCTTCAACCTGGTGCTGGTCTACAACAAGGGCGCGGCGTTCAGCTTCCTGGCCGATGCCGGCGGCTGGCAGCGCTGGTTCTTCACCGGGCTGGGTCTCGTGGTGGGGGCGTTCATCGTGTGGCTGCTGTACCGCCATACCGGCCAGCGCATGTTCTGCTTCGCGGTGTCGCTGATCCTGGGCGGCGCGGTCGGCAATGTGATCGACCGCGTGGTCTACGGGCACGTGATCGACTTCCTGGATTTCTACGTGCGCAACTACCACTGGCCAGCCTTCAATGTGGCCGACTGCGCGATCACGGTCGGCGCGGTGCTGCTGATCGTGGACGAGCTGCGGCGGGTGCGGCGCCACTGAGCGCCACTAAGCACAGCAGGTGATGCCGGGGCCGCGAAAGCGGCCCCGCTGCCATCCGGCGCCGGTGCCGGCAGCAGCCAGGGCGCGCAGCCGGTATCATGCCGATTCCCACCTTTTGACGAGCCTCACCATGGATTTGCGCGGCAAGCACATCGTTCTCGGCCTGACCGGCGGCATCGCCTGCTACAAGTCGGCCGAACTGGTCCGCCTGCTGACCAAGGCCGGCGCCACCGTGCAGGTGGCCATGACCGAGGCGGCGACGCATTTCATCACGCCGGTGACGATGCAGGCGCTGTCCGGCCGGCCGGTCTTCCTGTCGCAGTGGGATGCCCGCATCGACAACAACATGGCGCATATCGACCTGTCGCGCGAGGCCGACGCCATCGTCATTGCCCCGGCCTCGACCGACTTCATGGCGCGCCTGGCCAACGGGCTGTGCGACGACCTGCTCAGCACCCTGTGCATCGCGCGCGACTGCCCGCTGCTGGTGGCGCCGGCGATGAACCGCCAGATGTGGGCCGCCCCCGCCACCCAGCGCAACGCCGCGCAACTGCGCGCCGACGGCGTGATGATCCTGGGCCCGGGCAGCGGCGACCAGGCCTGCGGCGAGGTCGGCGACGGCCGCATGCTGGAGCCGGAAGAGCTGGTCGAGGACATCATCGCCTTCTTCCAGCCCAAGCCGCTGCAAGGCAAGCGCGTGCTGATCACCGCCGGCCCGACCTTCGAGGCGATCGACCCGGTGCGCGGCATCACCAACCTGTCGTCCGGCAAGATGGGTTTCTCGATCGCGCGCGCGGCGCGCGAGGCCGGCGCCGAGGTGCTGCTGGTGGCCGGCCCCACTGGCCTGCCCACCCCGCGCGGCGTGGTGCGCACCGATGTGCGCAGCGCGCAGCAGATGCATGACTCGGTGATCGCACAGCTGCCCGGCGTGGATGTCTTTGTCGCCGTGGCCGCGGTGGCGGACTGGCGCCCGGCCGAGGTCGCGCAGCAGAAGCTGAAGAAGGCCAACGATACCGACACGCCCACGCTGCAGTTCGTGCAGAACCCCGACATCCTGGCCACGGTGGCGGCACGGTCCGACGCGCCCTACTGCGTCGGCTTTGCCGCCGAAAGCGAGAACCTGGAGCAGTACGGCGAGCAGAAGCGCCAGCGCAAGGGCGTGCCGCTGCTGGTCGGCAATATCGGCCACCACACCTTCGGCCTGGACGACAACGAGATCGTGCTGTTCGACGCCGCCGGCATGACGCGGCTGCCGCGCGCCGACAAGCTGTCGCTGGCGCGCCAGCTGGTCGCGGCGATCGGCCAGCGCCTGCCCGGGCGCACGCGTCCCTGAGCCCCGGATATCGCGATGCAAGCAAGCAAACCCCGGCTGCGCCTGTCGGTGCTCGACCAGAGCCCGGTGATCGCCGGCCACACCGCGCGCGATGCGCTGGCCGCCACCGTCGAGCTGGCGCAGATGGCCGACGCGCTCGGCTATACCCGCTACTGGTGCGCCGAGCACCACGGCCTGCACGGCGTCTGCAACCCGGCGCCGGAAGTGATGCTGGCCCGCCTGGGCAGCGTCACGCAGCGCATCCGGCTGGGATCGGGCGGCGTCATGCTGCCCTACTACAGCCCGTTCAAGGTGGCCGAGCAGTTTCGCATGCTCGAGGGCCTGTTCCCCAACCGGATCGACCTGGGCGTGGGCCGCGCGCCCGGCGGCGACATGCGCACCGCGCAGGCGGTGGCGATGGGCCAGTACGACCGCGGCGCCCAGTTCGAGGAACAGGTGCGCGACCTGTCCGTGCTGCTGCGCGGCGAAGTCCCGCCCGGCCATCTGGCTGAAGGCGTGCTGCTGCAGCCGGTGGTCGATACCAGACCCGAACTCTGGGTGCTGGGCTCCAGCGACTACGGCGGCGCGCTGGCCGCCCGGCTGGGCCTGCGCTTTGCGTTCGCGCACTTCATCAACGCGCATAGCGGCCACCTGGTGGCGCAGCAGTACCGCCACGACTTCACGCCCGGCTACGAGGCCCGGCCCTACAGCGCCGCCGCGATCTTCGTGATCTGCGCCGACACCGACGCCGAGGCCGCCGCGCTGGAGCGCGCGGTGGACCTGCGCCGCCTGCAGATGGCCTATGGCGTCAACGCGCCGATCCCGTCGCTGGCGCAGGCCGCGGACTACACCCCCAACGAACGCGACCAGCTGGTGATCGAGCGCGAGCGCCCGCGCACGATCTGCGGCACGCCCGAGCGCGTGGCCGCGCGCATGCAAGCGCTGCGCGAGCAGTTTGCCGCCGACGAGCTGATCGTGCTGAGCGTCACCGCAAGCTACACCGCGCGGCTGCGCACCTACGAACTGCTGGCGCAGGCGTTTGCGCTGGACGGCGCGGCCTGAGCCTGCGCCTCCGGTATCATGCGCGGCTGCCACCTATTCCGTTGAACCGATTTCCCCAGGATTCCCCATGACCCAGCCTCTGAACCCGACCGTCGAAATCAAGGTGCTCGATGCGCGCCTGAATGAATGGGGCCTGCCCGCCTACCAGAGCGAGATGGCCGCCGCCATCGACCTGCACGCCTGCGTCGACGCGCCGGTATCGATCGCACCGGGCACGCCCGCGCAACTGGTGCCTGCGGGCATCGCCGTGCACATGGGCAACCCGTACATGGCCGCGACCATCGTGCCGCGCTCGGGCCTGGGCCACAAGAAGGGCCTGGTGCTGGGCAACTCGATCGGCGTGATCGATGCCGACTACCAGGGCCAGATCATGGTCAGCGTGTGGAACCGCAATGCGCCGGGCACCGAGCCGATCGTGATCCAGCCGGGCGAGCGCATTGCGCAGATGATGTTCGTGCCGGTGCTGCGGCCGGTGTTTTCGACGGTGGAAGCATTCAGCGAAGACAGCGAACGCGGCGCGGGCGGCTTTGGCTCGACCGGCGTGCATCACGCCAGGGTAAGCGCCTGACCCTGCCTGCGGCCACGCAAGACACTGGCGCCCCGTGGGGCGCCAGTTTGCTGTTCAGCCCTGCTGCTCGAACAGCAGCGCCACGCCGCTGGCGGCATCCGCCGGCACCAGCGTCTCGCGCGGACCCAGGTCGTGGGTCGGCACGCCCTGCCCGCGCCAGCCGGCGCGCGCCGCCGCCAGGTCATCGGTGCGCAGGCGGATCGCCGCGTAGCCCGGCCCTTCGCGCCGGATATGCGCGGTGCCGGTGGCCGAAGCCAGTGCCTGCGGCGTGCTGATCACCAGCGTGGCATCGTCCAGCGCCAGGCTGCATACATGTTCGCTCAGTTGCGTCAGCTCGCCGCCGGTCAGCTCCGCGTAGGCGCGCGCGGCGGCGTCCACCAGCGCGGGCGCCACCACCAGGAACATGGTGGCGATGCTCTGTGCGCCGTTGGCATGGCGGGTCCACTCGGGCCGCCACAGCAGTTCGGGCGTGCGGTGCTCGCAGAAAAAGTAGCGCGCGCCCGGCGCATCGTCGAGCGCGGTCACGCGGAAGGTGGCCGGGTGCTCGCTGCCGTCGTCCAGCCGCACCGGGCGCGAGAACTCGATCGGGTCGGAAGTGTGCCAGCCGCAAGCGCGCAGCCGCGCCGCGGTGCCGAAGGCATCGGCGCTCTTGCACGACATCGCCGCGCAGCCGCCGCCGTGCGCCTGGGCGTCCCAGTAGTACTGGCGGCTGGAATTGGGCGCGGTCACGTGCAGCAGCTCAAGGTAGTCCCGCCGCAGCATGATGCAGTGGTTCTGCGAGCCTAGCGTGTGGTAGCCGCGCGGCGTCAGCGTAAAGCCGAGCCGGCGCCAGGCCTGCGCCCCGGCATCGAGGTCGGGGCACACCACCACGGCGTGGTCGAACATTTCCGCTTGCGTTGCCATCGGCATCCTCTCGGCTTCACGGCGCACGCTGGCGCCGGACACGCTCATTCGAACTGGATATTGGCCTTGCGCGCCACCGCATGCCACTTGTCATGCTCGCGGCGTACCAGGTCGCCAAGGTCGGCCGGGCTGCCGCCCACGATCTCGAAACCCTGCGCGGCCAGCGCATCGACCACGCGTGGCTGGCGCAGCGATTCGACCAGCGCGTCGTGGATGCGCGTGACCATCGCCGCCGGCAGGCCGGCCGGGCCGAACACGCCGATCCACGAGTAGGCCTCGAAGCCCTTCAGGCCTTGCTCGGCCACCGTCTGCACCTGCGGCAACTGGCGCAGGCGGCTGGTGCTGGTCACGCCCAGCACCTTGACGGTGCGTGCGGCCACGTGCGCCTGCACAGCGGCGTAGCTGCTGAAGAAGATATCGACCTCATTGGACAGCACCGCCTGCACGGCCGGGCCGCCGCCCTTATAGGGCACGTGCAGCATATGCACGCCGGCTTCGGTCGCCAGCGCCTCGGCCGCCAGCTGGTTCAGGCTGCCGATGCCGGACGAGGCATAGCGCACGCCATCGGGCCTGGCCTTGGCCAGCGCCACCAGTTCGCGCACATTGGACGCGGGCAGCGCGGGGTTGGCCGCAATCACCAGCGGAAAGCGCACCAGCTGCGAAATCGGCGTGAAATCGCGGAACGTGTCGTAGGGCAGCTGCTTGTAGGCGAAGGGGTTGATCGCGTGCGTGTCGAACGCCATCAGCAGCGTGCTGCCGTCCGGCTTTGCGCGCGCCACGGTGCTCGATGCGATCAGCCCGCCCGCGCCCGGCTTGTTGTCCACCACCACGGTCTGCCCCAGCGCCGCCTTCAGCCCGGGCTGCAGTTGCCGGGCCACGATGTCGACGCTGCCGCCGGGCGGAAACGGCAGTACCAGCGCGATCGGGCGACTGCCCGCGGCGCCGTCGGCGGCGGTCGCGGCAGTGGCGCCAGTGGCGCCAGTGGCGGCAACGGCATGAAGCATCGGGACGGGCATGGCGCCCAGCGGCAGGATCTTGAGCAGCAGGCGGCGGCGCCGCGTGCGTTCGGCAGAGGACATCAGGGTTTCGGGCTGGAATTCTGGCCAGTTGCGCGGCCAGCCACGGCCGCAAACCCGTGCCCCGACGGGCATGGCCGGCGGCCGCCGGAACAAAAGAAAAGGGGCGGCATGACTGCCGCCCCCGTATTTTGCCCGATGATCGGCCACGTTGCAGGCAACGCGGCCGATCATCGCTCAGGCTTCTGCGCGCTGTTCTTCGGGCGCCTCGGGCGGTTCCGGCTCGATCTCGGAGAAATCGAGCTTGATCAGGTCCTGCTCGTCCAGGTCCACCACCACCTTGCCGCCAGATACCAGGCGGCCGAACAGCAGTTCGTCGGCCAGCGCCTTGCGGATCATGTCCTGGATCAGACGCTGCATCGGGCGCGCGCCCATCAGCGGGTCGAAACCCTTGCGTGCCAGGAACTTGCGCAGCTTGTCGGTAAAGCTGGCTTCCACCTTCTTCTCGTGCAGCTGCTCTTCCAGCTGCATCAGGAACTTGTCGACCACGCGCAGGATGATCTCCTCGTCCAGCGAACGGAAGCTGATCATGGCATCCAGACGATTGCGGAACTCCGGCGTGAACATGCGCTTGATGTCGGCCATCTCGTCGCCCTGCTCGCGCGAGCTGGTGAAGCCGATCGAGGCGCGGTTCATGGTCTCCGCTCCCGCATTGGTGGTCATGATGATGATCACGTTGCGGAAGTCGGCGCGCCGGCCATTGTTGTCGGTCAGCGCACCATGATCCATCACCTGCAGCAGGATATTGAAAATATCCGGATGCGCTTTCTCGATTTCGTCCAGCAACAGCACGCAGTGCGGCTTCTTGGTAACGGCCTCGGTCAGCAGGCCGCCCTGGTCAAAGCCCACGTATCCCGGCGGCGCGCCAATCAGGCGGCTCACCGCATGGCGCTCCATGTATTCGGACATGTCGAAGCGCAGCAACTCGATGCCCATGATGAAGGCGAGCTGCTTGGCGACCTCGGTCTTGCCCACGCCGGTGGGGCCCGAGAACAGGAAGGAGCCGATCGGCTTGTCGGTCTTGCCCAGGCCGGCACGCGACATCTTGATCGCCGAGGCCAGCGCCTCGATCGCCGGGTCCTGGCCGAACACCACCGACTTCAGGTCGCGATCGAGCGTCTGCAGCTTGCTGCGGTCGTCCTGGTTCACGCTCTGCGGCGGGATGCGCGCAATGCGCGAGACGATGTCCTCGATCTCGCCCTTGCCGATGGTCTTCTTCTGCTTGGACTTCGGCAGGATGCGCTGCGCCGCGCCGGCTTCGTCGATCACGTCGATCGCCTTGTCGGGCAGGTGGCGGTCGGTGATGAAGCGGGCCGACAGTTCCGCCGCCGCGGTCAGCGCCGCAGCCGCGTACTTGACGCCGTGATGCTCCTCGAAGCGCGATTTCAGGCCGCGCAGGATCTGCACGGTCTGGTCGACCGAGGGCTCGACCACGTCGATCTTCTGGAAGCGCCGCGACAGCGCCGCGTCCTTCTCGAAGATGCCGCGGTATTCCGTAAACGTCGTCGCGCCGATGCACTTGAGCTGGCCCGACGACAGCGCCGGCTTGAGCAGGTTGCTGGCGTCCAGCGTCCCGCCCGATGCGGCGCCCGCGCCGATCAGCGTGTGGATCTCGTCGATGAACAGGATCGCGTTCGGATTGTCCTTGAGCGACTTCAGCACACCCTTCAGGCGCTGCTCGAAGTCCCCGCGGTACTTGGTGCCGGCCAGCAGCGCGCCCATGTCGAGCGAATAGACGGTCGCCTTTTCCAGGATGTCCGGCACCTCGTTCTTGGTGATGCGCCACGCCAGGCCCTCGGCGATCGCGGTCTTGCCGACGCCGGCCTCGCCCACCAGCAGCGGGTTGTTCTTGCGCCGGCGGCACAGGACCTGGACCACACGCTCGACTTCGCTCTCGCGGCCGATCAGCGGATCGATCTTGCCGGCCTTGGCCAGCGTGTTCAGGTTCTGGGTGTATTGCTCGAGCGGGCTTTCCTTGCCGTCGCCGCCCTCGCCTTCACCGGCGGCATCGCCGTGCTTGGCGGGCTCGGACTGGTCCTTGCGGATGCCGTGGCTGATGAAATTGACCACGTCCAGACGCGTTACGCCCTGTTGCTGCAGGTAATAGACCGCGTGCGAATCCTTCTCGCCGAAAATCGCGACCAGCACGTTGGCACCCGTCACTTCCTTCTTGCCGTTGGAAGTGGACTGGACGTGCATGATCGCGCGCTGGATCACGCGCTGGAAACCGAGCGTGGGCTGGGTATCGACCTCGTCGGTACCCGGCACCACCGGCGTGTTATCCGCGATGAAGTTCTTAAGGCTGGTGCGCAGGTCTTCTATATTGGCCGCGCAGGCGCGCAAGACTTCAGCTGCCGTGGGATTGTCGAGCAATGCCAGCAGCAGGTGCTCCACGGTAATGAACTCGTGGCGTGCCTGCCTGGCTTCGACAAACGCCATGTGCAGGCTCACTTCCAATTCTTGCGCAATCATGCTTCCTCCATCACGCACTGCAGGGGATGCCCCGCCTGCCGCGCGTGCGTTGACACCAGCTCGACCTTAGTCGCCGCGATATCCCTGGTGTAGATACCGCAGACGCCCTTTCCTTCCCGGTGCACGGTAAGCATGATCTGCGTCGCCGTTTCCCGGTCCCTGCTGAAATACTGCTGCAGGATCATCACTACAAACTCCATCGGAGTGTAGTCGTCGTTAAGCAGCACCACCTTGAACATGGCAGGCGGTTTAAGCGCCTGCTCTTTCCTCTCCAGGATGGTGCCTGCTTCGCGTTGTGGGACATTCGCAAGCCGTGTAGCCATGGCTTTATTCTAACCCTTACTCGCAACTCTGCAATTTGGGGAAAAGACGCCGGATTCAAGAGCCGGATCACCGGTTTCCCATGGTGAAAGGATGCGGATTCCCGCGCGGAAGGCATTGCAAGGCACGTGGCCGGCGCCGGGCATATTGCCCGCACGCAGCCCCGGCGCTAACCGCCAAGGTAACACCAGGTGCCGTCCGATTCCTGCCACACCCTGCTGGCAGTGGGGAATCCGCCAGCTTGACAGTATCCGGCTTTGCCAGAAGAATCGATCGCACACCTGCCGAAGGCCAGCGAGCCAAAGCAACAGCCAAGGCGGGTGATCCGTGAGCAGGGAGGCCCACGGCCGCAGCGGCGGCGAGTCAGCTTCGAGACTGGCCGCCTCGCGATTGCACCTCGCCGCGCGTCATCGCCGGCCGCACTTCAGGACGCGGCGGGTTATGGCGCCGCAGTCCGTGCCGTCTGGCTGGCAAGGCTTCCCCGCTTTGAAATCTGCTATTTCGTTGGGGGAGTATATGGCAAGCGGTATCGTCAAATGGTTCAATGACGCCAAGGGCTTCGGGTTCATCAAGCCGGACGAGGGCGAAGAAGAACTGTTTGCGCACTTTTCGGCTATCCAGATGTCGGGCTTCAAGACGCTAAAGGAAGGCCAGCGCGTCTCGTTCGAGGTGGTCCAGGGCCCCAAGGGCAAGCAAGCCACCAATATCCAGGACGCCGGCTAAAGCGCGCCGCGACCGCATCCGGGCCGCAGAGCCGCGGAGCAGTCAACCAGGGTGTGGGGGGAACTCCCCCGGGACGGGACCGATGCCAGCGCCCCGCTGGCCGCCACGGCGGCGCGGCGGGCACGGGCTCGCATCAGCTGCACGCACCACATCCGACGGAAAGCCCGGCCTCGCGCCGGGCTTTCTGGTTTCTGGCCATCCTTCCGGTCGTCCTTCCGGCCCCCCTTCTGGCCATGCATGCCCGGCCCGCGGTTCAGGGACAACTCAGGCCCAGCCCTCGATCTTCAGCCCGCTGGCCTGCTCGGCCTCTTCCTTGGTGACCTTGCGCACAGTCTGGCCAAAAGTCCAGACATGGCCTTCGGCATCCCGGGCCGTATAGGAGCGGTCGCCATAGAACTCATCCTGCGGCTCGCGCAGGATCACCGCTCCGGCGGCGCGGGCGCGCTGGCAGTGCTGGTCCAGCCCGTCCGGCAGGTGCACGTGCACGGTCTGGGTGTTCTTGCCCCCGATCGACGCCGGGCTGGCGGTAAAGTCCGCCCACTCGCTGCCCACCATCAGGTAGCTGTCGCCGAAACGCATTTCAGAATGCACCAGCTGGCCTTGCTGGTCGCGGATCACCATGACCCGCTTGAAGCCAAAAGCCCGCTCCAGCCAGTCCAGCGCCGCCAGCGGATCCTTGTAGAAAATGGCCGCGCCGAAGGCGGTCCGGCGGAAGGGATCGTCCATGACAGTCTCCTCGGGCTGCGGGGCCCGTCAGTCCAACCCCTGAAGTTCTAGGCAACACTTGCGCCGCGAGCAAGAAAAAACCCCGGCGCCGAGCAGTCGGCACCGGGGTTTTCCTTTGCAGTTCGCCCGCCGCAGCGGGAGTCCATGCTTACATATTGTCGATCATCACCTGGCCAAAGCCCGAGCACGAAACCTGGGTCGCGCCTTCCAGCAGGCGGGCGAAGTCGTAGGTCACCTTCTTGGACAGGATCGACTTCTCCATCGACGAGATGATCAGGTCGGCGGCTTCGGTCCAGCCCATGTGACGCAGCATCATTTCGGCCGACAGGATTTCCGAGCCCGGATTGACGTAGTCCTTGCCGGCATACTTCGGCGCGGTGCCGTGGGTGGCCTCGAACATGGCGACCGAGTCAGACATGTTCGCGCCCGGCGCGATGCCGATGCCGCCCACCTGGGCCGCCAGTGCATCAGAGATATAGTCGCCGTTCAGGTTCAGCGTGGCGATCACCGAGTATTCGGCCGGACGCAGCAGGATCTGCTGCAGGAAGGCGTCGGCAATGGCGTCCTTGACCACGATGTCCTTGCCGGTCTTCGGATTCTTGAACTTGCACCACGGGCCGCCGTCGACCAGTTCGGCGCCGAATTCCTTTTGCGCCAGCTCGTAGCCCCAGTCACGGAAGCCGCCTTCGGTGAACTTCATGATGTTGCCCTTGTGCACCAGCGTCACCGAGGGCTTGTCGTTATCGATCGCGTACTGGATCGCCTTGCGCACCAGGCGCTCGGTGCCTTCGCGCGAGACCGGCTTGATGCCAATGCCCGAGGTGGCCGGGAAGCGGATCTTCTTCACGCCCATCTCGTTCTGCAGGAAGGCGATCAGCTTCTTGGCCTGGTCGCTCTCGGCCGCCCATTCGATGCCGGCGTAGATGTCTTCCGAGTTTTCGCGGAAGATCACCATATTGGTCTTTTCCGGCTCACGCACCGGCGAGGGCACGCCCTTGAAGTAGCGCACCGGGCGCAGGCAGACGTACAGGTCCAGTTGCTGGCGCAGCGCCACGTTCAGCGAGCGGATGCCGCCGCCCACCGGCGTGGTCAGCGGGCCCTTGATCGAGACCACGTATTCCTTGAGCACGTCCAGGGTTTCGTCCGGCAGCCACACGTCGGGGCCGTAGACCTTGGTCGACTTCTCGCCGGCGTAGATTTCCATCCAGGCAATCTTGCGCTTGCCGCCGTAGGCCTTGGCCACGGCCGCATCGACCACCTTGATCATAACCGGGGTGATATCGAGGCCCGTACCGTCGCCTTCGATGTAAGGAATGATCGGATTGTCCGGGACATTCAGCGAAAAGTCCTGGTTGACCGTGATCTTTTCGCCGGCCGGAACCTTGATGTGTTGGTACATGACGTCTCCAGTGCGGAACGGTTGTAACTGCCGCCGGTTCGTGGCCGGACGGCGAGATTCGGGGAGATGGCGCTGTGGCATTGTAGCGGGCCTCAATGCGCGCCCGTGCTGCACTGCGTCACGCTTGCGCCACTCCGCGCTGCGTCTGGTCTTCTCAGTCTTATATAAGACACAAGACTAATTTCGTATTATGCAGCAAATTTTCATCATCCGCCAATCGCGCCCCACCCCGATCCTCCGGCCGGGGGCGCCGCTGCGGCATACTTGCGCCCCATGACCCTGATTGCCCTGAACAAGCCATTTGGCACCATGAGCCAGTTCTCGGAACACCCGACGCGACCGACGCTGGCTGCGTGCGTGAGCGCGCCTGGCGTCTACCCCGCCGGGCGGCTCGATGCCGACAGCGAGGGCTTGCTGCTGCTGACCGACGACGGCGCGCTGCAGGCGCGCATCGCCGACCCGCGCCACAAGCTGGAGAAGACCTATCTGGCGCAGGTGGAGGGCATTCCCGATGCCGCCGCCCTGGCCCGGCTGCGCGCCGGGGTCGACCTGGGCGATTTCGTGACGCAGCCCGCCAGGGTGCGCGCTATCGACGCGCCCGACTGGCTGTGGCCGCGCCAGCCGCCGGTGCGCTTTCGCGCGGCGATCCCGACCGCCTGGCTGGAGGTGAAGATCCGCGAGGGCAAGAACCGGCAGGTCCGCCGCATGACCGCCGCGGTCGGCTTTCCCACGTTGCGCCTGGTGCGGGTCGGGATCGGCCCGCTCGACCTGCGCGCCCTGGGGCTGGCGCCCGGTGCAAGCTGTGAGGTGTTGCCCGACCAGCTGGGACTGGGCCCCGCGGCCCCGCGCGCCCGGCCGGACCCGGCACGGCGGCCCCATGTATCGAAAACCAGCCGGACGGATGAGACCAAGCGCCGCTCTCGTTACAAAAAAAAACAAATCGCGGGTCAACCCTGACGGTAGCGGCCTCGTTCTTGTCGGGGACACGTCCTATCACGCGTCACCCTTTTCCGACTGTTCATATCCTTCGAGGTAATACGCCATGAAAAAACTGATCGCTGCTCTGGTTGTTGGCCTGTTCGCCACCGGCGCCTTCGCCCAGGCTTCGGCACCTGCTGCTGCCGACACCGCAGCGCCCGCGGCCAAGGAAGCCCCGAAGGCTGCCAAGAAGAAGACCACCCACAAGAAGCACAGCAAGAAGAAGGCTGCCGCCGCTTCGGCTCCGGCTGCCCAGTAATTGCTGGCACCTTCCCTGCCGCGTGCGTGCGCGAGGCGGGAAAGAAATGGCAGGCTGCCGCCAGGCGCCTGCCTTTTTTATTGCCGGTTTCAGATAGTCGGGGGCTGCATGCCGTGAGCCGCACATCAGCGCGCCGCGCGTGCGTTATGCTTGCGGCTGCCACTGCCCGCGCCATTTCAGACTGAACACCATGTCCTTCCTGTCCAACACGCTGTTGTCACGATGCTCCTCCCTTGCCAGCATGCTCGCGCTGAGCGCCGGGATCGCGCACGCGCAGGCCGCGCTGCCGGTGGTGCCGCTTACCGCGGGCATGTACGCAATCCAGGCCGAAGTCGCCGCCACGCCGCCGTCGCGCGAGCAGGGGCTGATGTACCGCCAGACCATGGCACCCAATGCCGGCATGCTGTTCGTCTTTGAGGAGAAGGCGGGCCACTGCTTCTGGATGCGCAATACCGAGTTGCCGCTGTCGATCGCCTTCCTGGCCGACGACGGCACCATCGTCAATATCGAGGACATGGCGCCGCGCACGGAGAACAACCATTGCCCGAAGGCGGCGATCCGCTATGCGCTGGAAATGAACAAGGGATGGTTCGCGCAGAAGGGCATCAAGGCCGGCGCGAAAATCGGCGGACTGCCGCAGCCGCGCTGAGCGCGGCGGCTGCGGGCGGCGCCGGCAGGAATGCCGGCGCGCAAGGCTTGGTAAGCGCGACTCAGTCGCGGAAGTTGTTGAAGTCCAGCGGCGCCTCGGACACGTCCTTGCGCAGCATGGCCATCACGCTCTGCAGGTCGTCGCGCTTGGCGCCCGACACGCGCACGGCATCGCCCTGGATGCTGGCCTGCACCTTGATCTTGCTGTCCTTGATCATACGCACGATCTTTTTGGACAGGTCGCCGGTCACGCCCTTCTTGATCGTGATTACCTGCTTGACCTTGTCGCCACTGATCTTGTCGATCTTGCCATAGTCCAGGAAGCGCACGTCCACGTTGCGCTTGGCCATCTTGTTGATCAGCACGTCCTTGACCTGGCTCAGCTTGAAATCGTCGTCGGCAAACGCGGTCAGTTCGTTTTCCTTCTGCTCGACCCGGGAGTCCGAGCCCTTGAAATCGAAGCGCGTCGAGATTTCCTTGTTGGCCTGCTCGACGGCGTTCTTCACCTCGACCATGTTCGCTTCGCACACTACATCAAACGACGGCATTGCATTCTCCTTGTGATCCGTATGCCCGGAAGCCGGCCGCGCACGGCGCCTTCCGTATAATCCAGCCTACCTCGCAGTTCCGGGTCGCCTGTCCACCAGCGGCGGCCGCATCACCTTTCCCTTGCATGGCAGATTTCCACGAATTCTATCCCCTGCGTCGCCACAATACATTCGGATTCGACGCGCGCGCGCGCTTTGCGGTGCATGTGCGCAGCGAAGCCGACCTGACCGAGGCCCTGGCCGACCCGCGTGCCGAAGGCCTGCCGCTGGTGGTGCTGGGCGGCGGCAGCAATGTAGTGTTGACGGGCGACCTGGACGCGCTGGTGCTGCTGATGGAAATCCCCGGCTACCAGCCGGAGGAGAACGGCGATGCCTGGCTGGTCACCGCCGGCGCCGGTGAGAACTGGAACGCGCTGATCAACCGCACCATCGCCGACGGCATGCCCGGGCTGGAAAACCTGGCGCTGATCCCCGGTACCGCGGGCGCGGCGCCGATCCAGAACATTGGCGCCTACGGGGTGGAGTTGCGCGAGCGTTTCGAAGGCGTGCGCGCCTATGATCGCCACACCGGCGCATTCGTCTGGCTGGACCTGCGGGCGTGCGGCTTCGGCTACCGCGACAGCCTGTTCAAGCGCTCCGGCGCCGGCCGCTACATCATCACGGCGGTGACGCTGCGCCTGCCCAAGGCGTGGCAACCAGTGCTGTCGTACGGGGAACTGGCGCGGGAACTCGATGGCCGGGCTGCGCCCGATGCGGCCACGATTCGCGACGCTGTGGTCGCGATCCGCTCGCGCAAGCTGCCCGACCCGGCGCTGGTTGGCAATGCCGGCAGCTTCTTCAAGAACCCGCTGGTCAGCGCGGCACAGCGCGACGCGCTGTTGCAGGCCCACGCGGACCTGGTCAGCTACGCGCAGCCGGACGGCAGCTACAAGCTGGCCGCCGGCTGGCTGATCGACCGCTGCGGCTTCAAGGGCGTGACCGATGGGCCGGTGGGCGTCTACGGCAAGCAGGCGCTGGTGCTGGTGCACCACGGCGGCGGCACCGGCGCCATGCTGCTGGCGCTGGCCAACCGCATCGCCGATGCGGTGCAGGCGCGCTTCGGCGTGCGCATCGAGCCCGAGCCCGTGGTGCTGTAAAGCAGGCGGGCCAGGACTGGCCCGCCGCGTTTGTCACGCGAAGTGGCAGACGTAGTCCAGCGTTTCCTGCACTTCGATATCGAAGCTGCTGTTGCCCGGCACGCTGAACTGCTGGCCCGCGCCATAGGTCTGCCAGTCTTCCGAACCGGCCAGGCGCACGCGACAGGTGCCGGCGTTGATTTCCATGATCTCGGGCGCGCCGGTGTTGAAGGTCAGCGCGGCCGGGAAGATCACGCCCAGCGTCTTGCGGGTGCCGTCCGGGAACAGCACGGTGTGGCTGACGCACTTGCCGTCAAAGTACAAGTTGGCTTTCTTGACGACCGACACGTTGTCGAACTGGCTCACTTCCATCTCCTTGGGGTTCTGTACGAAGGACGTAAAAAGAGGGGCCATCGCGGCCCCTCTCTGTTCAGCGCCGCGCCCCGCTCAATAGCGGCCGCAGAGCAGGTATTCCATCAGCGCCTTCTGCACGTGCAGGCGGTTCTCGGCTTCCTCCCAGACCACGCTCTTGGGGCCGTCGATCACGGCGGCCTCGACTTCCTCGCCGCGGTGCGCGGGCAGGCAGTGCATGAAGAGCGCGTCGGGCTCGGCGCGGTCCATCATCGCGGTGGTGACCATCCAGTCCTTGAAGGCGCGCTTGCGGGCGTCGTTCTCGGCCTCGAAGCCCATGCTGGTCCAGACATCGGTGGTGACCAGGCTGGCACCCTGGCAGGCCGCGAGCGGATCGTCGAAGACCTTGACCAGGCTGGCGGCGGACGCCGGCACCATGGCCGGATCGAGCTGGTAGCCCGGCGGCGCCGAGAAATGGAAGGTGAAGCCCAGGCGCTCGGCGGCCTGGATCCAGGTGTAGGCCATGTTGTTGGCGTCGCCGATCCACGCCACGGTCTTGCCGCGGATGCTGCCGCGCTGCTCGATGTAGGTGAAGACGTCGGCCAGCACCTGGCACGGGTGGTATTCGTTGGTCAGGCCGTTGATCACCGGCACGCGCGAATGCGCGGCAAAGCGCTCGATGATGTTCTGGCCGAAGGTACGGATCATGATGATGTCGACCATGCGCGAGATCACCTGCGCCGCATCCTCGATCGGCTCGCCGCGGCCCAGCTGCGAGTCGCGCGTGTTCAGGAACACCGCGTGGCCGCCCAGCTGGTGGATGCCGGCTTCGAACGACAGGCGCGTACGCGTCGAATTCTTCTCGAAGATCATGGCCAGCGTGCGGTCGTGCAGCGGGTGCCAGGTCTCGTAGTTCTTGAACTTGGCCTTCAGGATCCGCGCGCGGTCCAGCAGGTACTCGTACTCGTCGGGAGTGAAGTCGCTGAACTGGAGGTAATGCTTGATCGGGGTTGAGCTCATAAAACAAAGAAGGCGGCTCGGTGGGGACGCGCCGTCATGAAGTGTTCATGACCCAAGCGCGCCGCGGAGCCGCCTTTTCGCGTCGCTTACGCAATTTGGAGGGTAGGGACAAGCCATTGCTGGCCCATCCCCCCCTAAGAACCGTACGTGCGAGTTTCCCCGCATACGGCTCAAGCCTCCGCAAAATCTCCTCTCTCAATGAGAGGAGGCCGGTTTCATAACGGTTAGCCCGTGGTTGTGTACTTGGACGTGGCAATTCGGGTGTAGTAGCACTCGATTCCCTAGAGCATCCGACCTGCCATGCATGCGGTATTGGATGTGGTGGTCATGCCACCCTGTCTCATCGGTCATCTTGCACTCACACAACGCACACAAGCCCTGCTGGGACATATACAGCTTAATCCATTGCTTTCGGTGCGACATGCTGTAATGCAGTCGTTCCTGCCGCAATGTTTCGCCATACAACTCCTGCGCCGGGTCAAAGGGATGGTAATCCCCTTTGATCTTTGTGTGGCGTCGGATGGGAGTACCCGCAAGCGAGTACAACTCCACCCAACCTTCGTCGCCAGCATCTTTCGCTACCGCAGTCCCGAACACCCAATTCCGGTCGCCGACGGATGCAAAGTACTTCTTGGTGATCCAATCCGCGTCCTTCTTCATGTGTCGCCTTCTTGCCCACCGCCATAGAGCTTTGAAAACTTCATGCTCCAAGCGAGTGAACGCCGCTTTCGCCACAACTGGGCTGTGATACTGCGCCCAGCCCCTTAGCATCGGGTTCAGCAAGTGAATCAACTTCTCCTGCCTTGCCGTCTTGTGTTTGCTGATGACCTCTTTCACCTTTCGGTAGAACGTCTGCACGTTCTTCTTACTTGGCTTGATGAGCAGCTTCTCCGAGTACTTCCGGAAATTCCACCCAAGGAAGTCAAAGCCGTCGGCTATGTTGACGATCCGCGTTTTCTCCGTTGATAGCGTCAGCCCTCGAACCGCTAGGAACTGTTCCACCCACGGCTTCACTTCGTTCTCCAATACCTCCGGCGTGCTACCGGTGATCACGAAGTCGTCCGCATACCGTACCACATTCACTTTCAGCCTCTTCGTTTTGGCGACGCCCAGTTTTTCCTGTAAGGATTCCACCAGTTGCCGTTCCAACCCGTTCAGCGCCACGTTTGCTAACGTCGGGGAAATGATGCCTCCCTGCGGCGTTCCAGCTTCGGTCGCCTGAAACTGGCCCTGAAATACCACGCCAGCTTTCAACCACTTCCGAAGGATCGCTTTGTCCATTGGGACATTGCGCTCCAGCCAGTCGTGGCTGATATGGTCAAAGCAGCCTTTGATATCCGCTTCCAAGATCCATTGGGCCGAGGCCTTCCTGGACAGGTTGAGAAATAGCTGGGACATGGCATCCGCCGTAGAACGATTGGCCCTGAACCCATATGAGTTCGGATCGCTCGTCCCTTCGGACACCGGCTCCAGCGCCAGCAGATATAACGCCTGCATGGCTCGGTCCAACATGGTCGGAATGCCTAGTGGGCGCTTCTTCCCGTTGGCCTTAGGAATAAAGACCCGCCGCAATGGCAATGGTCGATACCCCCGGCTCTTCAACCGCCCGATGGCTTCCCACCGGACTTCAGGCGAGTCCCACAGTTCGCGATCGACACCCGCCGTTCGCTTACCTTGGTTCTCCGTCACTCGTCGTACCGCCGATGCCTTGGCGGACCACGAGCGGGTCAGAGACCGTTGCAGGGCTTTCACCCTACGCCAGTCTCCTTCCTGTGTTGCCTTCGCAATTCGGATCTGCATTGCCCGGACGTTCCGTTCCACTCGGCGCCAATTGATGGCATCCCAGCGTTGCGGTGCGCCGGAGAGCGCAGATTCATCCTCGCGGATCAATGCTTCCATGCTGCTCTCCTATCTTGAGGTCTTCCCCAAAACGTAGAGACAACATGCCCCCTGAGGGGCATATTGCCCCCAGGGGAAGAAATTTCGGTTTCAAGCGGGTTAGCCAGTCGTCCTGCGACGAAAGACCAGTTGGAAGTCTGCCCGCTTTCGCGTGAGGTGATGTCTCAACCCCTATCCGAACCATTACAGCCCGGCGTTCGCTTCCTCCAACCTCCCATACCCGCACAGCCAACAGCGTTCCTTACGGTTCGCCTGCCCGAGCCATACTGCACCCCGGCAGCCATACGGGCTTACCACGTTCCCTGCGCGTTACAGGACTGGGTTAGGGTCCGCCTATTCACCGGTGGTCTAAAGGGCGACGTGTTCCGAGCAGTCAACGGAACATCCGACCACATGCCATTTTGGCTAGTGCCGTAGCAGCTTCAGCACCTTGATTCTTACGATGTTTATCAGCGATTCACTTACGTTACCCATACCAGCCAGCCTAGCTCCTTGACCCCGTTGCTGCTCGGAGCCTCTGCCAATTGACCTCACGGCCAGTCGGCACCCTTGCGGGGGCTACATTGTCAGGAGAGCTTCACACCCCACCGTTACCAGTGACGCATGTCTCTTTAGGCTACTGCTAGTCGCATAGCAGGTTCTCTATCGCGGCAGTCTCACGACTGAGCACGACCGAACCATAGCGCGCAGAGCGGTCATCCGCTCGATTCCTATCTGCCGACCTACTGGCCGGAATTGCAAATGCCTCACCTTGTGGGTGGATAGCATCCGCCCATCAGGCGTTAAGACTGATTGCGGACCAAACAACAGTCCACAGAACTACAACAAACCACGCCCGAGGGCGTGGTAAGCGCCTTCGGGCGGTGACTGGCTGGTAGGCCAGCAAAGCAAAACATCGCAGAGGGACAAGCCCACTGCTTTAGCAGGGGTCAGCAAGGCTGACCAATGGAGAGCGAAAGTCGCCCTCATATCGATGACACAACGTGTCGCACAACGGCAAGAATCATAAGGGATTATTTCTGCTTTGGCGAGTCCGGATCAACCCGGCCCGGACCACCCCGCCGTCCCGTTGACAGCTTCCTGACAGGATTTCGCCCTTATGCGCAACTCTTATATAAGATATAATACCCGCTGATTCACGCGGGGCCCGGCATACCCATGCCGCTGCCCGCCGCCGGCATCAAAAGTGCCCCCGCCAGACACCGACGCCCCGCCTTCCGGCTGGAAACAGCGCGAACCAAACGCGCCCCGGCCGCGTCAAACGGGCTCCCGTCCAGCGGGTTTACCGTCGAGTCATCCGCCTCACCCGCAGTGTCCAGCCTCATGAACCCCAACGTTCGCGAATACTTTATCCAAGGCATTACCAAGGAAGGCAAGACCTTCCGCCCAAGCGACTGGGCTGAACGCTTGTGCGGCGTGATGGCACAATTCCGCCCCGAGGGCGACAGCGGCGATCCGCGCCTGACCTACTCGCCCTATGTGCGGCCGATCTTCGCCGGCAGCGTCAAATGCGTGGTGGTGGATGTGCGGCTGCGCGACATCGAACCCAAGGCACTGGACTTCGTGCTGAACTTCGCGCGCGACAACAACCTGCAACTGGTCGAGGCCTGCTCGCTGGAATAACCCCGCCGGCCTGGCGCCGGAAAGCAAAAAAGCTCGTCGGATGACGAGCTTTTTTATTGGCGGATGCCGGGGCACCCGCCTCTGCCGGGCCGCCTGGGCAGCCCGTGCAGCAATCAGGCAGCCATCGACTTGATGGCGGCCGACAGGCGCGACTTGTGACGTGCAGCCTTGTTCTTGTGCACGATCTTCTTGTCGGCGATGCTGTCGATCACAGCTTGCGAGTTCTTGAAGATCTCGGCGGCAGCGGCCTTGTCGCCAGCGTCGATGGCCTTGCGGACGGCCTTGACGGCGGTGCGCAGACGCGAACGCAGGCTGGAGTTGTGAGCGTTCTGGGCAACGGCCTGGCGGGCGCGCTTGCGAGCTTGTGCGGAATTTGCCATGTAAAAATATCCTGAATTCAGATGCGTGCCGCGGGGGACACAACAATTAAGTCATATCAAGCGACCCGGGATGCACTGACACACGAATCCGGAACGCAACTGTCCTTGTGAATCGACGATTATACACAGATGGCGGCGCACATAGCAAGGCCGCAGGGACTTTGCCGGCGCAGGGCCGATCCGCCGGGCCCATCCGTATAATAAGCGCCACATTGTGCGGGGACACGTGGCGCGCCGGCAACTTTATCGCCCGGACCGCGTCTCAGAGGCGTCCCGGCATGCGGTGCGTCCGCACCGATCCACCCTTCCGCACCTGTCAGCACCCGTCCGTACCTTGAATCTGCTCAAAGCGCTCGCCACCATCAGCAGCCTGACGATGCTCTCGCGCGTCACCGGCCTTGTGCGCGAGATCCTGATCGCCCGCGCCTTCGGCGCGTCGGACATGACCGACGCGTTCAATGTGGCCTTCCGCATCCCCAACCTGCTGCGCCGCATCTTCGGCGAAGGCGCGTTCTCGCAGGCCTTCGTGCCGATCCTGGGCGAGTACCACGCCAGGCGCGGCGACGAGCCGACCAAGGCGCTGATCGACGCCGTCGCCACGGTCATGACCTGGGTGCTGATGGGCGTGTCGCTGCTGGGGGTGATCGGTGCGCCGCTTGTGATGACGGTGGTGGCCACCGGCTTCCGCGGGCAGGCCGATACCTACGTCGCGGCCGTGTTCATGACGCGGGTGATGTTCCCGTACATCGGCCTGATCTCGCTGGTGGCGCTGGCGTCGGGCATCCTCAATACCTGGCGCAAGTTCGCGGTGCCGGCGTTCACGCCGGTGCTGCTCAACCTGTGCCTGATCGTGGCGGCCGTGTTCGTCGGCCCGCACATGGACCAGCCGATCTACGCCCAGGCCTGGGGCGTGCTGATCGGCGGCGTGCTGCAGCTGGCAATCCAGGTGCCGGCGCTGCGGCGCCTGGGCGTGATGCCGCGGCTGAGCTTCAACCTGCGCGCCGCGTGGTCCGATCCCGGCGTGCGCCGCATCCTGCGGCAGATGGGGCCGGCGCTGCTGGCCGTCTCGGTGGCGCAGATCAGCCTGATCATCAATACCAATATCGCCTCGCGGCTGGCCGCTGGCAGCGTCTCGTACCTGACCTATGCCGACCGGCTGATGGAATTCCCGACCGCGCTGCTGGGCGTGGCGCTGGGGACGATCCTGCTGCCGAGCCTGTCCAAGGCCAACGCCTCGGGTGACCTTGCCGAGTACTCGAGCCTGCTCGACTGGGGCCTGCGCCTGACCTTCCTGCTGGCGGTGCCGTGCGCGGTGGGGCTGTTTGTGTTCGGCGCGCCGCTGACCGCGGTGCTGTTCAATTACGGCAAGTTCGACGCCCACGCGGTCGAGATGACGCGCCAGGCGCTGGTCTCGTACGGCACCGGGCTGCTCGGGCTGATCGCGATCAAGATCCTGGCGCCCGGCTTTTATGCGCGCCAGGACATCCGCACGCCGGTAAAGATCGCGCTGCTGGTGCTGGTGATCACGCAGGGCTGCAACTACCTGTTCGTGCCGTGGATCGGCCATGCCGGGCTGGCGCTGTCGATCAGCGCCGGCGCCACTATCAACGCACTGCTGCTGTTCTTCGGCCTGCGACGGCGCGGCCTGTACCGCCCCGCGCCGGGCTGGTGGCTGTTCCTGGCGCAGCTGGGCGCCTCGGTGCTGCTGCTGTCCGGCATGCTGCTCTGGTTCGCGCGCAACTTCGACTGGATCGGGCTGGGCGCGACGCCGCTCCTGCGCATCGCGCTGCTGGCGTCGTGCCTGGTACTTGCAGCGGTGGTCTACTTCGGTACACTGTGGCTCATGGGACTGCGCTACTCTGCCTTCAGGCGCCGGGCCGGCTGATGGACCGGCAATGGTGACCCCCGCTGCCCGCGGTGCCGACGGCTGCACCGGGAAACCGACATGACATCCACCAAAGTCCTGGATTATTTCGCCAGCCTCGTGGCCGACGAAAACGGCATCCCGCTGACTGAAACCGCACTCTCCATTGCGCAGGACGCCTACCCCGACCTGGACCTGCAGGCGGAGCTTGCGGCGCTCGACGTGCTGGCCCTGCGCCTGAAGCGCCGGATCGCCGAAGGCACGCCAGCGATCCAGCGTCTGCGCCTGCTGAACCATTTCTTCTATCGCGATCTCGGCTTCGGCGCCAACGCGAACGACTACTACGACCCCGACAACTCCTACCTGAACGTGGTGCTGCGCCAGCGCCGCGGCATCCCGATCTCGCTCGCGGTGCTGCATATGGAGCTGGGCCAGCAGATCGGGCTGCCGCTCAAGGGCGTGTCGTTCCCCAACCATTTCCTGCTGCGCATGACCATCCCGGCGGGCGAAGTGATACTGGACCCGCTCACCGGCGAGACCCTGTCGAAGGACCAGTTGCAGGAAATGCTGGATCCGCATTTGGAGCGCGAGGGCATCAGCGACTCCAGCCAGGTACCGCTGGGCTTGTTCCTGCGCGCGGCGAGCCACCGCGAGATCATCGCGCGCATGCTGCGCAACCTGAAGGCCATTTACCTGCAGGAGTCGCGCTGGCAGCGGCTGCTGGCGGTGCAGAACCGGCTGGTGATCCTGCTGCCGGGTTCGATCGAGGAAGTGCGCGACCGGGGCCTGGCCTATGCCAACCTGGAGTGCTTCCGCCCCGCGCTGGCCGACCTGGAAGCCTATGTCCAGGCCCGGCCCGATGCGGCCGATATCGGCCAGATCCGCGAGCGCATGCCCGCGCTGCGGATGATGAGCCGCAGCCTCAACTGAAGAGGCCTGCGGCAGGTCGGGGGCTCAGCGCTCCACGCGCGTGGGCCGGCGGCGGTTGCCGCGCACCAGCTTCCACAGCCCGCCCAGCACCAGCGGCACTACCGCCGCGCCGATGCCGGCCAGCACGATCAGGTTCAGGTACTGGCGGATAAACGGCAGGTTGCCGAAGAAGTAGCCGGCAAAGACCAGGCCAGCCACCCAGGCCACGGCGCCGACCACGTTGAACATCTGGAAGCGCGCGAAGGTCATCTGCGACACGCCGGCCACGAACGGCGCGAAGGTGCGCACGATCGGCACGAAGCGCGCCATCACTAGGGTCTTGCCGCCGTGCCGCTCGTAGAAGTCGTGGGTGCGGCGCAGCGCATCCTGGTCCAGAAAGCGCCACTTGTGGTCGAACACCTTGGGCCCGATCCAGCTGCCCACCAGGTAGTTGACGGTGTTGCCCGAGATGGCTGCCACCAGCAGCAGACCGATCAGCGCCCATTCGTTCATGGCGCCGGTTGCGCAGAAGGCACCCGCGATAAACAGCAGCGAGTCGCCCGGCAGGAACGGCAGGACCACCAGCCCGGTTTCGGCAAAGACGATCAGAAACAGGATGGCATAGACCCAGTAGCCGTACTGGTCGATGACCGTGCCGAGGTATTTGTCGACGTGCACCAGCATGTCGATGAGCTGCAAAGCGAGATCCAAGTCGTTCCCCGTTGATGGTTTGGTTGAATGCGTTTGTCCGATGCGGCCTGGGCCGCCCTGGGCTGAATCATACAAGAGCCGCCGCGCCAATCCGTCACCTGCGACGCCTTTGCGCGCCCGACTCCGTGCGAGCGTCCACGTATAATCGCCGGATGCCTGCCTCCGCCTCCAGCACCGCCCTGCGCACCACCCAGCAGCCGCGCCCGATCCGGCCGCTGCCGGACCAGCTCATCAGCCAGATCGCCGCCGGCGAAGTGGTGGAACGCCCGGCCTCGGTGGTCAAGGAACTGCTGGAGAACGCACTCGACGCCGGTGCCACGCAGCTCGGCATCCGGCTGGAGGAAGGCGGCGTGCGGCGCATCGTCATCACCGACAACGGCTGCGGCATCCCTGCGCCGGAACTGCCGGTCGCGCTGATGCGCCACGCCACCAGCAAGATCGCCTCGCTCGACGAACTGGAATCGGTGCTGACACTGGGCTTCCGCGGCGAGGCCCTGGCCTCGATCGCCTCCGTCTCCCAGTTGTCCCTGACCAGCCGCACCGCGGCCGATGCCCATGCCACGCAGGTCAGCGCCGATACCGGCACGGTGCAGCCGGCCTCGGGCGGGGTCGGCACCACCGTCGACGTGCAGCACCTCTACTTCAACACGCCAGCGCGCAGAAAGTTCCTCAAGACGGAGCAGACCGAACTGGGACACTGCCTGGAGATGGTCCGGCGCGTGGCGCTGGCACGGCCCGACGTAACGATCTCGGTCCACCACAACGGCAAGCCGCTGGAGCACTGGAATGCCGGCGACGTGGCCACCCGCACCGCCCAGGTGCTGGGCAACGACTTTGCCCAGGCCCGGCTGGCGCTGGACGAGCAGGCCGATACCCTGAGCCTGTACGGCTTTGCCGGGCTGCCCACCGCCTCGCGCGGGCGGCCGGACCAACAGTACTTCTTCGTCAATGGCCGCTTCGTGCGCGACAAGCTGCTCAACCACGCCGTGCGCAGCGCCTACCAGGACGTCCTGCACGGCGACCGCTTCCCGTCGTACGTGCTGTGCCTGGACCTGCCGCCGGAGATGGTCGACGTCAACGTGCACCCGTCGAAGATCGAAGTGCGCTTCCGCGAATCGCGCGCCATCCACCAGTTTGTCTACCATGCGGTGCAGCGCTGCCTGGCGCGCCAGGCCGGCGAAAACGGCGACAGCCTGCATACCGACGCCGACGGCGAAATCACGATGCGGCCTGGCGCGGTGACGCCAGCGGGCGGAGCGCGGCCGGGCCAGGGCGGCGGCAGCGGTGGTGGCCAATGGATCAACTATTCCGCGGCACGCCAGACCGAACTGGGTATCGCCCAGCCGCGCCAGGCCTACCTGGGCATGGTGCGCGAGGCGACGGCCCCGACGGCACGCCCCTACGGCGCGTTCCCCGGCACCCCGGCGCAACCGCCAGCCTGGCTGGCCGATGCCCAGGCGGCGCGCGCCGACGACCCGCCCGGCCTGCTGGACCGGCTGCCGCCGGCGATGCGTCCTGAGTTTGCCGATGCTGGCGATCGTGCCGACGCGCCCGACGACCACCCGCTCGGCTACGCCATCGCCCAGCTGCACGGCATCTACGTGCTGGCACAGAACGCGCGCGGGCTGGTGCTGGTGGACATGCACGCCGCGCACGAGCGCATCCTGTACGAGCAGATCAAGGCCGGCCTGGACGCGCGCGACCTGGCCGTGCAGCCACTGCTGATTCCGGTCACGCTGCCCGCCAGCCCGGTCGAGATCGGCGTGGCCGAAGAACACCAGGAGACCCTGACGCTGCTGGGCTTCGATATCGCGCCGGTTTCGCCCACCACGCTGGCCGTGCGCGCGGTGCCGGCGCTGCTGCAGCAGGCCGATGCCGAGGCGCTGGCGCGCGACGTGCTGCGCGACCTGCATGCCTACGGCGGCTCGCGCGTGCTGGCCGAGCGCCGCAATGAACTGCTGGCCACCCTCGCCTGCCACAGCGCGGTGCGCGCCAACCGCAAGCTCACGGTCGAGGAAATGAACGCGCTCCTGCGCCAGATGGAGCAGACCGAGCGCGCCGACCAGTGCAACCACGGGCGCCCGACCTGGGTGCAACTGACCGTGACCGAGCTGGACCGGCTGTTCCTGCGCGGGCAATAAGCGGCAAGCCCGCACCATTCATCCAAGGCTCCTGATGTCCGCCGTACCCCACGATTCCGCCGCGCATCCGCCCGTGGTCTGCCTGCTCGGCCCCACCGCGTCGGGCAAGACCGCTGCCGCGCTGGCGCTGGCGGCCGACGCGCCGGTGGAGATCATCAGCCTGGATTCGGCGCTGGTGTACCGCGAGATGGATATCGGCACCGCCAAGCCCACGCGCGAAGAACTGGCTGCCGCCCCGCACCACCTGATCGACATCATCGACCCGGCCGACAGCTACTCGGCCGCGCAGTTCGTTGCCGATGCCGAACGGCTGATCGTGCAGATCCGCGCGCGCGGCCATGTGCCACTGATTGTCGGCGGCACCATGCTGTACTACAAGGCGCTGACGCAAGGGCTCAACGACCTGCCCCAGGCCGACGCCACGCTGCGCGCCGAGCTGGACCAGCTTGCCGCCGAGCGCGGCTGGCCGGCGCTGCATGCGAGGCTGGCCGAGGTCGACCCGGTCACGGCGGCCCGGCTCGCGCCCAACGACGCGCAGCGCATCCAGCGCGCGCTGGAGATCCACCGCCTGTCCGGCCAGCCGATGTCGGCGCTGCTGGCGCGCCAGGCCGAGGGCCGCACCTTTGCCGGCGCGGCGGACCAGCGCTTCCGCGTGATCGCGCTGGAGCCGTCGGACCGGCTGGCGCTGCACGCGCGCATCGCGCAGCGCTATGACGCCATGCTGGCCAACGGCTTTATCGAGGAAGTCGAGCGGCTGCGCGCGCGCGGCGACCTGCATCCCGGCCTGCCGTCGATCCGCTGCGTCGGCTACCGGCAGGTGTGGGAATACCTGGACGGCGAAGCCGATTTCGCCACCATGCGCGAACGCGGCGTTGCCGCGACGCGCCAACTTTGCAAGCGCCAGCTGACCTGGCTGCGCAGCACGCCCGAGCGGCTGGTGGTGGATTGCCTGGCACCGGGCTATGTCGACCAGGTGCGCAAGCTGGCGGACTTCGGGCACTGACCCGATTGCATGCAAGTTCGCGCAACAAGTGACGGACAGGCGATAATTGCCGATCCAGTCCCTCGCACGCGAGCCTCACACATGTCCAAGCCCGCCTTCACGCTCCGCCCCGCCACCGCCGCCGACAGCGCGACACTGTTCAGCCTGATCCTGGCGCTGGCCGAGTACGAAAAGCTGACGCATATCGTCGAAGCCACGCCGCAGAAGATCCAGGATGCCCTGTTCGGCGCCACGCCGCATGCCGAGGCGGTGCTGGTCGAAGTCGATACTGGCAGCGGCCGGCAAGCCGTCGGCTTTGCCCTCTTCTTCCACAATTTCTCGACCTTCCTGGCCAGGACCGGGCTGTACCTGGAAGACCTGTATGTCGATCCGGCCTGGCGCGGCCACGGCCTGGGCAAGGCGCTGCTCAAGCATCTGGCGGCACTGGCGGTCGCGCGCGGCTGTGGACGCTTCGAATGGTCGGTGCTGGACTGGAACCAGCCGTCGATCGACTTCTACAAGGCCATGGGCGCCGACGTGCTGCCCGACTGGCGCATCTGCCGCGTAACCGGCGCGGCGCTGGACAAGCTCGGCGCGCCATAAACCGGCAGCCGGTCCATCGCCGGTGTTATACACTTGATGGCAAGCCGCCATACAATAACGACACCGACTGTCTTTTTTCCGGACCGCCAAGCCAACCGCCATGCCACGAACCAAAGCCGAACAACCCGCCACGCCCGCCGCCGACGGTATCGCTGAGACCGACGCGGACAGCGCGCGCGGGTCATCGGTCGAGGAAATCGCCGACCGCATCCTGACCGCGATCTGGGAGCACCGGCTGCCGCCGGGCACCAAGCTGGTCGAGGAAAAGCTGGGTGGCGTATTTGGCGTGAGCCGCACCAAGGTGCGGCTGGCCTTCGCCAGGCTGGCGCACGAGGGCGTGCTGACGGTGCATCCCAACCGCGGCACTTTCGTCTCCAGCCCGAGCGTGGCCGAAGCGCGCCAGGTGCTGCATTCGCGCCACCTGCTGGAGCCCGCGCTGGTGCGCGACCTCGCCGGCGCGATCGGCGCCAAGGGGGTGCGCGCGCTGCGCGAGACCACGCGCCAGGAAGCGCAGGCGCGCGACAGCAACGACCGCCGCGCCATCATCCGGCTGTCGGGCGAGTTCCACTGCAAGCTGGCGGAAATGACCGGCAACCAGTACCTGGGCAAGTACATGCGCGAGCTGTGCTCGCTGACCTGCCTGATCATCGCGCTCTATGACGCTCCGGGCGTGCCGTCGTGCCCGCACCACGAGCACGACGATATCGTCGATGCGCTGGAAGCCGGCGACGGCGAGCGCGCCGCGCGGCTGATGGCCGAGCACCTCGGCCATGTCGAAAGCACGCTGCGGCTGGAGCTGCCGGCTGAAGAGAAGGTCGACCTGGAAGCGGTGTTCGCCGCGGTCTGAGCCGCGGCGTTACCGTTGGGAAAGGACAGGGGCGCCGCTTAGCGGTGCTCGATGCGAGCGGCGAGCGCCGCGGGCAAGCCCAGCGTGGGCTTGGCGTCCGGGCGGCGGAACGTGCCCGCGGTGGCCTTGCGCGGCTGCAGCGCGACCAGCGCCTCGGCCTGCTTGACGGCGGCGGCCATCTGGTCGACCACCGGCACCGCAATGCGGTCGCGCACGCGCGCGGCCAGGCCGGCCAGCGGCGCGCCGGCCAGGATCACCACGTCGGCCTCGTCCTCCACCACGGCGCGGTTGGCCAGTTCCACCAGCACGGCTTCCTTCTCTTCCTGCACGTCCGAGACCGAGGCAAAGCTGCCATCGAGCATGCGGATGCCGGCCAGCCGGCCGCGCAGGCCGTGCATGTCCACGCACTCCTCATACCAGGGCCCGAGCGCCCGCGCAAAGGTGACGATGGCAAAGCGCCGGCCCAGCATGCAGGCCGACAGCATCGCCGCCTCGGCCATGCCCACCACCGGCAGGTCGAACAGCTCGCGCGCGCCCATCAGGCCGGGGTCGCCAAAGGCCGCGATGATGGCCGCGTCGAACTGGCCGTGATGTTCGGCCAGCATTTCCAGCGCGATGGCGCCGCCGATCTGCGCCTCGGCACGCGTGGCGATATACGGCACGCCGCGGCTGGCGGTCAGCGGCACCAGCTCGGTGCCGGGCGCGGCGGCTTCGGTGGCCGCGGCCATCAGGCGCGCGGTGATGCCTTCGCTGGTGTTGGGATTCAGAACTAGGATTCGCATATCTGTTTTATCAGGCAGGGTTTAGCAAGGACGCCAGCACACTTTCGGCCAGCTTCGCGGCCGCCAGCACGTTGCGGTCGGCGCCGCGCGGGCCGGCAATCTGCAGGCCCACAGGCAGGCCGTCGCGACCGCTGCCGCAGGGCACCGAGATCGCCGGCGCCAGCGCATGGTTGAAGAAGGGCGTGAACACCGCATGGGCACGCGGTTCCACCGCCACGCCGCCGATCCGCTCCGGCCCCAGCCGGTCGTTGCGCCAGGCCACGCATGGCGTGGTCGGGCACAGCAGCAGGTCATAGCGGGTAAAGAACCCGGCCACAGCCAGCGCGATCTGGTGGCTGGCCTCGCGGGCGCGCGCCACCTCGGCACCGCTCCACGCCAGGCCGCGCGCGATCTGGCGCGCGATGTCGGGATCGAACACATCCGGGTCGCGCCGCCACGCATCGCCATAGAGATTGGCCAGGCCGACATGCTGCAGCGACATCAGCGCGGCCTCGTCGGCGCCCTTCGGCCAGGCCGGGTCGGCACGCTCGATGGTCAGGCCCGCGGCCTGCAGCCGCGCCACGGCCTGTTCGAAGGCCTGCGCGACATCGTCGTCGACCGGCGTGTCCAGGCCCAGGCGCGGGCTGACCGCGATCTTCAGCGTATGCAGCGGGCGCGGCGCGCCCAGCGAGAAGCCCAGCGTATCGGGATCGCGAGGATCGGCACCGGCCAGTGCCTCGAACATCAGCTCGGCATCGGCCACGGTGCGCGTGATCGGCGCAATCACCTGGATGCCATTGAAGGCATGGGGAAAGCCGACCGAATCGGGAATCGCGCCGTAGGAAGGCTTGAAGCCGACCACGCCGGCATGCGCGGGCGGGCGCCGGCTGGAGCCGCCGCCATCGGTGCCCAGCGCCAGCGGCGCCATGCCGGCCGCCACCGCCACCGCACAGCCGCCGGACGAGCCGCCCGCGGTCAGCGTGGCATCGAGCGGATGGCGCGTCAGGCCGTAGACCTTGTTGGTGGTCAGGCCCTTGCAGGCGAACTCCGAAGTATTGCCCATGCCGAGCACGATCGCGCCGGCCTGGCGCAGGCGCTCGACCGCGATCGCGTCGGCGGGCGCGATGAAGTCGCGGTACAGCTGCGAGCCCTGGGTCACGCGCCGGCCCAGGCTCCAGATCACATCCTTGACGATCACCGGCACGCCCGCCAGCAGCGGGCGCTCGCCCCGCGCCAGGCGCGCGCGCAGTTGCGCGAGATCGGCATCGACCAGCTCCTGGCGTTGTTCAAAGACGGCATTGAGCTGGTCGTTGCGCGCCGCGATGCGGGCCTGGTAGGCCGCGACCGCCTCGGCGGGATCGAGGCGGCCGGCCGCGACGCGAGCCGCGATGGCGGCGGCGTCCAGGCGGTTGGTCAGTTCCATCTCTGCAGTGTCGGTCAAAGCATCAGTCACGCAAAGCCGTCCTTACAGGCTGCCGCCCGAGGTGCGATAGCGCGGCCGGGCCATTTCGGGAAGGCCGCACGGCAGGAACTGGCCGTGGCCAGGCTCGGCCAGCACCTCGCCCTCGTGCGCCACCACCTTGCCGCGCACCAGCGTGGTCACCGGCCAGCCGGTCACGCGCAGGCCTTCATAAGGGGTGTAGTCGACCGCATGGTGCAGGCCGGCGTTCTGGATCGTCACTTCGCGCTGCGGGTCCCAGATCGCCAGGTCGGCATCGGCGCCGATGGCGATGGTGCCCTTGCGCGGATGCAGGCCGTAGAGCTTGGCGGGGTTGGTCGAGGTCAGCGCAACGAACTGGTTGACCGAGATGCGGCCGCCCACCACGCCTGCCGAGAACAGCAGCGGCAGGCGCGTCTCCAGTCCGGGAATGCCGTTGGGAATGTACTGGAATGGGACTTCCTCGCCGCCAGGCTTCTTGCCCTGCGCGTCTTCGTAGCGGAACGGTGCATGGTCGGACGAGAAGATGGTGAAGAGGCCGTCGGCCAGGCCGTCCCAGATCACTTCCTGGTTGCTGCGGTCGCGCGGCGGCGGGCTGCACACGCACTTGGCGCCGTGGTAGCCGGGCTGGTCGAGGTCTTCGGCGGTCAGGAACAGGTACTGCGGGCAGGTCTCGGCAAAGATCTTCATGCCGCGGTTGCGCGCCCAGCGGATCTGCTCCACCGCTTCCTTGCCCGACACGTGGACGATCAGGATCGGCACGTCGACCAGCTCTGAGAAGGTGATGGCGCGGTGCGTGGCCTCGCGCTCGATCGCCATCGGCCGCGCCAGCGCGTGGAACTTCGGCGCGGTGTTGCCCGCCGCTTCCAGCTTCTCGGTCAGCCAGGCGATGCAGTCCGAGTTCTCGGCATGCACCATCACCAGCGCGCCTTCCTGGCGCGCCACCGACAGCACCTCGAGGATCTCGCGGTCGTTCAGCTTGAGGTCGTCGTAGGTCATGTAGATCTTGAACGACGAATAGCCTTCGCGGATCAGGCCCGGCAGCTCGTCGTTCAGCACCGCCTCGGTCGGGTCGGCGACGATCAGGTGAAAGGCGTAGTCGACCACGGCCTGGCCGCCGGCGCGCCGGTGGTAGTCGGCGACCGCCGCGCGCAGCGAATGGCCCTTCTCCTGCGCGGCAAACGGGATCACCGTGGTGGTGCCGCCGCACGCCGCCGAGACCGAGCCGGTGCGGAAGTCATCGGCCATCTTCAGGCCGTCCGGCATCGGCTGGTCCAGGTGGCAATGCGCGTCGACGCCGCCCGGCAGCACGAGCTTGCCGCTGGCGTCGATGGTCTGCGCGGCCTCGCCCAGGTCATGGCCAAGCTGCACGATGCGCCCGCCGGTGATGGCGATATCACATTGCATGGTGTCGCTGGCGGTCACCACGGTGCCGTTGCGGATGATCAGGTCGAACTGTTTCACGATACTGTTCACAAGAAGATAAGGAAGGCGGCCGCGCTTTAGCGGTCCGCGTCGGACAAATGCATGCGTGCGGTTTCACGCGCGGCAGCGGCAGCCACCGCAATCAGCGCGCACACAGCCGCAAGGTAAATGGCTACGGGCGTGGTGCTGCCGAAGCGGTCGAGCAGGCCCACCGCGATCAGTGGGGCCAGGGCACCGCCGAACACACCGGCAAACTGGAAGCCGAGCGAGGCGCCGGTCACGCGCACCCGGGTGGCGAACAGCTCGGGCAGGAACGACGCCAGCGGCGAGAACATGAACGACACCAGCACCATGCCGACGAACGAGCCCAGCATGATCAGCGCCGGGCTGCCGGTCTTGATCATCGCGAAGAAGGCAAAGGCCCACACCGCGCCGCCGATGCCGCCGATCATCAGCACCGGGCGGCGCCCGATGCGGTCCGCCAGCAGGCCGGCGATCGGAATGAACAGGATCTGCGCCAGCGCGCCCAGCAGCACGGCATTGAGCGCGATGCTCTTGGGCAGGCCCAGCTTGGTCGGCACGAAATACAGCAGGAACAGCGTGAACACATAGAAGGCGATATCGCCACCCAGCCGCGCGCCGAAGGCGATCAGCAGTTGCTTCTTGTAGTTGCCCAGCACTTCCATGATCGGCGCGCGCGCCTCGGCATGCGATTCCTCGAGCTTCTCGAACATGCCGGATTCACGCACGTTGGCGCGGATATAGAGACCGACCCCGACCAGGAGCGCCGACAGCAGGAACGGCACACGCCAGCCCCAGCTGAGGAAGGCGTCTTCCGAGACCTGCCAGGTCACCAGCGCGAACACGCCGTTGGCCAGCAAGAGGCCGATCGGCGCCGCCAGCTGCACCAGGCTGCCGAGGATGCCGCGCCGTTTCCCTTCCGGGTCCAGCTCATTGACCATGATCGCCGCCCCGCCCCACTCGCCGCCCAGGGCCAGGCCCTGCACCACGCGCAGCAGCACCAGCAGCAGCGGCGCCAGCGCGCCGGCCGCGGCATAGGTCGGCAGCAGGCCGATGCCGAAGGTGGCCAGGCCCATCATCAGCAGCGTGATGATCAGGATGGACTTGCGGCCCATCTTGTCGCCGAAGTGGCCGAAGATCGCCGCACCCAGCGGCCGCGCCACAAAGGCCACGCCGTAGCTGGCAAAGGACAGCAGCGTCGCGGTCAGCGGATCGCTCTGGGGGAAGAACAACTTGGGGAAGACCAGCGCGGCGGCCGATCCGTAGATGAAGTGGTCGTAGAACTCGAGCGTGGTGCCGGCCAGGCTGGCCCCGGCGACGCGCGCAATGGATTGCTTCTGGGGCGATGCGCCGTGCTTGGCCGCTGTGTCGATGCCGACTGCTTGCATGGTGGATCCTCCGATGGTCCCTGGCCTGCCCTGGTGCGCTGGTGGTCCCCGGCGTCGCATTTGGGCGTTGTCTCCGGACGCTGCATGCATGTGCGGCGCCTTTGCTCAGTACATTAGGCCATAAACCGCCATACAATCAAGTTTAATTTTGTTTGTTAGTTTTGGTGTGGGTGCATGGAGGGGAGTTGGTGCGGTGCACCATGGTGGGGGGAGGTTGGGGGCTTGGGGGTGGTTTTTGGCGCTTGGTGGGGGTCCTGGTTGTTGGCTTGGTTATGTAGGTCGGGTTCGATGTTGTCGTAGGTTTGACGGCCTGGTTCCGCCCTGCTGGGCGGGTCACTTTTTGTCCGGAGCGACAAAAAGTAACCAAAAAACGCGTCGCCTCAGGCGGCTGGCCACCAATTTGGCGGCGGGGGTGATTCGGGCGGTGGTGATTTCCGTTCGATGGGGTGGGTGGTTCGACCCAGCTACGCTCCCTGTCCGGTGCCTACGTCGACGGACTATTGGACGAACCCGACTTTAGGTTATTGGCAGCCTGCTAACGAGGTCATCGGTGGGACGCCTTCGGCTGCGCTGCGCGCACTCAGTATCGTAGGTCGAAGGCACTGGCACAGAGTGCGTCGCTGCGCTCGCACGGGGCTGTCGTGATGCCGGGCCAAAGCCCCAAATCAGGACGTGGTCGTTCGTCTGCCACGTTAGGGCCGGCGCGAAGCGCAGCCGAAGGCGTCCCACCGACGCGGTGCTTAGCAGGCTGCCAACCGCCTAAAGTCGGGTTCGTCCAATAGTCCGTCGATGTGGGCACAGACAGGATGCGTAGCAGGGTCGAACCGGCAACCACGCCAAACGGCAAGCACCGCCGCCCGAACCACCCCCACCACCAAATTGATGGCCAGCCGCCTGAGGCGACGCGTTTTTTGGTTACTTTTTGTCGCTCGGACAAAAAGTGACCCGCCCAGCAGGGCGGAACCAGGCGGTTAATCCTACGACAACAGGGAACCCGACCTACATACCCAAGCCAACAACCAGGACCCCCACCAAGCGCCACAAACCAACCTCATGGCGCCAAGCCCAAAAACAAAAACGGCACACACCCAAAGGCATGCGCCGCTCTCCCAGCAAAACCGCGGATAACGCGTCAGACCACGATAGTCTGCGCCTCCCCCTCAGCCCGCTCGCGAATCTCACCGATCTGCCACACGGCCTCACCAGCCGCCTGCAGGTGGCGGATAGCCCGCTCAGCATCTTCCTTGGCCACAATCACCACCATGCCGATGCCACAGTTGAACACACGGTGCATTTCGTCGTCAGCCACGCGCCCCTGCGCCTGCAGCCACTGGAACAGCGGCGGCAGCGTCCAGGCGTCACGCTTGAGCACGGCGGTAACATCTTGCGCCAGCACGCGCGGCACGTTCTCGGTCAGGCCACCGCCGGTGATATGCGCCATGCCCTTGACCGGCAGCGTCTCGATCAGCGACAGCAGCGGCTTCACGTAGATCCGCGTCGGCGCCATGATCGCGTCCTGCAGGCGCTGGCCATGGAAGTCGGCATTCAGGTCCGGCTTGGCCACTTCGATGATCTTGCGCACCAGCGAATAGCCGTTGGAATGCGCACCCGACGAAGCCAGGCCCAGCACCACGTCGCCCGGGGTGATGGCGCTGCCGTCGATGATCTTCTTCTTTTCGACCGCGCCGACGGCAAAGCCGGCCAGGTCGTATTCGCCGTCCGGGTACATGCTCGGCATTTCGGCGGTCTCGCCGCCGATCAGCGCGCAGCCGGCCAGCTCGCAACCGCGGGCGATGCCCTGGATCACGGTGGCGGCGGTGTCCACGTCGAGCTTGCCACAGGCGAAGTAGTCGAGGAAGAACAGCGGCTCGGCACCCTGCACCAGGATGTCGTTGACGCTCATGGCGACCAGGTCCTGGCCGACGGTGTCATGGCGGTTGAGCTGGAAGGCGAGCTTGAGCTTGGTGCCCACGCCGTCGGTGCCCGACACCAGCACCGGCTCCTGGAACTTCTTCGACAGCTCGAATAGCGCACCGAACCCGCCGATGCCCGCCATCACGCCCTCGCGCATGGTGCGCTTGGCAAACGGCTTGATGCGGTCGACCAGCGCGTCGCCGGCATCGATATCAACACCGGCGTCGCGGTAGGAAAGGCCTGCCTGGCCGGCGGTCGGGGATGCGCTCATGGGAACCTGCTTGTCCTGGAGGAAATAAAGTGAGGAATTCGGCGCTCGGGCCGCCGCAGCTTCCGTCGCTTGGCATCGGAAGGCGGGCGCGAGTCCAGTAGAATCGCAATTTTAACGGATAGAGGCCCCTTGCTTCCAGTTTCCGGCGAGATCGCGCCGAGAACCGCGCTGCCGCCCCTCCCCCCAACCATTGATGAATGCCCCGCTGCTGAACCAAGAGGCCAAGCGCATCCTGCTGTGGATCGTCGTGGCCATCGCGCTGTTCGCCGCCATCATCGCGCTGGCGCCGGTGCTGACGCCGTTCCTGTTCGCGTTCATCTTCGCCTATATCCTGAACCCCGGCGTGGACTGGCTGCAGCGCCGCCGCGTGCCGCGCGCGGTGGGCGTGACGCTGATGATCCTGCTGCTGACGGTGATCTGCGTGATGCTGATGCTGCTGCTGATCGCGGTGCTGCAGCGCGAGATCCCGCAGGTGCGCGAGCAGCTGCCGATCCTGCTGAAGAAACTCAACTCCGTGGTCTCGCCGCGCCTGGCCGAGTTCGGCGTGCGCATACGCTTTGACTTCCCCGGCCTGCGCAACATGCTGTCGGACCGCTTTGCGGCCAGCCCGGAAGACCTGCTGGTGGTGTTGCTGAACTACATCAAGATGTCGGGTTCGGCGCTGATCACCGTGGCGGGCATCGTCTTTATCGTGCCCATCGTCATGTTCTACCTGATGATGGACTGGCACATGGTGATGCGCCGCATCGAGGGCGTGGTGCCGCGCCGCTGGGTGCCCAAGGTGCGCGAGCTGATCAACGAGACCGACGCGCTGCTGTCGCAATATCTGCGCGGCCAGATCCTGGTGATGGTGATCCTGGCGGCGATCTACTCGATCGGGCTGACCGTCGCCGGCTTCGATATCGGCGTGCCGGTCGGGGTCTTCACGGGGCTGGCGGTATTTATCCCGTATATTGGCTTTGGCGTCGGGCTGGTCATGGCGGTCCTGGCCGCGCTGCTGCAGTTCGGCAACTGGTACGGGCTGGCCGCGGTGGCGGTGGTCTACGGCTTCGGCCAGTTCATCGAGAGCTTTTACCTGACGCCGCGACTGGTGGGCGAGCGCATCGGCCTGCACCCGCTGGTGGTGATCTTCGCGCTGCTCGCCTTCGGCCAGCTGTTCGGCTTCTTCGGCGTGCTGCTGGCGCTGCCGACCTGCGCCGTGCTGCTGGTTGGCGCGCGCCAGCTGCGCCGGGTTTACCTGGCCAGCGACCTGTACCGAAAATAACGGCTGCCACCCTGCTGCCCACACCCGCAAGTTAGCCATACGTCATGTTCCCGCGTCCCAAGCAACTGTCGCTCGAGCTGGGCAGCCCGCCGCCTTCGACTTTCGAGAATTTCGTGGTGGCGTCCAACCGCGAGGCGCTGCAGCGCCTGCGCGAGCTGCCGGCCGCGCTCGCCCAGGAGCGCGCCAGCGATCGCCTGGTCTACCTGTGGGGCGAGGTCGGCTGCGGCCGTACCCATCTGCTGCACGCGGTGTGCGAGGCCGGGCCGCAGCACGGCATCCGCTGCCGCTATCTGAGCCCGCACCACCCGCTGTCGGACTTCCTGTTCGACCCGTGGTGCCAGCTCTATACCGTGGATGACGTCGAATTGCTCGACGAAGCGCGCCAGATCGCGGTGTTCTCGCTCTACAACGAGGTGCGCGCCCATGTGCGCACCGCGCTGGTGGTGGCGGGCGGCCTGGCGCCGCGCGCGATGCCGGTGCGCGAAGACCTGCGCACACGCCTGGGCTGGGGCCTGGTATACCAGGTTGCACCGTTGTCTGACGACGACAAGAAGGCCGCTGTGTTGCAAGCGGCACGTGAGCGCGGCCTGCAACTGTCGCCCGAGATCACGCACTGGCTGGTGACGCGGCATTACCGCGACATGCCGAGCCTGATGGCACTGCTGGACGCGCTCGACACTTACTCGCTGGAACGCAAGCGGCCGGTGACACTGCCGCTGCTGCGTGAAATGTTTGCTGAATTCCGGGATTAGCGCCGGCAACGGGGCACAAACCGTGTCCAGCGCGGCCAGGCCGCACTCCGGCCCTCTGGCCCTCCCGCCCGACCTCTCGCCTTAAGGTAAAATCGCCGCCCATGAATCTGGCACTCTTTGACCTCGACCACACCCTGATCCCGACCGACAGCGACCATGAATGGGGCCGCTTCCTGGTCCGCCTGGGCGTCGTCGACGAGGAAACCTACCGGCAGAAGAACGACGAGTTCTACGGCCACTACAAGGCCGGCACCCTCGACATCCAGGCCTTCCTGCGCTTTGCGCTGGCGCCGCTGGCGGCCAACCCGCGCGACCGGCTCGATACCATGCGGGCGCGCTTCATGCACGAGGTCATCGACCCGGTGATCACGCCGCAGGCGCGCGCGCTGGTCTGCAAGCACCTGGAAGCCGGCGACCTGTGCGCGGTGGTGACCGCCACCAACAGCTTCGTCACCGCGCCGATCGCCGCGACCTTCGGCATCAAGCACCTGATCGCGACCGAGCCCGCCACCGTCGACGGCAAGCCCGGGAGCCAGTTCACCGGCGAGGTCGAGGGCGTGCCCAGCTTCCGCGAAGGCAAGATCACCCGCGTCGAGGCCTGGCTCAAGAGCCAGGGCGCGCAGTGGGACCATTTCGAAAACACCACCTTCTACAGCGACTCGGCCAACGACCTGCCCCTGCTGGAAAAAGTCTCGGAGCCGATCGCCACCAACCCGGACGATCGCCTGCGCCACCACGCCGCCGCGGCAGGCTGGCGCATCATGGATCTGTTCTGACGTGATCAAGAAGCTCATCACCCGGCTGCTGGGCAAACCCGGCCCCAAGCAGCGCCGCACCGGCCGTGCCCATACGCCGCGCATTGTCGGCGCCGACGAACACCAGATCGACCCTGCGCTGCTGTCGCGCAATGCCGTCAAGGTCACCTCAACGCTGCAGCAGGCCGGCTACCAGGCCTATATCGTGGGCGGCGCCGTGCGCGACCTGCTGCTCGGCATCAAGCCCAAGGATTTCGACGTCGCCACCAACGCCACGCCCGACCAGGTGCAGGCGCTGTTCCGGCGCTCGCGCATCATCGGCCGGCGCTTCCAGATCGTGCATGTCACCTTCTACGGCGGGCGCGAGCAGGAAATCATCGAGGTCTCGACCTTCCGCGCGCTGGTCGACGCCATCGCCAGCGAGACCCTGCCCGAAGGCCGCCGCCTGAAGCGCGCCGAGCTCGACACCAAGACCCATGCGATCGATGCCTCGGGCCGGGTGCTGCGCGACAACGTGTGGGGCTCGCAGGCCGAAGACGCGGAACGCCGCGACTTCACCATCAATGCGATGTACTACGACCCGGCCGCGCAGACCGTGCATGACTACCATCACGGCATGGAAGACATCCGCGCGCGCACGCTGCGCATGATCGGCGACCCGGTCACGCGCTACCGCGAAGACCCGATACGGATGCTGCGCGTGGTGCGCTTTGCCGCCAAGACCGGCTTCGAGATCGACGAGGCCACGCGCGACCCGATCGCCGGCCTGGCCTCGCTGATCCACAACGTGCCGAGCGCGCGCCTGTTCGACGAAATGCTCAAGCTGCTGATGTCCGGGCACGCCTGGGCCTCGCTGCAGGAACTGCGCAAGGCGGGCCTGCACCAGGGCCTGCTGCCGCTGCTGGACGTGGCGCTGGAGCAGCCCATGGGCCAGCGCTTCGTGCAGCTGGCGCTGGACAACACCGACCGCCGCGTGCAGGCCGGCAAGCCGGTCTCGCCGGGCTTCCTGTTTGCCGCGCTGCTTTGGCACCACGTGCTGCAGCGCTGGACCAAGCTGCGCGACGAAGGCGAGCACGCCATTGCCGCGCTGAACACCGCCATGGACATGGTGCTGGAAAAGCAGACCGGCCAGCTGGCGATCCAGCGCCGCTTTGTCACCGACATGCGCGATATCTGGGGCATGCAGCCGCGCTTCGAGAAACGCGTGGGCCGTATGCCGTTCCGGCTGCTGGAGTCGCCGCGCTTCCGTGCCGGCTTCGACTTCCTGCACTTGCGCTGCCAGTCGGGCGAGCTGCCCGAGGAACTGGCCACCTGGTGGCAGGACTTCCAGGACGCCGACCCGGGCGAGCGCGAGGACCTGATCGACGCGGTGCGCGGCGCGCGTGGCGCGGGCGGTCAGGGTGGCCAAGGTGGCCAAAGCGGCCAGGGCACCCAGGGCGCCGAGGGCGAAGGCCCGGCACGCAAGAAGCGCCGCCGGCGCGGTCCGCGGAAATCGGATAAAGTGTCCTCCCGGAGCGACACGGACGCGGGCGAGGCAGCGCATGCCGGCCCCGGCCAGCCGGAGGAAACTTAAATGACGCTTGCCTTCATCGGCATCGGGGCCAATCTGGGGGACGCCCGCCAGGCCATCAAGGACGCCATCGTGTGCCTGGCCCAGCAGGTCGGCATCACGGTGCTGGCGCGTTCCTCGCTCTATCGCACCGCCCCGGTCGATGCTGGCGGCGACGACTATTACAACGCGGTGGTCAAGGTGCAGACCTCGTTCACCGCGGCGCAGCTGCTGCGCATCTGTCACCACATCGAAGACCAGTTCGGCCGCGAGCGCCCGTTCCACAACGCGCCGCGCACGCTGGACCTGGACCTGCTGCTGTTCGGCGACGAGCAGCACGACGACGAACACCTGACCGTGCCGCATCCGCGCCTGACCGAGCGCGCCTTCACGCTGGTGCCGCTGCTGGAGCTGGACGCCGCGCTGGCTATCCCCGGCCGCGGCCGCGCCGCCGACTACCTGGCTGGCGTGGGCGCGCAGCGCATCGACAAGGTGTCCACCTGCAAGTGCCTGCGCATGCAGGCCGCCGCTGGCGAGACCGGCGATGGCGGCACCCCTGGCTGAACCCGCCCGGCGGCACCCGCGGCGCTGCCACCCCACCCACTGACGCCCGGAGCGCCATGCTCGATCACCTGCGCCGCATTGTCGTCGAAGGCCCCGTCGGATCCGGCAAGACCTCGCTGGCCCAGCGCCTGGCGCGCACGCTGCACGCCCAGGAATTGCCCGACAGCGCACGCCGCAGCCCCTTCCTCGAGCCCTTCTACCGCGATCCCGCGCGCCACGCGCTGGCGCTGCAGCTGTGGTGCCTGACCCAGCGCGCGGTGCAGCTGCAGCAATGGCAGGCGGGGGTCATGGCCGGCCAGCGCATGGTCACCAACTTCCTGATCGCCAAGGACCGGCTCCACGCCGCGCTGACACTGTCCGCGGACGAACTGGCGCTCTACGACGCCATTGCCGCCCGCCTGGACCTGCCGCCCCAGCGCGCCGACCTGGTGATCGTGCTGCAGGCCACGCCGTCGCTCTTGCGCGAGCGCATCGCGCGCCGCGGCGAGGCCGGCGAGGCCGGTATCGACGAACATTATCTGCAGCGCCTGGCCGGCGCCTACGGCGAATTGTTCCACCGGTACGACGAGGCGCCCGTGCTGGTCGTCGACACCGCCCACTTCAATCCGGTGGACAATGATGACGATTTCCGTACACTACTGTCGCGCATCGAAAACATGCGCGGCCGCAAGGCCTTTCTCAATCTCGCTGCGCCCTGACAGGCTCACCGCCTGCCAGACCCAACACAATAACGACGGCTGTCGCTGCCGTGCGGGCGGCCCTCCCGGCACCGGCAAGACCGTCCTACACGGGCACTGCCATGAGCTACCTCCTCGATCCCTCCCGCAAGACCATCACGATTCCCAAACTGCAGGCGATGCGTGACGCCGGCGAGAAAATCGCCATGCTGACCGCGTACGACTCGTCCTTCGCCGCGCTGCTCGACTACTGCGGCGTGGAAATGATCCTGGTCGGCGATTCGCTGGGCAATGTGATGCAGGGCCAGCAGACCACGCTGCCGGTCACGCTGGAACAGATGGCCTACCACACCGAATGCGCGGCGCGCGGCAACCAGACCGCGCTGCTGCTGACGGACCTGCCGTTCGGCACCTATCCGACGCCTGAGACCGCGTTTGCGAGCGCGGTCACGCTGATGAAGGCCGGCGCGCAGATGGTCAAGCTCGAAGGCGGCGACTGGCTCGCGCCAATCGTCAAGTTCCTGGTCGAGCGCAGCATCCCGGTGTGCGCGCATATCGGCCTGACGCCGCAGTCGGTGCACGCGCTGGGCGGCTTCAAGGTGCAGGGCAAGACCGACGCCGGCGCGGCCCAGCTCAAGCGCGATGCGCTGGCGCTGCAGGCCGCCGGCGCGCAGGTGGTGCTGATGGAAGCAGTGCCCGCGACGCTGGCCGGCGAGATCACGCAATTGCTGACGGTGCCCACCATCGGCATCGGCGCGGGCGCGGACTGCACCGGCCAGGTGCTGGTGCTGCAGGACATGCTCAACATCTACCCGGGCCGCAAGGCCAAGTTCGTGCGCAATTTCATGGATGGCCAGACCTCGATCGAGGCAGCCGTGCGCGCCTACGTGGCCGCCGTCAAGGACGGCAGCTTCCCCGCCGCCGAGCACACCTTCTCCGCCTGATCCGGTGGAGATCGGCAGCGCCACCGCCGACGCCTTCCGCCTGCTGGCCAGCGGCGACGCCGGCCTGTGGTTCATTGTCTGGACCTCGCTGATGGTGGCGGTGCTGGGGCTGGCCATCGCCACGATGCCGGCCATTGCCGCGGCCTGGCTGATCGCCACGCGGCAGTTCCCGGGCCGGCGCGCGGTGGTGGTGGTGGCGCAGGCCTTTCTGTCGTTCCCGACCGTGCTGGTCGGGCTGGTCCTCTACCTGCTGCTCACGCGCCAGGGCCCGCTGGGCAGCCTGCACCTGCTGTTCACGCCGTCGGGCATGGTGCTGGGGCAGGCGGTGATCGGCTTCCCGGTGGTGCTGGCGTTTGCGCTGTCGACCCTGCAGGGGGCCGACGTGCGCCTGCGCGAGACCGCCTGGGTGCTGGGCGCCGGCCGCTGGCGCACCTTCCTGACCGTGATCCGCGAACTGCGCTTCGGGCTGATGGCCGCGGTGGTCGCCGGCTTCGGCCGCGTGATTGCCGAGGTCGGCTCGGCCTTGATGATCGGCGGCAATATCGAAGGCTCGACCCGCACCATCACCACCGCCATCGCGCTGGAAACCAGCAAGGGCGAGTTCGCGCAGGGCATCGCGCTGGGCATCGTGCTGGTGGCGCTGGCGCTGCTGGTCAATATCGGCATGGCCTGGCTGCAGGGTGCCGGAGGCTTCCGCCGATGACACCCTCCGCTGCCCATGACCACAGCCCGCTGCTGACCGTGCGCGGGCTGGCGCGCACCATCGGCCTGCGCAAGCTCTTTGCCATCGACACGCTAATGATCCCGCGCGCCACCGCGATCGTGATGACCGGCATGAACGGCGCCGGCAAGACCACGCTGCTGCGCATGCTGGCGGGGCTGGAGGCCGCGCCCGGCGCGACCGTGCAGTGGACCGATGCCCAGGGCCACGCGCACAGCGCAGCGCTGACCCCGCTGCCGCCGGCGCTGCGCCGGCGCATCGCCTACCTGCACCAGCATCCTTACCTGTTCCGCACCTCGGTGCGCGAGAACATCGCCTACGGCCTGCACGCGCGCGGCCTGCCGCGCCACGACATCGCCCGCCGCGTGGGCGAGGCGCTGGGCTGGGCCGGCGTGTCGCACCTGCAGGACACCGCGCCCGAATACCTGTCCGGCGGCGAGATCCAGCGCGTGGCGCTGGCGCGCGCCAAGGTGCTGGAACCGGACTTGCTGCTGCTGGATGAGCCCACCTCGAGCCTGGACGGCCATGCGCGCGAGCAGGTGATCGGGCTGGTCGGCGACCTCGCCGCCGAAGGCCGCACCGTGGTGATGATCTGCCACGACCGCGAGCTGATCAACCTGCCGGGCGTGGTGCGCTGGAAGCTGGGCGACGGCGTGCTGGACACGCACCACCCATAGCGGCTGCGACTAAGCCGATAGCGTGGCCGGCAGCACGCCGCGCAGCGCGTTGACCAGAACGATGGCCTCGGCGCGCGCCAGCATCGCGCGCGTGACTACCGCTTCCTCCACCGTCTCGCCCGGCGCGCCCAGCGCCGCCCCGCCCTCGTCCAGCACCACCGCGCGCATCACGCCGGGCAGGATGTCGGCCGACAACGGCGGCGTCAGCCAGCGGCCATCGATCCGCACGAAGACCGAACTGCGCCCGCCTTCCAGCAGTTCGCCACGCGCGTTGAAGAACAGCCGGTCGAAGCCGCCGGCGCGCTCGGCGGACTGCCAGCCCGCATCGAACACCGCGCGCGCACTGGTCTTGTGGCGGCGCAGCGGGTCGGCAACGGGCAGCGGTTCCGGGGCGATGTCGATCCCGACCGGCCCCGCCGGCATCGGCGCCACCGCGCCGCTGGCAAATGCCAGCGTGCCCGCCTTGTCCATGCTCAGGCGCAGGCGCCATGTGCCGGCACCCAGTTGCGCCACTTGTGCGGCTACCGCCGCGCGCGCCGCATCCATATCGAAGGCAAAGCCGAACGCCTGTGCCGAGGCCCCGATCCGTGCCAGATGCCGCGCCAGGTACAGGCACTTGCCCTCCTGCACGCGCATGGTCTCGAACAGTGTGAAGCCGGGATCGTGCCGCGTCAGGAAGCGCGCCTTCCAGCCGCATTCGGCAAACTCCTCCGCCGCCACGCTGTCATGGACGATGCCTCCGCCCACGCCCATCTCGCCGGCGCGCAGGCCGCTGGCCGCGGGCGGCGCCAGCACCAGCGTGCGGATCGCCACCGACAGCGCGAACGGGCCTGCCATGGCATCTGCGGACGGCGCATCGATCCAGCCGATCGCGCCGGTGTACAGCCCGCGCGGCGCGCGCTCCAGTTCGGCAATGATCTGCATGGTGCGCCGCTTGGGCGCGCCGGTGATCGAGCCGCACGGGAACAGCGCCGCCATCAGCGCGCCAAAGCCGGTGCCGGGCCGCGCGGTCGCGGTCACGGTGGAAGTCATCTGCAGCACCGCGCCGAACGGCTGCACCGCAAAGCGCTCGGGCACCGCCACGCTGCCGGGCTGCGCGACGCGGCCCAGGTCGTTGCGCAGCAGGTCGACGATCATCACGTTCTCGGCGCGGTTCTTGGCATCGGCGGCCAGCGCGGCAGCGGCCTGCGCATCGCGCGCGGCGTCGCCGGAGCGCGGCGCGGTGCCCTTCATCGGCCGCGTCAGCAAATGGCCGTGGCCGTCGTGGCGCACGAACAGCTCGGGCGACAGCGACAGCACCGTGGCGCCATCCGGCAGGCTCGCGAGCACGCCATAGGGCACCGGCTGCGCGGCGCGCAGCGCGGCGTACAGCGCGACCGGATCGCCAAACGCGCCGAAGCGCAGGCGCTGGGTGTAGTTGACCTGGTAGGTGTCGCCGGCCTCGATCCACTGGTGGATGCGGGCGATGGCGTCATCGAAGGCTGCGCGGGAGGTGTCGGATGTGACATCCATCAGGCCTGCGGGCTTCGGGTCTGCCCTGGACTGCAGCCACGCCGTGACCCCGGCGGCATCGAGCCGGCGCAGGTCACGGAACCACAGCAGGCGCAGCGCGCCGTCGTGGAACGGCATGGCGTTGCCGGTATGCACCGGGGCATCGACCAGCGCGCCGCCGAATTCGTAGGGGGTGAACAAGGTCGCATGCCAGCCCCGGCGCCAGCCGTCGGCGAGCATCGTGTCGAGCTGCGCGATATCGCTGCCGGCGGGCAACACGTCTGCGCGGATGAAGCCGGTGTAGAGGCGTGATGCGGCTTGCGCCGCCGGGGCCGTGGCGTCGTCAAGCAGAACGAAGACGTCTCCTCCCCCTGGCTGGATGCTCCCCTCTCCCGCATGCGGAAGAGGGGCCGGGGGTGAGGGCGGGGGCTGGATGCTGGCTACCACGGGGAAAATCGTCAGAAAAGAAGCGGCGGGGACAACCCTGGCATTATCGCGCGCCAAAAACAAGACCGGCCACGCTCGCACGTGGCCGGTCCGATACTGCAAACCCGGTCAGCTGAAGAAGCTCTTCACCTTGTCCAGCCAGGATTGCTCCTGCGGGCTGTGGCGCGAGCCGCCCTCATGCACCGAGCGGTCGAACTGGCGCAGCATTTCCTTCTGCGCCTCGGTCAGCTTGACCGGCGTCTCCACGTTCACATGCACGTAGAGGTCGCCCGGATAGCCGGAGCGCACGCCCTTGATGCCCTTGCCGCGCAGGCGGAAGGTCTTGCCGGACTGGGTGGCTTCAGGCACCGGGAAGGTGGCCTTGCCGCTCAGCGTCGGCACTTCCAGGTCGCCGCCCAGCGCCGCGGTGGCGAACGAGATCGGCATCTGGCAGTGCAGGTCGTCGCCGTCGCGCTCGAACATCGGGTGCGCCTTGATGTGGACTTCCACATACAGGTCGCCCGGGGGGCCGCCGTTGATGCCCGGCTCGCCGTTGCCCGACGAGCGGATGCGCATGCCTTCGTCGATGCCGGCCGGAATCTTCACTTCCAGCGTCTTCTGCGACTTCAGCTTGCCCTGGCCGTGGCACTTGGTGCAGGGCTTGGGGATGAACTTGCCGCTGCCGTGGCACTTCGGGCAGGTCTGCTGCATGCTGAAGAAGCCCTGCGACACGCGCACCTGGCCGGCGCCGTGGCAGGTCGGGCAGGTTTCCACGCTCGAGCCCGGTTCGGCGCCATTGCCGTGGCAGTGGTCGCAATCGTCCCAGTGCGGCACGCGGATCTGCGCTTCGTGGCCGTGAGCGGCCTGCTCCAGCGAGATTTCCATGCTGTAGCGCAGGTCGGCGCCGCGGTAGGCCTGCGGGCCGCCGCCACCGCGGCGGCCACCGGCCTGCTGGCCGAAGATGTCGCCGAAGATGTCGCCGAAGGCCTCGGCAAAGCCGCCGTAGCCCTGGCCGCCGCCGAAGCCGCCAGCCATGTTCGGATCCACGCCGGCGTGGCCATACTGGTCGTAGGCTGCCTTCTTCTCGGCGTCGGAAAGCATCTCGTAGGCCTCTTTGACCTCCTTGAATTTTTCCTCGGATTCCTTGCTGTCCGGATTGCGGTCCGGGTGGTACTTCATCGCGAGCTTGCGATAAGCCTTCTTGATCTCGTCGTCGCTCGCGTTCTTGCCTACCCCGAGCACTTCGTAGTAGTCACGTTTTGCCATGGTGGCTCTTACCTGATTGGCCTGGCATGCGCGTCCGGCGCAGGCCTGGCGAATAGCAAAAAAGCCGAGCGAGGCATCCGACGGTGGTTACCCACCTGGTCCGATGTCCGTCGCCCGGCGTCGGGGGAGGCGGAGATCACTCTCCGCCGGCCCGATTACTTCTTGTCGTTGACTTCCTTGAATTCGGCGTCCACGACGTTGTCGTCCTGCGGATGGGCCTGCTGCTGGCCGCCGGCAGCACCGGCAGCACCCGGCGCGGCACCTTCGCCAGCCTTGGCCTGCATGTCGGCGTAGACCTTCTCGCCCAGCTTCTGGCTGACTTCGGACAGCGCGTTGACCTTGGCGTCGATCTCGGCCTTGTCGCCGCCGCGTGCGGCGTCTTCCAGTTCCTTGATCGCGGCTTCGATCTTTTCCTTCTCGCCCGCGTCCAGCTTGTCACCGTATTCGGTCAGGGCCTTCTTCGTCGAGTGGATCAGCGCGTCGGCCTGGTTGCGGGCATCAGCCAGCTCGCGGGCCTTCTTGTCTTCCTCGGCGTTGGCCTCGGCGTCCTTCACCATGCGCTGGATCTCGTCTTCCGACAGGCCCGAGTTCGCCTTGATGGTGATGCGGTTTTCCTTGCCGCTGGCCTTGTCCTTGGCGCCCACGTGCAGGATGCCGTTGGCGTCGATGTCGAACGAGACCTCAATCTGCGGCGTGCCGCGCGGTGCGGGCGGAATGCCTTCCAGGTTGAACTCGCCCAGCAGCTTGTTGCCGGTCGCCATTTCACGCTCGCCCTGGTACACCTTGATGGTCACGGCCGGCTGGTTGTCGTCGGCGGTCGAGAACACCTGCGCATGCTTGGTCGGGATGGTGGTGTTCTTGGTGATCATCTTGGTCATCACGCCGCCCAGGGTCTCGATCCCCAGCGACAGCGGCGTCACGTCCAGCAGCAGCACGTCCTTGCGGTCGCCCGACAGCACCGAGCCCTGGATCGCGGCACCGACGGCCACGGCTTCATCCGGGTTCACGTCCTTGCGCGCTTCCTTGCCGAAGAACTCCTTGACCTGCTCCTGCACCTTGGGCATGCGGGTCATGCCGCCGACCAGGATCACGTCGTCGATCTCGCTCACCTTGACGCCCGCATCCTTGATGGCGATGCGGCACGGCTCGATGGTGCGCGTGATCAGCTCTTCCACCAGGGATTCGAGCTTGGCGCGGGTCATCTTCAGGTTCAGGTGCTTCGGACCCGAGGCATCCGCCGTGATGTACGGCAGGTTGATCTCGGTCTGCTGCGAGCTCGACAGTTCGATCTTGGCTTTTTCAGCGGCTTCCTTCAGGCGCTGCAGCGCGAGCACGTCCTTGGACAGGTCCACGCCCTGGTCCTTCTTGAACTCGCTGATGATGTAGTCGATGATGCGCTGGTCGAAGTCCTCGCCGCCGAGGAAGGTGTCGCCGTTGGTCGACAGCACTTCGAACTGCTTCTCGCCGTCGACGTCCGCGATCTCGATGATCGAGATATCGAAGGTACCGCCGCCGAGGTCATACACGGCGATCTTGCGATCGCCCTTCTCGTTCTTGTCCATGCCGAACGCCAGCGCGGCCGCGGTCGGCTCGTTGATGATGCGCTTGACGTCCAGGCCGGCGATGCGGCCGGCGTCCTTGGTGGCCTGGCGCTGCGAGTCGTTGAAGTAAGCCGGCACGGTGATCACGGCTTCGGTCACCGGCTCGCCGAGGTAGTCCTCGGCCGTCTTCTTCATCTTGCGCAGCACTTCGGCGGAAACCTGCGGCGGCGCCAGCTTCTGGTCGCGCACCGACACCCATGCGTCGCCGTTGTCGGCCTTGACGATGGAGTACGGCATCAGGCCGATGTCCTTCTGGACTTCCTTCTCTTCGAACTTGCGGCCGATCAGGCGCTTGACCGCGTACAGAGTGTTGCGCGGATTGGTCACCGCCTGGCGCTTGGCCGGCGCGCCGACCAGGATCTCGCCGTCTTCCATGTAGGCGATGATCGACGGGGTGGTGCGGGTGCCTTCGGAATTTTCGATGACCTTGGGGGTGTTGCCCTCCAGGATCGAGACGCAGCTATTGGTGGTACCGAGGTCGATACCGATGATCTTACCCATTATTCTCTCCTCTTGAGCCTCGCTATCCGCGCGGCTGCAATTCAACCTGAGGCCGAAATGTGGCCGTCCGGGGGCTTTTCAAGGGCAGAACCGGCAAATCCGAGTAATTTTCTCGGTTTCTCGCCCTTCTCAACGGCATCCGCCGCCGGGGCTTGAGCCGCCGGCGCCGCCTGGCCACCGAAAGTGGCCCATTCAATACCTCAGGACGCGTCGCGATCGCGCTGCCACAGTACGTCCGAAGCGCCGCCCGCCCGGTTCAGCACCCGCGCCAGCACGAACATCAGGTCGGAGAGCCGGTTCAGGTACTGGCGCGGCGCCTCGTTCAGCGCCTCGGCCGCGCCGAGCGCCACCAGCGCGCGCTCGGCGCGCCGGCACACGGTACGGCAGACATGGGCCTGCGCCGCGGCGCGGCTGCCGCCGGGCAGGATGAATTCGGCCAGCCGCGGCAGGTTGGCGTTGTAGTCCGCCAGCCAGGTGTCGAGCTGCGCCACCTGCTCGGGCTTGAGCAAGGTGTAGCCCGGGATGGAGAGCTCGCCACCCAGGTCGAACAGGTCGTGCTGGATATGCAGCAGCGCGGCGCGCACGTCCTCGGGCAGGTCCTCGGTCAGCAGCACCCCGACGTGGCAGTTCAGCTCGTCGACGTCGCCGATGGCGGCGATGCGCAGGCTGTCCTTGCCGGTGCGGCTGCCGTCGCCCAGGCCGGTGGTGCCGGCGTCGCCGGTGCGGGTCGCAATCTTGGACAGGCGGTTGCCCATGCCGGTCTCCTCGTAAGCGTGTTGGCAAGCGTTTGCTCGTGGTCCGCCCCGCAATGCGAAGCGCCAGGGGGAAAGGCGCATTATCGCGCCGGAGCGTGCCGGCGGGCCACGCCCTTGTGTGTTGGCGCTGGCTGTGCGGCTATCGGCCAGTACCTGCCGGCCGCCAGCCGGCCAGGGTGCATGAACCGCCGCGCGGCGTAGAATGCCGGTATCCCCCTTTCATCGTCCATTCGATCACCGGGTCGCGCCCCCTGCCAGCCATTCCGGAGCTTGCCCCGGACTGCACAGCACCACCATCGCGCCGACCCGCCGGAGACCCGCATGAACCACCCCACGCCGCCCGCCACGCTCGCCCGCCGTCCGCTGCCGCCCGCCTTCAGCGAAGCCCTTGCAGCACGCTTCGGCGAGCGCTTCACCACCTCCGCCGGCGTGCGCGAGCACCACGGCCGCGACGAATCCCCGTTCCCGCCGGCGCTGCCCGATGCCGTGGTCTTTGCCCACAGCACCGAGGAAGTGGCCGCGGTGGCGCGGCTGTGCAACCAGCATGGCGTGCCGCTGATCCCTTACGGCGCCGGCTCGTCGCTGGAAGGCCACCTGCTGGCCGTGGCCGGCGGCGTCAGCCTGGACCTGTCGCAGATGAACAAGGTCCTGGCAGTGCAGCCCGAGGACCTGACCGTGACGGTGCAGCCCGGCGTCACGCGCAAGCAGCTGAACCAGGAAATCAAGGACACCGGCCTGTTCTTCCCGATCGACCCGGGCGCCGATGCCTCGCTGGGCGGCATGTGCGCCACGCGCGCCTCGGGGACCAACGCGGTGCGCTACGGCACCATGCGCGAGAACGTGCTGGCGCTGACGGTGGTGACCGCCGACGGCCGCGTGGTCCGCACCGGCACGCAGGCGCGCAAGTCGTCGGCGGGCTATGACCTGACCCGGCTTTTTATCGGCAGCGAAGGCACGCTGGGCATCATCACCGAGGTGACGGTGCGCCTCTACCCGCAGCCGGAGGCGATCTCCGCCGCGGTGTGCGCCTTCTCCAGCATGGGCAGCGCGGTGCAGGCGGTGATCCAGACCATCCAGCTGGGCGTGCCGGTGGCGCGGGTGGAGTTTGTCGATGCGCTGGCGATCCGCGCCATCAACCGCCACGACAGCCTGACCCTGCCCGAGACCCCGCACCTGTTCTTCGAATTCCACGGCACCGAGGCCGGCGTGCGCGAGCAGGCCGAGACCGTGCAGCAGATCACCGCCGAGCACGGCGGCCAGGGCTTCGAGTGGGCCACGCGCCCGGAAGACCGCAGCCGGCTGTGGAACGCGCGCCATACCGCGTACTTCGCCATGCTGCAGCTCAAGCCGGGCTGCAAGTCGGTGACCACCGACGTGTGCGTGCCGATCTCGCGCCTGGCCGACTGCGTCACCGAGACTGAGAAGGACCTGAACGCCTCGGCGCTGCCCTGCCCCATCGTCGGCCATGTCGGCGACGGCAACTTCCACGTGGCGATCCTGATCGACCCCGACAAGCCCGAGGAAATGGCCGAGGCCGAGGCCATCAACCAGCGCATCGTCGAACGCGCGCTGGCGATGGGCGGCACCTGCACCGGCGAGCACGGCGTGGGCCTGCACAAGCAGCGCTTCCTGGTGGAAGAGCACGGCGAGGACGCGCTCGACCTGATGCGCGCGATCAAGGACGCGCTGGACCCCAACCACATCCTGAACCCGGGCAAGATCTTCAGCGCCACGCGCGCCAGCTCTCAGTAAGGCGCGCCGGGTCGATGGCCTCCATGTTCAACCGCGTCCCGCCGCTGCACCTCCTGATCGCCTTCGAGGCGGCGGCGCGCCTGGGCAGCTTCGCGCGTGCGGCCGAAGAACTGTCGGTCACGCCCAGCGCGGTCTCGCACCGCATCAAGAACCTCGAGGAGCTGTGGGGCGAAGACCTGTTCGTGCGCGCCAACGCGGCGCTGCGGCTGACCGCCGCCGGCACGCGCTACCTGCGCAATGTGCAGGACGCGCTCAAGTCGCTCAACGAGCTGGCGCGGCCCGAGTACAACAAGCTGCGCACCCGGCTGCGCGTGGCGATCCCGCCGACTTTCGGGCGCCAGCACCTGGTGCCGCGCCTGCCCGAGTTCGGCGCGCTGTATCCGCATATCGACCTCGAGCTGCACCTGGCGATCCCGTTCCTGGACGTCAAGGCCGAAGACACCGATGTCGAGATCCGCTACGGCACCGGCCGCTACCCCGACCTGAAGACCACCCGGCTGCTGGTCGAGCCGGTATTCCCGGCGTGCGGGCGCGAATACTACGAGCGCGTCAACGGCCGCGCCATCACCAAACCTGAGCACCTGCACGGCCTGGTGCTGCTGCGCAGCCCGCTGGAGCCGTGGAAGCCGTGGTTCGAGACCGCCGGGCTGGACTGGCCCGAGCCCCAGACCGGGCCGCAGTTCAACGACATCGGCCTGATGCTGGAGGCGATCGCCTCCAACCAGGGCGTGGCGCTGGTGCGCCAGCGCATGGCGCGGCACTGGCTGTCGCTGGGGCAGATGGTGCGGCTGCTCGATGTGGAGTCGGTATCGCCGCACGGCTACTACATCGTCGAGCGCGAACAGGCCCCGCTCAAGCCCGAGGCGCGCTATTTCGTCGACTGGCTGCTGGGCCTGGACTGGTAGGAGACCCGCCCATGGAAATCCGTCTGCTGACCCCCGCCGATGCCGTTGCCTTCCAGGCGCTGCGGCTCGAAGGTTTGGCCGAAGCGCCGGAAGCCTTCGCCGCCAGCCTGGAGGAAGAACAGGACCTGTCGCCGGAAGCCGTCGCCGGCCGCCTGGGCGCGACCGAGGACAAAGCCGTGTTTGGCGCCTTTGAGGGTACCGCCCTGGCCGGCGTCGTCGGGGTGATGCGTGAGGAAAAGCGCAAGCACCGGCACAAGGCCTTTATCTGGGGCATGTACGTGGCCCCGGGCTGGCGCGACTGCAAGCTCGGCCGCGCGCTGATGGACTGCGCCATGGCGCAGGCCGCCGCCATGCCTGGCGTGCGCCAGGTGACGCTGTGCGTCAATGCCGGCAGCGCGGGCGCGGTGCGGCTGTATGAGTCGCTCGGCTTCGTGCGTACCGGGCTGGAGCCGGATGCGCTGTACGTCGCGCCGCACTTCCACGACAAGCTCGACATGGTCTGCTTCCTGCCGCAGCCGCCGGCACGCTGAGCCCCCGGACCCACGCGCGGGCCGCCTTCCCTGCCCGCGCAAGGCGGTGCTACGCTGGACTTGCGGCCATTGCGCGCAACGGCTGGCGACGCAGCATGATGAGCATTTTTGATGGGCCTGCCATGCGGAATTCACGTCCTGCGTGGTGCCCGCGCCAGTTGCCCTGCGCTATAGTCACCCGTCCCCCGCGGCAGGCCCTGCACCGCCGCGACCGGCAGGCCGCGCACCGGCCGCCATCCCGGAGACCCCACAGGAGTCGCTCATGAATGCCCCGCACGAAGCCCAAACCATCGCCACCGGCAGTGCCCGGGCCGCGGCCGAAGGCCGCCGCAGCGCGCTGCTGGCCGGCCTGGCGCAGATCCTGCCGGACGCCGCGGTGCTGAGCAAGCCGGAAGACACCGTCCCCTATGAATGCGACGGCCTGGCCGCGTACCGCCAGGTGCCGATGGCCGTGGCCCTGCCCGACACCGAGGAACAGGTCTGCGCCATTCTGCGGCTGTGCCACAAGCTGGGCGTGCCGGTAGTGCCGCGCGGCGCCGGCACCAGCCTGTCGGGCGGCGCCATGCCGATCGCCGAGGGCCTGGTGCTGTCGCTGGCCAAGTTCAAGCGCATCCTGTCGGTCGATCCGTACTCGCGCACCGCGGTGGTCCAGCCGGGCGTGCGCAACCTGGCGATTTCCGATGCCGCCGCGCCCCACAACCTGTACTACGCGCCGGACCCCTCGTCGCAGATCGCCTGCACCATCGGCGGCAACGTCAGCGAGAACTCCGGCGGCGTGCACTGCCTGAAGTACGGCCTGACCGTGCACAACGTGCTGCGCGTGCGCGCGGTGACGATGGAGGGCGAGGTGGTGGTATTCGGCTCCGAGGCCCCCGACTCGCCGGGCCTGGACCTGCTGGCCGTGCTGATCGGCTCCGAGGGCATGCTCGCCGTGGTCACCGAAGTCACGGTGCGCCTGATCCCCAAGCCGCAGCTGGCGCAGGTGATCATGGCCTGCTTCGACGATGTCGAGAAAGGCGGCAACGCGGTGGCGGACGTGATCGCCGCCGGCATCATCCCGGCCGGGCTGGAAATGATGGACAAGCCCGCCACCGTCGCGGTCGAACAGTTCGTGCATGCGGGCTATGACCTGGACGCGGCCGCCATCCTGCTGTGCGAATCGGACGGCACCCCCGAAGAAGTGGCCGAGGAGATCGAGCGCATGAGCGCGGTGCTGACGGCATCGGGCTGCACCCGCATCGTGGTCTCGCAGAACGAGGCCGAGCGCCTGCGCTTCTGGAGCGGGCGCAAGAACGCCTTCCCGGCGGCCGGGCGGATCTCGCCGGACTACTACTGCATGGACGGCACCATCCCGCGCAAGCATATCGGCACGCTGCTCAAGCGCATCGAGGCCATGGAAGGCAAGTACGGCCTGCGCTGCATCAACGTGTTCCATGCCGGCGACGGCAACATGCACCCGCTGGTGCTGTTCGATGGCGCCGACCAGGACGAATGGCACCGCGCCGAGCTGTTCGGCGCCGACATCCTCGAAACGTGCGTGGAGCTGGGCGGCACCGTCACCGGCGAGCACGGCGTGGGCGTGGAGAAGCTCAACTCGATGTGCGTGCAGTTCTCGCCCGCCGAGCGCGAGGCCTTCTTCGGCGTCAAGGCCGCCTTCGATCCGGCGCGCTTGCTCAACCCGGACAAGGCCATCCCCACGCTGGCGCGCTGCGCCGAGTACGGCAAGATGCACGTGAAGAAGGGCCTGCTGCCGCATCCCGAGCTGCCGCGCTTCTGAGCCACGCCATGCCCAACCCACAACGACGCCAGCAGCAGGAAGCGTTTGTCCGCCAGCGCCTGGGCCAGCCCGAGAACGGCTGGCGCCAGCGCTGGTACACCATTATCTTCGAGGCCGATACCCGCGAAGGACGCATCTTCGATGTCGCGCTGCTGATCGCCATCGTCGCCAGCGTGATGGTGGTGATGCTAGACAGCCTGCCCTCGGTGCACAGTCGCCTGGGGCCGCTGTTCACGGTGCTGGAGTGGACCTTCACGCTGTTCTTCACGGCCGAGTACGCGATGCGCATCCTGGTGGTGCGCCGGCCGTGGCGCTATGTGTTCAGCTTCTACGGCATCATCGACTTCATCTCGATCATACCGACCTGGCTGGCATTCTTCCTGCCCGAGCTGCATTTCCTGATCGACGTGCGCCTGCTGCGGCTGCTGCGCGTGTTCCGGATCCTGAAGCTGACCGTGTACTTCGAGGAAGCCGAGATCCTGTACCGCGCGCTGGTCAACAGCCGGCGCAAGATCTTCGTGTTCCTGGGCACGGTGTTCATCATCACCGTGATCCTGGGTACGGTGATGTACGTGGTGGAAGGCCCCGAGCATGGCTTCACCAGCATCCCGGTCAGCATGTACTGGGCAGTGGTGACGCTGACCACCACCGGCTTCGGCGACATGGTACCCAAGAGCGCGCTGGGGCAGTTCATCACCTCGCTGACGATCCTGCTGGGCTACGGCATCATCGCCTTCCCCACCGGCATCGTCGGTGCCGAGCTGGCCGCCAGCATCCTGAAGCGGCCGCTGACCACGCGCACCTGCACCCACTGCCTGACCGAGGGCCACGAGCCCGACGCCAGCTACTGCAAGCACTGCGGCAGCCACCTGCCCGCATATCAGAACGACCGGCCGGAAGTGCCCGGCGGACCTGCCGGCTCCTGAGCCGGCTCCCTTTACCCCACGACGCCTATGCAAGCCACCCTCGACGCCTTCCGCGACGCCATCAGGCAAGCCACCGAGACCCGCACCGCGCTGCAGTTGCGTGGCGGCGGCAGCAAGGACTTCTACGGGCAGCCCCCGCAAGGCCAGTTGCTGGACACGCGCCCCTACGCCGGCATCGTCGATTATGACCCGGCCGAGCTGGTGATCACCGCGCGCTGCGGCACGCCGCTGGCCGAGATCGAAGCCGCGCTGGCCGAAAAGCGGCAGATGCTGGCGTTCGAGCCGCCCCACTTCGCGCTGCCCGGCCAGGCCAGCACCGCGACGCTGGGCGGCGCCGTGGCCGCCGGGTTGTCGGGCCCGCGCCGGCAGGCGGTAGGCGCGCTGCGCGACTTCGTGCTGGGCGTGCAGCTGATGGACGGCCGCGGCGAGGTGATGGACTTCGGCGGCCAGGTGATGAAGAACGTGGCGGGCTATGACGTGTCGCGGCTGCTGGCGGGCTCGCTCGGCACGCTCGGGCTGATCCTGCAGGTGTCAATCAAGGTGCTGCCGGCCCCGTTCGACGAGGCCACGCTGCGCTTCGAACTGGCACAGGCCGAGGCCATCCGGCAACTGAACCAGTGGGGCGGGCAGCCGCTGCCGCTGGCGTCTTCGGCCTGGCACGCGGGCGTGCTGCACGTGCGCCTGGCCGGCGCCACTGCCGCCGTGCGCGCCGCGTGCGCCAGGCTGGGCGGCGAGCGCGTAGACCCGGCGCAGGCCGCATCGCTGTGGCAATCGCTGCGCGAGCAGGCCCACCCCTTCTTTGCCCCGGCGCAGGCGGGCCGCGCGCTGTGGCGCCTGGCGGTGCCCACCGTTGCCGCGCCGCTGGCGCTGCCCGGCACGCAGCTGATCGAATGGGGCGGCGGCCAGCGCTGGTGGCTGCCTGAAGACGGTTCCGCCAGGACCGATGCCGAAAGCGTGCGCGCCGCAGCGCAGGCCGCCGGCGGCCATGCCACGCTGTTCCGCAACGGCGACAAGGCCGTGGGCGTGTTCACGCCGCTGGCCTCGCCGCTGGCGGCGATCCACCGCCGCCTGAAAGAGACCTTCGACCCGGCCGGTATCTTCAATCCGCAGCGCATGTACCCCGGGCTCTGATCCCGCACACCCAGGCACAACCTCCCCACACTATGCAAACGACCCTGGCCGATTTTCTCCGCGACACGCCCGAAGGCGAGGAAGCCAAATCCATCGTCGGCAAGTGCGTGCATTGCGGCTTCTGCACCGCCACCTGCCCCACCTACCAGCTGCTCGGCGATGAGCTGGACGGCCCGCGCGGGCGCATCTACCTGATGAAACAGGTGCTGGAAGGCCATGCCATCACCGAAAGCACGCGCCTGCACCTGGACCGCTGCCTGACCTGCCGCAACTGCGAATCGACCTGTCCGTCGGGGGTGCGCTACGGGCGCCTGGTCGATATCGGCCGCAAGCTGGTCGACGACAAGCTCGAGGCCGAAGGCGTGCGGCGCCCCGCCAGCGAGCGCATCGCGCGCTGGGTGCTGCGCGAAGGGCTGACACGCCCGGCACTGTTCGGCACGGCGCTGCGCCTGGGCCAGATGGTGCGCCCGCTGCTGCCGGGCACGCTGCGCAACAAGGTGCCGGCGCTGTCCAGCGCCGCCGCGCCGGGCACGTGGCCACGCACTGTGCATGCGCGCAAGATGTTGTTGCTCGACGGTTGCGTGCAGCCGGCGATGTCGCCCAACATCAATGCCGCGACCGCGCGCGTGCTCGACCGTGTCGGCGTACAACTGCTGGTGGCGCGCGAAGCCGGCTGCTGCGGCGCGATCCGCTTCCACACCGGCGACCACGATGGCGGCCTCGACAATATGCGCCGCAATATCGACGCCTGGTGGCCGCATATCGAAGCGGGCGCCGAAGCCATCGTAATGACGGCCTCGGGCTGCGGCGCGATGGTCAAGGACTACGGCCACCTGCTGCGCGACGATCCCGCATACGCCGAGCGCGCCCGCCGCGTGTCGGCGCTGACGCGCGACCTGTCCGAGATCCTGCCGGACTTTGCCGACAACCTGCGCGCGGCCGCCGGCGCGGTCCCGCGCGACAACCGGCGCGTGGCCTACCACCCGCCCTGCACGCTGCAGCACGGCCAGCAGATCCGCGGCAAAGTCGAGGCGCTCTTGACCGGGCTCGGCGTGGAAGTCAAACTCTGCGCTGACAGCCACCTGTGCTGCGGCTCGGCGGGCACTTATTCGGTGTTGCAGCCGGAACTGGCCTACCGCCTGCGCGACGACAAGCTCGCCAACCTGCAGGCCACCCAGCCCGAAGCCATCGTCTCGGCCAATATCGGCTGCATCTCGCACCTGCAGAGCGGCACCGGCACCCCGGTGATGCACTGGATCGAACTGGTCGACAAGATGCTCGGGTGAACGCCGCACCGCGACCGTAACAGGGCCGTGTGGTTGTCTCCCCTCTCCCGCTTGCGGGAGAGGGGCGGGGGAGAGGGCAAGCGGTTCGTCGGCCGACATCGCTGGACGATGCGCCTGCCCTCTCCCCCGGCCCCTCTCCCATAAATGGGAGAGGGGAGAAAAAGCGCAACCAACCACGCCCATGCTCCAGACCTTTGCCATCCTGTTGGTTTTCCAGTCCATCGGCGAGGTGATCAGCTACGCGCTGACCCTGCCCGTGCCCGGCCCCGTGCTGGGCATGATCCTGCTGTTCGGCTGGCTCGTCTTCGACGACCGCCTGCTGCCCATCATCCAGGGCACCACCTCTGAACTGCTCAAGCACCTGTCGCTGCTGTTCGTGCCGGCGGGCGTCGGCATCATGGTCCACGCCAGCCGCATCGAGGGCGAGTGGATGCCGATCCTGGTGGCGCTGGTGGTGTCCACGTGGCTGGCCATCGCCACCACCGCCGTGGTTACGCGCATGCTGATGCGCAAGCGCGCCGACACGCCCGACATGCCTGACGTGCCGCCCGCCGATGCCAAAGGAGAGCAGGCATGATGACGCCCCGCCTGAACGAAATCTGGGTCTACCTGGCCGCGAGCCCGCTGGTCGGGCTGACCGCGACGCTGCTGGCCTATGTCTTTGCCTTCCGCATCTATGAGCGCTCGCGCTTCTCGCCGCTGGCCAACCCGGTGATGATCGCGGTGGCGCTGCTGGTCACGGTGCTGACCGTCACCGGCACGCCCTACAAGACCTACTTCGACGGCGCGCAGTTCGTGCACTTCCTGCTGGGGCCGGCCACGGTGGCGCTGGCGGTGCCGCTGTACCTGCAGTTGCCCAAGCTGCGCACCCATGTGTTCCCGCTGCTGGCGGGGCTGGTGGCGGGCTCGGTGGTGGCAGTGGTGTCGGCGGTGGGCATTGCCTGGCTGCTGGGTGCGTCGCCCGAGACGGTGCGCTCGCTCGCGCCCAAGTCGGTGACGATCCCGATCGCCATGGGCGTGGCCGAGAAGATCGGCGGGCTGCCGTCGCTGACGGCGGTGCTGGTGATGGCCACCGGCATCATCGGCGCGGTCAGCGCCACCAGCGTGCTGAACCTGCTGCGCATCCGCGACTACACCGTGCGCGGCTTCGCCACCGGCGTGGCGGCGCACGGCATCGGCACCGCGCGGGCCTTCCAGGTCAACCAGGAAGCCGGCGCCTTCGCCGCGCTCGGCATGGGCCTGAACGGTGTGCTGACCGCGATCATGGTGCCGGTGATGGCGGCGTGGATGCCGCACTGACACCCTCCTGACAGGACGCTGTCAGCAGCCCCCGCGCATGATGCGAACTCCTCACTCCCCTTCACCTGGAACCAAGGAGACCATCATGAGCAACCGTCTGATCAACTGGCTGGAAATCCCCGTCGTCGACATGAATCGCGCAGTCGGCTTCTACGAGCAGGTGTTCGATGTCCAGCTGCGCCGCGAGACCATGAGTCAGGTCGACATGGCCGTGTTCCCGCACCCGGACCCGGGCGGCGCGCTGGTGGCCGGCGAAGGCTACCGCCCCAGCAACTACTACGGCACGGTGCCCTACCTGCACGCGCCGGAACTGGACCTGCTGCTCGAGCGCGCCGCGCGCGCCGGCGGCAAAACCGTGTTCGGGCCGCTGCGCCTGCCGGGCAAAATCGGCCGCATCGCCCATATCACCGACAGCGAAGGCAACCGCATCGGGCTGCACGAGCCTGTGGCCGGATGACTTCCATGACCCGCCACCGCCAATGAGCCGCCGCGCCGACCGCCTGTTCCAGATCGTTCAGGTGCTGCGCGGGCGCCGCCTGACCACGGCGGCACTGCTGGCGCAGCGGCTGGGGGTGTCGGAACGCACCGTCTACCGTGATATCCAGGCGCTGTCGCTGTCGGGCGTGCCGGTCGAGGGCGAGGCCGGCATCGGCTACCGGCTGCGCGCCGACTTCGATGTCCCGCCGCTGATGTTCACCGCCATGGAAGTGGAAGCGCTGGTCGCCGGCCTGCGCCTCTTGAAAGCCTGGGGCGGCGGCGCGCTGGCCGCCGCGGCCGATCCCGCGCTGGAAAAGCTGATGGCCGCGCTGCCGCCGCCGCGCCGGCTGGCGGCACAGCAAAGCCGCGTGTTCGCGCCGGAATACGTCAACCAGGCGCACGTGCGCCAGGCCTTCGACGTGGTGCACAGCGCGCTGGGCGAGCAAAAGCTGCTGCTGCTCGACTACTGCGATGCGCAGCAGCGCGTCACCGAACGCGTGGTGATGCCGCTGGGCCTGTTCTTCTGGGGCAATGCCTGGCTGCTGGCGGCGTGGTGCACCACGCGCACGGACTACCGCAGCTTCCGGCTGGACCGCTGCCGCGCCATCCGCATGCTGGACGACCGCTTCCATGAAACGCCGGACCGCTCGCTCAATGGTTTCCTGCGCGCCGTGCGCGCCAGCGGCACCTAGCCCTGCTCAGGCGGCCGGGTCGGACAGCAGCTTCTCGATATCGGCGCGCAGCTCATCGGGCTTGGTGGTCGGCGCATAGCGCTTGAACACCGTGCCGTCGCGGCGCAGCAGGAACTTGGTGAAGTTCCACTTGATGCCCTGGGTACCGAGCACGCCACGCTTCTCCGTGGTCAGCCACTTATATAGCGGATGGGCGGCGGCGCCGTTCACGTCGATCTTGGCGAACATCGGGAAGCGCACCGCGAAGCGCGTTTCGCAGAACTGGCCGATCTGCTGCGCATCGCCCGGCTCCTGCTTGCCGAACTGGTTGCACGGAAAGCCCAGCACTTCCAGGCCGCGCCCGTGGTATTCGTCATGTAGCTTCTGCAGGCCCTCGTACTGCGGCGTGAACCCGCATTCACTGGCGGTGTTGACCACCAACATCACCTTGCCCTGGAACTGCGACAGCGGTACCGGCTGGCCGGCCAGCGAGTTGGCTTCGAACTGGTAGACATTGCTCATGGCGGACTCCTTGTGCTTGGCCCAAGCATACCGCCATGCGCACCACAGTGCACGAATCAGATGACGTTGAGATGCTCGGTGCCGGCACCCAGGTCAGTGTCCTTGGCGCTCGCGCTGTGCAGCTTGATCATCAGGCGCAGGTCGTTGAGCGAGTCGGCGTTGCGCAGGGCATCCTCGTAGGTGATCTTGCCTTCCTCGTACAGGTCGAACAGCGCCTGGTCGAACGAGATCATGCCCTGCTCGCGCGACTTCTTGATGACTTCCTTGAGCTCGTGGATCTCGCCCTTGAAGATCAGGTCGGCCACCAGCGGCGTGCCGATCATGATCTCCACCGCCGGCACCCGCCCCTTGCGGCCCTCGCGCGGCAGCAGGCGCTGCGAGATCATCGCCTTCAGGTTCAGCGACAGGTCGATCAGCAGCTGCTGGCGCTTTTCCTCGGGGAAGAAGTTGACCACGCGGTCGATCGCCTGGTTGGCGTTGTTGGCGTGCAGCGTGGCCAGGCACAGGTGGCCGGTCTCGGCGTACTGCATCGCGTACTCCATGGTCTCGCGGTCGCGGATTTCGCCGATCAGGATCACGTCTGGCGCCTGGCGCAGCGTGTTCTTCAGCGCCACGTGCCAGGACTCGGTGTCGATACCCACCTCGCGCTGCGTGACGATGCAGTTCTGGTGCGCGTGCACGTACTCGATCGGGTCCTCGATGGTGATGATATGGCCGTAGGAATGCGCGTTGCGGTGATCGAGCATCGCCGCCAGCGTGGTCGACTTGCCCGAGCCCGTGGCGCCGGTCACGATCACCAGCCCGCGCTTGGCCATCACCACGTCATGCAGCGTCGGCGGCAGGTCCAGGTCGGCCACCGAGGGGATGCGCGTATTGATGGTACGCACCACCATGCCGGCTTTGCCCTGCTGGATAAAGGCCGACACGCGGAAGCGCCCGGCCTTGGGCGCGGTGATCGCGAAATTGCATTCGCGGCTGGTATCGAACTCCTGCACCTGGCGCTCGTTCATCACCGAGCGCACCAGACCAAGTGCCTGTGTGGGATTCAGCGGCTGCTGCGACACCGGCGTGAGCTTGCCGTCGACCTTGATCGCCGGCGGGAAGTCGGAGGTGATGAACAGGTCCGAGCCGCGGTTGCTGACCATCAGCTCCAGCAGGTCGTTGATGTACTTGGCGGCGGATTCGCGATCGAGCATGGCGGTGTCCTGCGATGGGAGCGGGCCTCAGCCCGTGAACGCGTCCGGATTCTTGGCGATGGCGCGCGCGTCGTTGTAGTTGATGATGCCGCGCTTGATCAGGTCCGACAGGCACTGGTCCAGCGTCTGCATGCCCAGCCCGCTGCTGGTCTGCATCATCGAGTACATCTGCGCGATCTTGTTCTCGCGGATCAGGTGGCGGATCGCGGGCGTGGCGGTCATGATCTCGTGCGCGGCGGTGCGGCCATTGCCGTCGCGCGTCTTCAGCAGCGTCTGCGAGATCACCGCCTCGAGCGATTCCGACAGCATGGTGCGCACCATGTCCTTTTCTTCCGGCGGGAACACGTCGACCACGCGGTCGATGGTCTTGGCCGCGGAACTGGTGTGCAGCGTGCCGAAGACCAGGTGGCCGGTCTCGGCCGCGGTCAGCGCCAGGCGGATGGTTTCCAGGTCACGCAGCTCGCCCACCAGGATCACGTCCGGGTCTTCACGCAGCGCCGAGCGCAACGCGTTGGCAAACGAATGCGTATGCGGCCCAAGCTCGCGCTGGTTGATCAGGCTCTTCTTGGAGCTGTGCACGAATTCGATCGGGTCCTCCACCGTCAGGATGTGGCCCATGTCGTTGTCGTTGCGATGGTCGACCATTGCCGCCAGCGTGGTGGACTTGCCCGAGCCGGTCGGGCCCGTCACCAGCACCAGCCCGCGCGGCTTCATGCACAGGTCGGCAAACACGGCCGGCGCGCGCAGGTCTTCGAGCGTGAGCACCTTGGAGGGAATGGTACGGAACACCGCGGCGGAGCCGCGCTGGGTGTTATAGGCATTGACCCGGAAGCGGGACAGGCCGGCGATCTCGAACGAGAAATCGATTTCCAGGCGTTCCTCGTAGGCCTTGCGCTGGGTGTCGCTCATGATGTCGTACACCATGGCGTGGACATCCTTGTGCGTCATCGAGGCGATGTTGATCCGGCGCATGTCGCCGTGGATCCGCACCATCGGCGGCATGTCCGCGGATAGATGAAGATCAGACGCCTTGTTCTTGACAGCGAAAGCCAATAGCTGCGCGATGTCCATCTATAATGACCCCACCCTGAATAGTTATGAGTACTTTTAGTACTTCTTCTGTATGTTCGCCGGATTATGTCTGTAATTGCCGCCAACTTGCAAGCCGTTCACCAGCGCATCGCGGCGGCCACACAACAAGCCGGCAGACAGCCCGGGGACATCGCCCTGCTGGCCGTTTCCAAGACCGTTTCCCCCGACCATATAAGGGCCGCATACGCCGCCGGACAGCTTGCCTTTGGCGAGAACTACGTCCAGGAAGGCGTCGACAAGATCGCGGCGCTGGCTGACCTGCGCAGCCACTTGCAATGGCATTTCATCGGCCCGCTGCAAAGCAACAAGACCCGCCTGGTGGCGGAGCATTTCGACTGGGTGCACGCCGTCGACCGGCTCAAGATCGCCGAACGGCTGTCGGCCCAGCGCCCGGCCGGCATGGCGGCGCTGCAGGTCTGCATCCAGGTCAATATCAGCGGCGAAGCCAGCAAGAGCGGCGTCGCGCTGGCGGAGGTCCCCGCGCTGGCACATGCCGTCGCCGCGCTGCCCGGCCTGCGGCTGCGCGGGCTGATGGCAATCCCCGAGCCCGAGGACGACCCCGCCGCGCAGCGCCGCCCGTTCGCGGCCATGCGCGCCATGCTGCAGGCGCTGTGCGCCGACGGCCTGGCGCTCGACACGCTGTCGATGGGCATGTCGGGCGACATGGAAGCCGCCATCGCCGAGGGCGCCACCCTGGTGCGGATCGGCACCGCCATCTTCGGCGCGCGCCAGTACCCGTAGCCCAGTCATTTCCCTGCAAGCCCAGTCCATTCCCTTCAAGCCCCCCAACAGATCCCCATGCTCGATACCCTTACCTTTGGCTTTCTCGGCGGCGGCAATATGGCCACCGCGCTGATCGGCGGCCTGATCGCCCGCGGCGTGCCGGCCAGCTCGATTCGCGTGGTCGACCCCTTCCCCGAGGCCCGGCAGCGCCTGGCGCGCGACCTCGGCGTGCGTGCCGCCGGGGCGCCGGATGCCGCCTTCGGCGCCAGCGACGTGCTGGTGCTGGCGGTCAAGCCGCAGCAATTCCGCGACGCCGCGGCGCAACTGCTGCCGCACCTGCCGGCCACGGGCAAGGGCAACCTGGTGATCAGCGTGGCCGCCGGCATCCGCCTGCAGGACATGCAGCGCTGGCTGGACGGACGCATCCGCCTGGTGCGCGCGATGCCGAATACCCCGGCGCTGGCGGGCATGGGCATGACCGGGCTGGCCGCGCCGGCCGGGCTGTCGGCCGAAGACCGCGCGATTGCCGGCGCCGTGGCCGAGGCCGTCGGCAAATGCGTGTGGGTGGATGGGGATGAGCAGATCGATGCGGTCACCGCCATTTCCGGCAGCGGGCCGGCCTATGTCTTCTACTTTATCGAGGCGATGGAGCGCGCTGCCACTGAACTGGGGCTGACTGCGGAGCAAGGCCGCGAGCTGGCCGTGGAGACCTTCCGCGGCGCGGCTGCCCTGGCCGGGCAGTCGCCCGAGCCGGTGTCGACGCTGCGTGAGCGCGTGACTTCCAAGGGCGGCACCACCTATGCGGCGCTGACGGCGATGGAGGCTTCGGGTATCGGTGAGGCCTTCGTGCGTGCCATGCATGCCGCGGCGGCGCGGGGTAAGGAGATGGGGGCGGAGTTCGGGAAGGATTGAGCACTGTCCTGCCCGACTGTCTTCTCCCCTCTCCCATTTATGGGAGAGGGGCGGGGGAGAGGGCAGGAGTCTCCACGGCGTGAGACGCTTCGATGCTTGCCACACGCCGGCCCTCTCCCCCGGCCCCTCCCCCGCTAGCGGGAGAGATGGAATGAACACCGCCCACTCCCTACCGCCAAGCCACGCCTCGGAGCGCCAAGAATGACAAGGGGCTCTCGCTTGACCGACGGCATCGATGTGCCAAAGTGAAAGTGCGATCTATCACTTGAGGTCGAGGAGAGCCCAAATGAATGCTATGACATATGGGCTGGACATTGCAAAGTCAGTGTTCCAGATGTACTGGGTCGACTCCGCTAGCGGGGAAATCCACAACCGTCGATTCCAACGCCGGGAGCTGATTGAGTTCCTGGCCAATTGCCCGGTAGGTAAGGTGGCGCTTGAGGCCTGTGGCGGCGCACACTGGTGGGCACGCAAGATCCAAAGTCTGGGCCATCGGCCCGTCCTGATTCACCCCGGCTACGTGCGTGCGTTCGTGCGCACCAACAAGACCGATGCGGCCGATGCACGGGCGATCTGGACCGCGGCCCAACAACCCGGCATGCCGGTTGTCCCCGTCAAGAGCGAAGAGCAGCAAGCCTTGTTGTCACTCCACCGGATTCGTGAAGGTCTGGTGCAGACGCGCACCAGAGAATGCAATCAGTTGCGAGGATTATTGGGCGAGTATGGCCTGCACTTCGCCAAGGGGCGCAAAGCTCTGCTCGCCGAGCTACGGACCCGCCGGGCCGAGATCGAACAGGGCGTCCCCCCCACGCTGTTGCGCGCAATCGAGCGTCAACTGATGGCGTTGCGCCAACTCGAAGAACAGATCCAACTGATTGAGCGAGATATCACGGCGTGGCTCCAGTCCGAGCCTGCAGCGCAGACAGTCGAGGCAATTCCCGGCATCGGCCCCATGACTGCCACGGCCCTGGTGGCCACCATGGGTTCTGCCCAGGCCTTCCGCTCAGGCAGAGCCTTCGCGGCCAGCCTGGGTCTGGTTCCCACCCAATCCGGCACCGGCGGCAGCGTACATCTTGGCCATATCAGCAAACGGGGAGACTCCTATCTGCGACGACTGCTGATCCATGGCGCGCGCGTTGTCCTGACGCGCTCCAGGCGCCACCCGGCATGGGCCGAGGCTTTGCTGGCGCGACGACCCACGAATGTGGTCATCGTGGCACTGGCCAACAAGATGGCCCGAGCGGCCTGGGCGCTGCTGGCCCACGGGCGCCAATACGACCCCAGCCATGTGAGCCAGCGACCAGCCTGAACGGCTCTGGGCCAGGCCGCTAGCGCGCCCCCTTAATCAACCCTTCACGGCTGCATAGGCGAGAAATGAGTCAAATGGCGAAATAGGTCGGACCGTGGGAACCCAAACCTGATGCTCCCCTTGGGCCTCAGAGCCCGCCAGAAGAGATGAGGACGTTCCCAGCTGCTTCCATTGAGGCCTGCGGTCAGCTCCGCACAAGGCCGGCTATAAGACCGCAGCCGATTCCTACGACTCCACAAGACTCAAGCTTTGAACCTTTGCATCCGGGGCGGTGTTCATATAAGGGGAGCAAACCAGCGGAACTTAGTCACCGAATCGCATAAGCCACCGCCGTCCCCGCAAACACACAAGCCCCCAGCCAGTTGTTATGCCGGAACGCAGCAAAACACCGCATCCGGTCCCGATCGCGAATCAGCGTGTAGTGATAACCGGCACACCCAGCCGCCGCCACCAGCCCCACCCAGTACGGCCACCCCAACCCCAGCAGCACCCCCGCCCACGCCATCAGCGCCAGGAACGCGACGTAGCAAAGCATGATCGCCGCCACGTCGAAACGCCCAAACGTAATGGCTGAAGTCTTCATCCCGATCAGCAGGTCGTCGTCGCGATCGACCATCGCATACGCCGTGTCATACGCCACCGCCCAGAACACATTGGCCAGCAACATCAGCCACGCCACCGGCGGCACCTGGTCCTGGATCGCAGCAAACGCCATCGGAATGCCGAAGCCGAAGGCAATGCCAAGATAAGCCTGTGGAATCGCAAAGAAGCGCTTGAAGAACGGGTACGTGCCCGCCACCACCGCCGCCACCACCGCCAGCCACTTGGTCAGCGCATTGAGCGGCAGCACCAGCGCAAAGGCCGCCAGCGCCAGCACCGCGGCCACGGCCAGCGCTTCCCAGGGGGCGATCTTGCCCGCGGTCAGCGGTCGCTCTTTGGTGCGCTTGACGTGCTTGTCGAAGTCGCGGTCAGCCCAGTCGTTGATGGCGCAGCCGGCCGAGCGCATCAGGAAGGTCCCCGCCACGAAGATCCAGAACAGCCCCCACGCCGGCGGCCCGCCCGCGGCCATCCACATGGCCCACAGCGTCGGCCACAGCAGCAGCAGCGTGCCGATCGGCTTGTCGATGCGCACCAGGCGCGCGTAGAGGGAAAGGCGTTCAAGCATGGGAGTCGGGGGCAACGGCGAGAGGGTCTGCACAGCGCGGATCCGGGAAGGAGGATTCAATGAAAACGCGCCGCAGCCCGGACGGTTGCGACGCGCAGTGCCGGCCGCCGGGTAGCGGCAGCCAGAGGTGACCAGCAGGCCTCAGGCCAGCATCGAGCGCAGCATCCACGCGGTCTTTTCATGCGTCTGCATGCGCTGGGTCAGCAGGTCGGCCGAGGGCTCGTCGCCGGCGGCGTCGATCACCGGGAAGATCGAGCGCGCGGTGCGCACCACGGCTTCCTGGCCTTCGACCAGCTTGCGGATCATGTCGGTGGCCTCGGGCACGCCCTCTTCCTCCGCGATCGACGACAGGCGCGCGTATTCCTTGTAGGTGCCCGGTGCCGGGTAGCCCAGCGCGCGGATACGCTCGGCGATCGAGTCCACGGCGAGCGCCAGTTCGGTGTACTGGGTCTCGAACATCAGATGCAGCGTATTGAACATGGGACCCGTCACGTTCCAGTGGAAGTTATGGGTCTTGAGGTAGAGGGTGTAGGTGTCTGCCAGCAGCTTGGACAGGCCTTCCGCGATCTTCTTGCGGTCCTTGTCGGAAATACCGATATTCACGCTCATCTCATTCTTCTTTGCCATGGTAGGTACGCTCCGTTCTGGTAAAGCCACGAGGGGCGCCGCCGGGCCCTTCATGGATCTGGGGCCGGGCGGCGCGGTACCTCGCATTATTGCATCAGCCAACGATCCGGGCCAAACCCGGGGCCGTCTTGGCGTATATCAGGGCCGCGCCAGGTTGCCGCTTACTTCAAGTTCATAGCCGACCCTGCAGCATCTTGTCGGGTGAGAAGCCGATGCCCGGCGCGATATTGGCCAGATTCATCGCCACCTGCTCGACCTCGGCATACCTATGCGTTAGGTCAAATCTATCTGGGATTTCTGCAACTTATCGCGGCGAATAGTGACCGCCCGAAGACAGCATTCCTGAAATGCCCCATTGCGGGGCCAGGAATGACAACGGCCGCAGCGGAATCTCCGGTGCGGCCGTGGGAATTGCCGTTACTGCGGGGCAGGAAGATCAGGCCGCTTCGGCCAGCTCCTTGGCGTCGAGCTTGCGCACGCCAGCCAGCTCGCACGCGGCCACGGCGTTGGCCAGCGCTTCCATCGCGGGCAGCCGGGTAAAGCTCTTGCGCCAGGCCAGCACCACGCGCCGGTCGGGCACCGGGTCGGCGAACGGCACATAGGACAGCATGTCGCCCTTGGCCTTCAGGTCAGGCACCGAGGTGCGCGGCAGCACAGTGATGCCGACCCCGCTGGCCACCATATGGCGGATGGTTTCCAGCGACGAGCCCTCGAAGGTCTTCTGGATGCCGTCGGCCGCCTGCGAGAAGCGCGACAGCTCCGGGCACACGCCCAGCACATGGTCGCGGAAGCAGTGCCCGCTGCCCAGCAGCAGCATGGTCTGCCGCTTCAGTTCATCGGGGGCGATGGCGTGCGCCTGCGCCAGCTGGTGGCCGCGCGGCACGGCGACGACAAACGGTTCGTCGTAAAGCGGGCGCACGGTCAGGCCCGAATCCGGGAACGGCTCGGCCATCACCGCGCAGTCGATCTCACCCTGCTTGAGCAGCTCGATCAGCTTGTGGGTGTAGTTCTCCTGCAGCATCAGCGGCATCTGCGGCACGGTCTCGATCATCTGCTTGACCAGCGACGGCAGCAGGTACGGCCCGATGGTGTAGATCACGCCCACGCGCAGCGGCCCGGCGAGCGGGTCCTTGCCCTGCTTGGCGATCTCGCGGATGGCCATGGTCTGTTCGAGCACGCGCTGGGCCTGCGCCACGATCTGCTCGCCGACCGACGTCACCGACACCTCGGAGGTGCCGCGCTCGAATATCTGCACGTTGAGTTCGTCTTCCAGCTTCTTGATCGCGACCGACAGCGTCGGCTGCGACACGAAGCAGGCTTCGGCGGCCCGGCCGAAATGGCGCTCGCGCGCCACGGCGACGATGTACTTGAGTTCGGTGAGCGTCATGACTTATCAATTTGCGGTAGGCGATAGATTTTACCTTCGATTGCCGCTTCTGTCAGAGCGCCGGCCCGAATTGACCACCTGGCGCCGGCGCTTGCGCTGGATGGCGCACATCCCATCGAAAAACCGGCCTGCCATCAGGCTTTGAGGTAATGCTCGCGCCCGCCCAGCCAGCGCGACAAGTGCGCTTCCACCGCTTCCGGGTAACGCGCCAGCATCAGTTCGGCCGCCTCTTGCGCGTATTCCACCAGCCACGCATCGGTCTGCAGGTCGGCAAAGCGCAACATGGCTTCGCCCGACTGGCGCGCGCCCAGGAACTCGCCGGGGCCGCGGATCTCCAGGTCGCGCCGGGCGATCTCGAAGCCGTCGGTGGTCTCGCGCATAGTCGCCAGGCGCTCGCGCGCGGTGCGCGACAGCGGCGCCTGGTACATCAGCAGGCAGACCGATTCGGCGCTGCCCCGCCCCACCCGGCCGCGCAACTGGTGCAGCTGCGCCAGGCCGAAGCGCTCGGCATGCTCGATCACCATCAGGGAGGCATTGGGCACGTCCACGCCCACTTCGATCACGGTGGTAGCCACCAGCACCTGCATGCGGTTGGCGCTGAAGTCATCCATCACCGATGCCTTCTCGGCCGGCGGCAGGCGTCCGTGCACCAGGCCCACGCGCAGGTCCGGCAGCGCGGCGACAAGCGTTTCATAGGTTTCCACCGCGGTCTGCAGCTGCAGCGCCTCGCTTTCCTCGATCAGCGGGCAGACCCAGTAGACCTGGCGGCCTTCGGCGGCGGCGTGATGGATGCGTCCGATCACTTCGTCGCGCCGCTCGTCGTTGACCAGGCGCGTGACGATGGGGGTGCGGCCCGGCGGCAATTCATCGATCACCGACACATCCAGGTCGGCGTAGTAAGTCATGGCCAGCGTGCGCGGGATCGGCGTGGCCGACATCATCAGCTGGTGCGGCACGGCCTCGGCCGCGGGCACCGCTGCATCGACGGCACCAGCCTTGCCGCGCAGCGCCAGCCGCTGCGCCACGCCGAAGCGGTGCTGCTCGTCGACCACCGACAGCCCCAGCTTCGCAAAGCGCACGGTGTCCTGGATCAGCGCATGGGTGCCGATCACCAGCTGCGCCTCGCCCGATTCCACGCGCGCCACGGCCTCGCGCTTCTCGCGCGCCTTCTGGCTGCCGGCCAGCCACGCCACCGGCACGCCCAGCGGCTCCAGCCACGCGGACAGCTTGCGGTAGTGCTGCTCGGCCAGGATTTCGGTGGGCGCCATCAGCGCGGCCTGGTAGCCGGCATCAATGGCCTGGCAGGCCGCCAGCGCGGCGACGATGGTCTTGCCGCTGCCCACATCGCCCTGCAGCAGCCGGTGCATCGGGTGCGGGCGCGTCATGTCGGCGGCGATCTCTTCGACCACGCGCTGCTGCGCACCGGTCAGCCGGAACGGCAATGCGGCCAGGAAACGCGTGAGCAACCCGCCCTCGCGGCGCGGCATGGTCGGCGCATTTTTTTCGCGCCGCGCCGCGTGCGCGCGCCGCAGCGAAATCTGCTGCGCCAGCAGCTCGTCGAACTTGATGCGCTGCCAGGCCGGGTGCGAGCGGTCGGCCAGCGCGGCCTCGCTCTCCTGCGGCGGGGGCGCGTGCAGCAGCCGCAGGCACTCGGCCAGCGGGCGCAGATGCAGGCGTGCCAGCGGCCCCTCCAGCAACGCCTGCGGCAGCGTCTCGGGCATGGGTGTGCGCGACAGCGTGCCGCCGATGGCCTTGCGCAGGTAGGCTTGCGGAATGCCAGCGGTGGACGGATACACCGGTGTCAGGCGATCCGGCAGCGCTTCGCCAGGCACTACCGGACGCACCGTCGGATGGACCATCTCGGCGCCGAAGAAGCCGCCGCGCACCTCGCCGCGCACGCGCAGCCGCACGCCCTCGGCCATCTGCTTGGTCTGGCTGCCGTAGAAGTTCAGGAAGCGCAGCGTCAGCTCGCCGCTGTCGTCGGCAATCTTGACCACCAGCTGGCGGCGCGGGCGGAACGTGACTTCGTTGGAGATGACCTCGCCTTCGACCTGCGCCGGCAGCCCAAGCCCGGCGCGGTGGATCGCCTCGGCGATCGGCGCCAGCGTGGTCTCGTCCTCGTAGCGCATCGGCAGGTGCAGCACCAGGTCGACGGGACGGCGCAGGCCGAGCTTGGCCAGCCGGGCGGCCGCGGTAGACGTGCCGGAGGCCGCGGCCTTGCCCCTGGCAACGCCGGCCTTGCCGCGCGCGGGCGCCGCCGTGTCCTTGGCGGCGTCGGCGGAGTCGTGGATCGGTTCAGCGGCGGTTCCGGGCATCGGCAAAAAATAATCAGCAATCGCTGCGGTTCAGCATGGGTGGCTGGCGCGGCACTGGCGAATAGCCGGTATCACACCTGGCCCGGCGGCAAGCGCGCCCGTGGCCTTACAATATCGGATTCGCCGATTGTACCCATGCCGGCTGCCACCACGGGCAGCGGAGTGCCGTTTTGTGCCCCGCTCCGGCCTGCCCGCCCTTCCCAAGATGTTGACGCTTTCCGATTTCGACTTTCCGCTGCCACCAGAACTGATCGCCCAGAGCGCGCTGCCCGACCGCAGCGCGAGCCGGCTGCTGGTGGTCGAACGGCTGGCCCCCGCCGACACCGCCGATGCGGTGCGCATGGTCGACCGCGCCTTCAGCGATATCGTCGACTACCTGCGTCCCGACGACCTGCTGGTCTTCAACGACACCCGCGTGATCAAGGCGCGCTTCTTCGGCCACAAGCCCAGCGGCGGCAAGATCGAGGTGCTGGTCGAGCGCGTGGTCGACACCCATACGGTGCTGGCCCAGGTGCGCGCCTCCAAGACGCCTGCCGAGGGCAGCACGCTGCACCTGGCCGATGATGCCTTCGCCGTCACCGTGGGCCCGCGCGTGGACCAGTTTTTCACGCTGCGCTTCCCCGAGCCGGCACTGGACCTGATCGAGCGCTACGGCCGCCTGCCGCTGCCGCCGTATATCACGCACGACCCGGACGCCTACGACGAGACCCGCTACCAGACCGTCTATGCGCGCAGCCCTGGCGCGGTCGCCGCGCCCACCGCGGGCCTGCATTTCGACGATGCGCTGTTCGCTCGACTCGATGCCGCGGGCGTGCGCCGCGCCTTCCTGACGCTGCACGTGGGCGCCGGCACCTTCCAGCCGGTGCGCACCGAGAACCTGGCCGAGCACAAGATGCACTCGGAGTGGTACGCAGTCTCCGAAGAACTGGCCCAGGCCGTGCGCGACACCCGCGCGCGCGGCGGCCGTGTGATCGCGGTCGGCACCACCTCGCTGCGTGCGCTGGAATCGGCCGCGCAGGCCGATGGCACCCTTGCCGCCGGCAGCGGCGACACCGACATCTTCATCACCCCCGGCTACCGCTTCCGCCTGATCGACGCCCTGATCACCAACTTCCACCTGCCCAAGTCGACGCTGCTGATGCTGGTGTCGGCGCTGGCCGGCGTGGAAGCCATCCGCGCCGCCTACCGCCATGCGGTCGACCAGCGCTACCGCTTCTTCAGCTACGGGGATGCCATGCTGCTGACCCGCCAGCCTGCTGCCGACACCAAGGCCTGATTTCCGACAATTCGCCATGCTCAACTTCGAACTCATCACCACCGACGGCAACGCCCGCCGCGGCCGCGTCACGCTGAACCACGGCGTGGTCGAAACGCCGATCTTCATGCCGGTGGGCACCTATGGCTCGGTCAAGGCGATGTCGCCGCTGGAACTGAACGAGATCGGCGCGCAGATCATCCTGGGCAATACTTTCCACCTGTGGCTGCGCCCCGGGCTGGACGTGGTCAACGCCCACGAGGGCCTGCACCGCTTTATCGGCTGGGACAAGCCGATCCTGACCGATTCGGGCGGTTTTCAGGTGTTTTCGCTCGGTGATCTGCGCAAGATCACCGAGGAAGGCGTCACGTTCGCGTCGCCGGTCAATGGCGACAAGCTCTTCCTGTCGCCCGAGATCTCGATGCAGATCCAGCGCACGCTGAACTCGGACATCGTCATGCAGTTCGACGAATGCACGCCGTACGAAATCGACGGCCGCCCCGCCACGCATGAGGAAGCCGCCAAGTCCATGCGCATGAGCCTGCGCTGGGCCAAGCGCTCGCGCGACGAGTTCGAGCACCTGGCCAACCCCAACGCGCTGTTCGGCATTGTCCAGGGCGGCATGTACGAAGACCTGCGCGATGAGTCGCTGGCGGGCCTGTCCGAGCTGGACTTCCACGGCTTTGCCATTGGCGGGCTGTCGGTGGGCGAGCCCAAGGAAGACATGATGCGCGTGCTGGAACACGTGGCGCCGCGCCTGCCGGCCGACAAGCCGCACTACCTGATGGGCGTGGGCACGCCCGAAGACCTGGTCGCCGGCGTGGCCGCCGGGGTGGACATGTTCGACTGCGTGATGCCGACCCGCAATGCGCGCAACGGCTGGCTCTTCACCCGCTACGGCGACGTCAAGATCAAGAACGCCGCGCACCGCAACGACCCGCGTCCGCTCGACGAGAGCTGCGGCTGCTACACCTGCCGCAACTTCTCGCGCGCCTACCTGCACCACCTGCACCGCGTGGGCGAGATCCTGGGCGCGCGCCTGAATACCATCCACAACCTGCACTACTACCTGCAGCTGATGCGCGAAGTGCGCGAGTCGATCGAGCACCACCGCTTTGCCGACTTCCGCCGCCAGTTCGCCGCCGACCGCGCCCGCGGCACGCAGTGACCACCCGGGCGGCGCGAACTTTTGCGCCGCCGGTGGTCGAATAGCCGGATCATCCCCGGGGCGGCCAGCGATCTGGCCGGCGGGCTGTAGCAGCCGGGCCATGCCGGCTCTGCCGCAAGTCGCCCCGAACGCACCCGAACAAACCCGAATTGCGCCCTAGAATGCGAAAGGCGGGCGGAGTGCGAATGGTAGAATGTTCGATTAATTGACTGACTTTGTGACGGAGAATCAACGTGCTGATTTCTAACGCATTTGCCCAGACCGCCGGTGCCGGCGGCGCGGCTGGCGGCCTGATGAGCTTCCTGCCCATCATTCTGATGTTTGGTGTGCTGTGGTTCATCATGATCCGCCCGCAGATGAAGCGCCAGAAGGAATCCAAGGCAATGCTCGAAGCGCTGGCCAAGAACGACGAAGTCGTCACCGCCGGCGGCATCCTGGGCCGCGTGACCAAGGTCACCGACCAGTACGTCGGCCTGGAAATCGCCGCGGGCACCGAAATCACCGTGCAGAAGAATGCCGTGACCACCGTGCTGCCCAAGGGCTCGCTGAAGGCGCTCTGATCCCCCGGATCGCGCGCGCGACTCCCGCCTTTGTCTTTTCCGGCATGCCCGTTCGCGCATGCCCCGGCAGCCGCCTGATCCAGCCCGACGAAGCCCTGGCGGCTTCGATGCGTGGCTGCCAGGCGGCTGTTTGCCAAACCGGTTCGGCCCCGCCGACGTGGTGCGCCACGCCAGCGCCGGCCCCGCCAACCGCTGAATGACTGGCCAGAGATGAATCGTTATCCGCTTTGGAAATACCTCGTGATCCTGGTGGCCCTGGCCATCGGCATCACCTACACCTTGCCGAACTTCTTCGGCGAGGCGCCCGCCGTGCAGGTGTCCTCGGGCAAGGCCACGGTCAAGGTCGACCTGTCGATGCAGAAGCAGGTCGAAGAGATCCTGGCGCAGAACCAGCTCCAGCCTGACGGCGTCTTCTTCGATATTTCCGGCCAGTCGGGCTCGGTCAAGGCGCGCTTTCGCACCACCGACGAGCAGCTCAAGGCCAAGGACGTGCTGTCGCGCACGCTGAACCCGGACGCGGCCGACGCCACCTACGTGGTGGCGCTGAACCTGCTGTCGGGCTCGCCGCGCTGGCTGACCGCCATGCACGCGCTGCCGATGTACCTGGGCCTGGACCTGCGCGGTGGCGTGCACTTCCTGCTGCAGGTCGACATGAAGGGCGCCGTCGACAAGAAGCTCGACAGCCTGGCCGGCGACGCGCGCACCCTGCTGCGCGACAAGGGCATCCGCCACGGCGGCATCGACCGCGACGGCGAGCGCCTGACGGTGCGCTTCAACAACGCCGACGAGGCCGGCCGCGCGCGCGCCGTGCTGGCCGACAACCTGCGCGAAGTGGCGTTCGCCATGGACGGCAACAACATCGTCGGCACCTTCACCGACGCCGCCCGCAAGGCCGTGCAGGACGCCGCGGTCAAGCAGAACATCACCACGCTGCACAACCGCGTGAACGAGCTCGGCGTGGCCGAGCCGGTGATCCAGCAGCAAGGCGCCGACCGCATCGTGGTGCAGCTGCCGGGCGTGCAGGACACCGCCAAGGCCAAGGACATCATCGGCCGCACCGCCACGCTGGAAGCGCGCCTGGTTGACAACGACGCCCCGCGCAGCCCGCGTCCGGGCGACCCTATCCCGTTCGGCAGCGAGCTTTTCACCCAGGGCAACGGCGCCCCGGTGGTGCTGAAGAAGCAGGTCATCTTCACCGGCGACCGCATTGAAAGCGCCTCGGCCGGCTTCGACCAGAACCAGCGTCCTTCGGTCAACATCAAGCTCGACGCCCAGGGCGGCCGCGTGCTGCGCGACGTCTCGCGCGAGAACCTGAAGAAGCCGATGGCGATCGTGCTGTTCGAGAAGGGCAAGGGCGAAGTGCTGACGGTGGCGACGATCCAGTCCGAACTGGGTTCGAGCTTCCAGATCACCGGCTCCTACTCCACCGAAGCCGCCAACGACCTGGCGCTGCTGCTGCGCGCCGGCTCGCTGGCCGCGCCGATGGAGATCATCGAAGAGCGCACCATCGGCCCGTCGCTGGGCGCGGACAACATCAAGAAGGGCTTTGACTCGGTCGCCTACGGCTTTGCCGCCATCGCCGTGTTCATGATCCTGTACTACATGCTGTTCGGTGTGTTCTCGGTGGTGGCGCTGGCCGTGAACCTGCTGCTGCTGATCGCGGTGCTGTCGATGCTGCAGGCCACGCTGACGCTGCCGGGCATTGCCGCCATCGCGCTGGTGCTGGGCATGGCCATCGACGCCAACGTGCTGATCAACGAGCGCATCCGCGAAGAACTGCGCGCGGGCGCGTCGCCGCAGATGGCGATCGCGGTCGGTTTCGACCGCGCCTGGGCCACCATCCTGGACTCCAACGTGACCACGCTGATCGCCGGCCTGGCGCTGCTGGCCTTTGGTTCGGGCCCGGTGCGCGGCTTTGCCGTGGTGCACTGCCTGGGCATCCTGACCTCGATGTTCTCGGCGGTGTTCTTCAACCGCGGCCTGGTCAACCTCTGGTACGGCCGCAAGAAGAAGCTGCAGAGCGTGGCCATCGGCCAGATCTGGAAGCCGGGCAACGCCACCGACACGCCGGTCGCCAAGTAAGGCCACCGGTCAGCGATCAGCAGAACGATCAGCAACAACTAGCAGTACAGAACAGGATTCAACATGGAATTCTTCCGCATCCGGCGCGACATTCCGTTCATGAAGAACGCGTTGGTCTTCAACGTGATCTCCTTCCTGACGTTTGCCGCGGCCGTGTTCTTCCTCTGGCACAAGGGCCTGCACCTGTCGATCGAGTTCACCGGCGGCACGGTGATGGAGGTCAGCTACCAGCAGGCGGCCGACCTGGAAAAGATCCGCGGCCAGGTGGGCAAGCTGGGCTACACCGACGTGCAGGTGCAGAACTTCGGCACCTCGCGCGACGTGATGATCCGCCTGCCGCTGCAGAAGGGCACGGACGGCAAGCCCGTCACCTCGGCCCAGCAGAGCGAGCAGGTGATGACCTCGCTGCAGGCGGCCTCGCCTGACGTCAAGCTGCAACGGGTGGAGTTCGTCGGCCCGCAGGTGGGCAAGGAGCTGGCCACCGACGGCCTGCTGGCGCTGTTGTGCGTGGTGGCCGGCATCGTGATCTACCTGTCGTTCCGCTTCGAATGGAAGTTCGCGGTCGCGGGCATCATCGCCAACCTGCACGACGTGGTCATCATCCTGGGCTTCTTCGCCTACTTCCAGTGGGAATTCTCGCTGTCGGTGCTGGCGGCGATCCTGGCGGTGCTGGGCTATTCGGTCAACGAATCGGTGGTGATCTTCGACCGGATCCGCGAGAACTTCCGCAAGTACCGCAAGATGACCACGCACGAGATCATCGACAACGCGATCACCAGCACCATCTCGCGGACCATCATCACCCACGGTTCGACCCAGATGATGGTGCTGTCGATGTTCTTCTTCGGCGGCCCCACCCTGCACTACTTCGCGCTGGCACTGACGGTCGGTATCCTGTTCGGCATCTACTCGTCGGTGTTCGTGGCCGCGGCGCTGGCGATGTGGCTGGGCGTCAAGCGCGAGGACCTGGTCAAGGGCGACAAGAAGTCCGAGTCGACCGACCGCGACGACCCCAACTACGGCGCGCAGGCATAGGCCCTGCCCTGCCGGCAAAAACAGAACGGCGCCCCGCGGGGCGCCGTTTTTCATGGCTGCAATGTCTGGGAAATCCAGCTGGGAAATCCAGCCGGGAGATTCAGGCCGGCATCGAGAACCGCTCGATCCACGCCGCCAGCCGGTCGGCCGCAAAGGCCTCGCTGCGCGGGACCGCGCGGCACACCACGGTCTCGCCGTCACGCGCGAATTTCACCGCGCCGCCAGCCTCTTCCAGCCACAGCAGGCTCGCCAGCCAGGCGGCGTGCGACGCCGACACCGGCGATCCCACCGGCTGCGCCAGGAACTCGGCCAGCGTCGCCGGTGCGGCCCACACCACGGTATCGCCGTCGCGGCGCACGACTTCGCTGCCGAGCGCGTCGGCGATCACCGCCGTGGCATCGGCCGCGCCCTTGCCCGCATGGGTGCTGCGCAGCTGTGCCAGGCGCGTGCCGACGGCATGGCCGAAGCTGCCGCTGCGCTCGGCTTCGGCGCGCACCAGGTCGGCGTAGTCCATGCGCTGCCAGTCCGGATCGACGCTTGCCGCGCCAGCCAGGTCGACCGCGGCGAGGTAGGTCTCAACCGGCTGGAAGCGGCCCGGCCCGATCAGGCTGGCGCACAGCGCGTGCACCATGCCGATGCGCGAAGCCACGGTCTGGGTCTGCAGCACCGACAGCTTCTCGCGCACCAGCTGGTCGCGTTCCTTGCGCAGGCCCGACAGTTCCAGCGCCTGCTTCAGCTCCATGCGCAGCGCGGTGATGTCCCACGGCTTCTTGATATAGCGGTGGATCTGCCCCTGGTTCACCGCCTCGACGGTCTGGTCGAGCTCCGAGTACGCGGTGGTCAGGATGCGCACGATATGCGGGTAGCGTTCGCGTGCGTAGCGCAGCAGTTCGTTGCCATGCTCGCCCGGCATGCGCTGGTCCGACACCAGTACCGCCAGGCTGCCGGCGTGGGCGTCCAGCATTGCCTTGCCCTCCTCGACGGAGCCGCCGGTGACCACCGGTGCCAGCGCGCCGATGGCACGCTGGAAATACTTGACTGCCGTAGCCTCGTCATCGACGAACAGAATCGCCGGGGGTGGTGCCTGGGTGGCATTCGGTTCGGTCATCGGTCACTCCTATGCTTTCGACTCTTGAAACTTGGAAAGTCCAGCGTCACCGTCGTGCCGGCGCCGGACGCGGATTCGATCCGGATCCCGCCGCCAAAGGACTGCATGACGCGGTTGCAGAAAATCATGCCCAGGCCGCTGCCACCGGCGCTGGCGTGGGTGGTGACGGGATCGACCAGCAGCCGGTCCATCACCTCGGGCGGAATGCCCGGCCCGTTGTCGCAGATGCGGATCTCGGCGCGCGGCTGCGCCACCACCACAAAGCGCAGCGACGGCACGCCGACATCGGCCAGCGCCCGCAACGCATTGCTCATCACCGAGGAAAGCACCAGCGCCACGCAGTTGGGCAGGGTCTGCACAGGGAAATCCCCCTGCATATCGACCTCCACCCAGCTGCGCTGCTCCCCCGCGAAGGGGTAGCTGTCCAGCAGCGACGAGACCAGCACGCCGGCGCTGACCTCGTTGGCGGTCCCGCGCCGCACCGGCCCGCTGCCGGCGCTGTTGCGCACCGACTGCAGGAACGACGACAGCACCGCCAGGCAATACTGGGCGTTGTCGTGCATGGCGCTGGCGGCCTGGCCGATTTCGCCCTGGCGCTGCGCACTGTATTCGCCGGCCGCGCGTGCGCCGATGCCGCGCGCAAAGTTGGCAATGGCCGCCAATGGCGTGTTCAGCTCATGCGCCAGGAAGGCCAGGGTCTCGTCGATCGCCATCAGCCGGTGCTGGCGCAGGGTGCGCTCGCGGTGGCGCTCGGCGGCCCGTGCCAGCACGTCGCGCAGGTTGCCCACACTCAGCGGTTTTTCCAGGATCTGGAAGATCTCGCCGCTGTTGACCGTTTGCAGCAGCACCTCCTTGTCGGCATAGGCCGTCACCAGGATGCGCACGATCTGCGGATACGCCTGCGCCACCTGGCGCAGCAGCACGCCGCCATCGCGCCCGGGCATGCGGAAGTCGGTCACCAGGATCGCCACGCGGGCGGGGTCCGAGCGCAGCACCGACATGGCTTCGTCGGCGCTGCTGGCCAGCAGCACCTCATAGTCGCTGCCGACCGCGCGGGCGAAGTACTTGCGCGCCATGTCTTCGTCGTCGACGTAGAGGACGGCAGGCCGTGCCTGCATGACTTCGCTCATGGCTGGTTACTCCGCACGCGGCAGGTCGAAGCTGAAGGCGGTCCACTGGCCGAGTTCGCTCTCGGCAAACAGCTGGCCGCCATGGCGCTCGATCACCGCGTAGCTGATCGACAGGCCCAGGCCAAGCCCCTGCCCCACCTCGCGCGTGGTGAAGAACGGCTCGAACACGCGCGCCAGGTTTTCCTGCGGAATGCCAGGGCCGTTGTCGCGTACCGTGACATGCAGGCGGTGGTTGTCCCACCTGGCCGTGGTATGGATGGCCGGCGCCGCCGTGCCCGCCTTGCGCATGGCCAGCGCGGCATTCGAGAACAGGTTGATCAGCACGCCGATGATGGCCGCTTCGTCACCCAGCACCAGGGTGTCGGTGACCAGCTCGCGCGTCAGGGTGACGCCGCGCAGTTCATGCGCGGTCAGGCGGATCGACGAATCGAGCGCCTTCTCGAACAGGAACGGCGTGCCCTCGACCTCGGCGCCGGGCTTGCGGTAGGCAAAGGTCTTCAGGTCGGAAACGATATGCTGGATGCGCTGCATGCCCTGCTTGGCGTCGACCAGGCACTCTTCCAGCGCCGGGGCTTCCTTGGCCTGCGGCTCTTCCATCGCCACTTCGATCGCCATCAGGCAGAAGTTGACCGGGTTGTTCACCTCGTGCAGCAGGCCGGCCGCCAGGGTACCGATGGCGGCCATCTTCTCCTGCTGCAGCATCTGGCCCTTGATGTCGGCCAGGCGCCGGTTGATGTCGGCAAGCTCTTCGTTCTTGTGCGCCAGCTCTTCCTTCAGGCGGATCAGGTGGAAGTGCCCGCGCTCGTTCATGAAGGTGTAGACCGCGCTGGCCACGATCGAAAACAGGATAAACAGCGAATTGACGATAAAGTGCGCGCGCTGCGCGAGCCCGTCCGGGTGGATCAGGCAGGCGGCCAGGTACATCAGGTAAGTCACCACGCCAAAGCCGATGGTCTGCCACAGCCCCATGGGCATGGCGATGCCGACCGCGAAGATGACCAGGTTCAGCCCGGCGTAGTAGATGGACGAGGCGCCGTCGGTGGTGGCGATCATCCACGCAATCATGAACTGCGGCAGCAGCAGCCAGCCCAGCGTGAGCGGCTGCACGAAGCGCCTGCCGGCCTGGTTGGCCAGCAGCAGGAAGATCAGCCCGATCAGGACCGAGACCACCAGGCGGGCGACAAAGAACTGCAGCTGATGCGCGGGATAGATGCCGTAGTCGAGCCCGACGCCGGCCATCACCAGCACGATGGCCGTCAGCGCCCCCGCCCGGCTCGACACCAGGCGGAACTCGCGCAGGTCAGTCTCGTAGGGGGAATACCTGCCCGAAGTCCTTTTCAGCATGGTGGTCAGGCCTTGGCCGGATCAGTCACGACCGCTTCCACAAACACGTTGACGCCGGTCGGGTCGACGTAGGTGCGGCCGTCACGCGTATTGGACGGCAGCAACGACCGCATACCGGCCTCATCGCGGTAGATCAGGTACCACTCCAGCATATGTTCCATGCTGTACCGTTCGGGGTTGTCGACGTGGACGTTGGTGGCCAGGATGCGCCCCTCGGGGTGCGTGCGCGTGGAGAAATAGCTGAGCAGGCGCGCGCAGACGCGGTCGGACAGGTAGTCGAACAGGCCGGCGCAATAGACCCCGTCGAACTCGCGCAGCGAGGGGTCCGGGTCGATGCGGCGCTTGAGCAGTTCGTGCACCGAGTGGTGGACATATTCCACCTCGACCTTCGCATTCGCCTGGCGGCAGCTCTCGTTGATGCGCTCGCGGGCGTACTCCAGCGTTTCCTGGCTGAAATCGAGCAGCTGGAACGACAGCCAGTGCGGCTCGGGGTACTCGGTAATGAAGCGGTTGATCTCGACCGCGGGGCCGCAGCCGACATTGAGCAGGCGGAACGGCTTGCCCGCGGCACGGGCCTGGTCGGCCATGCGCACCAGGAAGTCGACCAGCAGTTCGATGCGGTTGCGGTGGGCAGCGGCCACGGACGACTGCAGGAACGTCGCATTGACGATCTGGAAGTACGTGCTGGGGCCCTGGCGCGGATCCGACAGGATCTGGTTGACCATCTCGTAGTCGCCGGCATAGCCCAGCGGCTTGGTGTAGGTCCGGAACACGAACGGCGAGCGCAGCAGCAAGGGATGCAGCGCCGCCTGGGTGAAGGTGCGGTGCATCACCGTGTCCTCTTCCGGCACGTGCGCGGCTTCGCCGTCGAGCCGCGCGGAATACTCGCGGATCTTCATGGCGATCGGGGTGGCCAGTTCCTCGAACACGTCCATGCGCAGCGTATCGCCTTCCTTGGGCAGCGTGCTGGTCATGTCGACCTGCTCCACCCAGCGCGACACCTCGGACAGGAACGCGCGCATCTCGTTGACCACGATCTGGTAGTCACGCCGGATATTGAACCGCTTTTCCCAGTCCTGCACGAACTGCAGCGACTCGCGCGCGACCGATTTGGGCTCGTCGTCGAGATTGCTCAGTTCCAGCCATTCGTCAATCAGCGTCAGCGAGACCACCGCGGTCAGGCCGGTGTTCACCAGGCTCATGACCACGGCCTTGCCGAGGTAGGCATTCTTGGCGCCCATGCGGACGCTGAGTTCACTCAGCACCTCGCTGACCTGCACGATCGAATACGGATTGTAGATCTCCATCACCAGAGACTTTCTCTGGAGATTGACAATCGTGCCCCGCACCTGCTCGCCCTGCGAGTTGCGGAAACTAACTACCGGATCGATTTGCGTTTTGGAATACACGGTATTGCGCCAGGGAAAACCGGGAAACGCTGCAGGCCATACAGCCAGGGCAGAACGGCCGGGTACAGCATGAGAGGCGAGGAGGTCGCGGGAGGGCTACCGGTATTGGGACATGCAGCGAATGCTCATAGTGATGCGCTATAGCCGGTTGCGGGCATGGCTGCCCCCGCCTTGGCAGGAGTAGCAATACCCCGATCAAGGTGGATTGCCGCGGGCCATTGTACTGTGCCCGTCGCAAGTCGTACAACAAAGTGCCCTGGCAGCCCCCCGGATGGTGCAGAGCAACAAAAAAGGCCGGCATGGCCGGCCTTGACAGCTTGGAACCCGCCGCAGCGGGCCGCGCGCTCAGTCCGCGCGCACGCCTTCCACCTGGATGGCGAGCTTGACTTCGGGCTTGAAGCCCATCTTGACGCCATAGTCCAGGCCGAAATCGGCACGGTTGAACTGGCCCACGGCGTCGGCGCCGCAGGCTTCGCGCTTGAGCATCGGGTGCTGGATGCACTTGAAGTCGCGGATTTCCAGCTTGACCGGCTTGGACACGCCGCGCAGGGTCAGCACGCCGTCGACCTCGGTCGGCACGTCGCCCTTGAACTTGGAGAACTTGCCCTTGTAAGTGGCCTCGGGGAAGGCTTCGACGTCGAACATGTCCGCGCTCTTGGCGTGCTGGTTCAGCTTGGCGTTGCCGAAATCGATCGAAGCCGCGTCGATCTTGACCTCGACCGAGCCCGCCTTGGCGGCGCGGTCCAGCGTCACCACGCCGCTGGACTTTTCGAACTTGCCGCGCCAGGTCGACAGGCCGCCCAGGTGGTCGGCCTCGAAGCTCGGGTAGGTATGGGTCGGATCGAGGTTGTACGTCACGGTATTGGCCGAAGCCACGCCGAAGGCGGCGGTTGCGGAAATGGCCGCGACGGCGGCAACGAGGGAACGCAGTTTCATGGAATCTCCCGACAAATCAGGTTGGGACGCAACCTTTCAGGTACGTCTTGGGTACGTCAGCGGAATGCCGGCCTTACTTCCTGGCCAGCACGATACGGAATTTGATCTGGACGTCGTCGGCCACCACGGAAGTGTCCTTCCATTCGCCGTCGCCGATATTGAACGCGGTGCGCTTGATCGGCAGCGCGCCCTCGAACACCTGCACGGCGCCTTCCTGGCGGTAGGTGGCAGGCACCACCACGTCCACAGTCTTGCCCTTGATGGTCAGCTTGCCGGCCACGTCGTACTTGCCCGGCGTGCCGTTCTTGATGCTGGTGGACTGGAACACCGCCTTGGGGTACTTGGCGGCGTCGAACCAGTCCTTGCCCTTCACTTCCTTGGAAGTCTCGGCATCGCCGATCTCGAAGCTGGACACGTCGATCTCGACCTTGGCCGACGAGGTCGCCAGCTTGGCCGGGTCGAAGCTGACCGTGGCGTCGAATTTCCTGAACTTGCCTTCCATCGGCACGCCGATCTGGCGCGCGACCGCGGTCACCGAGCTCTTGGCGGCGTCGACCTGAGCCCAGGCCAGGTTGGCGGCGATGCCGGTGGCGGCCAGGACGGCGGCGATGACCAGCGAGCCGCGGCGGGAATTGTGTTTCATCTCAGAAGACTCCTGTCAGGTCGGCGCAGCCGCGCCGCGGTACGAAAAAGTTGGGCGGGCCAGGCTCAGCGCAAGAACGGCAGCATCCGGCCCAGCGTGCCGTCGCGGTCGACGAACTGGTGCTTCACCGCCGCGGCCGCATGGACAACGACCACGGCCGCCATCAGGTAGTTCAGCCAGATATGGGCGAACTTCAGCACTTCCTTCAGTTCGTCGTTCTTTTCCAGCAGCGCCGGCATCTTCCACAAGCCCAGGTACACCACCGGCACGCCCGCGGCCGAGCTGTACAGGTAGCCGGTGACCGGGACGATCACGATCAGCAGGTACAGCAGGTGGTGGGCGCCGGCCGCGGCCGTGGCCTGCCAGGCCGGGGTGCCGGGTGCAACCGGCGGGGCCGCATGGGTCGCGCGCCACAGCACGCGCAGCACGGCGATGGCGAAGATCGTCACGCCCAGCCACTTGTGCCAGGAATAGAGCTTGAGCTTGGTCGGCGTCAGCCCCGGAATGCCGGTCATGTACAGGCCGAGCCCGAACGCGGCAAAGATCGCCAGCGCGATGACCCAATGCAGGGCGATCGCGGTGGCACCGTAGCCAGCCGGGGCATTGGCGGTAGAACGCATCGGATTCCTCTCGCCCGCGTCACGGGCGTTTCACAATTTTGCGGAAGCTTCGGGCAGGGGCAAGCCCGCCCGTGCGCTTAAGATTCTCGCATTATTGCGGGTGGATGTGCGCCGATGCAGGACAGTCCTTCATTAAGTTATTCAAATGCTTTGAAGCGACATTCAGTCGCAAGCGGCACAAAGACGCTCCACCCCGCCCTGCCGGCCACGCCGGAAAAGCAAAAAAGCCATCCTCGCGGATGGCTTTTTCAGCACAGCACCCCGTCCGGGGCGCGGTTTATGACTTCAGATGCGCTCGGCAAGCACCACGGCCTTGCCGATATAGCTGCCAGGCGTCATCTCCAGCAGCAGCTTCTTGGCGTCGTCCGGGATTGCCAGGCCGTTGATGAAGGTCTGCAGCGCCTCGCGCGAGATGCCCTTGCCGCGGGTCAGCTCCTTGAGCTGCTCGTACGGGTTGGGCACGCCGAAGCGGCGCATCACGGTCTGCACCGGCTCGGCCAGCACTTCCCAGCAGTTGTCCAGGTCTTCGTCCAGGCGCTCGGGGTTGGTTTCCAGCTTGCCCAGGCCGCGCAGGCAGGCCTCGTAGGCCAGCAGGCTGTAGCCGAAGGCCACGCCGATATTGCGCAGCACGGTCGAGTCGGTCAGGTCGCGCTGCCAGCGCGACAGCGGCAGCTTCTCGGACAGGTGGCGCAGCACGGCATTGGCCAGGCCCAGGTTGCCTTCCGAGTTCTCGAAATCGATCGGGTTGACCTTGTGCGGCATGGTCGACGAGCCGATTTCGCCGGCCTTGGTCTTCTGCTTGAAGTAGCCCAGCGAGATATAGCCCCAGACGTCGCGGTTCAGGTCGAGCAGGATGGTGTTGGCGCGGGCGATCGCGTCGAACAGCTCGGCCATGTAGTCGTGCGGCTCGATCTGGATGGTGTAGGGGTTGAAGGTCAGGCCCAGGCGGGTCTCGATGACCTGCTTCGAGAAGGCTTCCCAGTCGAAGGTCGGGTAGGCCGACAGGTGGGCGTTGTAGTTGCCCACCGCGCCGTTCATCTTGCCCAGCAGCTCGACCTGCTCGATGCGCTGGATCGCGCGCGCCAGGCGCGCGGCCACGTTGGCCATTTCCTTGCCCAGCGTGGTCGGGCTGGCCGGCTGGCCGTGCGTGCGCGACAGCATCGGCTGGGCGGCGTTCAGCCTGGCCAGTTCCACCAGGCGGGCGTGCACGCGCTTGAGCGCCGGCACCACCACGCCTTCGCGGGCGCCCTTGAGCATCATGCCGTGCGAGGTGTTGTTGATGTCTTCCGAGGTGCAGGCGAAGTGGATGAACTCGCTGGCGGCTTCCAGCTCGGCGTTGCCCTTGACTTGTTCCTTGAGCCAGTACTCGACGGCCTTCACGTCATGGTTGGTGACGGCTTCGATTTCCTTGATGCGGGCGGCGTCGGCCTCGCTGAACTTGTCCACCAGCGCCAGCAGCGCGGCCTCGGACGCGGCCGAAAATTTGGGCATGTCGGGCAGGCCGGCCTGCGACAGCGCGATCAGCCAGTGCACCTCGACCTTGACGCGGTTGCGCATGAAGGCCGCCTCGGACAGCCATTCGCGCAGCGCATCGGCCTTGGCGGCATAACGGCCATCGATCGGGGACAGGGCGGTGAGCGGCGAAAGCGAGGAAGAGGTCATGCTGGAAACCGGGAAAGGGAGGAATAGAAGGCGACGTACAAGAGGCGCCGCGGGGGCTGGCGCTGTCAGCGTTGGGGGCGGGAACGATGGCACGATGCGTCCAAAGCGCCGCACCGGCAGGCCCGCCCGCGCACGCGGCACCGGTGTCGGCGCTGCGCAACGCGGGATTTTACCACCCCTGCCCCCGCTCAGGGGCAGCGGTCAAGCGCGGCCGCGGGACATCGGTGCGCGAGCCCGCATTCGCCAGGCGCCACGGGTATACTCGCGCACGCCGTTCCAGTAGCCTGTTATGAAGTGCATCGGGCAAGCCCCCGCCCTCCCCGGCGCCGCCGCTGCCACCGAGCGACGATGCACTTCATAACAAGCTCAAGGGGAGAACATGAAGCTGTATGCATCCCGGACCAGTCCTTACGCGCGCAAGGTGCGCGTGGTGATGGCGGAGAAAAAGATCGAGTGCCAGCTGATCGAAGAGGATGTCTGGTCGCCCGAGACCAAGATCGGCCAGTACAACCCGCTTGGCAAGGTGCCTTGCCTGGTCATGGAAGACGGCGGCGCGATCTTTGATTCGCGCGTGATCGTCGAGTATGTCGACACCTTGACGCCGGTCAGCCGGATGATCCCGCAGGGCGGGCGCGAACGCCTGGAAGTCCGCTGCTGGGAGGCGCTGGCCGACGGCCTGCTCGACGCCGCGCTGCTGGTGCGCCTGGAGGCAACCCAGCGCGAGCCGCACGAGCGCAGCGAGCGCTGGGTGCAGCGCCAGCGCGGCAAGATCGACGCGGCGCTGGTGGCCATGGCGCACGGCCTGGCCGACCGTCCCTTCTGCACCGGCACGCACTATTCGCTGGCCGACGTGGCGGTGGGCTGCGCGCTGTCCTACCTGGACTTCCGCTTCCCCGATATCGCCTGGCGCGAGCGCCATCACAACCTGGCGGCGCTGGAAGAGAAGCTGTCGAAGCGGCAGTCGTTCATCGATACCGAGCCGCCGCGAGGCTGAAGCCCCGGCCGCTCAAGGAAAAACACCCGCATCACGCGGGTGTTTTTTTATGCCGCGGCTGGGCTTACTGGATGATGCCGCCGCCCAGGCAGATATCGCCGTCGTACAGCACCGCCGACTGGCCGGGCGTGACCGCCCACTGCGCCTCGGCAAACCCGAGCGTCAGCGCGTCGCCGTCCACCGCCTGCACCGTGCAGGCGGCATCGCTCTGGCGGTAGCGCGTCTTGGCCGCCATCGCCGCGCCCGCGGCAGGCGGCTCGCCCGCCACCCAGGACAGGTCCGATGCGCTCAGCACCGGCGTCAGCAGCCACGGGTGGTCGTGGCCCTGCACCACGTAAAGCGTATTGTTCGCCATATCCTTGCGCGCCACGTACCAGGCGTCGCCGTTGCCGTCGCGGCTGCCGCCCAGGCCGATGCCCTTGCGCTGGCCCAGCGTGTAGAAGGCCAGGCCGATATGCTCGCCGACCACCTTGCCCTCGGGCGTCTTCATCGGTCCCGGCCTGGTCGGCAGGTAGCGGTTCAGGAAATCGCGGAAGGGGCGCTCGCCGATAAAGCAGATGCCGGTCGAATCCTTCTTCTTCGCGTTCGGCAGGCCGATCTCGGCGGCGATCTCGCGCACGCGCGTCTTGGGGATTTCGCCCAGCGGGAACAGCGTGCGCGACAGCTGCGCCTGGTTCAGCCGGTGCAGGAAGTAGCTCTGGTCCTTGGTATGGTCCAGCGCCTTGAGCAGCTCGAAGCGGCCTGCCGCGTTCTGGCGCACGCGCGCATAGTGGCCGGTGGCGATGGTCTGCGCGCCCAGCGACATGGCATGGTCGAGAAAGGCCTTGAACTTGATCTCGGCATTGCACAGCACATCCGGGTTGGGCGTGCGGCCGGCCGAGTATTCGCGCAGGAAATCGGCAAAGACGCGGTCCTTGTATTCGGCGGCGAAATTGACCGCCTCCACGTCAACGCCGATCAGGTCGGCCACCGACACCACGTCCAGCCAGTCCTGGCGCGTGGAGCAGTACTCACTGTCGTCATCGTCTTCCCAGTTCTTCATGAACAGGCCGATGACCTCGTAGCCCTGCTGCTTGAGCAGCCACGCGGTGACCGACGAATCGACCCCGCCCGACATGCCCACGACCACACGTTTTCCGGCACCGCTCACCACTGCGCCCCCGCTTGCAGCGCCGACGGGTGCGTGTACAGCGCGTCCAGCGCAAAACGCTTGCCGGCCAGGTAGTCATCCACGCAGGCCATCACCAGCGGGGTACGGTGGCGTTCCGGGCAGGCGCGCAGCTCTTCCGCGCTCATCCAGACGGTGCGCACGATGCCGGTGTCGAGCTGGCGGCCCGCATCGAGCGAGCCCAGGTCGCCGGTAAAGGCAAAGCGCACATAGGTCACGTCGGTGCCGGTGCGCGACGAGAGCGAGCGGCCCATGTAGCACCCTAGCAACGCACGCGGCTCGAAGGTGTGCGCAGTCTCTTCCAGGGTTTCCCGGATCACCGCGCGGATCAGGCTTTCGCCCGGGTCCAGGTGCCCGGCGGGCTGGTTCAGGCGCAGCCCGTCGGCGGTTTCCTCTTCGACCAGCAGGAAACGGCCGCCGCGTTCGATCACGGCGGCAACGGTCACGCTGGCATTCCAATCACTTGACATGATGCTCAATTTTTAGGCAATCCCGCATTCTACCGGTTGCGGGCCCATCGTGCAGCGCCGCGGGCGCAGCACGAAATCCGGGCCGGGCAGCCCGGCAGGCGCTGAAACGCCCACTGCAACTCCCGTTTTGGCGGTCGCGCCAAAAGCCGACCAGTGGGTCACCATTGAGCGTCAGATTCCTGTAAGCTGCGAAAAAATTGTGCGCTGCGGCTTAAGTCTCGGCGCCCACGGGCCAGACGTCGGTCCGCCCAACCAGACAAGACGTCAGCTAAAGGAGAAATTGACGATGTACATCGGCATCCCGCAGGAGACGCGGGCCGGCGAGACTCGCGTCGCCGCCACCCCGGAGACCGTCAAGAAATACGTCGCCCAGGGCCACAAGGTAGTCGTGCAGGCCGGTGCCGGCCT
>NZ_QKWJ01000010.1 GCF_003353055.1 Cupriavidus lacunae
CAAGCATAAATCTGCTGAAACGCAATAGATAAATACTAATTTACATGGCTACATAATAGCCTCAAAAATAGCCGAAACCCAGCGCCGATGCGGGTTCCGGCTATTCGAGAAGTCAAAGTTCGGTCTAGCAACTGGTCGAGATGGCCGCGCAACACCGCAAAGCCTGCTTGCGGCGAGAACTTTGCCTCGTCCATATAGAGCGCGCGATTGATTTCGATCTGCAGGCTGTGGCGGCCGCGCGCCGGGTCGGCATAGGCGCGGATCAGCTCCGCGCCCTTGTACGGCCAGTTGATGCCCACCCGGTAGCCGAAGCCGCGCAGACGCTGCGCCACCAGGTCGATAAATGCCGGCGAGCAGGTGGCGCCGTCGCCGTTGCTGACCACCACGTCCGGCCTCTCCGCACCGTTATCCACGTTCATCGCATTGCCGCGCGACTTCATCGAATGGGAGTCGATATGCCACACCGCGCCCGAACGCACCTGGTGCGCCGCCAGCAGGCCGGACAGCGCGGCGTGGTAGGGATCGTAGTAGGTCTTCAGCAGGTACTCCGCCATGTCGGGCGACAGCAGCGCGGCGTAGACCGGTACGCCTGGCAGCGCCAGCCGGCGCAGCACACCCATGCCGCGGCCGGCCTTGTCGCTGGGCCGCACGGCATAGGGCATGGCGCCGTCGATCAGCGCGGGATCGATATCGTCGCGGGCGCGGCCGCCGCCGGCGATTCGCGCGCGATCTGGCCGCGGTGCTCCAGCGTGGTCAGCAGGCGGAACGCGCGCGCCTTGGTCAGCCCGGCCCTGCGGGCCAGTTCGGTCACGCCCAGCGATGGGTGCTCGGCCACCAGCATCAGCAGGCCCAGGGCTTCGTCCACCGCTTCAACGATGTAGGTCATCGAATTTTCTTGCACAGATTTCAGAAATGTCCAACACGATTGTAGCGGTCGCCGCAAACATTCGGCACGCACCGTGCCTCACGAGTATCACCATGCCTGCGTATGCGTTCGAGGAATGCGTCGGAAAAGGATGAATTGGACTGAACGGCTCTGGCGATGGGAGGATCGCCGGCAAACCCGAACTTTCGGCAATTTCGAATCCACACCTCGGCCTATGATGCGCAGGACTCGCGGCGCCCGCGTCATGGCGCCCCGTGCACAGATAGGCGATAACGGAGACAACCTTGTACCTGACCAGAGCCCTGCACCGCTCGCTGCAGCAACAGCCCAACCAAGCCGTCACCATCTTCCGCGGCCGGCACCGCACTTACCGTGAATTCTGCGACCGCGTCGCGCGCCTGGCCGGCGCACTGCAGGCGCTCGGCATGCAGCCGGGCGACCGCGTCGGCATCCTCGCGCTGAACTCGGACCGCTACCTCGAATACGCCATGGCCGCCTGGTGGGGCGGCGGCGTGCTCAATCCGGTCAATGTGCGCTGGAGCGTGTCTGAAGTGGTCTATTCGCTGGACGACTGCGATACCGGCATCCTGGTGATCGACGACCAGTTCCTGCCGATGGCCGCGGGCATCCGCGACACGGCCAGACGCACGCCGGTGCTGATCCATGCCGGCGACGGCGCTGCGCCCGACGGCATGCTGTCGTTCGAGCAGCTGGTTGCGCAAAGCGCGCCGGTGCCCGACGCCCAGCGCGGCGGCGACGACCTGGCCATCATCATGTACACCGGCGGCACCACGGGCTTTCCCAAGGGCGTGATGCAGACCCACAGCACGCTGTGGTGCGGCTGCCTGCAGCGCATGGCGGATAGCCCCCCGGTACGCGGCGGGCGGACCTTGCATGCCAACCCGTTCTTCCACATTGCGTCGATGGCGCGCGTGCTGACCCAGTTCCTGGCGGGCGAGACGCACGTGATCATGCCGATGTTCGAGCCGCGCGAGATGCTGGAGACCATCGAACGCGAGCGCATCACCGAACTGGCGCTGGTGCCGACCATGGTCCAGATGCTGATCAGCCACCCGGATTTCCCGAAGCGCGATCTCAGTAGCGTGCGCCGCCTGGGCTACGGTGCTTCGGCCATCAGCGCGGCCGTGCTGGAGCAGACCATGGAAAAGCTGCCGGGCGTGGACTTCACCCACGCCTACGGCATGACCGAGTCCATGGTCGTCACCACGAACCCGCCCGAGAACCACAGCCCGGCGGCGCGGGCGCAGGGGCTGCACCTGTCCGCCGGATGCGCCGGCATCGGCATCGAAGTGAAGATCGTCGACCAGGAAGGCAACGAGGTGCCGCGCGGCACCGTGGGCGAGATCCTGGTGCGCAGCGCCGGTGTCACGCCTGGCTACTGGAACCGCCCGGAAGACACCGCAAAGGCCCTGCAGGACGGCTGGCTGCGCACCGGCGACGGCGCCTACATGAACGAGCAGGGGTATATCTTCATCGTCGACCGCCTCAAGGACATGATCGTCAGCGGCGGCGAGAACGTCTATTCCGCGGAAGTCGAGAACGTGCTCGGCCGCCACCCCGCCGTGGCGATGAGCGCCGTGATCGGCGTGCCGCATGAGAAATGGGGCGAGGCCGTGCATGCCGTGGTGGTGCTCAAACCCGGCATGCAAGCCGCCGAAGCCGATATCCAGGAACATTGCCGCGCGCATATTGCCGCCTACAAGTGCCCCAAGACGGTGGAGTTCCGCCAGGCAATGCCGCTGTCGGGCGCGGGCAAGATCCTCAAGCGCGACCTGCGCGCGCCGCACTGGGAAGGCAAGACACGCGCGGTGAACTAAGGCGCTGCGTGGCAAGTACGTGGTTGCCCCAGGGCCGCGGCATGGCGCCGCGCTTCGGGGCAATCCTGTAGCCCGGCCTACGCCTGCACCCGGCTGCGCTTGAGCTGGAACGCCACGGTCACCCGGTCCGCCGGGTAGATCGTGTCAGTGATCTCCAGGATCCGGCCTTGCGCGTCCTTGTAATGGCGGATCAGCCGCAGGCCGGCGGATCCCGCTTCGGCACCCAGCACCTGCGCCAGCCGCGCATCGATCAGCACGCCGTGGACGACCTGTCGGATCTCGGCAATGGCCACGCCGCAACCGCGTTCGATCAGCGCGCTGACCAGCAGCTTCGGATTATTGCGGATGGTATCCGCCAGGTGCGCCAGCGAGGCGTCGATGTAGATATCGGCGTGCGCCACCGGCGTGCTGCCCTTGCGCGCATCGACCCGCGTGCCGGAAAAGCGCAGCCATTCGCTGCCGATCGGCGCCTCCAGCAGGCGGGCCTCGGCGCGGTCCAGCGTGACGTTGCGCACCGCGTCGATGCTGCGGATCTCGGTGGCGGCCACGCGCACCAGGTCTTCGGCGGTGCCGAACGACTGGGTATATGACGCGTCGGGGTTGGCGCTCTCGACGATGGTCCCCACCGCCTTCTTGCGCGAGATATAGCCCCAGTCCTGCAGCAGCTTGAGCGCCGCGCGCACGGTATGGCGGCTGACCCCATGCTGTTCGGCCAGCTCATGCTCGGTCGGCAGCAGGCTGCCGACCACGCGGCGGCCCTCGACGATATCCCGGACCAGGGTGCTGGCCAGCTCGGCATAGCGGGTCGAGGCCGCCCCGCCAGTGGCCGCCGATGCTTCCGTCAGCTTGTCGTTCAGTTGCTTGCGCATTGTGATGAGATGGCCCGGGGCCGCGGCATGGAAATGGGTCCGCGCATTGTAAGACAAGCGGCGGCACCCGGAGCCGCGCCGCTCAGGCCGCGAAGAAGCGCTGGTCGGCTTCGGCCGGCACCGTCATGCCGGTGACCCTGGCCTTCTCGAGCACGCCCCAGAAATAGCGGTAAGTGGCGCGGTCGTGCAGCTCGCCCTTGTACTGGATCGGGCCCCAGTCCGCATCCTGCGCGGCGCACAGGATGCCGGCCGCGTCTTCCACCTCGGTGAAATCGGGGCGCATGGCATTGACGATAGGCAGGATCTGCGCGGGATAGATGCTCCACATGCGCAAAAAGCCGAACTCGTTGCGCGCGCGCGTGGCATCGCCGCCGATCACCGCGGCGTCCTTCAGGTTCAGGCAGACGTTGTGCGCCGGCACGATGCCGTTGGCCAGCGCGGCGGCCACCACGTCGGCCTTGGCGCGCGCCAGCAGCGCGTGCTCGAACTGGCCGGGGCTGCGCATCGCCGCCGCCGGAATGGCGCCGTGGTGGCCGCTGACAAAATCCAGCGGATCCAGGTCAGCACCACCTCGCCGTGCTGGTTGTGCGCGGACGAACGCACATGGACCACGCCGCTCCTGCGGTTCGAGTTCTCCTTCAACCCGATCACCTCGCTGTCCACCGACAGCGTATCGCCCGGATAGACATGGGCCAGGAAGCGCACGTCGGCATAGCCCAGGTTGGCCGCGGCATTGAGCGAGATATCCGGCACGGTCTTGCCGAACGCGGTGTTGAACACCAGCAGGTCTTCCAGCGGCCGGCGCGCCAGCCCGAGTTGCGCGGCATTGGTGTCGGCCGTGCCCAATGCCACACGGCTGCCGGTCAGGCCGATGTACAGGCTGCGGTCGCCTTCGGTCAGCGTGCGCGGCGCGGCGTGCCGCATGCGCATGCCCACGCGGGGCTGGCCTATGAAACCCTGCGCGAGACCAATCCGCGCCTGGTCTACGGCACCGTGCGCGGCTTCGGCGACCCGCGCAGCGGCGAAAGCCCCTATGCGCAATGGCCGGCCTATGACGTGGTCTCGCAGGCCATGGGCGGCATGATGGGCATCACCGGCCCGGACCGCGACACGCCCACCAAGATCGGCCCCGGCGTAGGCGACACCGTGCCAGCGCTGATGCTGTGCATCGGCATCCTGGCCGCCGTGCATCGCACGCGCGAAACCGGCGAGGGCCAGTTCGTCGACGTGGCCATGACCGATGCGGTGCTGGCCATGTGCGAGCGCATCGTCTACCAGACCTCCTACACCGGCACCGTGCCGGCACCGGAAGGCAACCGCCACCCGCTGCTGTGCCGGTTCGGCTTGTTCCGCGCCCGCGACGGCCATGTCTCCATCGCCTGCGCCACCGACGCGTTCTGGGCCAAGCTGGCCCACGCCCTCGGCCGCCCCGACATGGCCACCGACGAGGACTTCGCCACCAACGCGGCGCGCGTGCGCAACGCGCAGCAAGTGATTGACGCCATCGAAACTTTCAGCACGGCGCGCACCAAGGAGGAGATCGCCCAGTGCCTGGGCGGCAAGGTGCCGTTCGGCCCGGTCTACACCTCGGCCGAGATCTTCGAGGACCCACACTACCGCGTGCGCGAGATGCTGGTCGACGTCGAACAACCTGGCTCGGCCACGCCCGTCAGGATCGCGGGCGTTCCGATCAAGCTCAGCGCCACGCCCGGTGCCGTGCGCCAGCGCGCGCCGATGCTTGGCGAGCACACCGAGGCGATCCTGCTTGCCGCGGGCTATGCGAAGCAAGAGATCGTGGACATGCGCGCGGCGGGGGCCATCCGGTAGGCCGGTCTTCAGTTTCCTCAGGACAGAATGACCAAACCGCTGCAATATCCATGCGTACCACCATTTGACGCACGAGAGGAGAAATGATGAGCATCAACGGCAAGGCCTATATCGTCGGGGCCTATGAGCACCCGACCCGCAAGGCACCGGACAAGTCGGTGGCGCAGCTACACGCCGAAAGCGCCAAGGGCGCGCTGCAGGACGCCGGCCTGACGCTGGCCGACGTGGACGGGTACTTCTGCGCCGGCGACGCGCCCGGGCTGGGCGCGGTCAACATGGTCGACTATCTCGGCCTCAAGGTGCGCCATGTCGACTCCACCGACACCGGCGGCTCCGCCTACCTGGTCCATGTCTCGCACGCGGCGCAGGCGATTGCGGCCGGCAAGTGCAGCGTGGCCCTGATCACGCTGGCGGGCCGCCCGCGTTCGGAAGGCTCCAGCGGCACGCAGGCGCGCAACTGGGGCGCCAACCTGCCTGATATGCCGTTCGAAAGCCCGTTCAGCCCGGTCACCGTCAACCTGTACGCGATGGTGGCCATGCGCCATATGCACGAGTACGGCACCACGGCCGAGCAGATGGCCTGGGTCAAGGTGGCCGCGTCGCACCACGCACAGCACAACCCCCATGCCATGCTGCGCGACGTGGTCACGGTCGAGGATGTGCTGAATTCGCCAATGATTTCCGATCCGCTGCACAAGCTCGACTGCTGCGTGGTGTCGGACGGCGGCGGCGCGCTGATCGTGGCCCGTCCGGAAATCGCCGCCACGCTGAAGCGGCCCAAGGTGAAGATCCTCGGCGCCGGCGAGTACATCAAGGGCCAGCTCGGCGGCGAAGTCGACCTGAGCTGGTCCGGCGCGCGCTTCTCGGGCGCCACGGCGTTTGCTGAAGCCGGCGTCACGCCGGCCGACATCAAGTACGCGTCGATCTACGACAGCTTCACCATCACCGTGCTGATGCAGCTGGAAGACCTTGGCTTCTGCAAGAAGGGCGAAGGCGGCAGATTCGTCGCCGACGGCAACCTGATCTCCGGCGTCGGCAAGCTGCCCTTCAACACCGACGGTGGCGGCCTGTGCAACAACCATCCGGCCAACCGCGGCGGCATCACCAAGGTCATCGAAGCCGTGCGCCAGTTGCGTGGCGAGGCCCACCCGGCGGTGCAGGTCGCCAACTGCGACCTGGCGCTGGCGCAAGGCACCGGCGGCTACCTGGGCTCGCGCCACGGCAGCGCCACCCTGATCCTTGAACGTGAATAATGCGCGGGAGCAATGACATGACCACCCCTCATATCCCCTCTGTCTACAAGGCACCCGACGAACAGCCCGACAACCTGCCCTTCTGGCAGGCAACCCGCGAAGGGAAATTGCTGGTCAAGGTCTGCGACGACTGCGGCAAGCCCCACTGGTATCCGCGCGTGCTGTGCCCCTTCTGCATGGGCACCACCTCATGGAAGCAGGCCAGCGGCCACGGCACCATCTACACCTTCAGCGTGACGCGCCGCGCCGGCCCCAACCCGTTCTGCATCGCCTACGTGAAGCTGGACGAGGGCGTGACCATGATGACCCATATCGTCGACTGCGACCTCGACACGGTGCGGATCGGACAGAAGGTGCGGGTGAAGTTCTCGCCAAGCGATGGCGGCGCCCCGGTACCGACCTTCACGCCGGGCGACAACGACGTCTGACGGCGAAGGTCACATACATGAAGGAGGAGACAACCATGACCCCCAACGATCCGCCCGACGCAAGCGTCGTCGCCGCGCCCACTGGACCGCTTGCGGTCGACGGCAGCGTGGTGCTCGGCGACGTGCCGCGCGTCTTCCATGTGCCGCACACCACGCTGGCCGAGAACCTCGAGATCTCGGCCCGGCGCTTCCCCGGCAAGGTCGCGGTCCAGTTCTACCACGGCGCCACCACCTATGCCGGACTGCTGGCACAGGTCGAGCGCATGGCCGGCTACCTGCAGCAGGCATGCGGCGTGCGCCGCGGCGACCGCGTGGTGCTGCTCAGCCAGAACAGCCCGCAGTTCATCGTGGCCTACTACGCGATCCTGCGCGCCGACGCCGTGGTGGTGCCGGCCAACGCCATGCTGCTGGAAGACGAGCTGCGCCATATCGTCAACGACAGCGGCGCCGTGGCCGCGTTTGCCGCGAACAAACTGGTCGGCCAGGTCGCGCCGCTGGTCGGCACCACGCCGCTGCGCCATGTGATCGTGCATCACTACGGCGACGCCCTGCCCGCGCAGCCAGATGACAGCCTCGCGATTCCGGACTGGGTGCAGCAGCGCTCGTCCGGCGCGGCGCTGCCGGCCGGCGCGGTCCACTGGCTGCAAGCCATGGCCAGCGACTTCACGCCGGCGCCGCGCACCGCCGGCCCGGACGACCTGTGCATGCTGCCCTACACTTCCGGCACCACCGGCGCGCCCAAGGCCTGCATGCATACGCACCGCACGGTGATGGTGTCGGTGGCGGGCTCGCAGCTATGGCGGCGCTCACACGCCGAATCGACCTTCCTGGCGGTGGCGCCGATGTTCCACCTGCTCGGGCTGCAGAACGGTGTCAACGCACCGGTCTATATGGGCGGCACCATCGTGCTGCTGCCGCGCTGGGACCGTCGCACCGCCGCGCAACTGGTAGCGCGCCATCGCATCACGTTCTGGGCCGCGCCGCCGCCGATGCTGGTGGAGTTCTTCGCGCAGCCCGATATCGAATCGTTCAACCTGAGCAGCCTGGCCTGCGTGGTCGGCGGCGGCGCGGCGGTGCCAGACAGCCCCGCGCGGGTGATGAAAGAACGCTACGGACTGCAGTTTGTCGAGGGCTACGGCCTGACGGAGACCGCTTCGTTCATCATCGCCAACCCGCTCGCGGCGCCGCGCTCCGGGCACCTGGGCGTGCCGACCTACGGTGTCGATGCGCGCGTCATCGATCCCGCCACGCTGGCAGAAGTGCCGCGCGGCGAGGTCGGCGAGATCGTGGTGCATGGCGCGCAGGTGATGCTGGGCTACTGGAACCAAGCCGCCGCCAATACCGAGAGCTTTATCGCCATCGACGGCAAGCGTTTCTTCCGTACCGGCGACCTTGCGAGCGTCGACGCCGACGGCTACTTCGTCATGCGCGACCGTCTCAAGCGCATGGTCAACGCGTCGGGCTACAAGGTGTGGCCGGCCGAGGTGGAGGCGATCCTGCATACCCACCCTGCGATCCTGGAAGCCTGCGTGATCGCCGCGCGCGACCCGCACCGGGGCGAGACCGTGAAGGCGGTGATCGTGCGGCGTAACGGCTTTGGAGTTTCCGAGGAAGAGTTGCTGGCGTGGTGCCGCACCAGCATGGCGACCTACAAGGCGCCGCGCATCGTGCAGTTCATTGATCGCCTGCCTCGCTCGGCCACTGGCAAGATTGCGTGGCGTGAACTGCAGGAGGAGGAGATGCAGGGGGCGCCGTTGCCGAACCACGGGGGCTAGGATATTGGCGGGTCATCGCAGGGGTTGCTGGTTTGGGGTATTCAGGGATATTGTGCTTGCGGTTGGCATCTGTCGTAGGTCGACGGTCCCTGTTTCGCCCCTAAAGGGGCGAGTCACTTTTTGTCGCTCGGACAAAAAGTGACCCGCCCAGCAGGGCGGAACAGAGCCGTCGACCTACGACAACATTGGAATCACCCCCAGATACCCCTCAACAACCTTATCTCTCCACCCATCACAACAGCCAACGAACACCCCCCTCAGGCCATCAATACACCCCTCGCCGGCACCGCGACGCCACGCCGGCTGATGGTCCATGCCGTAAAGGGATCCGCCGAACTACGGTGCTGGGTCCAGCGCGTGTGGCAGGTATCGCACTGATGCTCGCGCGTCTGGCATTGCACGCCCGCGGCCAGGCTGCGCCACTGCATGTCGCCCAGCGGGCGCAACGCACCGTGGCCATTGGCGCAGCGCGCATCCAGGCGCAGCCGCTCGCAGCGCCGGCATAGCTGGCGTGCCGATGCAGCCGGCGGCACCTGATCGGATGCCACCACCGCAGGCTGCGCTGCGGCGCCCTGCGCATCTTCCATCTGCGCGGTCATGCCGACGCGGCTGCGCGTGCGATGCAGCGCCGCCCAGTACAAGGCGCGCACCGCGTCGGAGCCGTCGCACATCGCCGCAGCGCGGCAGCGCTCGGCATGGCGGTGAAGCGGCAGGCCGAACTCCGCGGCCGAGGCAAAGCAGATCACTTGCGCGCGTGGCGAGCCGTCTTCGATCCAGCGCTCGAACAACTGCGCCAGTTGGTTGCGGCAGGCGTCGTCGCCGCCCGCTTGCGCGAGCGCGAGGCGATGCGCATGGCGGCTCAGCGAACGCACCTCCTGCCTGAGCTCGCTCAGGACCGGCAACAGGCGTGCGGCCTGCCGTGTCCGCGTTGGCGATGCGATTGCGCGCTGGGTATTGCTCACTGCTGGCTCCGGCTCACTTCGTCTTCCGGCCCGCACTGGCGGCCGCATGGTGAACCGATTATAGGAGCGCGATTGTGCACTGCAGAGAGGGTGGGCGGGGTCCTACCTGATACGGGTGGGGCTCGGTGGCGCCTGCTTTTGGTCTACTTGCAACCAGTGCAAAAGAGCAATCAACGACATGGGCACGTCCCGTGCATACAGGACTGGGCAAGAGGAGAACCACCATGGGTGTACTGAGCGGAATCCGCGTACTGGAATTCGAAGCCATCGGGCCGGGCCCGTTCGGCGCAATGCTGCTGGCCGACATGGGCGCCGATGTGCTGCGCGTCGACCGCCCGGCGGCGCCGGCAGACCTGGGGCCAAAGTCGGCCACCGGCAAGCGCGTCGATATCACCGGGCGCGGCCGGCGCTCGGTCACGCTGGACCTGAAGCAGCCGGATGCACAGCGCGCGGCGCTGGCGCTGGTAGAACGTGCCGACGTGGTGATCGAAGGCTTCCGCCCGGGCACGATGGAGCGCCTGGGCCTGGGGCCGGACACCGCGCTGGCGCGCAATCCAAAGCTGGTCTATGCGCGCATGACTGGCTGGGGCCAGACCGGCCCGCTGGCCGACCGTGCCGGCCATGACCTGAACTATGTCGCGCTGTCCGGCGTGTTGTCAGGTATCGGGCGCGCCGGGCAGGCCCCGGTGCCGCCGCTGAACCTGGTCGGGGACTATGGCGGCGGCGGCATGCTGCTGGCGCTCGGCGTGGTGGCGGCCCTGCTCAATGTCCAGCGCGGCGGCAAGGGCCAGGTGGTCGATGCGGCCATGACCGAGGGCGCCGCACAGCTGGGCGCCGTGTTCTGGGGCCTGCTGGCCTCGGGCAACTGGCGCGAGGAGCGCCAGTCCAACGTGCTCGACGGCGGCGCGCCCTGGTATGACAACTACCGCACGCGCGATGGCAAGTACATGTCGATCGGACCGGTCGAAGGCCGCTTCTACGCCGAGTTGCTGGACAAGCTGGGCCTTGCCGGCAAGGAGCTGCCAGCCCAGTACGACCGCAAGGGCTGGCCGGTGCTGCGCGAGCAGTTCGAGGCCGTCTTCCTGACGCGCACGCGCGACGAATGGTGCGCCGTGTTCGAAGGCAGCGATGCCTGCATCGCGCCGGTGCTGGAATTCAGCGAAGCGCCCAACCACCCCCATCACCGCGCGCGCGGCAGCTTTGTCGAAGTCGCGGGCGTGGTGCAGCCCGCGCCGGCACCGCGTTTCCTCGGCACGCCGTCCGAGATCTCCGGTCCCGCCCCGGCGCGCGGCGAGCATGGCGCCGCCGCGCTGCGCGACTGGGGTTTCGATGCCGATGGCGTGGCGCAGTTGCAGGCGCAGGGCCTGGGCGCGATGCCGCCGCGCTGAAGCGCACACCCGCGCGCGGCAGCCGCCGCGCCATGCAGTCCTGTCTCCACCTGGCCGCCGCTGTGCGGCCGCGTGTTTTGCTCCGGCCCCGCGCCGGAGCATTCTTTTTGTGGACGCCGACCGACCAGGCGACAACACCTAGGGCAATCCCGCCCAGCCGATATGGGGGGCATGCAAGGTGCCGCGCATCCGATAACTTCCTGCATGCAGTCTTTGCTGCGCGGTTTCCTACTCCTTTCCCGAGGTATCACATCATGCGTATGAAATCCCTGATCGCGATGGCAGTGATGGCATGGAGCGCCGTCTGCGGCGCCCAGAGCTACCCGTCGCGTCCGATCACCTTCGTTGTTCCGGGGCCGCCCGGCGGCGCCACCGACACCGTGGCGCGCGCGCTGGCCGAGGACATGGGCAAGCGTCTCAGACAAACCATCATCGTCGACAACAAGCCCGGCGGCGCGGGCGTGATCGCCGTGCAAGCCGTCACGCGCGCCGCGCCGGACGGCTACACCATCCTGCTCACGCATTCGTCGCCGCTGATCAATACGCCGCACCTGTACAGCAGCGTGCCGTACGATGTGCGCCGGGATCTGGCCTTCATCACCGAACTCTGCGTCGCCAAGATCGTGCTGGCCGTGAACCGGAATGTACCGGTCAAGAACGTGCAGCAATTCCTGGACTGGGCCGCGAAGGACAAGGGCAAGGTCAGCTACGGCTCCTACGGCGTCGGCACCTTCCCGCACCTGGTCGGCGCGCACCTGAACCAGGTGCGTGGCCTGGACATGGCGCACGTGGCCTACAAGGGTGAGGCGCCGATGGCACAGGACATGATCGCCGGCAATATCGCCTGGGCCATCGGCTCGATGAGCACGCTCGGCCCGCATATCAAGAGCGGCAGGCTGACCGCCCTGGCGGTGATGGGCGACAAGCGCATCAAGGAACTGCCCGACGTACCGACCATGGCGGAGGCCGGGCTGAAGGAGCAGGAACTGCGCTCGCCGGCCTGGCTCGGGCTGCTCGCACGCTCCGGCACGCCGGCGGCGGTCCTGTCCAGGCTGGAGACAGAAGCGCGGGCGTCGATCCTGTCGCCGATCATGCGCGCGCGGCTTGAAGCGCTGGCCATGGACCCGGTGGGCAACTCACCGGCAGAGTTCCGGCGCGAGTTCGACGCGACCGAGCCCGTGGTCGCCCAGATGATCAAGACCAGCGGCGCCACCGCCGAATAAGGCAAGCGCGCAGCCGGCTGGCGGCGAACGCGGTCAGCCCGGCCGCTGAGCCGCGCTGCGCGCCACCAGAATGGCATCGTAGCGCCGCGACACATTGAGCTTGGCGTAGATCTGCCGCAGGTTCCACTTGACAGTGTCGACACTCAGGTTGAGCGCCAGCGCAATGCGCTTGTTCGACATCGCCTGCTCCAGCGGCGCCAGGATCTCGCGCTCGCGCGGGGTCAGCAGCCGGCCCTTGCCGACGTCGGCTGGTGGTAGTGCCGCGGGCACGGCGGGCGCGGCAGGCGCAAGCGCTGTCTCGTGCGTGGATTCGGCGGACCCGGCCATCGGTGCCGGCAGCGCGGCGGCTTCACACAGGCGTGCCACGTAGGCGGACCTTGCCGGCGCGTCCCCGGCCACGCTCGCCAGCAAGGCACAGGTACGCTCGCCCTCGTCGATAAAGGTACGCACCAACCCCAGACGCTCGCCGGCGGCCAGCGCGGCGTCAAGGTACTGCCGCGCCGCGTCGGGACGGTACAGATCATCGAAGGCGATCGCCTGCAGCAGTTCGGCGGTCACCATCAGATGTTCCCGGATCGATGCCGTTGGCAAGGCACGCACCACGTCAAGTGCCGCCAGCGCGCCGGCGGGGTCACCCTGCGCCAGCGCCAGCCGGGCACGGGCCAGCGCTGCCGCCGCGGCGATTTCCTGGCTGCGCGGCGTCTCGCCCGGATACTGGCGCACCAGTTCCTCCAGCGCGGCCTGCAGCCGCTGCGCATGGCGCAGGTCATTGCCCAGCAACGCCAGCCGCTGGCGCTCGGCCACCATGCGCGCCACGCCGCGGGGCAGGCCGCGGCGGTGGAACATGGCTTCGGCTTCGGCCAGTTCCGCCAGGGCCTCGTGGCGCGCGCCCGCCAGCCATTGCAGCCTGGCGTGATACAGCGCCGCTTCGATCAGCACGTCCGGCGTGCCGGTGCGCAGCGTCTGCAGGCGTCCCGCCAGCACTTCGCTGGCGTCGGCGATGCGGTCCTGCTCGTACAGCGCCGCCGCCACCGGCACCGCGCACAGGCTGGCCGCGATCGAGCGGCGCCCAAAGGCGTGCTGCGCTGCCGCCAGCACGTCAGTGCCGAGCCGCAGCGCCTCATAGGCATTGCCCTCTATCCATGCCACCAGGGCCAGCGTGCCGGCGCCCATCAGCGCGATCTCGGTATCGCCGGCTTGCGCCGCGCAGCGGTATGGCGCGCGCGAGCGGGGCTGGCGGCCCAGCATGGTGCCGCTGCGCAGCGCCAGGCTCATGCGGGCCTGCTCGAGTGCGGGATTGTCCAGCGGCTGGCCCTGCAGGCTGTCGAGCAGTGCCAGCACGCGCGGGTGGTCATCCTGCTGCGCGGCGATGGCCGCGCGCATCACCGTGGCCTGCACGCCGGTATTCACGCCGGGCCCGGCACTGGCTTCCCAGCGCCGGATCCAATGCTCGGCGTGCTGCGGCCGCACTGAAACCACGCACGCCCATGCCGCGGCCAGCAACAGTGCCGGATGCATCGCCAGCCGAGCCGGCGCGATGCCATCGGACCACTGCAGGAAGTCGCGCAGCGGGCTGATACCCGGCAAATGGGACGCGGTGGCCTGTGCCAGCGCCAGCACGCGATCGAAGTCGCCGCTGTGCAGCGCGTGGCCGATGGCTTCCGCCGGCTTGCCGCAGCGGGCCAGCCACGCGGCCGCGAGCCCGTGCAACCCTTGCAGCGTGGCGGGCTGGTGCTGTTCCAGGTCGTGCAGCAGGTGCGCCCGGAACAACGGATGCAGGCGATACCAGCCCGCGCTGGCCCCGTCGGCACTCGCTTCGTCCGACTCGGCCGGAGCAGGTTGCAGGAACAGGCCGCGCGCCGCGATCTCGGCAAGCCACGCCGGCGCCTGCGCGCGGCCGCTCAGCTGCAAGGCCAGCTCGGCGTGGATGCGGCGAGGCAGCGCAGGAAGTCAAGCAGCGCGGGCGGCAGCCCGGCGGTCACTTCCTCGCGCCAGTAGGCGTGCAGCGCTGCCGACTGCGGGTGCGGCCACGCCGCTTCGCAGGCGGTCCTGAGCGAGCCGGCAACCAGTTCAAGCCCGGCAGGCCAGCCCTCGGTGACCTCCTGCAGCACGACCGCCGTATCGATCACCGCTTGCGAGCTCTCCCGGCGCGCCGTGCGCCCTTCCACGCGCCTGGCCACGAATGCCAGCGTCTCGGGCAGGCTGAATGCCAGTTCGGCGCAACCGGCTTCGGCCAGTTCCCGGCCGGCGCGCAACCGGCCGAGCGCCAGCCCGACCTGCCCGCGCGCGGCGGCAACCAGGTGCAGATGCGGCAGGCGCGCTTGCAGCACACCCTGCAGGAAGGCCAGCGTGGCGGGGCAACGCAGCCGGTCGAGTCCGTCCAGTATCAGGTAGATCTCGCCCGGCACGCCGTCCATCAACTCGACGAACGCCGGCAGCAACGCGGCCGGGTGCGCCGGGTCGTAGCTGAACTCCGGCCCGGCCCGGCACAGGCGGATGCCGGCCTGCCGCAGGCTGGCAGCGAGGCTGGCGCAGAACTGGCCCAGGTCGTCATCTTCCGGCGCGAGCGTGAGCCAGGCTGCGCGCGCGCCTTCGGCCAGCAAGCGGTGGCGCCACTGCACCATCGCGGTGGTCTTGCCGTAGCCGGCGGGCGCGGTCAGCAATACCAGCCGGCCAAGCCTGGCGTCGTGCAGGCACTGCAGCAGAGCCACGCGCGCGATCCAACGCCGGCTCTGGCGCGGCGGCACGAGACGGGTCACGACGGCGGCAGGTATGGTTTCCATGGGCGTCCAGCGGTGCGCAATTGAAGCGGGGGCAAAGGGACGAAGCGGCGCGGCAACGAACGGCGAAGGGGCACAGCGGCACACGCTCTGCCGGCGGGCTTGCCGCAGCGCGAATATAGGGGGTGGCCTTGCGGCCGGACACCCGGCAAACCCTTCCCCACCTGTTCCGGGTGGCCTGGGGGTGCAGTGCGCGCCTCACACTGGCCACCCCGAGAGCCGGCCAGGGGTGGCTTGGCCGCCATGCCGCGTCTGCCAGTACAATCGTCACAACGTGCTGCCTCACTGGCATTGCAACCCGCCTCTCACCTGCACCCTCCAGCCTCGCCCATGCCCCAGACGCCAGCCAATCCGCCAGCCGCCCCCCGTAGCCAGCCCGCCGCGCCAGTCTCGCAGCCGTCCCGGCCGGCGTCGCTGCGCAGCGCGGCGCGCGTGGTCGCACGCGAGCGCCTGCTGGCGCAACTGACCGAGGCCAGGCGCCGGCGCTGCATCGTGCTGCAGGGCCCGGCCGGCTACGGCAAGACCGCGCTGCTGACGGCGTGGCGGCTGGACCTGCTGGCGTTTGGCTTCGACATGGCCGCGCTGGCGCTGGAGCCGGCCGACAACGAGCGCCAGCGCTGGCTGGACCGCCTGCTCGGCAGCCTGTCCGAGGTCAGCCCCGCGCTGTCGCGCGAAGCCATGGTGCTGGCCGACCGCGGCACCGACGACGAAGCCGTCGAGCGCGCCATCATCGCGCTGGTGCGCGGCATTGCCGCCCATCCGCGCGACGTGACGCTGGTGCTCGACGACGTGCACCACCTGACTTCGCCGCGCGTGCTGGCGCCGCTGCAGTGGCTGCTCGACTACGCCCCGGCCAATTTCCACGTGGTGCTGGCCTCGCGCGCGGCGCTGGCGCTGTCGCTCGGGCGCCTGCGCGACCAGGGCATGCTGCTGGAGCTGGACCAGCGCGACCTGCGCTTCACGCTGGCCGAATCGCAGCATTTCCTGCGCACCCAGCTGGGCGACATCAGCGCGCGCGATGCGCGCATGCTGCATGAACTGACCGACGGCTGGGTGGCCGGGCTGCAGCTCTTTGCCGCGCACTGGAAGCGCAAGAAGGCCAACGCCAGCGGCCTCACCTTTGCCACCGGATTCGTGCAGGCCAGCGTGCAGGATGCCGGCGCCTTTGCCGAATACTTCGAGCGCGAGGTGCTGTCGCGCCTGGCGCCGGACGAAGCCGAGCTGCTGGTGCGCGCCGCCGCGTGCGAACGGTTCACCGCGTCGCTGTGCGAGGCGCTGGGCGAGCAGGCGCTGGGCGAAGGCGAGATCCTGGCGCTGCTGACACGGCTGGAGCAGGAGAACCTCTTCATTACGCCGGCGCCGGGGCCCGAGCGCGAAGCCTGGTACCGGCTGCATCCGCTGCTGCGCGAAACGCTGGCCCAGCGTTTCCGCTCGCGCAGCGAGGCGCAGCAGCGCGCGGTGCACGGGGCGGCATGGCGCTGGTTCCGCGACCATCGCATGCTGGAAGAAGCCGTGCGCCACGCGGTGCTGGCCGGCGATGCCGACACCGCCGCCGACCTGGTGCAGCGCTATGCCGACACCCTGATCATGCGCGGCGAGGTGCGCAAGGCGCTGGGGCTGCTGCGCACCATCCCCGCCGACCAGGTGCAGGCGCGCCCGGAACTGCGCCTGCTGGCGCTGCGCACGCAGATGTTCTCGCGCGAACTGGACGCGTGCGCCGCGGCCGCGGACCGGCTCGAGGCCGATATCCCGCCGGGCGACGCCTCGCTGCGCTACCGGCTGGCGCTGCTGCGCTTTTCGCTGGTGCTGCTGCGCGACGACAGCCAGGCCGCGCTGGCGCTGCTGCCGCAGATCGAGAGCGCTCCCGCCGACATGCCGGCGCTGTTTATCGGCTCGCGCAACAACCTGCTGTCGTGGCTCTACATGCACCTGGGCGACTACGAGCGCGCCCGCCGCATCCAGACCGAAGCGCCGCCGCTGGTGGTGGACGGCGTGCCGCTGCTGGGCACCGCCAGCGGCATGCTCAACGGGCGCTGCATGATCGGCTTCAGCCATGCGCTGGAAGGCAACATGATCCAGGCCGAGCGCGTCGCCCGCGACGTGCTGCGCGAGGTCGAACAAGCGGGCCATGGCGGCGCCGGCGCCGAGCCGGAGTACTTTGCCGCGGCCCTGCTTGGCGAGGTGCTGTACGAACAGAACGACCTGGAGGCGGCGCGCCGGCTGCTGGAGGACCGGGTCGACGTGCTCGAACGGGTATCGATCCCGGACTCGGTGCTGCGGGTGCACACCGTGCTGGCGGCCGCGCACTGGATCAGCGGCCACCGCCTCGATGCCTTCGCACAGCTGGAGCGGCTGGAAGACTACGGCACGCAACTGCGCCTGGACCGCCTGGTCGCGCAGAGCCTGGCCAACCAGATCCGGCTGCACTTGTCCGGCGGCGACATCGCCGCCGCCGAAGCTGCGCTGGCGCGCCTAGACGCCATTGCCGCGCGCCATCGCAATGCCCCGCGCGGATCGCTGGATGCAATCCACATGGCGACCGAGCGCGCCCACGTGCTGGTCGGCCTGGCGCATGACGACCTCCGCGGCGCCGAGGCCCGCACGGCCGCGCTGATCGCGTACTGCGAGGCACGTGGCTGGCAGCGCCACGTCGCGCAGATGCACATGCTGGCGGCGGTGGTGGCATCGCGCCGCGGCGAGACCGAAACCGCACGCGAGCATGTGCTGGAAGGCTTGCGCCGGGGCCACCGCCTCGGCCTGATGCGCAGCCTGATCGACGCCTGCCCGGGCGCGCTCGGCCAGATCGTCGGCGTGGCCGCCGACACCACGCTGGATCCGGTGCTGGCCTTCTATGTCGAACGCCTGCAGGCCACCGTGCCGCCGCCTGCCGCTGACGCCGGGGCGGCCGCCGGCACTGGCATGACCTCGGGCGCAGTTGCGGCCAAGGGCGACGCGCGCTTCGAGGAACTGAGCGACCGGGAAGCCGATGTCGTGCGCCTGCTCGGCCAGGCCCTGCCCAACAAGAAGATCGCGCGCACGCTGGGCCTGTCGCCGGAAACGGTGAAATGGCACTTGCGCAACATCTTCCGCAAGCTGGGCGTCAGCAGCCGCGACGAGGCCGTGGCCCGCGCCCGCGACCGCGAACTGGACCAGGCCGGTGGCGCGCAGCCGCCGGACGCGTCGCGCTGACGGCGTAACCGTCCCCCCTCTCTCTACCCCCCTCCCCTTCCCCAACGCCGCGCCCCCCACGCGCGCCCCCCCTTTGCTGTCTCCGGCCACCTGACGCGGGTGGTGTTCGCGGCCCCCTCCTCCCCGGTACCTTAGCGCCATACCAGTGGCCGCAAACCTTGGCCGAGGCAACCTCCCGCAGACCGATATCCGGAGTCACCCAATGGAAATCAACCGCACCATCTATCGTGACGACCACGAGATGTTCCGCACCACCGTACGCCGCTTCCTGGAACGCGAATGCCTGCCCAGGCAAGCCGAATGGGACAAGGCCGGCAAGGTCGACCGCGAGACCTGGCTCAAGGCCGGCCGCGAAGGCCTGCTGTGCGTGACGCTGCCGACCGACTACGGCGGCGGCGGCGGCGACTTCGGCCACTCCGCGGTGTTTGCCGAGGAATACGCCCGCGTCGGCCTGAGCGGCGTCGGCTTCGGCGTGCACTCGGACATCATCGCCCCGTACATCGCCCGCCTCGGCAATGAAGAGCAGAAACAGCGCTGGCTGCCCAAGGTCTGCTCTGGCGAATACATCCTGGCCATCGGCATGACCGAGCCGGGCACCGGAAGCGACCTCAAGGCGATCCGCACCACCGCCACCCGCGACGGCGACGAGTACGTGATCAACGGCAGCAAGACCTTCATCAGCAACGGCCTAAATGCCGACCTGATCATCATGGTCTGCAAGACCGATCCCAGCGCCGGCGCGCGCGGCGTCAGCCTGATCGTGGTCGAGGGCGACCGCGACGGCTTCCGCCGCGGCCGCAAGCTGGAGAAGGTCGGCCAGCACGCGCAGGACACTGCCGAGCTGTTCTTCGACAACGTGCGCGTGCCGGTGGCCAACCTGCTGGGCGAGGAAGGCAAGGGCTTTGCCTACCTGATGACCGAACTGCCGCAGGAGCGCCTGTCGATCGCCGTCAGCGCCGCGGCCAAGCTGGAAGTCTGCCTGGAGCACACGCTGGCCTACGTCAAGGACCGCAAGGCCTTTAACCAGACCGTGTGGGACTTCCAGAACACCAAGTTCAAGCTGGCCGACATCAAGACGCAAGCGATCTCGGTGCGCCTGATGATCGACCACTACATCGGCGAGCACATCCGCCGCCGCCTGACGCTGGAAGAAGCGGCCATCGCCAAGCTGCACTCGACCGAAGTGCTGGGCACCGCGCTGGACCAGATGGTGCAGCTGCACGGCGGCTACGGCTACATGATGGAGTACCCGGTGGCGCGCGCCTTTGCCGACATGCGCGTGACCCGCATCTACGGCGGCACCAGCGAAGTGATGCGCGAACTGATCGCGCGCAAGCTGTAAGCACCGGCACTTGACAAACTTTCATCGGAGCACACACATGACTCGCAAGGTATTCGTCGCCGGCGCCGGCATGATCCCGTTCAAGAAGCCGGGCAGCAGCGACAGCTATGACGTGATGGGCGCCACGGCCGTGCGCCAGGCGCTGGAAGATGCCGGCCTGAGTTACGAGGACGTGCAGCAGGCCTACGCCGGCTATGTTTATGGCGACTCGACCTGCGGCCAGAAGGCGCTGTACCAGGTCGGCATGACCGGCATCCCCGTCATCAACGTCAACAACAACTGCGCCACTGGCTCGTCGGCGCTGTTCCTGGCGCGCCAGGCGGTGCAGAGCGGCGCGGTGGACTGCGCGCTGGCCGTCGGCTTCGAATTCATGCAGCCCGGCGCGCTGAAGTCGCGCTGGGACGACCGCGCCCCGGCGCTGGAGCGCGCCATCGGCCTGGTGGACGAACTGGTCGACCGCAAGGACCTGCCCAATGCCATCCGCCAGTTCTCCGGCGCCGGCAAGGCCCATATGGACAAGTACGGCACCAAGCTTGAAACCTTCGCCAGGATCCGCGCCAAGGCCAGCCGCCACGCCGCCAACAACCCGCTGGCCGTGTTCCGCAACGTGCTCACCACCGAGGACGTGCTGGCCGCGCCGGCGCTGTGGGAAGGCGTGCTGACGCGCCTGATGGCGTGCCCGCCGACGTGCGGCGCCGCCGCGGCCATCGTGGTGTCGGAAGAATTCGCCCGCAGGAAGGGCCTCAAGACCGACGTGCTGATCGCCGGCCAGTCGCTGACCACCGACCGCCCCAGCACCTACGACGCGCGCGACATGATCCGCGTGGTCGGCTTCGACATGACCCGCGAAGGCTCGCAGCAGGTGTACGAGCAGGCCGGCGTCGGTCCGCAGGACATCGACGTGATCGAGCTGCACGACTGCTTTGCGCAGAACGAACTGCTGACCTATGAAGGCCTTGGCCTGTGCCCGGAGGGCGGCGCCGAGAAGCTGGTCAACGACGGCGACAACACCTACGGCGGCAAGTGGGTGGTCAACCCGTCTGGCGGCCTGCTGTCCAAGGGCCACCCGCTGGGCGCCACCGGCCTGGCGCAATGCTACGAGATGGTCCAGCAGCTGCGCGGCACCGCCGACCAGCGCCAGGTCGAAGGCGCGCGCCTGGCCCTGACGCACAACCTCGGCCTGGGCGGCGCCTGCGTGGTCACGCTGTACCAGAAGCACGCCTGAGCATACACCGACACAGGAGCCCATCCATGATCGACAAAAAACACATCGGCCGGGTGATCGCGGACTTCCACACGTCCGCGCCGGCCAGCCAGCTGCGCTTTTTCGCCAAGGCCACCGGCCAGACCGATCCGGTCTATATCGATGAAGCCGCCGCGCGCGACGCCGGCCACCCGGGCCTGCCGCTGCCGCCGACCTTCCTGTTCTCGCTGGAGCTGACGCAGCCGCCCAGCACCTGGCGCCAGGAGCTCGGCATCCGGCCGGACCGCATCCTGCACGGCGAGCAGTCCTTCGACTACCACCGCATGGCCTACGCGGGCGACACGCTGCACTTCAAGACCACCATCACCGACATCTACGACAAGAAGGGCGGCGCGCTGGAGTTCGTGGTGCGCGAGACGCGCGTCGCCAACCAGGACGGCGAGCACGTGGCGGACCTGCGCAGCGTGCTGGTGCATCGCAACGGCTGAACCGGAGAACCCACATGAGCAAACTGAGCTTCGACCAGGTCAAGGTGGGCGACACCCTGCCCCCGCTGACGCTGGAACCGATCAACCGCACCACGCTGGCGCTGTTTGCCGGCGCCTCGAACGATCACAACGCCATCCACATCGACACCGACTACGCCCGCAAGGCCGGCATGCCCGACGTGTTCGCCCACGGCATGCTGTCGATGGCCTACCTGGGCCGCCTGCTGACGCAGTGGGTGGACCAGCGCCAGCTGCGCCAGTTCGGCGTGCGCTTTGTCGGCATCACGCACCTGGGCCATCGCATCACCTGCACCGGCCGCGTGGTGGAAAAGCTGGAAGTCGGCGGCGAGCAGCGCGTCAGGCTGGAAATCCAGACCGCCAACCAGTATGGCGAAAGCAAGATCCTCGGCGACGCCGTCGTCGCACTGTAAATCTCAATCGAACGCAACGTCGCACACAAAGGAGTCAATCATGGGAGCACTTGAAGGCAAGGTGGCACTGGTCACCGGTTCGGGCCGCGGCATCGGCAACGCCATCGCCATGCGCCTGGCACGCGAAGGCGCACGCCTGGTCATCAACGACCTGGACGCCGAGCCGGCGCAGCAGACCGTCGAAGAACTGAAGGCGATGGGCGTCGAAGCCGTGGCCTGCGTGGGCAACGTGTCCGCGCCGGACTTTGCCGACCGCTTCATCAACACGGCGATGAGCAATTTCAAGAGCATCGACATCATCGTCAACAACGCCGGCTTCACCTGGGACGACGTGGTGCAGAAGATGAGCGACGAGCAGTGGTACGCCATCCTGGACTGCCACATGACCGCGCCCTTCCGCATCCTGCGCGCCGCCTACCCGCACATCAAGACGCTGGCCGCCGCGGACAAGGAAGCCGGCCGCGAGCTGTACCGCAAGATCGTCAATATCTCGTCGACCTCGGGCCTGAACGGCAATGCCGGCCAGATCAACTACTCCGGCGCCAAGGCCGGCGTGATCGGCATGACCCGCGCGATGGCGCGCGAGTGGGGCCGCTTCAATGTCAACGTGAACGCGGTGGCGTTCGGGCTGATCCACACCCGCATGACCTCGGCCGACGCCAAGGCCGGCGCCACGGTCAATATCGAGGGCCGTGAGATCCGCGTCGGGCTGAATCCGGAGATGCTGAAGTCGCACGCCCAGCGCAATCCGCTTGGCCGTGGGGGCACCCCGGAAGAAGCCGCCGGCGGCGTGTACCTGTTCTGCTCGCCGGACTCCAACTACATCACCGGCCAGGTGATCGCTGTCGCCGGCAACGTGCAGTAACGCCCGGCAGTGCCGACACGGGGGGCGCGCAGGCGCCCCCCGTTTTCCGTTTACGCCTGACCCGCTACAGCGCAGACCAGTGGACATTGGCTTCCGTCCGCTTTGCTTCACGTCAATAAGTAGCCCCCTCTGCCAGCAACCGTGCGCCGTTGCAACACCCAGCCCCCGATTCACTCCTTTTAGGAGGGGGCCTGACAAAACGCGCAAAGGTCTAATGGATCCGCGCCGGGCATAGCACCCGGCCTGAGACTTCCATAAAAACCAAAGGAGACGACTTAGCATGAAGAAATCGCTTATCACGCTGGCTGTACTGGGCGCGGCCGCGGGCAGCGCCAATGCACAGTCCGGCGTGACGTTGTATGGGGTCATCGACGGATCGATCGAGTATGTCAACCGCGTCGCCGCGTCGGCCGCCACGCCAAACCAGGGCGGCAGCCGGTTCGCCATGCCCCAGGTCGGCGGCCTGTCCGCCTCGCGCTGGGGCCTGCGCGGCGTGGAAGACCTGGGCGCCGGCAACCAGGCGCTGTTCGTGCTGGAAAGCGGCTTCCAGTGGGACAGCGGCAACCTGCAGAGCACGCCGCTGTTCAATCGCCAGTCCTATGTCGGCCTGCAGAACAACACCTTCGGCAAGCTCACCTTCGGCCGCCAGTACACGTCGTTCTTCGACGGCATGGCCAACTTCGCGCCGCTGCGCTTTGCCGCCACCTATGAGCCGGGCATCTGGTGGATGGGCCTGAACTACCGCGAAGACAATATGGTCAAGTACACCGGCCAGTTCGGTCCGCTGCAGGCGGTGGCGCACTTCTCGTTCGGCGCCGGCGTGGCGGTGCAGAATGCCGCCATCCTGCTGGCCAACGGCGGTGCGGGCGAGGTGCCGGGGCACTTCAGCGACAACATTGCCTACGGCGGCTCGCTGCTGTACCTGAACAGCAGCGGCTTCGGTGCCTCGATCGGTGCCGACGTCTGGCGCCCCGCCGCGGTCACCGGCCAGCCCGGGACCATGGCCAAGCTCGGGGCCGCCGCGCTGTACAACACCGGCCCGTTCAAGTTCACGCTCGGCTACCGCTATAACAAGGGGGAGTTCGCCAACGGCAGCACGCTGCTGCGCGACGACTACTGGTGGGCCGGCGTCAACTACCAGGCCACGCCGGCACTGGGCCTGTCGCTGGCCTACTACTACGCCGACGTCAAGGGTGCGCGCGCCACCGCCACGGCGCCCGAGACCAACCCGGCGAACATGCAGCAGGTCAGCTTTATCGCCGACTACAACTTCAGCAAGCGCACCGACGTGTACCTGTCGGCCGGCTATGCGCGCAACGGCGGCCTGAGCTTCGACAGCGCGGCCACCGCCTTTGCCTTCAAGTACCCGACCATGGCCGGGCAGAAGAGCATGGTGGGCGTAACCGTGGGGATCCGGCAGATCTTCTGATGCCGGCGCGGGGCGAACCGCAAGGCTCGCCCCGTTGCCGCGGCTGGCGCCTACCGCCGGCCAGCCGCCATGCTGCCGAAGCGGCCGCTGCTGAAGTCGCGGAAGGCCTCGGCGATCTGCTCTTCGGTGTTCATCACGAACGGGCCGTGGCCGACGATGGGCTCGTCGATCGGCTCGCCGCTGAGCAGCAGCACCACCGCGTCGGTGCTGGCTTCGATGTTGACATCTTCGCCGGCGCCGTCCAACACCACCATCTCGGCATCGCGCACGGTCGCCTCGGCGTTGACCGTGACCTTGCCGCGCAGCACCACCAGCGCGGTATGCCAGCCCTCCGGCAGCGCCAGCCGGGTGCTGGCGCCCTGGTTCAGGCGCATGTCCCACACATGCATCGGCGTAAAGGTGCGGGCCGGGCCGGCCTTGCCGCCGTACTCGCCGGCGATCACCCGCACCGTGCCGGCGCCATCGGGCATTGGCACTGCCGGAATATCGCGGTCGACGATCGCCTGGTAGCCGGGCGCGGCCATCTTGTCGCGGGCCGGCAGATTGACCCACAGCTGCACCATTTCCAGCGCGCCGCCGCTTTGCGTAAAGGCCGGCGAATGGAACTCCTCATGCAGGATGCCCGCGCCCGCCGTCATCCACTGCACGTCGCCGGGGCCGATCACGCCGCCCTGCCCGGTCGAGTCGCGATGCGCGACCTCGCCCTTGTAGACGATGGTCACGGTCTCGAAACCGCGGTGCGGGTGCTGGCCCACCCCGCGCGGGCGCTGCGTCGGCGTGAAATCGGCCGGGCCGGCGTAGTCCAAGAGCAGAAACGGGCTGAGCTGCTTGCCGTGGCTCATGTACGAGAACATCGAGCGCACCGGAAAGCCGTCTCCGACCCAGTGCTGACGCGGTGCGCTGTAGACACCCAGAATGCGCTTCATATCTGATCTCCGAGTATGCCGGCCGATAGCGACAGGCAATGATCCATGAAGCGATGATAGACGTCACCACCGACGCGCGGTAGGCGGTGGGATTGCGATGCAGAGTCCTGCGAGTGGAACGATGCCCGGCTGCCACCGCGTCAGAAGCGGCAGCGCACGTAACCGATGCTGAAGTTGGTGCCGGGATTGGGCTCCTGGATGCCGGCATTGGACAGGTGCTGGAAACGGTAGCCGATGGCAAGCCGCTGCGCCTTGCCGAAGGCCACGCCCACGCCGACCATGTCGGCGAACTGGAAGGCCGAGCCCATGCGATGGCCATCGGCGATCTCGGTGTGGCTCAGCACGCGCAGCCCCACTGAGGCTTCGACGAACGGCGTCGCGTACTCGCCCGCATAGCTGAGCCGCAGGATCGGCGACACACCAAACTCCGTCAACTGGCTCGACGGCCGCGACGACAGCGCCCGCCAGTTTGCGACATTGACCTCGCCGTCCAGGGCCAGCGCAACGCGGCTCGACAGCTGCCACTGCACGATATCGTCCCAGCGCGCGGCCACTTCGTACTTCTCAACGCCGTGGCCGTTGTCGCGGCCATAGCCGCCCTGCATCGAGAAGGTTCCCGCGCCGGCCGTGGCCGGCAGCGCGCACAGGCTTGCCGCAAGGGGAATGGCGGCCGCAAGGTGCGCCAGCCGCATTGGTGTGGTTGCTTTCTTCACTGATATCCGTGTGTTTTGGGCAGCGTCCACGGGGATCGCGGCGCCACCATTTTGTTTTGATCACGGCACTCCAAGATATCAGCAACTCAGATTTGCGGAAGCCTGCCAGAAGCAAACACAGTGTTCCAAGTCCGGAACAATGCGGATTTACGGCATGGAAACCCGCGCGGCATGCAAGCCCGGTGGGCGCGGTTACCGCCCTTCCAGCTCGAAACTCTGCTTGTAGCTGTAGCGCTCGGCGGGATGCACGCTCAGCGTGACCTCGATGACTTCGTCATCGACAAAGTAGGTACGGACGATGCGCAGCGCGGCGCTGCCCGGCTCGACCTGCAGCAACGCCGCCTCGTCCTGACTCACCAGCGCGCCCTGGATGTCCTGGTCGACGCGCGTCACGCGCGCGCCGAACTTCCGCTCGATCAGGGCATGCACCGGCACGTTCAGCGTCGCGCCCAGCCTGGGCAGCCGTGCGTAGCGGGGACTGACGTAGATGTCCGCCAGCGAGATCGGCAAGCCTGCGCCCAGCGCGCTGCGCAAGCCGGCGATATGCAGCCATTTGCCCCCTACGTCCACCCCGTCCGCCGGCAGCGGCACCCGGCCCTCGGCCGGCGCCACCATTTGCTGGGAAAGAATGCGGAAGTCCGTCTCCTGCGCATAGCGGGCAATGTCGTCGAGCCCGGCGATGCTCTGGTTGTAGCGCGCGCGGGCCTGGTTGCTGAGGACGCGCGTACCGATGCCCTGCTGGCGCGAGACCAGGCCCAGGTCGATCAGCGCCTTGATGGCCTGGCGCACGCCGTAGCGGCTCAGCTGGTACTTGCGGACCAGCTCGGGCTCGGCGGGCAGCTGTTCGCCCACCGCCAGGCGTCCGGCCAGGATCTCTTCCATCAGTTCATTGGCGACCGCCAGGTAGTGGAGCTGGGGGGCCTGCAGGCGTTGTGGCTGGGAAGTCATGCGGATCCGGGAATCATTCGCGACCCGCGCGACCTGGCCCGCATCACCGAGGCCTTCCGCTTTACCGCCTCGCTCTTCGATTCACTGCACGGCATCTGCGGCACACCCTACGTCCTGGCCGATGCCGGCAACCTGAGCCGCCTGATGCGCTACAACGAGCCGACCCGCGCCAACGCCGTGCGCGCCGCGGCCGCGGCGCGGCTGATCGATGCCATGCCGAAGCTGGGCCAGCGCACCGTGGCACGGCTGTCGAAGATGACGCCGGCCACGGACGTGCTGCGCAGCGGCGAAACCCTGGCCGACTATGCCCGCCGCAGCATCAGCGGCACCGGCCACGTCAGCGGCACCTGCCGCATGGGCGCGGCCAACGATCCGCTGGCGGTGGTGGATCCGCAAGGGCAAGTGCACGGCATGCACGGCCTGTACGTGGCCGACGCCTCGGTGATGCCCACCGTCCCCAGCGCCAACACCCACCTGCCGACCATCATGGTCGCCGAGAAGATCGCGGGAGGGCTGTCACGCTGACCGGCATCGCGCCGGGACATCCAGACACTAGCAACACCAAAGCAACCAGAAGCAACCAGAAGCAACCAGAAGCAAGACCACAGGAGACACCTCATGAAACGCACTCTTATCCGCAACGCCAGCGTCATCAACGTCGACCCGGCAATCGGCAACCTCGACAAGGGCGACGTGCTGATCGAAGGCACCAGGATCGCCGCGGTCGGCATCGGCCTGCAGGCAGACGATGCCGAGATCATCGACGGCACCGGCACCATCGTGATGCCGGGCATGGTCGATACCCATCGCCACGTGTGGCAGACCACGCTGCGCAACATCGCCGCCGACTGGACCCTGGACCAGTACTTTGCCGGCGTGCGCGGCCAGCTTGGCGAGCACTTCCGCGCCGGCGACATCTACACCGCCAACCTGGCGGGCGCCTGCGAGGCCCTCAACGCCGGCATCACCACCGTGCTCGACTGGTCGCACAACATGAACACGCCCGCGCATACCGATGGCGCGGTGCAGGGCCTGCGCGACTTGGGCGGGCGCTTCGTGATGTGCTACGGCAATTCCAACGCCGAATGGCTGCCGGTCAGCGACCTGCCGACCTCGCGCGATGCCTACCGCGTCAAGAAGGAGCATTTCTCGCGCACCGATGACCTGGTGCAGATGGGCATGGCCTTGCGCGGCCCCCAGTACGCCAGCGAGAAAGTGACCATCGACGACTGGGCCCTGGCGCGCGACCTCGGCGCGCTGATCTCCGTGCACGTCGGCGACGGCGCCTGGGGCAAGAACCGGCCCGTGGCCTGGCTGGCCGAAAACGGATTGCTGGGCGAGGACGTCGTCTGCGTGCATTGCAACTCGCTCGCCGACGATGAGTTCCGCATCATGGCCGACCACGGCGCGTGGGGCTCGATGACGCCCGACATCGAACTGCAGATGGGCCACGGCTGGCCCGCCACGCGCCGCCTGCTCGACGTCGGCCTGGCGCCCACGCTGGGCGTGGACATCGTCACGTCCAACAGCGGCCACCTGTTCCAGGTCATGCGCACCGTGCTGCTGGTCGAACGCGCCTGGGCGCACCATCACGCCGACCAGGCCGGCGAGACCGTGCAGCGCCTGCCGATCGACACGGCCGACGTGCTGGCCTTTGCCACCATCAACGGCGCGCGTGCGCTGGGCCTGGCCGACCGCATCGGCTCGCTGACGCCGGGCAAGGACGCCGACATCGCCATGCTGCGCGCCGACAACCTGGAAATGGCGCCGCTCAACAACGCCGTCGGCGCGGTGGTGCTGGCCGGCCATCCGGGACTGGTGGATTCGGTGTGGGTGGCCGGCAAGGCCGTCAAGCGCCACGGCAAGCTGGTGAACGTCGACGTGGCGCGGCTGATCGGCGACCTGGAGCGCTCGCGCGATCATGTGCTGGCCCAGGCCGGCGTGGCGCCCGGCGAGCGTTTCCTGCCGGCGCCCTACGCTCACTGAAACGAACCGAGCCAAGGACACCACCATGCAAAACATGACTGAAGCCCAACTGACCGACGTCGTCCTGCAGCGTTACCAGGACACCCCCGATCCGCGCCTGCGCGAGATCCTGCAATCGCTGATCCGGCACCTGCACGCCTTTGTGCGCGACGTGAAGCTGACCGAGGACGAGTGGCTGCGCGGCATCCTCTACCTGACCTCGGTCGGCCAGATCTCGGATGACAAGCGCCAGGAGATGATCCTGCTCTCCGACAACCTCGGCATCTCGATGCTGGTCAATATGGTCAGCGCGCGCGTGGCGCATGCCGCGACGGAATCGACCGTGGTCGGGCCGTTCTACGTGCCGGGCTCGCCGGAGCGCCAGTGGGGGGAATCGATCCAGCAGATGCCGTGCGACGACCCGCCGCTGTTCGTGACCGGGCGCGTGCTTGACCTCGATGGCGCGCCGGTGGCCGGCGCGCAGATCGAGCTGTGGCAGACCAACTCCAACGGCATGTACGACATCCAGGACCCCGAGCAGCCCGAGCACAACCTGCGCGGCTGGTACCGCGTCAACGATGCCGGCGAATTCCTGGTGCAGACCGTGCGCCCGGTGCGCTACCCCATCCCCACCGACGGGCCGGTCGGCGAGCTCCTGCAAGCCACCAAGCGCCATCCGTGGCGCCCTGCCCACCTGCACGTCAAGATCACCGCGCCGGGCTGCAAACCGCTGGTGACGCATATCTTCGATGCCGAGGACCCCTACCTCGATTCCGACGTGGTGTTCGCCGTGAAGCAGTCGCTGGTGCGCCGGTTCGAGCCGGTCGCGGCTGGTGAACGCCGCCGCGAATATGGCATCGGCGGTCCCTGCCTGGAGCTGCGCTACGACTTCACGATCGAGCGCGTGACGCCGGCGGGCTAAGCCCCTCCACTACCCGGTCGCGCCGCGGCGCAACCGGGCCCCTCGCGCAAGCTGCGAGCCCTGAGCCACCCGCGCGGTGTGGCAGGGGCCCGTCTTGCCGCTCGCGCCGCCAAGCCTGCCTGGCCTGCCTGGCCTGCCCGCGTTCGCCCCGTGCGCGCGCGGCGGGGAGCGTTTTGCCTGTCGCAAGCCTGGCTGCACGCAGCGGTACCCGATACCTGAGTCTTCCTATTGCACGGAGCCAGAGATGTTTTCGAACAATGCAGCATCCATCATCCATCCACGTCGAGCCGTGCCCTGCTTCCGCCCGGCCTGCGTCGCCGCCACCCTGTTCATGGCGACGGGCGCCTGGGCACAGAGCAGCGTCACGCTCTACGGCCGTGTCGTCGGCGGCATCGACTACGTCAGCAAGGTCGCCACCGCCAACGGCGGCAGCGCCGGCGTGTTCCGCAACGGCGGCCAGTGGGGCGTGAGCTGGTGGGGCCTGCGGGTCCAGGAAGACCTGGGACAGGGCCTGAGCGCCGTCGCCAACCTGGAAAGCATGTTCACCGCCGAAAACGGCCGCACGGTGGGCGACAGCCTGTTCAACCGCTACGCCGTCGTCGGCCTGTCCAGCCGCGACTACGGCACGCTGTGGCTGGGCCGCGCCATGGCCCTGACCGACGGCGAGCTATGGGAAGTCGACCCGTTCGCAATGCAGTTCACCAGCCTTGGCACGCTCGCCTACGGCCGCAACTGGGGACCGCGCGACCACGCCATTACCTATAACTCGCCGGTATGGAACGGCTTCTCGTTCCGCGCCCAGGGCGGTCCCGGCGGCGTGCCCGGCAGCATTACCGCGGGGCGCCAGCTCAGCGGCAGCGTCAGCTACAAGAACGGCCCGGTCCTGCTCAAGGGCGTCTACGAAGAAATCCGCGACAACAGCGGCAACTTCACCAACCTGTACGCGACCTCGCGCGAGTATGCGCTGGGCGGTGCCTATCAGGCCGGCAGCGTCAAGCTGTTCGCCGGCTACAGCCTGATCCGCTCCGGCGGCGCCACCGTTGCCGACACCAACAACCCCACCGCCTCCAACCAGCACCAGCTGTACTGGCTGGGCGCCAACTGGGCCGCCACGCCGGCCCTCACCCTGCTGGCCGGCGGCTATCACGCGCGCCTGAACCGCGATGGCGGCAATGCCACCCTCCTGGCGCTTGGCGCCAATTACGCGTTATCCAAGCGAACGCTGCTCTATGCGACCGTGGGCACGGTCGTCAATCGCGGCAATGCGGCGTTTTCGGTGGAGGTCACGCCGGATACCAAGCCGCTGGCCGGGGTCACGCAGCAAGGGGTGTATACCGGCATCGTGCACTCGTTCTAGGGAGCGAGGGCGCGGCGGGCACCGGCAGACAAGACCTTCGCCAGCGTCAACCCACGTCCTTCAGCTCGATCAACAGATCCTTCGCCGCCACGCGATCCCCTTGTTTAACATGCACCGCCGCAATCTCGCAGTCCCGCTCCGCCGCGATATGGGTCTCCATCTTCATCGCCTCCAGCGCAAGCAGCGTCGTGCCCACGGCCACGCGCTGCCCCGGCTGCACCGCCACCGTGACGATCGAGCCAGGCATGGGCGCGGCGACATGCAGCGGGTTGTCGGGCTCGGCAACCGGACGGCTGTGGCGCGCCGCCGCCGCTTGCGTGGTGCTGCGCTGCTCGACCAGCGTGGTGCGCGACTGCCCGTTCAGCTCGAACTGGACCTTGATCAGACCCTCTTCGGCATCGGGGTGCGTGCCTTGCAGCGAGACCAGCAGGGTCTTGCCGGCGGCGATGTCGATGGCCACTTCTTCCTGCGGCTGCAGGCCGTACAGGTATGCCGGCGTGGGTACCACCGAGGTGTCGCTGTAGTTGCGCACATGCGCGTGGTACTCGCCGGCCTGCTTCGGGTACATCAGGTACGAAGCCAGCTGGCGGTCGTCGAGCGGCTGCTCGCACGTTGCTTCGCCCGCGGCGCGCGCCGCGTCGAGGTCGACCGCCGGGATCTGGTCGCCGGGCCGGTACGGCGCGGGCGGCTCGCCGCGCAGCACCTTGCGCGACAGCTCCGCGGGGAAGCCGTCGGGCGGAAAGCCCAGTTCGCCCTTGAACAACGACACCACCGATTCAGGGAAGGCGGTTTCCTTGGCGGGATCGCACACGTCGGCGGCGCTCAGGTCGTTGGCCACCATCATCAGTGCCAGGTCGCCGACCACCTTGGACGTCGGCGTCACCTTGACGATGTCGCCGAACATCTGGTTGACCTCGGCGTAGGCGCGCGACACCTCGGTCCAGCGGTGCTCGATGCCGAGCGAGCGCGCCTGCTCGCGCAGGTTGGTGTACTGGCCGCCGGGCATCTCGTGGCGGTACACGTCGGCGGTACCGGCGCGGATTTCGGATTCGAACGGTGCGTAGTAGCGGCGCACCCCTTCCCAGTACATCGACGCTTCGTGCAGACGCTCCAGGCTGAGGCCGGGATCGCGCTCGCTGCCGGCCAGGGCCGCGGCGATGCTCGACAGGTTGGGTTGCGAGGTCAGCCCGCTCATGGCATCGAGCGCGCCGTCGACCGCATCGCAGCCGGCCTCGATCGCGGCCAGTGCCGAAGCAGCCGAGATGCCGCTGGTGTCGTGGGTATGGAAATGCACCGGCAGCCCGGTCTCTTCCTTGAGCGCCTTGACCAGCGCCGCGGCCGCCTGCGGGCGGCAGATGCCCGCCATGTCCTTGATGCCCAGCACATGCACACCGGCCTGCTGCAGCTCGCGGGCGATGCCGACGTAGTACTTCAGGTCGTACTTGGCGCGCGACTTGTCGAACAGGTCGCCGGTGTAGCAGATCGCGCCTTCGCACAGCGCGCCGCTTTCGCCGACGGCATCGATCGCGACACGCATGTTGCGCACCCAGTTCAGCGAATCGAACACGCGGAACACATCCACGCCGGCGCTGGCGGCCTGGCGCACGAAGAAGCGCACCACGTTGTCCGCGTAGTTGGTGTAGCCGACGGCGTTGGAGCCGCGCAGCAGCATCTGGAACAGCACGTTGGGCACGCGCTCGCGCAGTTGCTCAAGGCGCTGCCACGGGTCTTCCTTGAGGAAGCGCAGCGCCACGTCGAAGGTGGCGCCGCCCCAGCACTCCAGCGAGAACAGTTGCGACAGTTCGCGCGCATAGAACGGCGCGATCGGCAGCATGTCGGCGGTGCGCATGCGCGTGGCGAACAGCGACTGGTGCGCGTCGCGCATGGTGGTGTCGGTCAGCAGCACCTGCTTCTGCTCGAGCATCCAGCGCGAGAACTTCTCCGCGCCCAGCTCGCGCAGCCGGTCGCGCGTACCGTAGGGCAGCGCAGCGCTGGTGTCGAAGGCGGGCAGAACCGGTGCGGGCAGCGGCAGCGATGGCAGCGCACGGCCGCTCATCTCCGGGTGCCCGTTGACGCTGACTTCGCCCAGGTAACGCAGCAGCTTGGTGGCGCGGTCCAGGCGCTTGGTGAACGCCAGCAGTTCCGGCGTCAGGTCGATAAAGCGCGTGGTGACGTCGCCGGACTTGAACGCGGGATGGTTGATGACGTTCTCGAGGAACTGCAGGTTGGACGCGACGCCGCGGATGCGGAACTCGCGCAGCGCACGGTCCATGCGCCGGATCGATTCGGGGGCGGTCGGCGCCCAGGTGGTGACCTTGACCAGCAGCGAATCGTAGTACGGCGTGATCACCGCGCCGCCATAGGCGGTGCCGGCATCCAGGCGCACGCCGAAGCCGGCCGCGCTGCGGTAGGCGGTGAGGCGGCCATAGTCCGGCAGGAAGCCGTTTTCCGGGTCCTCGGTGGTGATCCGGCATTGCAGCGCATGACCGTTCAGCGAAATCGCTTCCTGCACCGGCACGCCCGCAGCGCGCACGATGATCTCGCCGTTTTCATTACGCGTGTTCTCGGTCATGCCGATATGGCCGCCTTCCGTCACGCGGATCTGCGCCTTGACGATATCGATCCCGGTGACCATCTCCGTCACCGTGTGCTCGACCTGGATGCGCGGATTGACTTCGATGAAGTAGAACTGGCCGGAGTCGGCATCCATCAGGAATTCGACCGTGCCGGCATGCGTGTAGCCGACCGCGCGCATCAGCCGCAAGGCCGATTCGCACAGCGCGGCCCGGCCGGCAGCGTCGAGGTACGGCGCCGGCGCGCGCTCGACCACTTTCTGGTTGCGCCGCTGCACGGTACAGTCGCGCTCATAGAGATGCACGAGGTTGCCGTGCGTGTCGCCGAGCACCTGCACTTCGACGTGGCGCGCGTTACGCACCAGCTTTTCGACATACACCTCGTCGTTGCCGAACGCGGCCAGCGCCTCGCGCCGCGCCGCGGCGAGCGCCCCCTCGAGATCCTGCTCGCTTTCCAGGACGCGCATGCCGCGTCCGCCGCCGCCCCAGCTTGCCTTGAGCATCAGCGGATAGCCGATGCCTGCGGCCAGGCGCTTGCACGTTTCCAGGTCAAGCGGCAGCGGATCGGTTGCCGGCATCACCGGCACGCCCGCCTCGATCGCCGCATTGCGCGCCGCCACCTTGTTGCCAAGCTTGCGCATGACCTCGGGCGACGGGCCGATCCAGCGGATTCCCGCGTCGATCACGGCCTGCGCGAAGTCCGGGTTTTCCGAAAGAAAGCCATAGCCGGGGTGAATGGCGTCGACCTTCGCCTGCCTGGCAATGCGCAGGATGTCGTCGATGTCGAGGTAAGCCGCCAGCGGCTTCTTGCCTTCGCCGACCAGGTAGCTCTCATCGGACTTGAAGCGATGCAGCGCGAGGCGGTCTTCCTTCGAATAGATCGCGACCGTGCGCACGTTCATCTCGGCGGCCGCGCGCATCACGCGGATGGCGATCTCGGAACGGTTGGCAATCAGCAGGGAGCGGATAGGGGCGTAGTCCATGGGGGTGTGAGGAAACGAACCTGCCGTGCGCAACCGCCACGGCAGGGTCAGGTGATCAGGAAGGCAGCACGGGCGCAAGGCTTGCCCGGGCGGCTAGTCGTAATGTGCAAATGCGGCGTGCGAATCCATCCAGTCATCATGCGCCGATGCAGCGGCCCACGCCCAGTTGGTTCGCTTTGGCGACTGCTTGTCACGATCGCCGTGCTCGTTTCGATTCTGGCCGGCACATGGCTGATCGCCATCTCCGGCAAGCTCGCGGCTGTGCGCGCCGGCTCCGTTTCGTCCGTAGTACATCGCGGTGCATTCCTCTTCAAGGCCAAAGGCGCCTGCCCTCAACGCAACACGATGGCCAGGGCGACGGCAGATTGCAGGCACGATGAAATCCGCGCCTATCCCGTCCGCAGGGCGCAAGAAACGGGCCACGCTGCATCCTTTTGATTTGAAAGGGATTTCAGAGTACGGAACACAAGATGAATTTCACAACTGAAATTCACCCTTTCAACTTAAGCATGCCGGCTACCGCGCCACACCAGTCCTGTCGACGCACAGCGCGAACTCGACGCACTCCGCGGTCGGCCCTGCCCACGGACCGAAGCCGATCCAGCCGTGCCCCCTGAGCGTGACTTCATCGCGCCGCAGGATGAACGGCTCGCTGCCGTCCATGCCGACATGGGTGCCGTTCGAGCTCCTGTCGATCAGCACATACCTGCCGGCGCGGGGCTCGGCCATGGCCTGGAAGCGGGATGCCCGCCGGTCCGACACGACAATCGTCATGCCGGCGTCGCGCCCGATGGTGACTGGCGCGGAGGCGGCGCTCATTTCCACCACGGTGTCCCGATAGCGGAGCGTGAGAAAGCTGGCGTTCAATAAGGGGGCGTTGAAACCCGCAATCAGGGTCAGGTCAGTGGCCTGCTGCCAGATCGCCTCGTACAGCTCGACCGGCTGCTCCCTGCCGCGCACCTGGATCGGGTACAGGTAGCGCGTCATCTGGCGCAACGGCGCGGGCAGGTCCGCCACTGCATCCTTGCTGGTGATGATCTGTCCGCGCGAGGCAAGCTTGGACAGGCGGGCGGCAAGATTCACGGCATCGCCGAACACATCGCCCGATGCCTCGCACAGGATCGGGCCATGGTGGAACCCGATATGGGCCGACATGGAAAAGCCGGCGACCGGCGGAAGTTCGGAAACGGCGACCTGCATGTCGAGTGCTGCCCGCAGCGCCTGTTCAGCGGAGGGGAACAGCACCATGACCTCGTCGCCAATGGTCTTGACGAGGCGGCCCTGTGTCGCCTCGGAACAGGATCGCATCGCACCGATGCAGCGGCCGATCGCGGCAAGGGCGGCGGCGTTGCCAGCCCGTTCATAGAGCCGGGTACTGCCGCTGACATCCGCAAACAGTACCGACCCCTCTGACGCTTCATGCAGCAATTCCCGGTCCATGTGCATCCCGATCTGTCCGGCCAGCCAGCGCCGGGCGGCCCGGCAAGATGTGTGACCACATGCCCGGCGCCACGCCCCGCATGTAGGGAATTCTGGCACCGCCGATCCTGATGCTCAACATGAATCTGCCTGCTGCGCCGGGCGCCTTCCCGCCCATTGATACCCCGGTGCGGAAGGCGTCTAATCGTTCATACAAGGGCCGGATGCGAAGAGGCGATATGCGCTGCACAAGCTGCGGCTCCGACAATCCCGACGGAGCCAGATTCTGCAAGGAATGCGGGGCCAGGCTTGCACGGCGCTGCCCGAACTGCGGCCATGAAGCGGGCGCCGCGGACAAGTTTTGCACCGAATGCGGCGCATCCTTCACCAGCCCCGCCGAAGGGCCATCCGTCGGCGCCCAGCCCACTGCGCCCGCTCCCATCGACTACACGCCACGTCACCTGGTCGAGCGCATTCTGGCCGAGCAGGCCGCCATGGAGGCCAGGGGATCCGCCGCGGGTGAACGCAAGACCATCACTGCCCTGTTCGCCGACATGGCCGGTTCCACGGCCTTGATCCACGATCTCGATCCCGAAGAGGCACGCCACCTGATCGACCCCGTCATGGCCCTGATGATGGAGGCCGTGCATCACTATGAGGGTTATGTCGCCAAGTCCCTGGGAGACGGCATACTGGCCCTGTTCGGCGCCCCCATCGCCCACGAAGATCATCCACAGCGAGCGCTGTATGCGGCGCTGCGGATGCAGGAAGCCATGCGTCGTCACAGTGACCGCATCCGGCTCGAGCAAGGCATACCGCTTCAGATCCGGGTGGGAATCCACACCGGAGAGGTGGTGGTACGTTCCATCCGCAGGGACGACCTGCACACGGACTACGATCCGGTGGGACACACGATCCACATCGCCTCAAGGATGGAAACCATTGCCACGCCGTCATCCATTCTCGTCAGCGAGTCGGTCCGCAGGCTGACGGACGGGTATTTCGACTTCAAGGCCCTCGGCGCGACCCAGGTAAAAGGCATACCGGAACCCCTTGCCGTGTACGAGGTGCTGCGCCCGGGGGTATTGCGCACGCGCCTGCAAGTGGCGCAGCGTCGCGGCCTGGCGCAGTTCGTCGGACGTCAGGACGAGCTGGCGCGTCTGCATGAGGCCCTGGACCGGGCCAGGACGGGAAGCGGGCAGATTGTCGGGGTGGTCGGGGAAGCCGGGGTCGGAAAGTCCCGACTGTTCCACGAGTTCAAGGCGCTGTCACAGCACGGCTGCATGGTCCTGGAGACGTTTTCCGTCTCGCACGGCAAGTCCTTTGCCTATTTGCCGCTGATCGAACTGGTGAAGAACTACTTCCAGATCGAGCTACAGGACGATGAACGGAGGTGCCGAGAAAAGGTTGCAGGCAGGGTGCTGATGCTCGACCGCACGCTGGAAGACCTCTTGCCCTACCTGCTCCATCTGCTGGGCATCGCCGACCCGATTTCGGCATTGCCGAACATGGACTCGCAGATCCGGCGCCAGCGCACGTTTGAGGCGATCACGCGCCTGCTGGTCCGAGAAAGCCAGAATCAGCCGCTCGAACTTCTGTTTGAGGATTTGCAATGGCTGGACAACGAAACCGAGGCGTTCCTGGATGTGCTCGTTGACCACCTGCCGGGCGCCAGGATTCTGCTGCTGCTGAATTACCGGCCCGAGTATCAGCATGACTGGAGTGCAGAGGATAACTACACGCAGCTTCGGCTGGATCCGCTGGGCCAGGTCGAAGCCGGGCAACTGCTCGCCGCGCTGCTTGGAGAGGATGCCACGCTCACGCCTCTCAAGACGCTCATCATGGAGAAGACGGAGGGCAACCCCTTCTTCATGGAGGAAGTGGTGCAGACCTTGCTCGAGGAGAAGGTGCTGCACGGCGAGCCTGGCCACTACCGCATCGAAAAGACCCCCACGGCGCTGCATATCCCGACCACGGTACAAGGCGTGCTGGCGGCCCGTATCGACCGGCTTCCCCGCGCCGAGAAGGACTTGTTGCAAAGCCTTGCCGTGATCGGCAAGGAGTTTCCTTATGGCCTGATCCAGCGGGTCGTGGCGCAGCCTGATGACCCATTGCACCGGCTACTGGCTCAACTGGAGGCTGGCGGATTTATCTACGAGCGGCCCGCATTCCCCGACACTGAGTACACGTTCAAGCATGCGCTGACCCAGGAAGTCGCCGGCAGCTCGCTGCTCACGGAACAACGCACCGCGCTGCATGAACGCACGGCCCATGCGATCGAGGCCCTCTTCCACCATCAGTTGAAGGATTACTACAGCGAACTGGCACGGCATTACAGCCTTAGCGGCAATGATCCGAAAGCTGTGGAGTACCTTCTGGCGACCGGACAGCAGGCCGTACAGCGCTCCGCCTACGAGGAAGCCATCCGTCAACTGCACGCAGCCCTGGCATTGCTCAAGCGCCAGCCCGATACCCCCGAACGCGCACGCCAGGAACTCGCTTTGCGACTTGCCATCGGGCCGGCGTTGATTGCCGCCCGAGGATTTGCCTCGCCCGAGGTGGAGGCAACTTACAGCCGTGCCCTGGTATTGTGCAGCCAGGTTGGGGAAACGCCGCAGCGCTTTCGAACGCAAGTGGGATTGCGCACCTACTTCTCTCTGCGAGCAGAACATGCGAAGGCATACCAGCTGGGGAAGCAACTCCTTAGCCTGGCCAGGAATGCGCAAGACCCCGAGTTACTGGCGGAGGCGCATGTCTCGCTAGGAACGACGTTGTATTACTCGGGAAGGTTCAGGGCCGCGGATGCCCATCTGAAGGATGCGCTCGCGCTCTACGGCAAAGAACCGCATCACGGCCACATTAATTTCCATGGCGTCGATCCGGAGGTACGCGCGCTATCCATTTCAGCCCTGGTCTTGTGGTCTCTCGGCTATCCCGACCAGGCCAGCAGGAATGCGCAAGGGTCCCTCGCGCTGGCCCGGAAGCAGTCCCACCCGTTCAGCCTGGCGCATGCCCTTTGCTTTGTCGCGGAGCTGCACCAGTTCCGCCGCGATCCCAGGCTCACGCAAGAGTACGCCGAGGCTTGCATCGCGCTCTCGACCGAACAAGGCTTCCCGTTCTGGCTGGCATGGACGACTATCCTTCGTGGCTGGGCGCTCGCCGAGCAGGGACAGCAGCAGGAAGGCATCGCGCAGATGCGCCAGGGACTGGCCGCCTATCAGGCGACGGGCGCGACGCTGGGATATTCGCACTTCCAGGCACTGTTGGCCCAGGCCTATGGGCACATGGGACAGATCGATTCAGGCCTGAGCGCGCTTGCCGAGGCAAAGGACGCGGTGGAAAGGGTCGGGGAACGCTATTGCGAAGCGGAGTGGCATCGGGTCAAGGGAGAACTGATACTTCAGAGTTCAGGCCTCCACGGCCTCAGGTCTGGCGGTGAGGCGGAAGCAGAAGCGTGTTTTCGCAACGCGATCGCGGTAGCCCGCCGGCAGCATGCCAGATCCCTTGAGTTGCGGGCGACCCTGAATCTGGCGCAGCTCTGGCGAGAGCAAGGCAACATCGAGCCGGCCAGGGAGTTGCTGACGGGGATCCGGCGCGCGTTCACCGAAGGTTTCGACAGCGCGGATATGCAGGATGCCGGCGTCGCGTGCGGTTGATTATTCGCGTTTGCCGCAGCGGGACGACCTGGCGGTTGTGCTCGAGGGTAACTGGGGCGACCCTGACGAGGTCTCGCCCCCGGGCATACGGGTCCACACGCGGGGCGCAGCAGAAATCGCCTTCCAGAAAAAACAAAACCCCGGAAGACCGCGATCTTCCGGGGTTCGCCGCCATTGCTGGCGGAGACGGAGGGATTCGAACCCTCGATCCAGGTTTTGGCCCAGATGCTCCCTTAGCAGGGGAGTGCCTTCGACCTCTCGGCCACGTCTCCCAAACTTGCGTTGTGTGAGGGAGCCACACAACGAAGCGCGTATTCTAACGACGCCGTGCGCGTTGGTCAACGAAAAATTGATGACACCACACAAAAATCGCGCCGTCAGAAGTGTTCACGAACGGATCACGCCTGTTCCAGTTCAAAGGCCTTGTGCAGGGCGCGCACGGCCAGTTCCATGTACTTCTCGTCGATCAGCACCGAGATCTTGATTTCCGAGGTAGAGATCATCTGGATGTTGATGCCCTCTTCCGACAGGGTGCGGAACATCTTGCTGGCGATGCCCACGTGCGAGCGCATGCCCACGCCCACCACCGAGACCTTCGACACCTTCGGGTCGCCCGACACGCTGCCGGCGCCGATATGCGACTTCACCCCATCGTTCAGGATGGCCAGCGCGCGCTGGTACTCGCCGCGCGGCACGGTGAAGGTGAAGTCGGTCTTGCCGTCGACGGACTGGTTCTGGATGATCATGTCGACGTCGATATTGGCGTCGGCGACCGGGCCCAGGATCTGGTAGGCGATGCCCGGCTTGTCCGGCACGCCCAGAACGGTGATCTTGGCTTCGTCACGGGCAAAGGCGATGCCGGAGATGACGGCTGCTTCCATGGTGGAGTCTTCCTCAAAAGTGATCAGCGTGCCCGAGTGCATTTCCTGCTCGAGCGGCATAAGCGGGTCGGTCAGCGACGACAGCACGCGGGTCTTCACGCGGTACTTGCCGGCGAACTCCACGGAGCGGATCTGCAGCACCTTGGAGCCGAGGCTGGCCATTTCCAGCATCTCTTCGAAGGTGATCTGGTCCAGGCGGCGGGCGTCTTCGACCACGCGCGGATCGGTGGTGTACACGCCGTCCACGTCGGTGTAGATCAGGCACTCGTCGGCCTCGATGGCGGCGGCGATGGCCACGGCCGAGGTGTCCGAGCCACCGCGGCCCAGCGTGGTGATGTTGCCGTCGTCGTCGATGCCCTGGAAGCCGGTGATCACGACCACACGGCCGGCGTCGAGGTCGCCTAGGATGCGCTCGTCGTCGATCGATTCGATGCGGGCCTTGGTGTACGACGAGTCGGTCTTCACCGGCACTTGCCAGCCGGTGTAGCTGACCGCGTCGATGTTCTCGCCGTGCAGCGCGATCGCCAGCAGTGCCACGCTGGCCTGTTCGCCGGTGGAGGCGAGCATGTCCAGTTCACGCGGATTGGGCTGCGGCGAAATTTCCCTGGCGAGTCCCAGCAGGCGATTGGTCTCGCCCGACATGGCCGAAGGCACCACGACTACGCGGTGACCGGCGCGGTGCCACTTGGCAACGCGCTTGGCGACATTCTTGATGCGTTCCGTGGAACCCATCGAAGTGCCGCCGTATTTGTGAACGATGAGAGCCATCTTCTTGTCGACGCCAGCGATTGTGCAAACCCTTGAAAATACACGATCACGTCCCGTCAGGCAAGGCGGTAGCGGGGTTCCGGGTGCAGATCGGAGGTGATGCCGGCGGTAATCCGGGTGTTTCAGTGCGGCGGCGTCGCCACTGCCGGCGGCCGCGGATGCCATTCCACGCGCCAGCGCGGCGCCGCCTGGGTGTCCGGCCAGCGCCGATGCATGCCGAGGCCGGCGGCCAGCACCAGGGTGTCGCCCGCCCACAGCAGCGGCAGCCAGGCCCGACGCCAGGCCGGAATGCCGGCTTCCTGGCAGGCTTGCTTCAGCGCCCGGGCGGGGCCGCCGGGGCGCAGCACGATGCGCTCGCCGCCGCTGCGCGCGGCCAGGCGCAGGGGTTGGTGCAGCACCGCTTCGGGCACGCCGAAGGTATCGTCGCGGAAGAAGTGAAGTTCGCCGCGCCATGCCGGCACGACAATGCGCGCCTCGCCCCGCCAGTCCAGCATCACGGGTGCCGGCGCAACTTCCGGTGGCGGCGTGCAGGCCAGCACGCGTTCGCGGAAACGGCGCAGCATCAGACCCTCATGCGCGATCGCGGGCTCGCCGCCGGCATGCGTGACCAGTTGCTCGCGCATCGCCGCCAGCCGCGCAGTGGACGGCGCGCGCACGCCGAGGTCGCGCAGCCAGAAGCGCAGCACGGCATCGGCATGCGCCGCGGGCAAGGCGCGCAGGCCAGCCAGGTCGAGTTCGGCAAGCGTGTTGGGATCGCGGCCAGGGTGCGCCAGCGCCGCCAGCGAGGCCGAGGCCAGCTCATCGATCAGTTGGCCTGCCTGGGCGAAATGCGCTGCCGCCTGCACCACGTTGACCGACAGCGCCGGAAAAGCCGCTACCAGCGCCGGCAGGTGCGCGCGCAAGGCATTGCGCGCGTAGCGGGCATCGGCATTGGACGGATCGTCGACCCATTGCAAGGCGTTGGCGGCGCAGTAGTCCTCGATCCCGGCACGGGGCACATCCAGCCAGGGGCGCAGCAGCAGCACGCCGCTGCCATCGTCCAGCGAGCGCATGGCGGGCATGCCGGCCATGCCCGCCACGCCGGCGCCGCGAAACAGCCGCAGCAGCACGGTCTCGACCTGGTCGTCCTGGTGATGGGCAAACAGCAGCAGGCGCGCGCCGCTGTCGGCGCACATCGCCGCCAGCGCAGCATAGCGCGCGCGGCGCGCGGCCGCCTCCACGCCCTCGCCCGCTTCTGGCTGCACCGACACCCGCCGCACGAAATAGCCGACCTGCCACTGCGCGCACAGCGCGGCGCAGAAGCGGTCCCAGTCGTCGGCCTCGGCTTGCAGGCCGTGGTGGACATGCAGCGCCACCACGCGCGCGCCAACGCCCCACTGCGCCGCGGCCGCGCGTGCGGCGTGCAGCAGCGCGACCGAATCGCGCCCGCCCGACAGGGCCACCGCGATCGTCGGCGCGCCCTGGCCCGTACCGCCGCCAGAAACAACAAAGGCCGCACCGGCCTGGAGGGCCTGTGCGACCTTGTCGGTCAGCCGGGCGGACGGGTCAGTCCTGGGTGCCGGTTTCCTTGAACTTGCCATAGGCGAGCAGGCGCTCGTAGCGGCGAGCCTGCAGCTCCTTCACGCTCATGCCCTGGAACTGGCGCAGCGACTCGGCCAGCGAGCGCTTGAGCATCGCCGCCATACCCTTGTAGTCGCGGTGCGCGCCGCCCAGCGGCTCGCTCACGATCTTGTCGATCAGGCCCAGCGCCTTCAGGCGGTGCGCGGTCAAGCCGAGCGCCTCGGCGGCTTCCGGCGCCTTCGCGGCGGTCTTCCACAGGATCGAGGCGCAGCCTTCCGGCGAGATCACCGCGTAGGTGGCGAACTGCAGCATCTGCACCACGTCGCCCACGGCAATCGCCAGTGCGCCGCCCGAACCGCCTTCACCGATGATGGTGGCGATCAGGGGCACCTTCAGGCCGGCCATCACATACAGGTTGTGGCCGATGGCTTCGGACTGGCCGCGCTCTTCGGCGTCGATGCCGGGGAACGCGCCCGGGGTATCGACAAAGGTGAAGATCGGCAGGCCGAACTTGTCCGCCAGTTCCATCAGGCGCTTGGCCTTGCGGTAACCCTCGGGCTTGGGCATGCCGAAATTGCGCATGGCGCGCTCTTTCGTGTCACGGCCCTTCTGGTGGCCGATGACCATGCACGCCTGGCCATTGAAGCGCGCCAGGCCGCCGATGATCGACAGATCGTCGGCAAAGGTGCGGTCGCCGTGCAGCTCGTGGAAATCGGTGAAGATCTCGCGCACGTAGTCCAGCGTGTAGGGACGCTGGGGATGGCGGGCGATTTGCGCAACCTGCCACGGGGTCAGGTTGGCGTAGATGTCTTTGGTCAGCTGCTGGCTCTTGCCGGCCAGCCGCGAAATCTCTTCGGAAATATCGACAGCCGAATCGTCCTGCACAAAGCGCAGTTCTTCGATCTTTGCCTCGAGTTCGGCAATGGGCTGCTCAAAATCCAGGAAGGTGGTTTTCATAAAATCACACGTACCTGTCTGTGAAGGGGCGCATTCTACCGGAATTTGGTCGCTATCTTAGCGCCTGCCAGATAGCCCGGACTGCACCTGCCACTAAATTTTCTTGCCGCAATGACTAATACGTCACTGGCAGCGGGTCGAGACTGCGCCACATGTACCACGTAGCGACTGTGCGCCAGGGCTCCCAGTTGGCCGCCACCTCGCGCGCCTCGCTGCGCGTGACCGGTTCGCCACTGAAGTAATTGGTTGAGATCGCATTGATCAGGCCGACGTCGTCGAGCGGCAGCACATTGGGCCGCATCAGATTGAACATCAGGAACATCTCGGCGGTCCAGCGGCCGATGCCGCGGATCTGGGTCAGCTCGGCGATGACGGCCTCGTCGTCCATCTGCGCCCACTCGGCGACGTGCACCGTGCCCGCCTTGAAATGGTCGGCCAGGTCAATCAGGTATTCCGCCTTGCGCTTGGACAATCCGCAGCCGGCCAGCTTCTCGGGTCCGGCGCGCAGGAACTGCGCCGGCGCCAGCTTCGGGCAGGCCGCATGCAGCCGCTCCCACACCGACTGCGCCGCCTTGACCGAGATCTGCTGGCCCACCACCGCGCGCGCCAGCGTGACGAACGGATCCCCGCGCGACACCAGGTGCGCCGGGCCGTAGGTCGGGATCATCTTGCGCAGGATGCGGTCGCGCTTCATCAGGTCGGCGCAGGCCTCGTCCCAGTAGGCGGGGCGCACCGCATCGATGACGGTTTCAACCGGCAGCGGCACCGCATCCGCCTCGGGCAGCACGGCCTTGGCGTTACGCGTCTTTGCCGCGAGTTTGCCCGCGTCCTTGCCCGTGTCCTTGCCATCCGGCAGCGGCGCCTCTTTGGCGCCGGCCTTGCCCGGGCGCGGGCCGGCCGCCTTCGCACGGCCCCGCGTGGCGGCAGGCGTGACGGGCGTCGTGGCGGTGGCGGGCTTGCGCGCGGCAGCGTTCAAGCACGCCTCCACTCGGTGGCACCGCCGGGCTTGTCTTCCAGCACGATGCCCGCTTCCAGCAGTTGCGCGCGGATGCGGTCCGCCTCGGCAAAGTTGCGCCCGACCTTGGCGGTCTTGCGCGCGGCGATCAGCGTCTCGATCTCGTCCGGCGACGGGCCGTCGTCGGACTTGCCGCCCTGCAGGAAGGTGTGCGGATCGCGCTCGAGCAGGCCCAGCGTGCCGGCCAGCGCCTTGAGCTGGCGCGCGGCGGCGGTCGAGCCGGTGCGGTTGATCTCGCTGGCCAGGTCGAACAGCACCGCCATTGCGATCGGCGTGTTGAAGTCGTCGCCCATGGCCTCGGCAAACCGCTTGGCGTGCGGCTCGTCCCAGTCCACCGCGCAGCCGCCCGGCTGGCTGTCCTTGAGCGCCGTGTACAGGCGCGTCAGCGCGTGGCGGGCATCGTCCAGGTGCGCGTCGCTGTAGTTCAGCGGGCTGCGGTAGTGCGCGCGCAGGATAAAGAAGCGCACGACCTCGGCGTCGTACGACTTCAGGACCTCGCGGATGGTGAAGAAATTGCCAAGCGACTTGGACATTTTTTCGTCGTTGATGCGCACGAAACCGTTGTGCATCCACATATTGACGAAGGGCTTGCCGCTGGCGCCTTCGGACTGCGCAATCTCGTTCTCGTGGTGCGGGAACTGCAGGTCAGCCCCGCCGCCATGAATGTCGAAATGCTCGCCCAGCAGCGTGCAGCTCATGGCGGAGCATTCAATGTGCCAGCCCGGGCGGCCGGCGCCCCATTTCGAGTCCCACTTGCTCTCGGGCGGCTCGCTGGCCTTGGCGGATTTCCACAGCACGAAGTCCAGCGGGTCCTGCTTGGCATCGTTGGCGCTGACGCGCTCGCCGGCGCGCAGGTCTTCCAGCGACTTGCCCGAGAGCTTGCCGTAGCCGTCAAACTTGCGCACCGAATAGTTCACGTCGCCGTCGCTGGCCTGGTAGGCCAGGCCCCTGGCTTCGAGCTTGCCGATCATGTCAAGCATCTGCGGCACGAAGTCGGTGGCGCGCGGCTCATGGTCGGGACGGATCACGCCCAGCGCGGCGGCATCCTCATGCATGTACTGGATGAAGCGCGTGGTCAGCTCGCCGATGGTCTCGCCGTTCTCGGCCGCGCGGCGGATGATCTTGTCGTCGATGTCGGTGATGTTCTGCACATACGTCACCTCGTAGCCGGCGGCGCGCAGCCAGCGGTGCACCATATCGAACACCACCATCACGCGAGCATGGCCAACGTGGCAGTAGTCGTACACGGTCATGCCGCACACATACATGCGGACCTTGCCGGGTTCGATTGGCACGAATGGCTGTTTCTCACGCGCGAGCGTGTTGTAGATGTTCAGAAGCTGCATGAAACGAAGTGAGTGGTGAGAGGAGACTGCCGGGTTCGACAGCAGGCCGCCGGCGGGGACGCAGCCACTGGCGCAATACCGTCGCGCCCCATATCTTACCGGAAGGCGGTGCGCGGGTTGGGCACGCAATGAAGCATGCCGGGGCGCAAGCAAGCCGCGCGCCATGACTGCCATGGCATTGCCTTCGTGCCGGACTTGCCGCTTTGCTAGAATGCCGCGGAGTATAACGGACCCGTCCTCAATGAGCCTGCCGCTGCCCTCCCCGTCTTACGCCACGTCCGCCGCCCGCGCGCGCCGGCGCGGCCATCGCGCCGTACTGCCCCTGCTGGCCCTGGCCGCCGCGCTGGCGGCCCCTGCGTACGCGCAGACCGGCCCGCTGTCGCTGGCCGCGCCCACGGCACCGGTCGGCGGCATCCAGTCGACCGACCCGGGCATGGGCGAGGCCCAGCAGGCCGCCAATGCACGCCGCTATGACGATGCCATCAAGGGCTTCGACCGCGTGCTGGCCGCCAACCCGCGCAATGCGCAGGCTCGCTTCCAGCGCGCCTGGGCCCTGGCCCAGTCCGGCCGCGAGGATGCGGCCATCCAGGCCTTTGCGGAAATGGCGCAGGACTTTCCGGAACTACCCGAGCCGCACAACAACCTGGCGCTGCTCTACGCCAAGCGCGGCGACCTGAAGCGCGCCGAGGCCGAGCTGCTGCTCGCCACCCAGGTCAAGCCGGGCTTTGCCATCGGCTACACCAACCTGGGCGATGTTTACCGCCGCCTGGCCGAGCAGTCCTATGCCGAGGCACTGCGCCGCAATCCGGGCGATGCGCGCGCCAGCGCCGGCCTGCGCCAGCTGAACCCCGCTTCCGCCCCGGCGGCGGCGCCGGCAAAGCCGGCCGCGCCTGGCGGCAGCCGCAAGGCGGCACCGGCCGGGCACCAGGCACCTGCCAGCGCCCCCGCAGCCGACTGACGGCACCCATCCGCATGCCCGGGGCGCCACGCGCCCGGGCCGTGTCCATCCAGACCTACCGGAGTTCCATTCATGATCCGTTCCCGTCGCATCGTCCTGGCCGGCCTGACGGCAGGCGCCCTGGCGCTGTCCTCGTTCAGCGCGCTGGCCCAGCAGAAGGGCGCCGAGCGCGTCCAGTTCGTCACCAGTGCCGGCAAGTTCACTGTCGAGCTCTACCCGGAAGCGGCGCCCAAGACCGTCGCGAACTTTCTGGAATATGTGAAGAGCGGCTTCTACAGTGGCACCATCTTCCACCGCGTGATCAATGGCTTCATGGTGCAGGGCGGCGGCTTTGACCGCGACATGAAGGAAAAGCCCACGCGCGCGCCGATCCCGCTGGAAGCCCGCAACGGCCTGAAGAACAAGGCCGGCACGCTCGCCATGGCACGCACCAGCGACCCCAACTCGGCCACCGCGCAGTTCTTCGTCAATGTGGTGGATAATCCGAGTCTTGACTACCCGCAGCCGGACGGCAACGGCTACGCAGTCTTCGGCAAGGTGGTGGAAGGCATGGACACGATCGACAAGATCAAGACCGTGCCGACCACGGCCTACGGCCCGATGCGCAATGTGCCGGCCGCGCCGATCGTGATCGAGTCGGCCACCGTCGTCAAATAATTACCGAACAGAGGAAACCGCCATGTCCAAGGTACAGCTCCAGACCAACAAGGGTGTGATCACCCTGGAACTCGACGCCGAAAAGGCCCCGAAAACGGTCGAGAACTTCCTGTCGTACGTCCGCAAGGGCCACTACGACAACACCGTCTTCCACCGCGTGATCAAGAACTTCATGATCCAGGGCGGCGGTTTCGAGCCCGGCATGAAGCAAAAGGGCACCGACGCCCCGATCGATAACGAGGCCGGCAACGGCCTGAAGAACGACCGCTACACCGTGGCCATGGCGCGCACCAATGCGCCGCACTCGGCCACCGCGCAGTTCTTCATCAACGTGGTCGACAACGACTTCCTGAACTTCTCCTCGCCCACCCCGCAGGGCTTCGGCTATGCCGTGTTCGGCAAGGTAGTCGACGGCACCGACGTGGTCGAGCAGATCAAGGCCGTACGCACCGGCAGCTCGGGCTTCCACCAGGACGTGCCGCTGGAAGACGTCGTGATCGAGAAGGCCATCATCGTCGAGTAAGCCGATGCCTGCCGATTGCGGTCCCGTGCGCGCCCACGTGCCGGCTCTACTCTCCCGACACCACGCATGACCGCAATCCCCCACACGCCGGTGGCCGGTCCCCTCGAGGTACAGGCGCCGGCGTGGTTCATTTCAGACCTGCACCTGACGCCCGGCATGCCCCGCACGCTGGCGGCCTTCGAGCGCACGCTCGAACGCGCCGCGCAGCGCGCGCGCGCTCTCTTCATCCTGGGCGACTTCTTTGAATTCTGGGTCGGCGACGAAGAAACCGACTCGCCGTTCGCGCAACACGTGACGGGCGCCCTGCGCGCGCTCGCCGCGCGCGGCGTGGCGGTCTACCTGATGCACGGCAACCGCGACTTCCTGCTGGGCCAGCGCTTCGCCGGCGCCGCGGACGCCACGCTGCTGCCCGACCCCACCGTAATCCACTGCGCCGGCCAGCGCGTCGTGCTGAGTCACGGCGACATGCTGTGCATCGACGACGAACGCTACAACCGTTTCCGCCGCTGGACCCGCAAGGGCTGGGTACAGCGCGTATTCCTGGCGCTGCCGCTGAAGCTGCGTTTGTCGATCGCCCGCAAGCTGCGCGCGGACAGTGAAGGCAACCGCGCCAGGCAGTTGAGCGCAGGTGCGGCCGTGCCGGTGATCTATGGCGATGTGGCACCGGCAGCCGCGGCCGAATTGCTCGGCGCGGCCGGGGCGTCGTTGCTGGTGCATGGCCACACGCATCGCCCCGCGCGGCATGAGGAAGCCGGGGGCGTGCGCTGGGTGCTGACAGACTGGGACCTGGACGGCGCGCATCCGCGAGCCGCGGTGCTGCAACTGGATCGCGACGGGTTCCGTCTGCTGCAGCAGACGGACTGACCGGCAACGCCGGCACTGACCGTCTTACCATCCGCTCACTTCATCAGCTTGCGCAGCTCGCTCGCATCAAAGGGATCGTTCGGCGTGTTCTCCAGGTGTTCGCCGAGCCGGTCGAGCGCGGCCAGCACCGCCTCGATGCGGTCATGCTGGGCCGCCGCATTGTCGATCAGGCTTTTGAGCGCCAGCGATACCGGGTCGTCCGCATTGGGCGTGATGCCGTAGGCCGAAAACTCCTGCCTGGCGCCCTGCTGCGCTGACGGCGCATCCGGCAGGATGACGCGGGCCGGGATGCCCACGGCGGTCGCGCCCGGCGGCACCGGCTTGAGCACGACCGCGTTGGAGCCCACGCGCGCACCGTCGCCCACCACGAATCCGCCCAGCACCTTGGCGCCAGCACTGACCACCACGCCGTCGCCCAGCGTCGGATGCCGCTTCTGGCCCTTGTACAGCGAGGTGCCGCCCAGCGTCACCCCCTGGTAGATGGTGCAATCGTCGCCGATCTCGGCGGTCTCGCCGATCACCACGCCCATGCCGTGGTCGATGAATACGCGCCGGCCCAGCCTGACCGCCGGGTGAATTTCGATGCCGGTCAGAAAGCGCGACCAGTGCGAGATCCAGCGCCCCAGCCAGTGCAAGCCCGCGTTCCAGCATCCGTGCGCAAAGCGGTGGAACACCACGGCGTGCAGGCCGGGATAGCAGGTCAGCACTTCGAGGCGGCTGCGCGCGGCGGGATCGCGCAGCATGATCGTGTCGATATCTTCCTTCAGGCGAGAGAACATCTTGGTCGTGTCGTGGTGCCGCGCCGTGCGCCGCGCCACACGGGCTGTTGCCCGGGGCAGGGTCGCCGGCGAGATCGGTGGCCGGTGGGGACGGGATCAGGGAGTGTAAGTGATTTGCCGGGCCAGTTTCTGGCGCCGGCGTTTGGCCCCTGATCCGTCAGGGACATTCCATCGATGCCGCGATCAACATCGCCCAGGCTCGCGCAAACCCGCAGCGGCAGGACAACAACCCGCGCACCAGCTGCGTGCGCTTGCCTTGTCCTGCATCGAATCGCCATGGGTTGCTGCCACTGTCCTTGCTCCTGTCACCGGTCCCCTTGCGGGCCCGGATGTTTTTGCGCGGCGATCAGCATGTGCTTGGCGATGCCGCGCAGGATGTTCACTTCCTCGCGCTCCAGGCCACTGCGGGCCAGCAGCCGGCGCAGCCGGGTCATCAGCCTGCGCGGATTGGACGGATCGAGAAAACCGATCGCCTCCAGGCCCGTCTGCAGATGCCCGAACATGGCCTCGACCTGCTCGGCCGTGGCCGGCTCACCAGCATAGCCGATATTGGCGCCCGCGTCCGGGGCAGCCTCCAGCAGTGCCAGCCGCATCTCGTAGGCGATAAGCTGCACCGCCTGCGCCAGGTTCAGCGAGGTATACGCGGGATTGGCGGGGATATGGGTGACGGCGTTGCAGCGCTCGACCACCTCGTTGGGCAGTCCATAGCGCTCGTTGCCGAACACGAAGGCAACGCCGCCGCTGCCGGACAGCGTCTGGCGCGCGCGCTCGGCGGCGGCGCGCGGCAGCAGCCGCGGCGGGCCAAACTCGCGCTGGCGGGCAGTCATGGCCACGGTCAGCGCGGCGCCGGCCAGGGCTGCGTCGATCTGGTCGACGATCACGGCGCCGGCCAGCACATCGTCGGCGCCGCTGGCCATGGCGATGGCATCGGGGTGGCGCAGCACGTCCGGCTCGCGCGGCGAGACCAGCACCAGGCTGCCGAAGCCCATGGTCTTGATCGCGCGCGCCACCGAGCCGACGTTGCCCGGGTGGCTGGTTTCGACCAGCACGAAGCGCACGCGGCCGAAGGTGTCGCCGCCGTTATCGCCGGAAATGGGCTGGCTCGTATCAATTGCCGGGTTCATATACAATTCGGGGTTCTTCTTTGGCGCGGCGCCAGGTTTTTGCTTGCTCGCGAGACTTTCGCGGCACTTTCGCAGCAGAACCGGCGACGCCCGACGTTCTTCTACAATCCGTTGTGTTGTCAGCTGCCCATGAGCGGGCGTGCGGCGCTTTGGCGCCCCGCCGCGCGGTCGTGGCCGGCCTGGAGAGATTCATGCATCCGATGCTCAATATCGCCATCAAGGCGGCCCGCAAGGCGGGATCCATCATCAACCGCGCGTCGCTCGACGTCGATCTGGTGCGCGTCTCGCGCAAGCAACACAACGATTTTGTCACCGAGGTGGACCGCGCCGCCGAAGCCGCGATCATCGAGGTCCTGCGCACGGCCTACCCGGAACACGGCATTCTAGCGGAAGAATCCGGCCAGTCCTGGGCCGAGGGCGAAGACGCCCGCGAGTACACCTGGGTCATCGACCCGCTGGACGGCACCACCAACTTCATCCACGGCTTCCCGCAATACGCGGTCTCGATCGCCCAGCTGCACCGCGGCACGCCTGTGCAAGCCGTCGTCTACGACCCGACCCGCGACGAGCTGTTCACCGCCAGCAAGGGCGCCGGCGCCTTCCTGAACAACCGCCGCATCCGCGTCACGCGCCGCGACAAGCTGGCCGACTGCCTGATCGGCACCGGCTTCCCGTTCCGCGACCTGGAAGGCATGGACGAATACCTGGAAATGTTTGCGCTGATGACCCGTAGCTGCGCCGGCCTGCGCCGCCCGGGCGCCGCCGCGCTGGACCTCGCCTACGTCGCCTGCGGCCGCCTGGACGGCTTCTTCGAGCGCGGCCTGAAGCCGTGGGACATGGCCGCCGGCATGCTGCTGATCACCGAATCGGGCGGCCTGGTCGGCAACTACGCCGGCGAACCGCGCCAGATGGAACAGGGCGAAGTGCTGGCCGGCAACCCCAAGGCGTTCGCCCAGATGGTGCGCCTGCTGTCGCCGTTCTCGCTCGACAACGCCTGATACCGGCACATGGCCTGACGGCCATGCCCCCGACGCCCGCCGCGCCCCGGCGGGCGTTTTGCTTTGTGCGCGGCGCCGGTCAGATCGTTCTCATTCCTCCGACGGCCATGATCCTGGTCAAGGTCGCACCACCCTGCCCTCCCCAGAATGAACCCATGCGCCACGCCCCGTGCGCGCGGATCCAGCACAGGAGAGCCAGCATGTTCCCCGAATACCGCGACCAGATCACCGCCCTGAAGACCCAGGATGCCCGCTTCGCGCGCCTGTTCCACCGCCACAATGCGCTGGACCAGGAAATCCATAACATGGAGTCCGGGCTGATACCGGCCTCCACCTTCGAGATCGAGCGGCTGAAAAAAGAGAAGCTCCGGCTCAAGGACCAGCTCTACGAGATCCTGCGCGCCACGGCTGCCTGACGGAGGACCGCAGATGACCGATCGCGACACCCTCCAGTCTTCCCGCGCTGGCAAACTAATCCACCGCAGTGCCGCCGCAGCCGCTCCGCGGCGCTGCGGCGGCAGCCCCGTGCTGTACCATATCGCCCATATTCGAAAACGCCCCTTCGCGCCCTGGCCACAGGCCGCCGGATGACCGCCCGGACGCCCCGCGCGGCCGCCATCCGGCATGCGCGAGGCGGTGATCCGAGCGGAACGGGCGGCATCGCGCAGGCCCACCGCCAGACAGGCTAAATGGCAATGGGATTGCAGAAAAAGACCGACCCGGAACAGGCGCAGGCAGATTCGTCCGCGAGCCGCCACACGCCAATGATGCAGCAGTATCTCCGCATCAAGGCAGACCACCCCGACACCCTGCTGTTCTACCGCATGGGTGACTTCTACGAGCTCTTCCACGACGATGCCGAGAAGGCCGCCCGCCTGCTCGACATCACGCTGACCGCGCGCGGGGCCTCCAACGGGGTGCCGATCCGCATGGCCGGCATTCCCTTCCATTCGGCGGACCAGTACCTGGCGCGCCTGGTGAAGCTGGGCGAGTCGGTGGCGATCTGCGAGCAGATCGGCGACCCCGCCACCAGCAAGGGGCCGGTAGAACGCAAGGTGGTGCGCATCGTCACCCCCGGCACGCTGACCGATGCCGCGCTGCTGCCGGACAAGGCCGACACCTTCCTGATGGCGGTGCACCAGCAGACCACGCGCCGCGGCGTCAGCAAGACCGGGCTGGCGTGGCTGAACCTGGCCAGCGGCGAGCTGCGCCTGATGGAATGCGAAGCAGCCCAGCTGGGCCGCGAGCTGGAACGCATCCGTCCGGCCGAGCTGCTGTATGCGGACGGCATCGAGCTGCCCGTGCTTGCCTGCGCACGCACGCGCCTGCCGGAATGGCATTTCGACCAGGACGCCGGCACGCGCCGGCTGCGCGAGCAGCTTGGCGTAGCCAGCCTGGACCCGTTCGGCTGCGCCGGGCTGGGTGCCGCGCTGGGTGCGGCGGGTGCGCTGCTGAACTACGCCGCCACCACGCAGGGCCAGTCGCTGCGCCATGTGCAGGGCGTGAAGGTCGAGCGCGAATCGGAGTACGTGGGCCTGGATTCCGCCACGCGGCGCAACCTGGAACTGACCGAGACCCTGCGCGGCGGCGAGTCGCCGACGCTGTTCTCGCTGCTGGACACCTGCTGCACGGCCATGGGCAGCCGCGCGCTGCGCCACTGGCTGCACCACCCGCTGCGCGACCCGGCAGTGCCGCAAGCGCGCCAGCAGGCCATCGGCGTGCTGATCGACCAGGGCACCGATGCCCTGCGCGCGGCGCTGCGCCGGCTGGCCGATGTCGAGCGCATCACCTCGCGGCTGGCGCTGCTCAATGCCCGCCCGCGCGACCTGTCCTCGCTGCGCGACACCCTGCGCGCGCTGCCGGACGTGCGGGCGTGCATCCTGGCCGACCAGGGCAGCATCCTGCTGGCGCAGACCCTCGACGACCTGGGCGTGCCGCAGGACTGTCTTGACCTGCTGGTGCGCGCCGTGGCCGAAGAGCCGGCCACCGTGGTGCGCGACGGCGGCGTGATCGCGCGCGGCTACGATGCCAACCTCGATGAGCTGCGCGACATCTCCGAGAACTGTGGCCAGTTCCTGATCGACCTGGAAGCGCGCGAACGCGCCCGCACCGGCATTGCCAACCTGCGCGTCGAGTTCAACCGCGTGCACGGCTTCTATATCGAGGTTACCAACGGCCAGGCCGACAAGGTGCCCGACGACTACCGCCGCCGCCAGACCCTGAAGAACGCCGAGCGCTATATCACGCCCGAGCTGAAGGCTTTCGAGGACAAGGCGCTGTCGGCGCAGGACCGCGCGCTGGCGCGCGAGAAGCAGCTCTTTGACGGACTGCTACAGGCACTGCTGCCGCATATCGGCGAGCTGCAACGGGTGGCGGGCGCGCTGGCGCGCCTGGACGTGCTGACGGCACTGGCCGAGCGCGCGCAGACGCTGGACTGGTCCGCGCCGGAGCGCGTGGCCGAGAACGTGGTCGATATCGTGCAGGGCCGCCACCCGGTGGTCGAAGGCCAGCTCGCGGCGGAGTCGGTAGCGTTCATCGCCAACGACTGCCAGCTCAACGAGGCGCGCAAGCTCTTGCTGATCACCGGCCCGAACATGGGCGGTAAATCGACCTTCATGCGCCAGACCGCGCTGATCGTGCTGCTGGCCTGCGTGGGCGCCTATGTGCCGGCGCGGCGCGCGGTGATCGGGCCGATCGACCGCATCTTCACCCGCATCGGCGCCGCCGACGACCTGGCCGGCGGGCGTTCCACCTTCATGGTGGAAATGACCGAGGCCGCCGGCATCCTGCACCACGCCACCCCGGCCTCGCTGGTGCTGATGGACGAGATCGGACGCGGCACCTCGACCTTCGACGGGCTGGCGCTGGCGTGGGCGATCGCGCGCCACCTGCTGTCGCACAACCGCAGCCATACGCTGTTTGCCACGCACTATTTCGAGCTGACGCAGCTGCCGCAGGAATTCCCGCAGGCGGCCAACGTGCACCTGTCGGCGGTCGAGCATGGCGACGGCATCGTGTTCCTGCATGCGGTGCAGGACGGCCCCGCCAGCCAGAGCTACGGCCTGCAGGTGGCGCAGCTGGCCGGCGTGCCGCAGCCGGTGATCCGCGCCGCGCGCAAGCACCTGGCCTGGCTGGAGCAGCAATCCGCCGAGGCCACGCCCACGCCACAGCTGGACCTGTTCGCGGCACCGCCGACGCCGGAAGACGACGATGACGATTTCGGCAGTGCGCCGGCGGCCATGCCCGCCGCGCTGGCGCCCGAGCAGGCTGCGCTGATCGACGCGCTGGCCGACCTGGACCCCGATACCCTGACGCCGCGCGCCGCGCTGGAGGCGCTGTACCGGCTCAAGGCGCTGGCAGGCGAGACAGCCGAGACGGCATGAACGCCCCGCGCCGGGCCCTGCTCACGCTGCTGCTGCCACTGCTGTGCATGGCCGGCATGGCGGTGGCCGCGCCGGCAGGCCGCGCGGGCAAGGCTCCTGCCAAGCCTCAGGTCACGCGCGTCGCGCTGATCGCCGACCTGCCGCAATGGCCGGCCGCGGAAGCCAATGTGGCGGCGCTGCTCGACGACTTTGCCGAGCGCAAGCTGGACCTGGTGATCCATGCCGGCGGCATCAAGGGCGATACGGAGTCGTGCAGCGATGCCGTGCTGAGCAGCCGCCAGCAGCTGCTGGACCAGTCGCCCCTGCCGCTGGTCTACGTGCCCGGTGAAACCGACTGGTCCGAGTGCCGGCTGCCGGTCAACGGCGGCTTTGACTCGGTCGAGCGGCTGAACCGGCTGCGCGAGCTGTTCTTCCCCGAGGATGCCACCCTGGGACAGCATCCGCGGCCGGTGCTGCGGCAGTCGGACCAGGCACTGTTCCGCAGCTTCCGCGAGAACATGCGCATGAGCGTGGGCGATGTGCTGATCGTCGGCCTGAACGTGCCGGGCGATAACAACCACTACCGCAATGAAGGCGGCCGCAACAGCGAATTCGAGGACCGGCGCGAGGCCAACCGGCAGTGGCTGGCGCGCGCGTTCTCGGTGGCACGGCAGCGGGACCTGAACGGCATCGTTGTGGTGGCCCACGGCGACCCGCATTTTGCCAACGGCTGGGAGAAGAAGGGCCGCCCGACGCTGCTGGATGGCTTCTTGCGCCACCGCACCCGCGATGGCTACCTAGAGTTCAAACGCCAGCTGCGCGAGCTGAGCGCGCGTTTCAGCGGCCAGGTGCTGCTGGTGCATGCGAGCGAGAGCGGGACCGAAAACGGTTTCGGCATCGACAAGCCGCTGCGCGATGCCGCCGGCAAGGTCCTGCAGAATTTCACGCGCGTCTCGCTGCCGACCGGCACGGTCTCGCAATGGGCTGAGCTGGTGATCACGCCCTCCGCGGCGTCACCGTTCGCGGTCGTGCTCAAGGACGCACCAGCGCCGCACTGACCGGCGGCCGAAAGCAAAGAAGCCGGCAACGGCCGGCTTCTCTGTGGATACGCTGTATGCGTGCGCTCAGTGCAGCGTGCGCGGCGTATCGTCGTCCTCGTCCTCATCCACCACTTCAACGCCCGAGGCGCCGTGGGCGTGGCCGTGTTCGATTTCCTCGGCGGTGGCTTCGCGCACTTCGGAGACCTTCAGCCAGAAGCGCAGCGCCATGCCGGCCAGCGGATGGTTGCCGTCCAGCACGACCTTGTCCTCGGCCACGTCGGTCACGGTGTAGATGACGGAGTCTTCTTCGTCGCCGTCCTCGGGCATGCCTTCGAACTGCATGCCGACTTCCAGCGGCTCGGGGAAGCGGTTGCGCGGCTCGACCTTCACCATATCGGCGTCGTAATCGCCGAACGCGTCTTCCGGTTCCAGCTGCAGCTGGGTCTCGAAGCCCGTGTCATGGCCGTCGAGCGCTTCCTCGATCTTGGGGAACGTGCCATCATAGCCGCCGTGCAAATAGACCATGGCTTCATCTGACTCCTCGATCAGATTGCCTTGCGCGTCCGATAGCTTGTACATCACGGACACTACCGTGTTCTTAGCGATTTTCAATTCTTGACTCCATGAACGATTCCGCATTATACGCGCAGGCCCTGCCCCCTGGCCCCGTCGATCCAGACACTCCGCTCGACCTGCTTGGTGGCATGACGCCTGCTGCATTCATGCGGGATGTCTGGCATCACAAACCCCTCCTCATTCGACAGGCGGTGCCGGGAATCGTGCCACCTGTGTCGCGCGATGCGCTTTTCGACCTTGCCGATCGCGACGACGTCGAATCGCGCCTGGTGACGCACTTCCGCAACCGCTGGAAGCTCGCGCATGGCCCATTTGCGCGCGAAAACCTGCCCGCCGTCAAGAGCCGCCAATGGACTTTGCTGGTGCAGGGCGTCAACCTGCACGATGCCGCCGCGGCGGAACTGATGGGTCGCTTCCGCTTTGTGCCCGATGCGCGCCTGGACGACCTGATGATCAGCTACGCCTCGGACGGCGGCGGCGTGGGTCCGCACTTCGATTCGTACGACGTGTTCCTGCTGCAAGTCTCGGGCCGGCGCCGCTGGCGCATCTCGTCGCAGGCCAGCCTGGACCTGATTCCGGACATGCCGCTGAAGATCCTGGCCGACTTCAACGCCGAACAGGAATGGGTGCTCGAACCCGGCGACATGCTGTACCTGCCGCCACAGTATGCGCACGATGGCGTTGCCGAGGGCGAATGCATGACCTGCTCGATCGGCTTCCGCGCGCCGGCCTATCGCGAACTGGCCGGGCACTTCCTGGCCTGGCTGTCGGAAACGGTCGAGGATAACGAAGACCTCGGCGGCCGTTATGCCGACCCCGGCGAGCGCGCCGCCACGCGCCCCGCGCAATTGCCCGCCGGCATGACCAAGGCCGTAGCCGAACGGCTCAAGGCGCTGCAATGGAACATCCAGATGGTGTCGGAATTCCTCGGCAGCCATCTGTCCGAACCCAAACCCGGCGTTGAATTTGCGGAGATCGCCGACATCCCGTTGCGCTGTTATGCAACACTGGCGGCCCGCCATGGTGTCGTCCTTGCCCCGGCATCGATCGCGCTTTACGACCGCGCCAATTTCTTCCTGAATGGAGAAGCCTACGAACCGCCGGCCGAACTGATGCAGTGGTTGAAAAAATTGGCCGATTATCGGCAACTTAGTGGCGAAGATGTTGCTGCTTGCGCGGATCTCCCTGACCTGATGGAAACGTTCCATCACTGGGCGCTGGAAGGATGGTTGCAGTTGGGCCCGCGGCTGTAATAATGCGTAACATTGCGAATCAGTAAATTTCGGCGCTACACAAGCCGGGAAAACGCGGATATAATCGTCGGCTGGCTAGTACTGCGGACCACTGCATATGTCGGCACCCGGGAGGGCCTCTATTTTGCAGTTCAAGAGCGATAATTACCGGTAATTATTCATCGCCTGTTTTTCGTTATTACAAGTTAAAGGACGAACAATGAAGAAGTCTCTCCTGATCGCATCGCTGCTGGCCGCTGTTGCTCTCGCCGCTTGCGGCAAGAAGGAAGAAGCTGCCGCTCCGGCCGCTGACACGGCTGCTCCGGCTGCTGCTGCTCCCGCTGCTGAAGCTTCGGCCCCGGCTGCTGAAGCCCCGGCTGCTGCCGCTGCAGAAGCTTCGGCCCCGGCTGCTGAAGCCTCGGCTCCGGCTGCTGACGCTTCGGCTCCGGCTGCCAAGCAGTAATCGGTTCCACACCGATAAAAAAACCGGCCTTCGGGCCGGTTTTTTTATTTGGAGCGCTGCTACCGCACTGCGCTCCGCCGTGCTCACTTCGCACTCACTCATCCCTCAGGCGCGCACCGCCTGCCAGTCCAGCCCCTCGTCCTGGTCCGCCACCAGCACCTCGGAGGGCAGCGCTCCCAATGCCGCCGCCAGCGCCCCGGTGGCCAGCTCACGCGTGTTGTTCTGCTTGCTGAGATGGGCCGCGACCACGCGGTTCAGTCCGGCATGGGCAACCTGCGCCAGGATGCTGGCCGCGACTTCATTGGCGAGGTGGCCGAAGTCGCCGCCAATGCGCCGCTTCAGCGAGGCCGGATAGACCGAGTTGCGCAGCATCTCGCGGTCATGGTTGCATTCCAGCACCAGCGCATCCACGCCTGACAGGCGCGCTGTCACATAGGGCGTTTCCATGCCCGCGTCGGTCAGCACACCCAGCCGCGCCTGCCCGTCCGACAGCACGAACTGCACCGGCTCGCGCGCGTCGTGCGGCACGGTATAGGGCAGTACCTGCAGGCTCCCAATAGCGAAGGCATGGTCGGCGCAGCAGACCCGTACATCGGCAGCATCGGCGCCGCGCAGGTGCGAGGTCGCCAGCCACGTGCCGTGGCTGGTGTAGACCGCCAGGCGATGGCGCGCGGCAAAGGCATAGGCCGAGCCGACATGGTCGCCGTGCTCGTGCGTGACCAGCACGGCGTCAAGCTGGTCCGGCGTGACACCCAGGCGCTCCAGGCGCCGGGCGGTCTCGCGGATGCCGAAGCCGCAGTCCAGCAGCACGCGCGTCGTGGTGGTGTCTTCGCGGGATTCGATCAGCAGCGAGTTGCCCTCGCTGCCACTGCCGAGGAAGGCGAAGCGCATCATGGCCGCGCCCTACCCGCCAGGCACCGGCCAGGACGGCCGGCTGGCAAGCCAGCAGTCATGCGCCGGCTCAGTGCAGTTGCTCGTCGAGCAGCGACAGGATGCGCTTGCCGACTTCGCCGTTCTCCGGCTGGCCGGCTTCGTTGAGCACCGTCACCAGCGTGCCGCTGCTGGTGCCCTTGAGCGCCACGCGATACTTCTTGGCGGTCTTGGGATCGTCCGGCTTGGTGAACAGCTTGGAGAAGAAGCCGCGGCTGTCGACATTGGTACGCGGATCGACATAGCGCACGTAGTACAGGCCCTGGGCGCGGTCGCGGTCTTCGACGGTGAAGTTCACGCGATCCAGCGACAGGCCGACCGAGCGCCAGGCACGGTCGAACGGCTCGGGCAGCTGCAGCGCCGGGGCACCGTTGACCTGGGCCAGGTACGACTTGCTTTGCGCGGCGCCGTCGGCTGCCGCGGCAGTGCCAGCAGCAGCGGTCGCGCCGGCGGCGGCACCAGCAGCCTCAGTACCGGCCGCGGCGCCCGTGTTGCCAGCTGCCGCCGGGTTCTTGGCCATGCGGTCAGCCTGCTCCTTCTGCACACCCAGGCGCTGGGCCAGGCGCGACAGGAATTCGGCTTCCAGTTCGGGATCGGCCGGACGCGGGGTCCAGACCGTGGTCGACTTGTCGACGCCGGTCAGCTGTTCCTGCGCGCCGCGGTGGCTGATGAAGACCTCGAGCGTGCCGTTCTGCGCGCGCTCGACGCGGGTGCGGAACTTGTCGCGCTCGGAGGTCGAGTACAGGCCGTCGAACACCTTGCCGATGGTATTGCGGATGATGTCCTGCGGAATCTTGGCGCGGTTCTCGGCCCAGTCGGTTTCCATGATGCCGGTCTCGGGCGAGTCCTGCACCAGCAGGAAACCGCTTTCCTGCCAGAAGCCGCGCAGCTGCTGCCACAGCTGGTCGCCGCGCATGCCGTTGCTGATCACCAGCCAGCGCTGGTTGCCGTCGCGCTCCATGCGGATGCCCTGCGCCGAGGGCAGCACGTTTTCGCTCGGGGATTGCTCGCGGACCTTGGTGGCCTGGCTGTAGGTCGACAGCGTCGAGGTGCCGTTCGCATCGGGTACCGAATAGCGGCGGTCGCCTTCCAGCTTGGTCAGGTCGGGCGGCACGTCCAGCGTGGGCGTGCGCTTCGAGGCCGACGACTTGTAGTCGATCTTGTCAGGCTGCATCGCCTCGTTGATGCTGCTGCAGCCGGTGATCAGGCCGGCGGCAAGCACGGGCACAACCAGGGCGGCACGGCGGACTTGCGTCGCGCCGCGGCGGTTAAGCTTCTGTTTCATTGACACGCAATCCTAGTAGATGGGGCGGACAGCAGGACGCCGTGGAGAATCAGGCCAGCAGGCCGGCGGCGGCCAGTGCCTTGCGGACATAGTCGTGGTTGCTCTCGGACAGCGGGGTCAGCGGCAGGCGGATACCACCTGCCATCCTGCCCATCTGCTGGAGCGCCCACTTGACCGGGATCGGATTGGCTTCGATGAACATGGCCTGGTTCAGCCCGATCAGTTCCATGTGCAGGCGGCGCGCGGTGACGACGTCGCCCTTCAGTGCCGCAGCGCACATCTCATGCATCTTGCGCGGCGCCACGTTCGCGGTGACCGAGATATTACCGTGTCCGCCCAGCAGGATCAGCGCAACCGCCGTGGGGTCGTCGCCGCTGTAGATGGCAAAGCCTTCCGGCGCGTCCTTGATCAGCTGCGCGGCACGGTCGATATTGCCGGTGGCTTCCTTGACGCCGACGATGCCCGGCACCTGCGCCAGGCGCAGGATGGTCTCGTTGTTCATGTCCGCGACCGTGCGGCCCGGCACGTTGTACAGCAGCACCGGCAGGTCCACCGCCTCGGCGATGGTGCGGAAATGCCGGTACATGCCTTCCTGGGTCGGCTTGTTGTAGTACGGCACGACCTGCAGCGAGGCATCGGCACCCACCTTCTTCGCGAAGGCGGTCAGCTCGATGGCTTCCTTGGTGGAATTGCCGCCGGTACCGGCGATGATCGGGATGCGCTTGCCGGCCTGTTCCACGGCAACGCGGACCAGTTCGCAGTGCTCCTCGACGGTAACCGTCGGGGACTCACCAGTGGTGCCCACGATCACGATGGCGTCGGTGCCCTCGGCCACGTGCCAGTCGACCAGTGCGCGCAGGGCCGGGAAGTCCAGGCTGCCGTCCTCATGCATCGGGGTGACGATGGCGACAATGCTGCCGGTAATCTGTGTCATAACGTTAAGGAATTCGGGATGCGAATAACGGGATTGTACCGGAACCGCAGGCCGCTTCGACCGCTGCCCGGACAGGGGTTGATACCAACTGTTTCAACGCGTGCCGCGCGATTCCCGCCGACAGCACGGCGCCCCGCTCAGGGATCGAGCCGGTAGCGTGGCGGCGCGGGCGCATCGGCGGCCGCCGCCACCTCGCGTACCGCACAAATGCGCTGCACGAAGGCTGTTTTCGGCACTTCTGCGAGGCCATCCTCATAGGCGACCACACGCAGGCCAGACTCGCGCGCCACCTCGAGCAATTCGCCCGGCCGCAGCAGAAAATCTGGCCGCGACGGCTTGCCGACGGTCTCATTGCCGACGGCGAAGGTCTCATGGATCCAGAACCCGCCCGGCGCTAGTGCCGCCGCCAGGTGCGGCCACAGCGGCCGGTGCAGGTAATTGGTGACGACGATGGCGTCGAACGGCGCCTCGCCGGCCAGCGGCCAGGCGCCCTGCTCCAGGTCCGCCACCCGCCCGGTTACGCCGGCCGGCAGGCCGGCAATCGCTTCGGTATCGCGGTCGACCGCCAGCACCGTGTGGCCGCAAGCGGCCAGCCAGGCGGCGTGGCGGCCGCTGCCGCAGGCCAGGTCCAGCACCCGCGCGCCGGGGCGCAGCAGGTGCGCCCAGCGGGTGACCCAGGCGGACGGGGCTGAAATACCGGCATGTGTAAGCTTCATTGCGTTCCCCGGCACCTCAATGCAGCAGCATCACGATCGGGCGCAGCAGCAACTCGATCAGCGCCATCAGCACATTGACCACCGGCGTCATCCAGATCGTGGTGATCACGCCCGCGGCCACCAACGCCAGCACCACGAAGATGCCATACGGCTCGATGCGCGACACCGCGCGGGCAATGCCCTGCGGCAGCAGCGCGGTCAGCACGCGGCCGCCGTCCAGCGGCGGCACCGGGAACAGGTTGAAGGCGGCCACCACCAGGTTGACGCGCACGCCCGCCAGTGCCATCTCGCCGAAAAACGGCTCGCGCACCCCGCCCCAGGTCAGGCCGATGGCCAGCAGCACCCAGACGAAGGCCTGCACCACGTTGCTGGCCGGGCCGGCCAGCGCCACCCACATGCCATGCCAGCGCGGGTTGCGCAGGCGCTCGAACACCACCGGCACCGGCTTGGCGTAGCCAAACACGAACTGGCCGCTGGTCATGATGTAGAGCAGCAGCGGCACCGCGATGGTGCCGATCGGGTCGATATGGCGGATCGGGTTCAGGCTGACGCGCCCGAGCGCGTAGGCCGTGTTGTCGCCGAACACCTTGGCCACGTAGCCGTGTGCGGCTTCGTGCAGCGTTATGGCGAACAGCACCGGCAGGGCATAGACCGCGAAGGTCTGGATAAGGGAGGAATCCATGGTGTCTATTGTAACGGTCCGGCGGCGCCCAGGCGCACGCTGGTGCACCCGTCTGCGGAGGTAGCGGCGCCGGAGGAACTCAGAGCCCGAAGCGCTCGACGTCGCCGCGGCCCGCGCGGATCAGCTCGGGTTCGCCGCTGGTCAGGTCGATCACCGTGGTCGGCTGTGCCGGCGCCGGGCCGCCGCATACCACCAGGTCGAGCTGCTTTTCCAGCCGCGCGCGGATTTCCGCCGGATCGTTGAGCGGTTCCTCGTCACCCGGCATCTGCAGCGTGGCCGAGATCAGCGGCTCGCCGGTCTCGCCCAGCAGCGCCAGCGGGATCGCGTGTTCAGGCACGCGCACGCCGATGGTCTTGCGCGCCGGGTGCGACAGCCGCCGCGGCACTTCCTTGGTGGCTTCGAGGATGAATACGTACGGGCCCGGCGTGGCGCCCTTGAGCCAGCGGTATTGCCGGTTGTCGACGCGGGCAAAGTTGCCCAGCTCAGACAGGTCGCTGCACATCAGCGTCAGGTGGTGGCGGTCGTCGATGCCGCGCAGCCGGCGCAGGCGCTCGACGGCGGCCTTGTCGTCGAGCCGGCAGGCCAGCGCATAGCTGGAGTCGGTCGGCAACGCGATCAGCCCGCCCTTCTGCAGGATCTGGGCGGCCTGCTTGATCAGGCGCGACTGCGGATTGAGCGGATGGATCTCGAAGTACTGTGACATGGGCCAGGGGGGACGGATTCGGACGGGACGGAGCGGAATCTGGGGGGGTACCCCGGCCAGGCCGGGCACGCGCCTGCCACCTACCAGTCGTGCCAGACGGGGGTGACCGAGGCCGGCAGCGGCGGCAGCGTTCCCAGCCCCACGCGCCCTTCGCCGGGGCCGTGGAAGTCCGAGCCGCGCGAGGCCAGCAACCCATAGTGGCGGGCCACCTCGGCGTAGCGGCGGTACTGGTCGGGCGTATGGCTGCCGGTCACCACCTCGACCGCGCCGCCGCCCAGCGACGTGAATTCATCGAACAGCGCGTCGTGCTGGGTATCGGTGTAGTGGTAGCGGCCCGGGTGCGCCAGCACGGCGATGCCGCCGGCCGTGCGGATCCAGCTTACCGCTTCGGCCAGGCTGGCCCAGCGGTGGCCGACATAGCCGGGACGGCCTTCCGACAGGTACTCGCCGAACACGTCGCCAATCGTGGCGCAGCGGCCCTGGTCGACCAGCCAGCGCGCAAAGTGCGTGCGCGAGATCAGGTCCGGGTTGCCCACGTAGCGCAGCGCGCCTTCATAGGCGTCGGTGATGCCGACCTTGGCCAGCGCGTCGGCGATATCGCGCGCGCGGCGCGCGCGGCCCGAGCGGGTATCGGTCAGGCCATCGATCAGTTCCGGGCAGTGCGGGTCGACCTGCAGGCCGACGATATGCACGGTCTGCCCGGCCCAGGTCACCGAGATTTCCACGCCCGGCACGTAGCGCATGCCGAATTCCTCGGCCGCGGCGCGTGCCTCGGCCTGCCCGCCCAGTTCGTCGTGGTCGGTCAGCGCCCAGTACGCGACCCCCGCGTCGCGGGCGATTGCCGCCACGGCGCGCGGCGCGAGCGTGCCGTCGGATACGGTCGAATGGCAATGCAGGTCGGCATTGATGGCGTGGGCGTTTTGCATGGTGTCATTCTACTCCCGTCGCCCCCCATGCGTGACCCCGGAGCACCCTGGCGGGCCACGCCAAAGCCATGCCGGCAACGCTGGCGTCGGCGGAAACCGGGGTGGCGCGGGGTATAGTCGGGCTTTGCACCGTCTATTCGCGGGCACCTGGCGTGTCCGCCATGCCCAATGCCCACCGCTACCCCTGCAGCCGCCGCACCCGTCACCACCACCGATGTCCTGATTGTGGGCGCCGGCCCGGTCGGCCTGTTCGCCGCATTCCAGGCCGGCGTGCTCGGCCTCAAATGTGAACTGATCGATGTGCTCGACCGCGCCGGCGGCCAGTGCACCGAGCTCTATCCCGAAAAGCCGATCTACGACATCCCCGCCGTGCCGGGCTGCCTGGCGCAGGACCTGGTCGACCGGCTGCTGGAGCAATGCGCGCCGTTCGCCTTCCCGATGCACTTCGGCCAGCGCGCGGAAAGCGTGTCCGAAACCCCGGCACCGGACGGCCATGCCGCCCACGAACGCCTGCTGGTAACCACCGACGGCGGCAAGCGCTTCGACGTCGCCGCGGTGCTGATCTGCGCCGGCGTGGGCGCGTTTGCGCCGCAGCGCGTAGCGCTGCCGGAAGCGCCGGCGCTGGAAGGCCGCCACGTGCACTACGCCGTGCGCGATGTGTCGCGCTTTGCCGGCAAGCGCGTGATCGTGGCCGGCGGCGGCGACTCGGCGCTGGACTGGGCACTGGCGCTGCGCAAGGTGGCCGCGCGCGTGACGCTGATGCACCGGCGCGAAGGCTTCCGCGCGGCGGACGGCACCGTGGCGGAAATGCGCAGGGCGGTGGCGGCCGGCGAGATGGATTTCGTGGTCGGCATGCTGGGCGCCCTGCGCACCGAAGGCCAGGACGGCCCGCTTACCGAGGTCGAGATACGCACCCGCGACGGCAGCACAGTGCTGCCCGCCGATGAACTGGTGGCGCTGTACGGCCTGGTGTCCGAGCCGGGGCCGATCGCGCACTGGGACATGGACATGCGCGCCGGCCGCATCCTGGTCGACACCACCACCTATGAGAGTTCGCGCCGCGGCATCTTTGCCGCGGGCGATATCGCCTACTACACCAACAAGCAGAAGCTGATCCTGTCAGGCTTCCACGAAGCCGCGCTGGCGCTGCGCCGCGCCTACCACTACACCTTCCCGGAAAAGGCGCTGGTGCACGTGCACACCAGCAACAACGCCGCGCTGAAGGAAAAGCTCACGCACGCCTGAACGGCCGCGCGCCGCGCCTACACCGGACCGCAGAACGATTCCACCAGCGCCGCCACCGCGGCGGGCTGGTCGTGATGCAGCATGTGGCCGGCATCTTCCACCACCGCCTCGCGGAAATCGCGGAAGGCGCGGAAGCGCTCCTTGAACTCGTCGATGGTCTGCTTGTGGGCGATATGGCGCAGCGTGTCCGAATCGCGCGCCTCCACATGCAGCACCGGCGCGCTGACCTGCTCCCAGATCGCCATCACTTCATCGACCCGGTACAGCATCGGGTTGACCAGCTTGTGCGCGGGGTCGCCCAGGATCTCCCAGCGGCCGTCCACGTTGCGGCGCGACCAGTGCGCGGCCAGGAAGGCGGCTCGGTCGTCGGGCAGGCGCGGGTTGGTCTTCTGCAGCCGGGCGGCGACGCCGTCCACGCTGTCATACGTCTTCATTTCCGCGCCGGCGCGCAGTTCGTCGAGCCAGCGCGCGTAGCGCTTCGGCGCATGCACCGGCCGCGTCGCCGTCATGCCGAAGCCCTCCAGGTCCACCACGCGGCGCACGCGCTGCGGGCGGATGCCGGCATACAGGCAGATCACGTTGGCGCCCATGCTGTGGCCGACCAGGTCGACCTGGCCGTCGGGCGCGTAGTGGTCGAGCAAGGCCTCCAGGTCGGCAATGTAGTCGGCAAACCAGTAGGACTGCGTGCCCGGGTAGCGCGTCGGCCAGTCGGTCTCGCCAAAGCCGCGCCAGTCGGGCGCGATCACGTGCCAGTCGCCGCGCAGGTGGTCGACCAGGAACTGGAACGACGCAGCCACGTCCATCCAGCCGTGCAGCATGAACAGCTTGCGCGCGCCGGGCGTGCCCCAGTGGCGCACGTGGTAGCGCAGCCCACGCAACGTGATAAATTCAGACTGCGAGGTTTCCTTGATAGTCATTGTCTCCACCCTTGCGTCGGGGTCTTCCTGCCGCTGGGGCTGGCGCGGGAAGCCACGACAAAATAGAACGATCGTTCGCTTGCGGGCATTATAGCGGCCAGCGCCGTTGGCAACTTGCCGCGCCAGGCGGACCTACCGGAGACCCTGGATGGCCGCAGCTGCCTTGCCGGAAAGCCGGCGCGACGACTACCGCGCCCTGTACGAATCCTTCCGCTGGGAAATCCCGCCGCAGTTCAATATCGCCGAGGCCTGCTGCGGGCGCTGGGCCCGCGACCCGGCCACGATGGACCGCATCGCGGTCTATACCGAGCATGAGGACGGCCGCCGCAACGCGCATACCTTTGCCCATATCCAGGCCGAGGCCAACCGCCTGTCGTCGGCGCTGCGCGCGCTCGGCGTGGCGCGCGGCGACCGCGTGGCGATCGTGATGCCGCAGCGGATCGAGACCGTGATCGCGCATATGGCGATCTACCAGCTAGGCGCCATCGCCATGCCGCTGTCGATGCTGTTCGGCCCCGAGGCACTGGCCTACCGCATCGCGCACAGCGAGGCCAGCGTGGCGATCGCCGACGAGACCTCGACCGATAACTTGCTGGCCGCGCGCCCGGAATGCCCGACGCTGGCGACGGTCATCGCCGCCGGAGACGCGCACGGCCGCGGCGACCACGACTGGGACGTGCTGCTGGCGGCGCAGCTGCCGACCTTCATCGCCGAGCAGACCAAGGCCGACGCGGCCGCGGTGCTGATCTATACCAGCGGCACCACCGGCCCGCCCAAGGGCGCGCTGATCCCGCACCGCGCGCTGATCGGCAACCTGACCGGCTTTGTCTGCTCGCAGAACTGGTATCCGCAGGACGACGACGTGTTCTGGAGCCCGGCCGACTGGGCCTGGACCGGCGGCCTGTGGGATGCGCTGATGCCGGCGCTGTATTTCGGCAAGCCCATCCTCGGCTACCAGGGACGCTTCTCCGCCGAGCGCGCCTTCGAACTGCTGGAGCGCTACGCCGTCACCAACACCTTCCTGTTCCCGACCGCGCTCAAGCAGATGATGAAGGCCTGCCCGGAGCCGCGCCAGCGCTACGACATCAGGCTGCGTGCGCTGATGAGCGCCGGCGAGGCCGTGGGCGAGACCGTGTTCGGCTGGTGCCGCGAGGCGCTGGGCGTGATCGTCAACGAGATGTTCGGCCAGACCGAGATCAACTACATCGTCGGCAACTGCACCGCGCAGAACGACGACGCGCGCCTGGGCTGGCCGGCGCGGCCGGGTTCGATGGGACGCCCCTACCCCGGCCACCGCGTGCAGGTGATCGACGATGAAGGCCGCCCCTGCCCGCCCGGCGAGGACGGCGAGGTCGCGGTCTGCGCCACCGACAGTGCCGGGCATCCGGACCCTGTCTTCTTCCTCGGCTACTGGAAGAACGAGGCCGCCACTGCCGGCAAGTACGCCGAGCGCGACGGCCTGCGCTGGTGCCGCACCGGCGACCTGGCGCGCGTCGATGCCGAGGGCTACCTGTGGTACCAGGGGCGTGCCGACGATGTGTTCAAGTCCTCGGGCTACCGCATCGGGCCCAGCGAGATCGAGAACTGCCTGCTCAAGCATCCGGCGGTGTCCAACTGCGCCGTGGTGCCCTCGCCCGACCCCGAGCGCGGTGCCGTGGTCAAGGCCTTCGTGGTGCTGACGCCGTCGGTGGCGCGCTCGTTCGACGGCGACGCGGCGCTGGTGGCTGATTTGCAGGCCCATGTGCGCGGCCAGCTGGCGCCCTACGAATACCCGAAGGAGATCGAGTTCATCGACCAGTTGCCGATGACCACCACGGGGAAGATCCAGCGGCGGGTGTTGCGGCTGCTGGAGGAGGAGCGAGCGGGCAAGCGGGCATAGGCCTCACAAACTACCCGGCAGAAGCCTCCAGCCACGCCAGCTCATCCTCATCGAAGCCGGCCGCGCGCCGCGCATCGAGGTTGAACGGCCCGCGCAGCTTCGGCGCGCGGTACTGCTCGGCCAGTTGCGCGTAGGTGGCGACCGGGTCCAGCCCGCGCTGCGCGCACAGCCAGCGGTACCAGTGGTTGCCGATGGCCACGTGGCCAACTTCGTCGCGCAGGATGATGTCGATGATGGCCGCGGCGGCGTGGTCGCCCGCGCCGGCCAGCCTGGCGCGCACCGGCGGCGAGGCGTCGAGCCCGCGTGCCTCCAGCGTGCGCGGCACCAGCGCCATGCGCGCCAGCACGTCGCCGGCGGTCTTGTCGGTCATCTCCCACAGGCTGTTGTGCGCCGGGAAATCGCCATACGCCGCGCCGAGCGTGCCGAGGTGGTCGGCCAGCAGCGTGAAGTGGTACGCCTCTTCATCGGCCACGCGCATCCAGTCGCGGTAGTAGCCGGGCGGCATGCCGGCAAAACGCCAGGCCGCGTCCAGCGCGAGATTGATGGCGTTGAACTCGATATGGCACAACGCATGGATCATCGCCGCGCGCCCGGCCGGGGTATGCAGCGAGCGGCGCCGCTCGACGCCCTGCGGCGCCACCAGCAGCGGTCGCACGGGGCGGCCCGGAATGGCGTGGGCGGCGTCAGCCTGGATCGCCTCGCCGGCGGCGAGCGCTTCGTCCGGCAACGTCATCACGAGTCGGTAAAGTGCCCGCGCCGCCACGGCTTTCTTCCGCGGATCCGTCATGCACAGCACCGCCAGCGCCTGGTGGCGCGGCGAAAGTGACGGATCAGGCAAAGCGGCGGCGGGTGTTTTTTCTGGCATGGGCGTAAAATCCGGGACTGCCGCCATTGTAGGGCCTGGCCGGTGCCCGACTGCCGTGCAAGCCGCGCAGTCGCCGTGGCGCCGCGCGCCCGCACCCCACCCCGGCCCTTTAAAGTCCGGCGGCAACCCCCACTTCAACAAAAGCCTTTCAGTGCAGGAGACCTCATGGCGCTTTACCAGCTCGGCGACGTCAAGCCCAATATCGACAGCGATGCCTACGTGGCCCCAGAAGCCACCATCATCGGCAACGTGACCCTCAAGTCCCGCGCCAGCGCCTGGCCCGGTGTCGTGATCCGCGGCGACAACGAACCGATCGTGGTGGGCGAGGACACCAATATCCAGGAGGGCTCGGTGCTGCATACCGACCCGGGCTGCCCGCTGACCCTGGGCGACAAGGTCTCGATCGGCCACCAGGCCATGCTGCATGGCTGCACCGTGGGCGAAGGCACGCTGATCGGCATCCAGGCCGTGGTGCTGAACCGCGCCGTGATCGGCAAGGAATGCCTGGTCGGCGCCGGTGCCGTGGTGACCGAGGGCAAGGTCTTCCCGGACCGCTCGCTGATCCTGGGCGCGCCGGCCAAGGTAGTGCGCGAGCTGACCGACGCCGACGTCGCCAACCTTTACCGCAACGCCGAGACCTACGCCACGCGACAGGCCATGTACAAGCAACAGCTCAAGCGGATCGGCTGAACCGCAGCGGCATTTACCGAATCATCGACAGATTATTGTGACCGATACCACCACCCCCGACACCCTGCAGAAATTCCTGTTCGACGCGGCTCCCGTGCGCGGCGAGCTGGTGCGCATGGAAGCCACCTGGCAAGAAGTGCTGGGCCGCCACAGCTACCCCGCACCGGTGCGCCGGCTGCTGGGCGAGATGATGGCCGCCGCGGCGCTGCTGTCGGCCAACCTGAAGTTCAACGGGGCGCTGGTCATGCAGCTGCACGGCGACGGCCCGGTGCCCATGCTGGTGGTGGAATGCCTGTCCGACCTGTCGATGCGCGCCACCGCCAAGCTGGCCGAGGGCGCGCAGATCGCCGACGACACCACCCTGGCGCAGATGGTCAATGTCCACGGCCACGGCCGCTTTGCCATCACGCTGGACCCGAAGGACAAGCTGCCGGGCCAGCAGCCCTACCAGGGCATCGTGCCGCTGGCCGACGCACATGGCCCGCTGGCCTCGATCAGCGCCGTGCTGGAGCACTACATGCAGGCGTCCGAGCAGCTCGACACGCGCCTGTGGCTGGCCGCCGACGACCATGTCGCCGCCGGCATGCTGCTGCAGAAGCTACCGGCCTACGGCGGCACCGCGGAAGTCGGCGAGACCGGCGCGCCGCTGGTCAGCCATGCCCGCGCCCAGGACCTGGACACCTGGGACCGTGCCGTGCAGCTTGGCACCACCCTCAAGGCCGACGAACTGCTGGCCGAGACGCCCGACACCCTGCTGCGCCGCCTGTTCTGGGAAGACCTGCAGGACGCCGGCCTGCGCGTGTTTGAGCCGCTGACACCGCATTTCCACTGCTCATGCTCGCGCCCCAAGGTGGCGGGCATGCTGCAGTCGCTGGGCCAGGAAGAGATCGAAGGCATCATCACCGAGCGCGGCCATGTCGAGATCCACTGCGACTTCTGCGGCCAGCGCTATGAGTTCGACCCGGTCGACTGCGCCCAGCTGTTCTCGGCCACCCATATCGCCACCGGCGCCGGTGCCGGCGCGCAGCAGCACCACTGAGCCGCCACGGCGGCGCGGCCCCGGGCAGGCACGGGGTGGCAAGGCGGAAACATCCGCCTTGCCGTCCGGTCCAACGGCTGTACGATGGCAGCATCCAGTTGCCGACCAGCGAGCCTGAGAACAACCATGTCCGCCCGAGCCATCTCCCCCGTGCCAGAACCCCCCGCCACGACACCGCGCGTGCTGCGCCGCATTGCTGCCTGCGCTGCGCTCGCGGCCCTGCTGCTGGCCGCCGGCTGCGCGGAAATCCCGCGCGACGCCAACGGCTCGCCGCCCACCGCGCGGCTGGCGCCCAACGCCATCCCGCCAGCATCGCTGACGACGGAGGACCAGCAGAAGCTGAGCGCGCTGAACCAGCAAGTCCTGCGCGACCAGGCAGCCGCCATCGCGTTCGACCAGCAGGCCGCGGCCGCGCGCGCGGCCTATGGCTATCCGAACACCAGCTGGAACCTGTATTACGGGGGATGGGGTGGCGGCCACTGGGGTGGCGGCGTCAGCGTCGGCATGCCCGGCTGGGGCTGGGGCGGCTATCCGTACGGCTGGTGGTGACAGGCAGGCGGCGGGCTGGATCCAAGCCCACCGACAGTGAGAGACAAGGCGCCTCTTAGTGGCCGCCTCTTCCGGCCACCGAATTCGGTGGCGGCGGCAACGGCGGCGTGGCGCTGACCTTGGGTGCCGGCGCGACAAACTGCACGAAGACCTCGCCTTCCCGCACCATGCCCAGCTCATAGCGAGCACGTTCCTCGATCGCACCGGTGCCGTCCTGCAGGTCGGCGACTTCCCCTTCCAGCTTGGCGTTGCGCAGCTTGAGCGTCTGGTTGCGGGTGCCCTGCTCAGTCAGTTGCCGGTTCAGGTCCCACACGCGCAGCCACCCCCCCTTGCCCAGCCAGAGTGGATACTGGATGGCAAGCAGCAGCACGAACAACAGCAGCGAGATCAGGCGCATGAAGGATTGCGGACAGGAATTTCCGCACAATGATCTGCGAACTCAGCCTAGAAGGCAATTGCCAGGCAGATTTCGATACAAAAACGGCGGCGGCCGGGCAAGGCCGGCCGCCGCCATTTCATCCGCTTGCCGCCGCTCCCGCGCAAGCGGGAACGACGGGGCAAGGTGTCAGCGCAGGTTGTAGAACGCGCCCTTGCCCGGGTAGCTGGCGATGTCGCCCAGGTCTTCCTCGATGCGCAGCAGCTGGTTGTACTTGGCCATGCGGTCCGAGCGCGACAGCGAGCCGGTCTTGATCTGGCCGGCGTTGGTGCCCACTGCGATGTCGGCAATGGTGCTGTCTTCGGTTTCGCCCGAGCGGTGCGAGATCACGGCGGTGTAGCCGGCGCGCTTGGCCATCTCGATGGCTGCAAACGTTTCGGTCAGCGTGCCGATCTGGTTGATCTTGATCAGGATCGAGTTGCCGATGCCCTTCTCGATGCCTTCCTTCAGGATCTTGGTGTTGGTGACGAACAGGTCGTCACCCACCAGTTGCACGCGGGCGCCCAGCTTGTCGGTCAGGGTCTTCCAGCCGTCCCAGTCGCCTTCGGCCATGCCGTCCTCGATCGACACGATCGGGAACTTGTCGCACAGGTTGGCCAGGTAGTCGGCGAACTGCGTCGAGGTCAGCTTCAGGCCTTCGCCTTCCAGCTGGTACACGCCTTCGGCCTCGTGGTAGAACTCGCTGGCGGCGCAGTCCAGCGCCAGCAGCACGTCTTCACCGGCGCGGTAGCCGGCCTTCTCGATGGCCTGCACCACGGTGTTCAGGCATTCCTCGTTGGACGAGAAGTTCGGCGCGAAGCCGCCTTCGTCGCCCACCGCGGTGGACATGCCCTTGTCGGCCAGGATCTTCTTCAGCGCGTGGAAGATCTCGGCGCCGCAGCGCAGGGCTTCGCGGAAGCTGGTCTGCGACACCGGCATGATCATGAATTCCTGGATGTCCAGGCTGTTGTTGGCATGCGCGCCGCCGTTGACGATGTTCATCATCGGCACCGGCAGCTGCATCGCGCCCGAACCGCCGAAGTAGCGGTACAGCGGCAGGCCGGCTTCTTCAGCGGCGGCCTTGGCCACGGCCATCGACACCGCCAGCATGGCGTTGGCACCCAGGCGGCCCTTGTTCTCGGTGCCGTCGAGGTCGATCAGGGTGCGGTCCAGGAAGGCCTGCTCGGAGGCGTCCAGGCCCATGATGGCTTCGGAGATTTCGGTGTTGATATGCTCGACAGCCTTCAGCACGCCCTTGCCCAGGTAGCGGCTCTTGTCGCCGTCGCGCAGTTCGATGGCTTCACGCGAACCGGTGGAGGCGCCCGACGGCACGGCCGCACGGCCCATCACGCCGGATTCCAGCAGCACGTCGCATTCGACGGTGGGATTGCCGCGCGAGTCGAGAACCTCGCGACCGATGATATCTACGATTGCACTCATGAATTCCTCTCTGACTGTTGATTCTTGCTGCTGCTGGTTACTTCAACCTGTGCACGTGTCAGGCGCATGTCATGTGCGCATGACAGCTGCCAGGCACCGGCCTGCTCAGGCGGCGCCCTCGACCACGATCATGTTCATCTTCGCCGCGTGCTCGCGCGCCTTGCGCGCGGCGCGGTAGGCCTCGCCGTCGTGGAAGGCCTTGGCGGCTTCATAGCTGGGGAATTTCAGCACCACGACGCGCGTCGGCGCCCACTCCCCTTCGAGCGGCTCGGTCTTGCCACCGCGCACCAGCACTTCGGCGCCATGGATCTGAATGGCCTTGCTCGAAAGCACCTTGTATTGCTCGTACTGCTGGGGGTCGGTCACGTCGACGTAGGCGATGATAAAGCCCGCGGCCATGGAGTATCTCCCGATTTTTTGTATGGTCTTTCGATATGGTTTGTCACCGCCGGCGGCCAGCAAGGGCGCGGCGGCGACAAACAGGGCCTGCTCAGGCGCAGGCCGGCCAGCCGAAGTTGTCTTCCAGGAACCCGGCGCGCTTGACCAGCGTGTCCAGGTCCTTGAGCACGGCCAGCAGTTCCTTCATGCGCGACAGCGGCACCGCGTTGGGACCATCGGACATGGCCTTGCTCGGGTCCGGGTGCGTTTCCATGAACAGGCCCGCCACGCCGGTGGCGACGGCGGCACGCGACAGCACCGGCACGAACTCGCGCTGGCCGCCAGAGCTGGTGCCCTGGCCGCCCGGCAGCTGCACCGAGTGGGTGGCGTCGAACACCACCGGGGCACCAGTCTCGCGCATGATCGCCAGCGAGCGCATGTCCGACACCAGGTTGTTGTAGCCGAACGAAACGCCGCGCTCGCAGGCCATGAAGACATCGTCAGGCAGACCGGCTTCGCGCGCGGCATCGCGCGCCTTGTCGATCACGTTCTTCATGTCGTGCGGCGCCAGGAACTGGCCCTTCTTGATGTTCACCGGCTTGCCGCTCTGGGCACAGGCGCGGATGAAATCGGTCTGACGGCACAGGAAGGCCGGCGTCTGCAGCACGTCCACCACGGCCGCGACGGGCTTGATCTCGTCGATCTCGTGGATGTCGGTCAACACCGGCACGCCGATCTCGCGCCTGACCGTCGCCAGGATCTCCAGGCCCTTTTCCATCCCCAGGCCGCGGAACGACTTGCCCGACGAACGGTTGGCCTTGTCGAACGACGACTTGTAGATGAATGGAATGCCCAGTTCCGTGGTGATGGCCTTGAGCTCGCCGGCCGTATCCAGGGCCATCTGCTCCGACTCGATCACGCACGGACCCGCGATCAGGAAGAACGGCTTGTCGAGGCCGGCCTCGAATCCACAGAGTTTCATGACAATCTCCTCTCGTGCCGCCCGGGGCTCAGGCGCCCTTGCGCTGCTGGCTGGCCAGCGCGGCTTCGACGTAGGCCTTGAACAGCGGATGGCCGTCGCGCGGCGTCGAGGTGAATTCCGGGTGGAACTGCACGCCGACGAACCAGGGGTGCATCGACTCGGGCAGTTCCATCATTTCCGGCAGGTTTTCCGTCGGCGTGCGGGCCGAGATCACCATGCCGGCCTTTTCCAGCGTCGGCACATAGTGGTTGTTGACCTCGTAGCGGTGACGGTGGCGTTCATTGACCTCGGCGCCGTAGATCGCGGCGGCCTTGGTGCCTTCCTTGACCGGTACGCGCTGCGCGCCCAGGCGCATGGTGCCGCCCAGGTCGGAATCGGCCGAGCGCTGCTCGACCTTGCCTTCGCGGTCCACCCACTCGGTGATCAGCGCGACCACCGGGTGTTCGGTTTCCAGGTTGAATTCGGTCGAGTTGGCGTCGGTCATGCCGGCCAGGTGGCGGGCGATTTCGATCACGGCCAGCTGCATGCCCAGGCAGATGCCGAGGTAAGGGATATTGTTTTCGCGGGCGTACTGGATCGCGCGGATCTTGCCTTCCGTGCCGCGCTTGCCGAAGCCGCCCGGCACCAGGATGGCATCCAGCGGAGCCAGCACTTCGAGGTGGCCCGATTCCAGTTCCTCGGAATCGATGTACTCGATGTTCACGCGGGTTGCCGTATGCATGCCGGCGTGGCGCAGCGCCTCGATCAGCGACTTGTACGACTCGGTCAGGTCGACGTACTTGCCGACCATGCCGATGGTGATCTCGTGCTCGGGATTTTCCTGGGCGTTGACCAGCTTCTGCCACATCGACAGGTCGGCCGGCTTGGGATCCAGGCGCAGTTCCTCGCAGATCAGGCGGTCGAGGCCCTGCTCGTTGAGCATCTGCGGGATCTTGTAGATGGTGTCCGCGTCCCACACCGAAATCACGGCGTCCTGCGGGATATTGGCGAACAGCGAAATCTTGGCGCGCTCGTCGTCCGGGATCGGGCGGTCGGCGCGGCACAGCAGCGCGGTCGGCGAGATGCCGATCTCACGCAGTTTCTGCACCGAGTGCTGGGTCGGCTTGGTCTTCAGCTCGCCGGCGCTGGCAATGAACGGCACCAGCGTCAGGTGCACGAAGGCGCAGTGGTTGCGGCCCATGCGCAGGCTCATCTGGCGCGCGGCTTCCAGGAACGGCAGCGATTCGATGTCACCGACGGTGCCGCCGATCTCCACCAGCGCCACGTCGGCCTTGCCGTCGTGCGAGGCGGCGGCGCCGCGCTCGACAAACGCCTGGATCTCGTTGGTGATATGCGGAATCACCTGCACGGTCTTGCCCAGGTATTCACCGCGGCGTTCCTTGCGGATCACCGATTCGTAGATCTGGCCCGTGGTGAAGTTATTGGACTTGCGCATCTTGGCCGATACGAAACGCTCGTAGTGGCCGAGATCCAGGTCGGTTTCCGCACCGTCTTCCGTGACAAACACCTCGCCATGCTGGAAAGGGCTCATCGTGCCGGGATCGACGTTGATGTAGGGATCGAGCTTGAGGAGGGTGACTTTGAGGCCGCGCGACTCAAGAATGGCCGCGAGCGAGGCAGCAGCGATGCCCTTGCCGAGAGAAGAGACGACGCCACCGGTGACGAAGACGAATTTGGTCATAAACCGAGCTTGCCGGGGAAATCGGGATTATACATGAGAGCCCGTTCCCCGCCGACCCGGAAATTGTGACAGCACCCCTCCACGGCAGGGCTGCAACAGGCTTTCCTGGCGCGTTGCGGCGCATGCGCCGCACGCCCGCTGCACGCCAGCCTCAGCGCCCCTCGCGGCGCATCGCGCCGATCAGGTCGCGCACCAGTTGCGCCGTCTCCTGCGGCCGTTCCATGGGGTACAGATGGCCGCCTTCGATAAAGCGCAAGTTCGGCCCCACCAGCTTGCGGGTCGCACCCAGTCCGCACTGCCGTACCTCGCGCGAGCGCGTGCCGGCGACAAAGCCGACCGGCACCGGGGCGCCGCGCGCCACCTTGCGCCCGAGGCTGGTCGGCAGCGTGCGGTAGATCCAGTATTCGACCTCGCGGTCAAAGCGCAGCCGGCGCTCGTTGTCCTTGCCGGTCGGCTCGGTGCCGTAGATGGCATAGTCGCGCAGCACCTCCTGGTCCCACACGGCAAAGTTGGGCTTGGAACGGAAGTGTTCCCACACCGCCTCGGCATCCGGCCAGTGGGTGCGCCGGTTCCTGGTCACCGCCGCCGGGCCGGGCTTTTCATCCATGCCCAGCATCTGGGCGGTCTTCAGCAGCGATGCGCGCCAGCCGGCGATGATCGGCGAATCCAGCATGACCACGCCGCGCACCCGTTCCGGGCGGCGCAGCGCTGCCATCAGCGACAGGAAGCCGCCCAGCGAATGGCCCACCAGCCACACCGGCTCGCGGTACTGGCGGTCGATCTCGCCCAGCAGCTCCTCCACCAGGTGCGGCCAGCCGCGCGTCACCGGGAATTCGGGCTTGTGCCCGTAGCGGTCGACGGCGCGGAATTCGAAGTCGCCGTCCAGTTCGCCGAACAGCTTGCGGTAGGTGGTCACCGGAAAGCCGTTGGCATGGGAAAAATGAATGATCTCGCGCATCGCGTGTTTCCCCGTCCCGCCCTCAGTCCTGGGTACGCGACGGATTGCGCTTGGCGCGCACCGGCTGCCCCCAGCGGTCGGCCTCGCCGGGCCGCGCGAGCGAGAATTCGGCGGGCACGCCGGGATCCCACTCCGGGTTGTGGATCTCGCCGAAGACCTGGCGCAGGCGCTGCCCCCAGGTGTCGCGGATCATGCGGAAATAGGCATTGCGCTCGTCGATATTGACAAAGCGGGTCACTTGCAGCGAATCGGCCTCATAGACCAGCAGGTCCAGCGGCAGGCCGACCGAGATATTCGACTTGAGCGTCGAATCCATCGAGATCAGCGCGCACTTGGCGCCCTCCGCCAGCGGCAGCGACGGGTGCACCACGCGGTCGACAATGGGCTTGCCATACTTGGCCTCGCCGATCTGGAAGTAGCAGTTTTCGGGCGTGGCCTCGACGAAATTGCCGGCCGCGTAGATATTGAACAGCCGCACGCGCTCGCCGCGCACCTGGCCGCCGAAAATCAGGCTGACATTGAACTCGATGCCGGCGTCGCGCAGCGCATGCGCGTCGCGCTTGTGCACCTGGCGCACCGCTTCGCCGACGATGGAGGCCGCCTCGAACATGTCGCGCGCAGTCCACAGCGAGCGCTTTTCGTCGTGGTTCTCGGCCAGGATCTGGCGCACCGACTGGCTGATGGCCAGGTTGCCGGCGGTCATCAGCACCATCACGCGGTCGCCGGGTTCCTCGAACACCGTCATCTTGCGCGACGTGGAGATCGCGTCCACCCCGGCATTGGTGCGGGAATCGGACAGGAATACCAAGCCGGCATCCAGCCGCATGGCTACACAGTACGTCATGGTTTGTCTTGGTCTTCTTCGCGGCGGCCGGAAGTGGCCAGCCGTGGGCCTGCATCACCCCGGATTCTAGCGCCGGTGCACCGGCACCGCGCCTCGTCTGGAATCAGGCACCTAATCAGGTATAAAGCGGCGTAATAGTTACATTCACTTCCAGCGTTTCGCCGGAGCCTCCTTCCAGGATGCCCCGGACTGGTGCCGCCGAAGCGTAATCGCGCCCCACCGCCAGCCGCACATGGCGCTCGTCGGTCAGGCAGCCGTGCGTGATGTCGACGCTGCACCAGATCTCGCGCGCCGGGTCCAGGCATACGTCGGCCCAGGCATGACTGGCCAGATCGGTGGCGCCCGGGTCGCAGAAGTATCCGCTCACATAGCGTGCAGGGATACCCAGCGCCCGGCACGCCGCCACCATCACCTGCGCCTGGTCCTGGCATACGCCGCTTCCCAGCGCAAAGGCATCGGCGGCCGAGGTGCCGACATCGGTCGTATTGGGCTTGTAGCGCACCCGCTCGGCAATCCCTTGCGCCAGTGCCAGCAGCGCGGGAATGTCATGCCCAGCGGCCAGGAATGGCGCGGCAAAGGCCTGCATCTCGGGGGGTGCCGTTGTCAGTGGCGTGCTACCAAGGTAGTACAGAGGCGACACCCGTGATTCGCCAGGCGGCGGCGCGTCGCAGAACGCATGGTGGCCGTCGCGGTCGAGGTCGCCATGCGGCGGCAGCACTTCCACCTCCCCGGTGGCTTCGATGGAGAGGGTGCTGGTCGGCCCGGCCACGGTAAAGTTGTGCACGATATTGCCGAAGCCATCGCGCGCCGCCGACGGATTGCCGGGCGTCACCAGTTGCCAGCTGTGCACGGACTGCAGCGGGCCCGAGCGCGGCTCGAGCCGCACTTCGTGCACGCTGCGCCGCACCGGTTCGGCGTAGCGGTAGACAGTATGGTGATGGATCTTGTATTTCACGGTATCAGGGCGCGGCGGCGGCACATGGAGGCTGCCGGCGGCCCATCTCAGGCAGCCAGCAGTGGCACGAGGAAGTCCCGGCTGATGCCATTGCCGAGGTCGCCGATGCGCTCCAGGAAGCTGGTCAGGTACGCATGCAGGCCGACGGCGAAAATATCGTCGATCCGCGCGTACTTCAGGTCGGCGTGGAGTTTACCAGCCTGCCGTTCGGTTTCCGCCGATTGCTGGTTCCGCACCGTGTGGAGAATGGCCACCACCTCGTCCATGCTCGACACCAGCGAACGCGGCATGTCCGGGCGCAGGATCAGCAGCTCGGCCACGCGCTGCGGCGTGATGACCGCGCGATAGACCTTGCGGTAGACCTCGAAGCCCGATACCGAGCGCAGCACCGCGGCCCAGTGGTAGAAGTCGTTCTGGCCGCGGTTGGCGTCGCTCTCGTCGCTGCCCGAGGCCTGGAACTTGACGTCCAGGATCCGCGCGGTATTGTCGGCGCGCTCCAGGAAGGTGCCCAACCGCATGAAGTGGAAGGCATCGTCCTTGAGCATGGTGCCGAACTGCACCCCGCGCGCCAGGTGCGAGCGGAACTTGACCCATTCAAAGAAGCGCGCCGGGTCTTCCTTCAGCACGCCGTCGGCGATCAGGCGCTGCACCTCCAGCCAGGTGGTGTTGACGGTCTCCCAGACCTCGGTGGTCAGCGAGCCGCGCACCGCGCGCGCGTTCTCGCGCGCCGCGCGCAGGCAGCTCATGATGGACGAGGCATTGGTCATGTCGCGCACCATGAAGTCAATCACATCGTCGCGCGACAGCAACCCGTACTTGTGGTCAAAGACGTCGGTGAGCTCGGAGATATCGAGCATGGCCCACCAGCCCTGCTCGGCCACTTCGGCCGACTGCGGCAAGAGCGAGGTCTGGTAGTTGACGTCGAGCATGCGCGCGGTATTCTCCGCGCGCTCGGTGTAGCGGGCCATCCAGAACAGGTGGTCGGCGGTGCGGCTCAGCATGTGGGCTCTCCTGGCGTGGCGGTGGTCGTCATGGCGATCATCACGTTGTCGGGGTTCATCGTTCCAGCACCCAGGTGTCCTTGGTGCCGCCCCCTTGCGAGGAATTCACCACCAGCGAACCTTCACGCAGCGCCACGCGGGTCAGCCCGCCGGGCACCATGCGCACTTCCTTGCCCGATAGCACGAACGGGCGCAGGTCGATATGGCGCGGGGCGATGCCCGCCTCCACATAGGTCGGGCAGGTCGACAGCGCCAGCGTGGGCTGCGCGATGTACTGCTCCGGCCTGGACCTGACCACCTCGCGGAAGGCATCGATCTCGGCCCGCGTCGCGGCCGGCCCGACCAGCATGCCGTAGCCGCCGGCGCCGTGGGTTTCCTTGACCACCAGCTCGTCCATATGGTCCAGCACGTACTGCAGGTCGTCCGGGCGCCGGCACATATAGGTGGGCACGTTGCTGAGGATGGCCTCTTCGCCCAGGTAGAAGCGGATCATGTCCGGCACGTACGGATAGATCGACTTGTCGTCGGCCACGCCGGTGCCGATCGCATTGCAGATGGTCACGTTGCCGGCGCGGTAGACCGACAGCAGCCCCGCCGCGCCCAGCGACGAATCGTGGCGGAACACCAGCGGGTCGAGGAAATCGTCGTCGACGCGCCGGTAGATCACGTCGATGCGCTGCGGGCCCTGCGTGGTGCGCATGAACAGGTGGTCGTCCTCGACGAAGAGGTCGCTGCCTTCGACCAGCTCCACGCCCATCTGCTGCGCCAGGAAGGCATGCTCGAAGTACGCCGAGTTGTACATGCCCGGCGTCAGCACCACCACGGTGGGATCGGCGATCGCCTGCGGCGAGACGCCGCGCAGCATGTCGAGCAACAGGTCAGGATAGTGCGCCACCGGCGCCACGCGGTTGCGCGCGAACAGGTCGGGGAATAACCGCATCATCATCTTGCGGTTCTCCAGCATGTACGACACGCCCGAGGGCACGCGCAGGTTGTCTTCCAGCACGTAGAACTCGCCCTCGCCGGCGCGCACCACGTCGATGCCGGCCACGTGCGCATAGATGTCGTGCGGCACGCTCACGCCGAGCATCTCGGGCCGGTACTGGGCGTTGTTGTAGATCTGGTCGGGCGGGATCACGCCCGCGCGGATGATGTCCTGGCCGTGGTAGATATCGTGGATAAAGCGGTTCAGCGCGGCCACGCGCTGGCGCAGGCCTTTTTCCAGCAGCGCCCATTCGCTGGCCGGGAAGATGCGCGGGATCACGTCGAACGGTATGGTGCGCTCGGTGCCGCTGTTGGCTTCATCCTTGTCGCCGTAGACGGCAAAGGTAATGCCCACGCGCCGGAAGATCAGGTCAGCCTCGGCGCGCTTGTTGCCCATCGTGCTTTCGGACTGCCGCGCCAGCCAGTCTGCGAAATGCCGGTAATGCGGGCGTACCGCCCCTTCAGGCAATGCCTGTCCCGCCTGGATAACCATCGGCGCCCCGTCCGTGCGCCAGTCCAGCATCTCGTCGAAATACCGCCCCGCCATGATGGCCGTTCCTCCATGTCGCGGGCTTCCGGTGCTACCGCTTCACCGCGACTTCGCGGTCGCTGCCGGCTGCCCTGGTTTTGCCCTGGCTTTCCTGCCCTGGCCCGCCGCGCCCCCCAGTCCTGCGGGTGCCGCGGAGATGCCGTCGAGTCACTGGCCCTTTCAGCATACCCGTGCCGGCGAAAGCCGCAAGGTGACTAACCCGCACTGGTACGAAAAATGGACTAGCAAGATGCCTGCCAGCGCACGCAAAAACGGCCACCAGCAAGGCTGGCAGCCGTTTGCGAGAAACCTGGGAGCGCGCCGCCCGGAACGATTGGCGGCGCCAGCGGATCAGGAGGTCAGCGTGCCACGCCGGCTCCCTGGGGCACCGTAGCCTGCAGGATGGTGGCGACCAGCGCCTCGGGGGACTGGCGGATATCAAGCACCAGCGCGTCGCTGGGTTCTTCCAGGGTATCGAACTGGCTTTGCAGCAGGTCGGCGTTGAAGAAGTGGTCGGTGCGCGCGGACAGGCGCTGGCCGATCAGCGACGCGTCGCCCTTCATGAAGACGAAGGTCACGCCGCCGTCAGGCGGGGTCAGCCGGTCGCGGTAGGCCTGGCGCAGCGCCGAGCAGGTGAACACATGGGTGCGGCCTTCGGCCCGGGCCGCGTCGATGGCGGCGCGCATGGCGGCCAGCCAGGGCCAGCGGTCGTCGTCGGTCAGCGGGGTGCCCGCGTGCATCTTGGCCTTGTTGGCCTCGCTGTGGAAGGCATCGGCATCATGGAAGCCGCAGCCCAGGCGCTGCGCCAGCAACTGGCCGACCGTGGTCTTGCCGCTGCCGGAAACGCCCATCAGGATATAGATCATGTCTGCTCCGTCGGTCTTGGTATCGGATGGTGTCGCCATCCTTATCTGTCCTTGTCGGTCCAGCCGGACGTCCTTGCGGCGGCGCAAAGGCGTCCCGGGGCGCTGCCGCCCCGCAGGGAACTTCAGGGGAAAAATCGGCCTCTGGCCTGGCTATTGTGCGACGGATTACGCCGCCGCGGTACGTTCGCGCCCGCCTGCGCCGGCTTCGGCATCCGCCTCGGACAGGTCGAGTGCGCTGCCGCCCTCTTCCGCGATGCGCGCATGGCGCCGGAACAGGCCGAACAGGCCGCGCCCGAGGCTGAATTGCGCGAAGTCGTCGGCCGGTGCCGGGGCCAGCTCGCGCGCGGCAAACCCGGCTTCGTCGCCCAGCCATTGCAGCGTGCCGGCGACGGCATCGACCCGGATGCGGTCGCCGTCGCGCACGCGCGCCAGCGCGCCGCCGGCCAGCGCCTCGGGGCCGACGTGGATCACCGCCGGCACCTTGCCCGACGCGCCCGACATGCGGCCGTCGGTCACCAGCGCGACCTTGTGGCCGGCGTCCTGCAGCGCGCCCAGCACCGGCGTCAGGCGGTGCAGTTCGGGCATGCCATTGGCGTTCGGCCCCTGGAAACGCACCACCGCGATCACGTCGCCGGTCAGTTCGCCCGCCTCGAAGGCCGCCTGCAGCGCCTCCTGCGAATCGAACACGCGCGCCGGCGCTTCCACCACGCGGTGCTCCGGCGCCACCGCCGAGACCTTGATCACGCCGCGGCCCAGGTTGCCCTGCATCAGCCGCAGCCCGCCTTCGGCGGAGAAAGGCGCCGCGGCCGTCGCCAGCACCTGCGCGTCGCCACTCTGCGCCGCGCCGTCGCGCCAGCGCAGCACGCCGTCGGTCATCACCGGCTCCTGCGCATAGCGGGCCAGCCCGGGGCCGGCCACGGTCTGCACGTCCTCGTGGAGCAGCCCGGCCTGCAGCAGCTCGCGGATGACGAAACCGGCGCCGCCCGCGGCATGGAAATGGTTCACGTCGGCCGAGCCGTTCGGGTAGACACGCGCCAGCAGCGGTGTGACGCGCGACAGCAGGTCGAAATCGTTCCAGTCGATCACGATGCCCGCGGCGCGCGCCATCGCCACCAGATGGATGGTGTGGTTGGTGGAGCCGCCGGTGGCCAGCAGGCCGACCATGGCGTTGGCAATGGCGCGTTCGTCGACGATGCGCGCCAGCGGCAGGTATTCGTCGCCGCGCGCGCGCAGGGCGATCGCGCGCTGTGCCGCCGCGGCCGTAAGCGCGTCGCGCAGGCCGCTGTCCGGGTGCACGAAGGCCGCGCCCGGCAGGTGCAGGCCCATGATTTCCATCAGGAACTGGTTGCTGTTGGCTGTGCCGTAGAAGGTGCAGGTGCCGGCGCCGTGATAGGCCTGGCATTCGGCCTCGAGCAGCGCCTCGCGCCCGACCTGGCCGGTGGCGTAGAGCTGGCGCACGCGCGCCTTTTCCTTGTTGGGCAGGCCGCTGGCCATCGGGCCCGCCGGCACGAACACCATGGGCAGGTGACCGAACTGCAGCGCGCCCATCAGCAGCCCGGGCACGATCTTGTCGCACACGCCCAGCATCAGTGCCGCATCGAAGGTGTTGTGCGACAGCGCCACCGCGGTGCCCATGGCAATCGCGTCGCGCGAGAACAGCGACAGCTCCATGCCAGGGTTGCCCTGCGTGATGCCGTCGCACATCGCCGGCACGCCGCCCGCCACCTGCGCCACCGCGCCCACCGCGCGCGCGGCCTCGCGGATCACGGCGGGGTAGCGCTCGTACGGCTGGTGCGCCGACAGCATGTCGTTGTACGCGGTGACGATGCCGAGATTGGGGGCATGGTCGACGCGCAGCTTCAGCTTGTCGTTGGCCGGCAATGCGGCAAAGCCGTGCGCCAGGTTGGCGCAGGACATGCCGCGCAGCGGCCCCAGTTCGGCCTGCGCGCGCTCGCAGCGGGCAAGGTAGGCGGCACGGCTGGCGCGGCTGCGCGCAACGATGCGGTCGGTAACGGCAAGAAGCTCGGCATGGACAGCAGAAGGCATGGCGGAGACGTTCCTTGTGGGCTGGGTGGCGGCGCGATAATCCGCGCCATCGCATGTAGATTTTCTACATATCGACGCCATTATACCGAGCACAAACGCGCCGTCGACCCGCTCATGCATCACAATCGCGCAGAAATTCCCGAAATCAGGGCAAACCCCGAGGGCGGGCCATGCACCATTTCGGGCAAGATGCGACGCCATCAGATGTAGAATCTCTACATACCCGCAACCCCGACTCCCCAGCCCTGCCGCCATGCGCGACCGAATCCTAGCCGTCTACGACACGCTCCGCCCTTCTGAACGCCGCCTGGCCGACTACGTCGCCCGGCATGGCGCCGCCGTGATCCGGCTGTCCATGCCCGAGCTGGCCGAGCGTGCCGGCGTGTCGCAGCCCACCATCGCACGCTTCTGCGCGGCGCTGGGCTACGACGGCTTCCGCGAATTCAAGCTGCAATTCGCGCAGAACGTCGGCGGCGGCACGCCCTTCGTGCACCAGGACGTCGCGGCCGACGACCGACCCGCGGACATCGCCGGCAAGGTTTTCGACCGCACCATCGCCACGCTGATGAGCGTGCGCAATGCCCTGTCGGCCGACCAGATCGAGCATGGCATCCAGCTGCTCGCCGGCGCGCGGCGCATCGAGTTCTACGGCTGCGGCAACTCGGGCATCGTCGCGCTGGATATCCAGCACAAGTTCTTCCGCCTGGGCATGCCGACGGTCGCGTATTCCGACCCCCATGTGTTCAGCATGTCCGCCGCGCTGCTGGCCCGTGGCGACGTGGCCGTGCTGGTCTCCAACAGCGGCCGCACCTGGGACATGCTGACCGCCGCCACGCTGGCGCGCAGCAGCGGCGCCAGCGTGCTGGCGATCACCCACAGCGGCTCGCCGCTGGCGCGGCTGGCCGATGTCTGCGTGTTCTCCGACGTCGAGGAAGACAGCGAGGTCTACACGCCGATGACCTCGCGCATCAGCCACCTGGTGCTGGGCGACGTGCTGGCTGCCGGCGTGGCGCTGGCGCGCGCGGACACCGTCGCCCCCCGCCTGCAGCGCGCCAAGGCGCATCTGCGCGAACGGCGCATCGCCGGTGCGGAACCGGCGCCGGCAAGAAGCCGCGCCACGACGGCGGCAGCGCCGGAGCCGGCCACCCCCGCGCCGGCAGCCACGCGCACGCGCCGCCGCAAGGGCAGCTAATCTTGGCAGCCTAGCGTGGCGCCGGCGGCCGCGCCCGCCATTAGCGCGGCTGCGCCTGCCGGAACATCGACAGCGCGTACCCCGATGGCGCAGTGGCCATGGTCACCGCGCCGGTTTCATCGGTCCGGTAGCGCAGGACGCCGGCGCGGCCGTACCTCTCCCACACCTCGGCACCCGGATGCCGATAGCGGTTGGCATGGCCCAGCTGGAACACCGCCGCCGACGGACCCACCGCTTCCACCCAGGCCGCGCCCGACGAGGTGCCGCTGCCATGGTGGGCCACCACCAGCACGTCGGCACGCAACGCCCCGGCTGGCAGCCGGTCGATCAACGCGCGCTCCTGTGCCACGCCGATATCGCCGGTCAGCAGCAGGCTGTGCGCCGCCGTGTCCACGCGCAGCACGCAACTGCGCGCATTGCTGGCCACGGCGGACTGCTGCGCGTCCCCGGCCAGCGGATGCAGCACGCTAAAGCGCACGCCTTCCCACTCCCATTGCTGCCCCGTCGCGCACGGCGACCAGTTGTCTGCCGCCGGCCCAAGCAAGGTGTGGCCGACGGGCGCACCGGTGCTGCGCGCGGCCACGGCCAGCGCCGCCTCGACGTCTGCCACGCCGCCGGCATGGTCGGTGTCTTCATGGCTGACCATCAGGTGGTCGAGCCGGCCGATCCCCTCGCCACGCAGCCACGGCACCACCACCTGCGCACCGGCGCTGGACCCCGACCCATAGGCTGGCCCGGCGTCATACAGCAACGCATGCGAACGCGTGCGCACCAGCACCGCCGTGCCCTGCCCCACGTCGAACATCACCGCGCGGAACTGGCCATGCGCTACCGGCGGCCCGCGCGCCAGCAGCATCGGCAGCATCAGCAGCCCGCCGCGCAGCCGCACGCGCGCCGTGGCCACAGGCGCGACCAGCAGCCCGACCCCGAGCGCAGCCAGCACTAGCGCCAACGGCCCCGCACCGGCCGCTTCCCACATCGCCCACGGCAGCACCGCAAGCCAGTCCAGCACCGCAGCCAGCGCCGCCATCGCCAGGTGCGCCATGGCCAGTACCGACACGGCAAGCGTCGCCGGCAAGGCAGCGCCGAGCAGCGCCAGCGGCGTCACCAGCAGGCTGACCACTGGAATCGCCACTGCATTGGCCAACGGCGACACCACCGATACCTGCCCGAACAGCAGCAACGTCAGCGGCACCAGCCCGATGGTCACGGCCCACTGCGTGCGCGCCCCGGTGGCGAGCGTGGCGCGCAGGCGTTGCCAGCGCCCTGCCTTCGCTGCATCCCGACCCGGCCGGGCGGCGAAGAAGATCACCGCCACCGCGCCGAACGACAGCCAGAAGCCAGGCAGCATCACCGCCCACGGATCCAGCAGCAATGCCACCAGCGCCGCCCACGCCAGCACCACCGAGAGGGGCGGCGCGCGCGCTCCCCACACCGCAACGGCCGCCACGCAGAGCATGGCCACGGTGCGCAGCGCCGGGATCTGCATGCCAGCCAGCAGGCCGTACGCCAGCGCACTGGCCACCGCCACCACCAGCGCAGCCTGCCGGGCCGGCAGCCACAGCGGCAAGGGCCGGCGCAGCCAGCGGCCGAGCCCGAGCGAATGCCGCCACAGCAGCCCGGCAAGCGACCCCGCCATGCCGGCGATCATGGTGATATGCAGCCCGGAAATGGCGACCAGATGGCTCACGCCGGTGCGCCGGAACAGCTTCCAGTCGTCCGCCTCGATGCCGCGCTGGTCGCCAATCACCAGCGCGATCAGCACCGCGCCAAAGCGCGCATCCTTCGGCAGGGCCGCGCGCAGATGCTCGCGCACGGCGGCCCGTCGGGCCTCGATACGCCACGCCAGCCGCTCCCCCGACGCATCCTGCGGCGAACCCTGTGCGCTGCGCACATAGCCGGTGGCGCCATAGCCTTGCGCCAGCAGCCAGTAGGCGTAATCGAAACCGAATGGATTGGCGAGCCCGCGCGGACGCCGCAGGCGAACTGTCAGCGCGAGGCGCTGCCCCGGACGCAGGTCGGGGGGCGCACCACGCCAGTTGAGGATCACGCGGCGAGGCAGAGGCTGGCCCGCTTCGCCCTGCTCCACGGTAAAGGCAAAACGCGTCCCGGCGGCAGCATCGGCCGGCAGCCCTGATACCACGCCACGAACGTCAAGGTCGCGTGCCTCCAGCGTCGTTGGCAGCCAGTCGCGCATGCGCAGATCGGCCCGCCAGGCAGCCCAGCAGAAGGCAGCGCCGAATGCCACCCCGGCAAGCAAAAGGCCATGCAGCACGACATGCAGGCGTCTGCCCCACAAGGCCATGCCGAGCACGACCAACGCCAGTACGACTACGCCCAGGCGCACGTCATCCTGCGGCGGCAGCGTTGACTGCTGCTGCAGCATCCAGCTCCCCGCCACGAATGTCAACACGAACCGACGCACGGCACCTCCCCCGACTGATCTTGCATAGCCGGAGTTGTACCCGCGCCAACGCGCGGCAAGCTTGTCAGCCTGTCAAGAAGGATTGGAAGTTGTGTGTCCGGTGGGAACCCGGGGCGCCATGGTGTCTGCAAACGCAGCCAGGCGCGGCATCGCCTCCACGGCGTTGCGCCATGTCGCCTGCGCGAGCGTCATCGCGTCGATGCCGCGCAATTCGCCCATCACACGCGCCACGCCCGCCACCTCCGCCGGCGTGTTGCGCGCCTTGTGCTGTTCCCCGAACTGGTCGTCCGACAGCCACGCCGGCGCAATATCTGGCGCGTCGGTTTCCAGCACCAGCGCTTCCAGTGGCAGTTCCGTCGCCAGCCGGCGGATCTGCCGCGCACGGCTGAAGGTGACGTTGCCGCCGAAGCCGAGCTTCAGGCCCTGCTCGACAAAGCGCCGCGCCTGCTCGTTGCTGCCATTGAAGGCGTGGGCAATGCCGCGCTTCACGCCCAGCTTGCGCAGTTGCGCGCCGACCTGGTCCTGCGACTTGCGCACATGCAGCAGCACCGGCAGGTCGAATTCGCGCGCGATCTTCAGTTGCTCGGCGTAGAGCCAGGTCTGGTGATCCGCATCCAGCCCCGCGACGAAAAAGTCCAGCCCGATCTCGCCGATGCCGACAAAGCGCGGATCGCCCATGCTGGCCGCCACCTCGCGCCGCAGCGTGTCGAGGTCGGGCTGGCCGGCGCCCGGCGAGCACAGCGGATGGATGCCCAGCGCGTAGACGCAGCGCGCGTTCTGCCGCGCCAGCGCGCGCACGGCCTCGAAGTTCCACACTGCCACCGCCGGCACCACGATGCCGCGCACGCCGGCGGCCTCGGCCGCGTCGGCGACCTGCTCGCGGTCAGCGTCGAACTCGCTGGCGTCGAGGTGGCAATGGGTGTCGATCCACATGGGCGCAGCCGGCTCAGCGTTCCTGGTGCAGGTGCCCGTCGCGCAGCCGCAGCACGCGGTCGCAGCGGCCGGCGAGGTCCAGGTCGTGCGTGACGATGACAAAGCTGGTGCCGAGCGTGCGCGACAGTTCCAGCATCAGGTCGTAGACGCCGCCGGCGGTGTGGTCGTCGAGGTTGCCGGTGGGCTCGTCGGCCAGCACGCAGGCGGGCTGCCCCACCAGTGCGCGGGCGACGGCCACGCGCTGGCGCTCGCCGCCGGACAGTTCGCCCGGCCGGTGCCTGGCGCGCCCGCCCAGCCCCACCCGATCCAGCATGGCCTGGGCGACGCCGCGCGCGTCATGCTGGATCAGGCCGCGGATGCGCATCGGCATCGCCACGTTGTCCAGCGCGGTGAATTCCGGCAGCAGGTGGTGGAACTGGTAGACAAAGCCCAGCGAGCGGTTGCGCACCACGTTGCGCTCGCGCTCGCGCAGCGCCGTGAAGGGCTTGCCGAGCAGCGCGACGCGGCCGGAGTCGGGCTCGTCGAGCCCGCCCAGCACATGCAGCAGCGTGCTCTTGCCCGAGCCCGAGGCGCCGACGATGGCAACCTTCTCGCCCGCATTGACGCGCACGTCGACGCCGCGCAGCACCTCCACGTCGAGTTCGCCCTGGCGGAAACGCTTGGTGAGTCCTTCGGCCACCAGCACCGGCGAGCCGATGCTGGGGTGCCCTGCGGCGGGCGTGGAAGTATCGGCTTGCAGCACGGCTTCACTCATAGCGCAGCGCCTCCGCCGGGTTGACGCGGGCGGCACGCCAGCTGGGATAGAGCGTGGCCAGCGTGGCCAGCACGAAAGAGATGATGCCGATGGTGGCGATGTCGTTCACGCGGGGATCCGAAGGCAGTTCGCTGATGAAATAGATGTCGCGCGGCAGGAACTGCACGTGCAGCAGCCGCTCGATGAAGGGCACGATCACGTCGATATTGGTGGCGATCAGCGTGCCGCCGACCACGCCCAGCAACGTGCCGATAAAGCCGATGGCCACGCCCTGCACGATGAAGATCTTCATGATCGAGCCCGGCTGCGCGCCCATGGTGCGCAGGATGGCGATATCGGCCTGCTTGTCGGTGACGGTCATCACCAGGGTGGAGACGAGGTTGAACGCGGCAACCGCGATGATCAGCGTCAGGATGATGAACATCATGCGCTTCTCGGTCTGCACCGCGGCAAACCAGTTGCGGTTCTGCTTGGACCAGTCGCGCAGGTAGAGCTCGCCCGACATGGTGCCAGCCAGCTCCTGCGCCACCTGCGGCGCGCGTTGCATATCCTGCAGCTTCAGGCGCACGCCGGTGGGTCCGCTCAGGCGGAACAGGGTCTCGGCGTCATGCATGTTGATCAGCGCGAGCGCGCTGTCGAACTCGAAGTGCCCCGACGAGAACACGCCCACCACGGTGAACTGCTTGAGCCGCGGCAGCACGCCCGCCGGCGTGATGGTGCCCTGCGGCGCCACCAGCGTGACCTTGTCGCCGACCTGCACGCCCATGGCGTTGGCCAGCTCGTTGCCCAGGGCGATGCCGAAGCCGCCCGGCTCCAGCGCGGTCATGCTGCCGGACCGGAACTGGCTGCCGATGTCGGAGACCTTGGGCTCCTGCGACGGCTCCACGCCGCGCAGCAGCACGCCGCGCACGGCGTCCTCGCGGGTCAGCATGGCCTGGGCCGCCACGTAGGGCGCGGCACCGACCACTTCCTTGTTCTGCAAGGCCTCTGCCGCGGTCTTCTGCCAGTCCGGCAGCGCCGACGGCCCGATCACCTCGATATGCGACAGCACCGACAGCATGCGGTCGCGCACTTCCTTCTGGAACCCGTTCATCACTGACAGCACCACGATCAGTGCAGCCACGCCAAGGGCGATCCCCAGCATCGAGATCATCGAGATGAAGGAAATGAAGGTGTTGCGGCTGGCGTGCTTGCTTGCGCGGGTATATCGCCAGCCGATCTGCCATTCGTAGGGAAAGTTCAAGAGGATTCCTGTTGTTTCGGGAAAGCGCCGGTGCCCGGTGGAGGGGCGCCGGCGGCACGCATGCGGGCCGTCTGGTGCGCCGCCTGCCTGTCGCCGGACGGGACAACACTGGCGCCGGCCAGCCGGGAGTTTACAATCTCGCCACCATGATGACGCACCTGACCCTGATTGTGCCCTTTTCCGTCCCGCCGGGCGCCGGCGACGACGGCCGGGACGATGTCGTTCCCGGCGCCCTGCTGCGGCAATTGGAGCTGCCAGCGCTCGGAAAGTTGCTGACCCGGGCCGCGCCCGGACCGCGCGAGTGGCACGACGACCCCTTCCTGCGCAGCCTGCCGCAGGAGCGCTGGCTGGCCGGCAGGGCTGGGTTGGACACGGCCCGGGTGCCGCTGGCGCCCTATATGCGGCTGGCCGACGGTGGCGGCGCCGTGCCGGCCGCCCCCGACGGCCAGTCCTGGACCTGCCTGCAGCCGGTGCACATCCACGCCGCGCGCGATCACCTGGTGCTGATGCCGCCCGCCCAGTTGGGCATCCGGCAGCAAGAAGCCACGGCCCTGCGCGCCGCCGTCGACGAACTGCTGCAGGAATCCGGCATTGCGCTGGAAACGCCCTGCCCCCAGCGCTGGTATCTGCCCGAGGCCGTGTTCGGCCCGCTGGAGGCCACCACGCCGCTGCGCGCGGCGGGCCGCAATATCGATATCTGGATGCAGGCCGGCGAGCGCGCCCGCGACTGGCGCCGCCTGCAGAACGAGATCCAGATGACCTGGTACGACCACCGCGTCAACCAGGCCCGCGAGGCCGCCGGCGAGGCGCCGGTCAACTCGGTCTGGCTGTATGGCGGCGGCGCGCTGCAGCCGGTGCCGCGGCTGGCCGACACGGTGCTGAGCAACGATCCCTTCCTGAGCGGCCTGGCGCTGGCAGCGGGCAGCCGCGCGGTGCCGGTTCCGGCCAGCCTGGCGGGTGCTGCCGGGTCGGAGGGCACGGTGCTGGCCATGCTCGACAGCGCCACCGAAGCGCATATCGCCGAAGACTGGGGCCTGTGGCTGGACCGCATGCATGCGCTGGATGCCGACTGGTTCGCGCCGGCGCTGGAAGCGCTCGTGGCCGGCCAGATCGGCGCCATCACGCTGGTGCTGGGTGGCGAGAACCACTTTGCCGAGTTCACCGTGCGCCGCGCCGACCTGCGCAAGTTCTGGCGTGGCATGGGCCAGCGCGGCGACTGGCGCGCGCTGCTGTCCGACCTTGCCTTCGCCGCCTGACACGCGCCGCCTCCTCCCGAAACATCACCTGCCGCCCCGCCCATGACCCGGATCGCCATCCGCCAATATTCCTCCGAACACGCCAGCTCGCTGGCCGCCGCCGGCCTGCATCCCACGCTGGCCCGCATCCTGGCCGCGCGCGGCGTCGCCCGCGCCACCGAACTGGCGACCGACCTGCCCGAACTGGTGCCGCCCGCGGCGATGAAGGGCATCGGCCACGCCGCGGCCTACCTGGCCGACGCCATCGCCGCCGGCAAGCGCCTGCTGATCGTGGCCGACTATGACTGCGACGGCGCCACCGCCTGCGCGGTGGGCGTGCGCGGGCTGCGCATGCTGGGCGCGCGGGTCGAGTACATCGTGCCGAACCGCTTCGAGTACGGCTACGGCCTGACTCCGGAGATCGTGGCGCTGGCGGCAAAGCAGCAGCCGGACGTGATCGTCACGGTCGACAACGGCATTGCCAGCGTCGACGGCGTGGCCGCGGCCAATGCGCTCGGGATCGACGTGGTGGTGACCGACCACCACCTGCCGGGCTCGGAACTGCCGCAGGCCGCGGTGATCGTCAACCCGAACCAGCCCGGCTGCGAATTCCCCAGCAAGAACCTGGCGGGCGTGGGCGTGATGTTCTACGTGCTGCTGGCGCTGCGCGCCGAGCTGCGCCAGCGCGGGGTCTACACGCAGGCCACCCAGCCGCCGCTGCAGACGCTGCTGGACCTGGTGGCGCTGGGCACGGTGGCCGACGTGGTCAAGCTGGACACCAACAACCGTATCCTGGTGGCGCAGGGCCTGCGGCGCATGCGCGCCGGACGGATGCAGCCGGGCGTGGCGGCGCTGTTCCGTGCCGCCGGGCGCGAGGCGCCGCGCGCCAATACCTTCGACCTGGGCTTCGGGCTGGGTCCGCGGCTGAACGCGGCCGGGCGGCTGGCGGACATGTCTCTGGGCATTGAATGCCTGCTGACCGACGACGCCAACCGCGCCTGGGAGATCGCGCAGGAACTGGACAGCATGAACCGCGAGCGGCGCGATATCGAGGCCGGCATGCAGCAGGAGGCGCTGCAGATCCTGGAGCAGCCGCTGGCCGGCCCGGACCCTTCGGCGCGCTACACCGTCAGCGTGTTCAACGACACCTGGCACCAGGGCGTGATCGGCATCGTGGCGTCGCGGCTCAAGGACAAGTTCCACCGCCCCACCATCACTTTCGCCCCCGGCGACGAGACCACCGTCAAGGGCTCGGGCCGTTCGATCCCCGGCTTCCACCTGCGCGATGCGCTGGACCTGGTGTCCAAGCGCCATCCCGGCATGCTGCTGAAGTTCGGCGGCCACGCCATGGCGGCCGGGCTGACCGTGCGTGCCGAGCGCTTTGCCGAGTTCCAGGAAGCCTTCGAGGCGGTCGGGCGCGAATGGCTGACCGACGACCAGCTGGCGCGCGTGATCGAGACCGACGGCGATATCGAGGACCAGTGCTTCAGCCCGGAATTCGTCACCCTGCTGGAGCAGCAGGTGTGGGGCCAGGGCTTCCCGGCGCCGACCTTCTGCGGCGAGTTCGACGTGCTGCGCCAGAGCGTGCTCAAGGGCAAGCACCTGAAGCTGCAGCTCGGTCGCGGCAGCCAGCGCTTCGACGCGATCTGGTTCAACCATGCCGACTCGCTTGGCGCAAGCGCACAGGTGGCGTATCGGCTCGACAACAACACCTTCAATGGCGTCACCCGCGTGCAGCTGGTGATCGAGCACGCGCAGTAGCGTGCTCCGCGGGGCGTTACCCCCGTTCAGCCGCGCGACGGCAGGTAGGCCATCGGGTCGACCGGCTTGCCGTTGCCGCGCACCTCGAAATGCAGCTCGCTCGCGCTGGCGCCCATGCGGCCCACTTCCTGTCCGGCCGCGACCGAGGCGCCTTCGGTGACCAGGGGCTGGTCGAGGTTGCCATAGACGGTCAGCCAGTCGTCGTTGTGCTTGACAATCACCAGCATGCCGTAGCCACGCAGGTTGCCCACGTGGATGGCGCGCCCCGCGGCGGCGGCGCGCACCGTGCCATTGGCCGGCACGGCAATGCGCAGGCCCTTGCTGGCCGGCGGCGCATAGCCGCCGGTGACGCGGCCATCGGCCGGCCACTGCAGGCGAATGCCGGTGGCGGGCGGCCTGGACGAGCCGCTGTCGACGCGCGGCGTATCGGTCACGGCCTGGCCGGTGCCGGTTGAGGCCGCGGCGCTGCCGCCGGGCGGCCGCACGCGGACCAACTGGCCCACCTCGATCTGGCCCGGGCTGGTGATGTCGCTGTTCCAGCGGGTCAGCTCGCGCACGCTGCGGCGATGCTTGCGCGCGATCGAATACAGCGTGTCGCCGCGTTCCACGCGGTAGTAACCGTCCGGCACGGGCCCGCCCGTGGTGCCGCAGCCGGCCGCGACCGCGGCCGCGGCGGCCAGCAGCAGGCCCAGCGCGCGGCGCCGGCCTGGTTCGATGTCATGTCTGGTTTGCGTCATTCGTCCCTGTTCTTTGTCCTGCCGGGGGCGGCTTGCGACCCGTATTATCGCCGCGAGCGTCGCCCGGCACCGCCGGATAGACCGCGCGGGCGCCGTTCCGTTCGGTTTGCGGCGCGTCCGAAGCGGCCCGGCAGCCCCGATCTGCCGCGCCGATCCGCTATAATTCGAGGTTTTCGACGCGCAGGAACATCATGGAAGCAGAACGCCTCAACGCCATCTCCGGTGCCATCTCCGATCTCCGTTCCCGGACGGAAGATCTACGGGGGTATCTTTGACTACGATGTCAAAGTAGGAAGGCTGGACGAAGTCAACGGCTTGCTGGAAGACCCCGACGTCTGGAACAACCCCAAGCGGGCCCAGGACCTCGGCAAGGAAAAGAAGGCCATCGAGGGCGTGGTGAGCGTGCTCGGCAAGCTCACCGACGACCTTGGCGGCGCCGACGAGCTGTTTGAGCTGGCCAGGGAAGAAGGCGACGACGACACGCTTGAAGCGATCGAGGCCGACGTCAAGGGCTTCGAGGAGATCGTCGCGGGCATGGAATTCCGCCGCATGTTCTCGGGCGAGATGGACCAGGCCAACGCCTTTATCGACATCCAGGCCGGCGCCGGCGGCACCGAAGCGTGCGACTGGGCCTCGATGCTGCTGCGCCAGTACCTGAAGTACTGCGAGCGCAAGGGCTTCAAGGCCGAGGTGCTGGAAGAGTCCGAAGGCGACGTGGCCGGCATCAAGAGCGCGACCATCAAGATCGAAGGCGAATACGCCTTTGGCTACCTGCGTACGGAAACAGGCGTGCACCGCCTGGTGCGCAAGTCGCCGTTCGATTCGTCGGGCGGGCGCCATACGTCGTTCTCGTCGGTGTTCGTCTACCCCGAGGTGGACGATTCGTTCGAGGTCGAGGTCAACCCGGCGGACCTGCGCGTGGATACCTACCGCGCTTCGGGCGCGGGCGGCCAGCACATCAACAAGACCGATTCGGCGGTGCGGATCACGCACATCCCGACCGGGATCGTGGTGCAGTGCCAGAACGACCGCTCGCAGCACCGCAACCGCGCCGAAGCCATGTCGATGCTGAAATCGCGCCTGTACGAGCACGAGATGCGCAAGCGCCAGGCCGAAGCCGACAAGCTCGAGGCCGGCAAGACCGACGTGGGCTGGGGCCACCAGATCCGCTCCTACGTGCTGGACCAGAGCCGCATCAAGGACCTGCGCACCAACGTGGAAATGTCCAACACCCAGAAGGTGCTGGACGGCGACCTGGACCCGTTCATCGAGGCCAGCCTCAAGCAGGGCCTGTAAGCAGTACCCGCCGTCCGCCCTGCCGGCGCGGCCGGCGGCGGCACAGCAACCCATCCACCGCTGTACCGCCGCCCACGCCACACCAGTACGGCGGCAGGGCGACATCTCCGACCGGGGCACCATGAGCGAAGCCAATCACCTCTACATCATCACCGGCGCCTCGCGCGGGCTGGGCGCGGCACTGACCAATGCCCTGCTCGTGCCGGGCAACCGCCTGATCTGCGTGGCGCGCAGCCGCAACAGCGAGCTCGAGCGCATCGCCACCATGAGCGGCGTGCCGGTGGCCTGGCACCTGCAGGACCTGTCGCAGGCCGGCCCCGCGGCATCCTGGCTCGCCAGCGTGCTCGACACGCTCGACATCCCGCCGACCAGCGCCACGCTGATCCTGAACGCGGGCGTGGTCGAGCCGATCGGCCCGGTCGCGAGCCTGCAGGAAAAGACCCTGGTGCCGCATCTGCTGACCAACCTGGCGGCGCCGATGACGATGACCGCGGCGTTCCTGGAGCGCACCGAGAGCTTCGACTGCCCGCGCAAGGTACTGGCGATCTCCTCCGGCGCGGCGCGCCGCCCGATCGAAGGCTGGAGCGCATACTGCGCCGGCAAGGCCGGGCTCGACATGTTCATGCGCTCGGTCAGCGCCGAGTACGCCCAGGCCGAGGCACCGCGCACCGTGCGCGCGGTGGCGCTGGCGCCGGGCGTGATCGACACCGGCATGCAGGCCACCATCCGCAATGCCGACTTCGCCCAGGCACAGCGCTTCCGCGACCTCAAAGCCAATGAGCAGCTGGCGTCGGCCGAGGAAACCGCCGGCCGCATCGTCGCCTACCTGCACCGCCCGGATTTCGGCAGCACCGAGCTGGACGATCTCCGCAACTACTAAGCCGCACCCATCAAGCCATCTGAATCCGCGCGCGGCACGCCGCGCGCGATCCGACAAGACATCATGACTGAACCGAACCGCGCCCAGGCCAAGCCAGCCGCCGCAGACACCCCCGCCGTCGACGAGAACAAGATCATCGCGGAGCGGCGCGAGAAACTGGCCGCGCTGCGCCAGCAAGGCGTGGCCTTCCCCAACGATTTCCGCCCCACTCACCAGGCCGCCGCGCTGCAGGCGCAGTACGCCGAAACCGAGCAGGCCACGCTCGAGGCCGCGCCGGTCGAGGTCGCCATCGCCGGGCGCATGATGCTCAAGCGCGTGATGGGCAAGGCCAGCTTTGCCACGGTGCAGGACGGCAGCGGCCAGATCCAGTTCTACATCACCCGCGACAAAGTCGGCGAAGAGGTCTACGCCGCCTTCAAGCACTGGGACCTGGGCGACATCATCAGCGCCCGCGGCGAACTGTTCCGCACCAACAAGGGCGAGCTGTCGGTGCAGGTGCGCGAACTGCGCCTGCTGTCCAAGTCGCTGCGCCCGCTGCCGGACAAGTTCCACGGCCTGGCCGACCAGGAAATGAAGTACCGCCAGCGCTATGTCGACCTGATCGTGTCGCCGGAGACGCGCAACACCTTCCGCGCCCGCACCAACGCGATCTCGTCGCTGCGCCGCCATATGGCCGACGCCGGCTTCATGGAAGTCGAAACCCCGATGCTGCACCCGATCCCGGGCGGCGCCGCGGCCAAGCCCTTCATCACGCACCACAATGCGCTGGACATGCAGATGTTCATGCGCATCGCGCCTGAGCTGTACCTGAAGCGTCTGGTCGTGGGCGGCTTCGAGCGCGTGTTCGAGATCAACCGCAACTTCCGCAACGAAGGGGTGAGCCCGCGCCACAACCCTGAGTTCACGATGATGGAGTTCTACGCGGCCTACACGGACTACCGCTGGCTGATGGACTTCACCGAGGACCTGATCCGCAAGGCCGCCATCGATGCCCGCGGCAGCGCCGTGCTGACCTACCAGGACCGCGAACTCGACTTGTCGAAGCCGTTCCATCGCCTGACCATCTGCCAGGCGATCCAGAAGTTCGCGCCGCAGTACACCGACGCGCAACTGGCCGATGCCGACTTCCTGCGCACCGAGCTGAAGAAGTTCGGCGTCAATACCAACGCGCCGCAGTTCCTCAACGCCGGCCTGGGCACGCTGCAGCTGGTGCTGTTCGAGGAAACCGCCGAAAGCCAGCTGTGGGAGCCGACCTTCATCGTCGACTACCCGGTCGAGGTCTCGCCGCTGGCGCGCGCCTCGGACACGGTGCCGGGCATCACGGAGCGCTTCGAGCTGTTCATCACCGGCCGCGAGATCGCCAACGGCTTCTCGGAGCTGAACGATGCCGAAGACCAGGCCGACCGCTTCCGCAAGCAGGTCGAGCAGAAGGACGCCGGCGATGAAGAAGCCATGTATTTCGACGCCGACTACATCCGCGCGCTGGAATACGGCATGCCCCCGACGGGCGGCTGCGGCATCGGCATCGACCGCCTGGTGATGCTGCTGACGGACAGCCCGAATATCCGCGACGTCATTCTGTTCCCGCACCTGCGCCAGGAAGACTGAGCAGGCACTTCGGCAGTGAAATAGCCCCACCGATCCGGTGGGGCTTTTCCTTTGGGGCAACGCCGAAGTCATGCCAGGCCGCCGAATGTTACAGTCCGGCCCAGGGATACGCGCCCCGGATAAGCATAAGTTATTGATAAAAAAGACTTTTCCCGTCTACATATATTTACAAAATCAAACGGAAAACGTCGCCCGCTTCGGCCACACTGGTTCCATCCCAACGCGGCCTTCGCCGCACCGGAGCCATAACAATGCAAAGCCAAGCCACCCCGAACGACAACACCCCTGCCCCGCTGCCGCCGCAACGCCGGCTGCATCCGCTTGTCGGTGCGGCAGCCGTCGCCGTGGTGATCGCCAGCCTGACCGCAGTCGCCGCCGTGACCGGCGTGCTGCCGATCGGCAAGGCCAGCCCGGACCTGCAGGCGCAGGCCGGTGCGCAGGGAGACCCGCAAGGACCGCTGCCGGTCACTGCGTCCCCTGCCCCGGGCAGCACCACCCGGCCGCCGGTCTACGACGACGGCCAGCCGCGCCTGGCCAACCAGGACGCCGCCCGTTCGTCGCAAGCCGCACCACGCACCGCGCCGGCACGCCAGGCCGCGCCGCGCGACAGCGAAGCCGGCAGCAGCCAGCGCGCCGATGCCGAACGCCAGCCCGCCAAGGGTAGCCCCTATGCCGGCCGCATTGTCGCCGTGACGCCGATCCAGACCCAGAAGCCCAACACCAGCGGCCTGGGCGCGCTCGGTGGCGCGGTGGTTGGCGGCCTGCTGGGCAACCAGGTCGGCAAGGGCAACGGCCGCATCGTCGGCACCGTGGTCGGTGCCGTGGGCGGCGGCGTGGCCGGCAACCAGATCGAGAAGGCCGTCAGCAAGGACACACACTACGAAGTGCGCGTGCGCATGGACGACGGCAGCCACCGCAGCTTTACCTACGAGCAGAACCCTGGCGTGCAGGTGGGCCAGCGCGTGCACCTGGAGAACGGTGCGCTGGTCACCGGGTGACCGCCCACGGTACGCGCCGGCGCGTTTAACGTGCCGTTGCAAACCAAGGCCGGCTTGTCGCCGGCCTTTTTCATGGTTGCTTTGCTATGATTCCTGGGCGCCGCCCCCCTCCCGGTGGACCGGAGTCCATACCATGCAGCCCGCTCCCCTCAATCCCTGCAGGATCTGGCAACGGCTTCTCCCACTGGCCAGCGGACTGTTGCTGGCGCTGTCGCACCACGCGGCGTACGGGCAGGAGCTGCTTCTGCTCGGCGGCCTCCAGTCGACCAAATCCCTTGGCGAACATAGCTACGGCTATGCCTACTCTTACCAGCACAACCTCGGCGAGAACTGGTACGCGACCTTCACCTACCTGAATGAAGGCCATGTCACCGACCATCACCGTGACGGCCACAGCGTCCAGCTGTGGTGGCGCTACCTCGCCCTGGACCGCAGACTGACGCTGGCCCTCGGCGCCGGCCCCTATCGCTATTTCGATACCACCGACCAGCGGCCGGACGGCACCTACGACAACCACCACGGCTGGGGCGCGCTGCTGAGCGCCTCGGCAACCTGGTATGTGGACGGCGGGCCCTGGATGTTGCAGGCGCGCTACAGCCGCACACAGACGCCTTCCAGCATCAAGACCAACACGCTGCTGGTGGGCGTCGGCTACCAGCTCGATCGCGGTGACCGCGGCGGCCCGGTAGTCCCGCCGCCGCGCCGGACCGACAATGTCACGCAAAATGAACTGACGGTGTTTCTCGGCGAAACCATCGTCAACAGTTTCAATTCGCAGACCTCCACGGCCAAGGCGGTGGAATACCGGCGCGGGCTGTGGCGCTATGTGGACGGAACAGTCAGCTATATCAACGAGGGTGAAAACGCGGCGCTGCGCCGCAACGGTGTGGCCGCCCAGGCGTGGCTCACGCGCGCGTTCTTCCACGACAAGCTGACACTGGGAGTCGGGGTGGGCCCGTACTATGCGATCGACCTGAGCCAGCAAGGCCTGGGCGCGGCCAGCCCGCCGTCGCGCTGGTCGGGCCTGATGTCGATGTCGGCCAGCTACCGGCTCGGCGACCACTGGCTGACGCGGCTGACATGGAACCGCACCGTGACCGGCTACGACCGCGATACCGACGTGATCCTGGCGGGCGTCGGCTACCGCTTCTAAGCAAACAGGCCGGCAAAGCCGGCCTGTTTCAGGACTTTCCAGTCTATTCGGATTCTTCGATCCAGGCGGCCTGGATCGCCTCCAGGATCTTCTCGCCGGAACGCTCAGGCGCATCGGCGAAGCCATCCAGCTCCAGCACCCAGCGTCGCAGGTCGGTGAATCGCACCGACATGGGATCCACATCGGGATACTTGTCGTACAGGGCTGCCGCGATATCGTAGGTATCGGTCCACTTCATGGGATTGTTCTCCGCTGAGGTCTGCCGGGCCGCTCAGTGGCCTTCCTTGGCGTGGTTGATGGTGTACTTCGGGATCTCGATGGTGAGGTCTTCCTCATCGACGATGGCCTGGCACGAGAGGCGCGAATTCGGCTCCAGCCCCCAGGCCTTGTCGAGCAGGTCTTCTTCCTTCTCTTCCGCCTCGTTGAGCGAATTGAAGCCCTCGCGCACGATCACGTGGCAGGTGGTGCAGGCGCACGATTTCTCGCAGGCGTGCTCGATCTCGATGCCGTGCGAGAGCAGCGCGTCGCAGACGCTGACGCCCTTGTCGGCTTCAATCACCGTCCCTTCCGGACAGTATTCAACGTGGGGCAAAACAATGATCTGAGGCATGTGGTGTCCTGATGTCTGTATGTCGGTGCGGGCCCGGTGATCAGCCCAGCTCCTGCACCTTGCGCCCGGCCAGCGCGCTCTTGATCGAGCGGTCCATGCGGCGGGCTGCGAATTCGTCGGTACCGTGCGACAGCTTTTCCACTGCGGCGTGGATGGCGTGATGGTCCTCGCCGGCGGCGATCTCGCGCACCGTGGCCATCAGCGCTTCCACCGCGGTGCGCTCTTCGGCCGAGAGCAGGTCGCCATCGGTTTCCAGTGCGCGCTGCGTGGCCTCGAACAGCCGGTCCGCATCCACGCGCGCTTCGGCCAGCGCGCGGCTCTTCATGTCGTGCTCGGCCTCGCGGAAGCTGTCCTGCAGCATGCGCGCGATATCGTCGTCGGCCAGGCCGTACGACGGCTTGACCGTGACCGAGGCTTCCACGCCCGAATGGGTCTCGCGCGCGGTCACCGACAGCAGCCCGTCGGCGTCGACCTGGTAGGTCACGCGGATGCGCGCCGCGCCCGCCACCATCGGCGGGATGCCGCGCAGCTCGAAGCGCGCCAGCGAACGGCAGTCGCTGGCCAGCTCGCGCTCGCCCTGCAGCACGTGGATCGCCATCGCGGTCTGGCCGTCCTTGAAGGTGGTGAACTCCTGCGCGCGCGCCACCGGGATGGTGCTGTTGCGCGGGATGATCTTCTCGACCAGGCCGCCCATGGTCTCCACGCCCAGCGACAGCGGGATCACGTCGAGCAGCAGCCAGTCTTCGCCCGGGGCATGGTTGCCGGCCAGAAGGTTGGCCTGCATGGCGGCGCCCAGCGCGACCACGCGGTCCGGGTCCAGGTTGGTCAGCGGGGTCTGGCCGAAGTAGTCGCCGACGGCCTTGCGGATCGACGGCATGCGTGTTGCGCCACCGACCAGCACCACGCCCTTGACCTCGTCAGGGGTCACACCGGCGTCGCGCAGCGCCTTGCGCACCGGCGCCACCGTTTTCTGCACCAGGTGCGCTGTGATCTGCTCGAAGGTCTCGTCGGTCAGCGCCAGGTGGACGATCTCGCCGGAATCGAGCACGGCATCGATCACGGTACTGTCCGCTTCCGACAGCGCTTCCTTGGCGGCACGCGCACGCACCATCAGCAGGCGCATGTCCTGCGCCGACAGCGGCTGCAGGCCGGCCTGCTCGACGATCCAGCACAGCACGCGCTGGTCGAAATCGTCGCCGCCGAGTGCCGAGTCGCCGCCCGTGGCCATCACTTCGAACACGCCGCGCGTGAGCTTCAGCACCGAAATATCGAAGGTACCGCCGCCCAGATCATAGACCGCGTAAATGCCTTCCGAGGCATTGTCCAGCCCGTAGGCGATGGCAGCCGCGGTCGGCTCGTTGAGCAGGCGCAGCACTTCCAGGCCGGCCAGGCGCGCGGCATCCTTGGTCGCCTGGCGCTGGGCCTCATCGAAGTACGCCGGCACGGTGATGACCGCGCCGACCAGATCGTCGCCAAGGGTGTCTTCTGCGCGCTGGCGCAGCGTGGCCAGGATCTCGGCCGAGATCTCCACCGGGCTCTTCACGCCCGCGGCGGTCTTGATCTGCAGCATGCCCGGCGCATCGACAAAGTCATACGGGCTGTGCTCGATATTGGTCACATCGCGCAGGCCGCGGCCCATGAAGCGCTTGACCGAAACGATGGTGTTCTTGGGGTCGCGCACCGCTTCTTCCTGGGCCCGGTACCCGATATGGGTGGTACGGTCCGGCAGGTAGCGCACGACCGAGGGCAGCAGCGCGCGGCCGCGCTCGTCGGCCAGCACTTCGGGAACGCTGCTGCGCACCGCGGCCACCAGCGAGTTGGTGGTGCCGAGGTCGATGCCGACGGCCAGGCGGCGTTGGTGGGGCGCCGGCGACATGCCGGGTTCGGAAATCTGGAGCAGTGCCATGGTAATTCTTCGCTGTCTTGTACGGCAGGGAAACCGCCATGCGGGCGGCATGGAGGCGGTTTTCGCGCCGGGCGCCATTGTGTCACGGCCCCGGCAATCTTGCCGGTCAGTCTTCCAGCCGGTCGAGGGCCTCGCTGGTATCGTGCTCGATCTTCTCGATAAACATCAGTTGCCGCACCGCGCCGCCGGCCGCGTCGTTGTCGCCGGCATCCAGCAGCGCGCCCAGTGCTTCGTGGCGCTCGCGCTTTTCCTGGCGCAGGCTGCGCAGCAGCGCATCGAGCCGGTCCACCGCGCGCTCTTCCACCGCCTCCTGCAGCGCTTCGCGCCATTCCATCTGCTGCATCAGGAAGGCCGGCGTCATGGCCGTGTTGTTCTCGGCCTGCACATCGACGCCGCGCAGTTTCAGCAGGTAGGTCGCGCGCCGCAGCGGTTGCCGCAGCGTACGGTAGGCTTCATTGGCATGCGCGGCCCACTGCATGGCCACGCGACGCTCGGCGTCGCCCGCCTTGGCAAAGCGGTCCGGATGCGCCTGCGACTGCACGGTGCGGTACGCCGCATCCAGCGCGGCTTCATCGACGCCGTACTGCGCCGGCAGGCCGAACAGCGCAAAAAAATCGTCTTTCAACTGCTTCCCCAAGAAAAAGGAGCGACCGCGCCGCCCCTTTGTCCATTGCCGCCACGGTGCCGCTCAGGCGGGCTTGCGTGCCCACTCGGCTGGCGGTTCGTTGCGGTCGCACTTCAGGCAGTTCACCCGCATGCCGATCATGCCGGCGCGGCCCTGCTCGCTTTGCGTCCATGGCCGCGACTGCCACGGCGGGTCGTGTCGCATATGCTGGCCGTGCCCGCATTCGAGTTCGGCCACCCAGTGGCCTTCCTCGTCCCGGCGGAACCCGACGATGCTGCGCTCCACCGGGGCTTGCTTGCGCTGGCGCGCCTCAGACCGTGAAGGACTCGCCGCAGCCGCACTCGTCCTTGACGTTGGGGTTGTTGAAGCGGAATCCTTCATTCAACCCTTCACGCGCGTAGTCGAGTTCGGTGCCGTCGATATACGGCAGGCTCTTGGCGTCGACAATGACCTTGATGCCGTGCGATTCGAACACCGCGTCTTCCGGCAGCAGTTCGTCCACGTATTCCAGCTTGTAGGCCAGGCCCGAGCAGCCGGTGGTCTTCACGCCCAGGCGCAGGCCCACGCCTTTGCCGCGGCGTTCCAGATAGCGGGCCACATGCTTGGCCGCCTTCTCGGTCATGGTGATCATCGTTGCGTCTTCCTTCGTCGATGCCGTGGTCAGTGCGACAGAATCAGGCAGCCTTCTGCTCGGCGCCGTGCTTCTTCTTGTAGTCTTCGACGGCGGCCTTGATCGCGTCTTCGGCCAGGATCGAGCAGTGGATCTTCACCGGCGGCAGGGCCAGCTCTTCGGCGATCTGGGTGTTCTTGATCTCCAGCGCCTGGTCCACGGTCTTGCCCTTGACCCACTCGGTCACAAGCGAGGACGAGGCGATGGCCGAGCCGCAGCCGTAGGTCTTGAACTTGGCGTCTTCGATCACGCCAGCCTCGTTGACCTTGATCTGCAGCTTCATCACGTCGCCACAAGCCGGCGCACCGACCATGCCGGTGCCGACCGCATCGTCGTTCTTGTCGAACGAACCGACGTTGCGGGGGTTTTCATAGTGGTCGAGAACCTTCGTGCTGTATGACATTTGCTTACCTCTTGCGTATCTTTTGCGGGGGTATTGCTATTGCTCTGCTTGTCCGGCGGACGCGTCAGTGCGCGGCCCACTGGATCGAATTCAGGTCGACGCCGTCCTTGAACATCTCCCACAGCGGCGACAGGTCGCGCAGCTTGCCGATCTTGCTCTTGAGCAGCTCGATGGTGTAGTCGATCTCCTGCTCGGTGGTGAAGCGGCCCACCGTGAAGCGGATCGAGCTGTGGGCCAGTTCGTCGTTGCGGCCCAGGGCGCGCAGCACATACGACGGCTCCAGCGAGGCCGAGGTGCAGGCGGAACCCGACGACACCGCCACGTCCTTGATCGCCATGATCAGCGACTCGCCTTCGACAAAGTTGAAGCTGACGTTCAGGTTGTGCGGCACGCGGTGGTCCAGGTCGCCGTTCAGGTAGACCTCTTCCATGTCCGACAGGCCGTTCCACAGGCGGTCGCGCAGCATGCGGATGCGTTCGTTCTCGGTCGCCATCTCTTCGCGGGCGATGCGGAAGGCTTCGCCCATGCCGACGATCTGGTGCGGGGCCAGCGTGCCCGAGCGCATGCCGCGCTCATGGCCGCCGCCGTGCATCTGCGCCTCGATGCGCACGCGCGGCTTGCGGCGCACGTACAGCGCGCCGATGCCCTTGGGGCCGTAAGTCTTGTGGGCCGAGAACGACATCAGGTCGCACTTCAGCTTGCCCAGGTCGATCGCCACCTTGCCGGTCGCCTGCGCGGCGTCGCAATGGAAGATGATGCCCTTCTCGCGGCAGATCTCGCCGATCTGCTCGACGTCCTGGATCACGCCGATCTCGTTGTTGACCAGCATCACCGAGACCAGGATGGTGTCCGGGCGCAGCGCCTGCCTGAACACGTCCATGTCGAGCAGGCCGTTTTCCTTGACGTCGAGGTAGGTCACTTCAAAGCCCTGGCGCTCCAGCTCGCGCGTGGTGTCCAGCACGGCCTTGTGCTCGGTCTTCAGGGTGATGATGTGCTTGCCCTTGCCCGAATAGAAATTCGCGGCGCCCTTGATCGCCAGGTTGTTCGATTCGGTCGCTCCCGAGGTCCACACGATCTCGCGCGGGTCAGCGCCGACCAGTGCTGCGACCTGCTCACGCGCCTCTTCCACCGCGCGCTCCGCCTCCCAGCCGTACGCATGGCTGCGCGAGGCGGGGTTGCCGAACTGCTCGCGCAGGTACGGAATCATCTTGTCCGCCACGCGCGGGTCCACCGGCGTGGTGGCCGAGTAATCCATGTAGATGGGGAAATGTGGGGTGCTCATCGTTATGACTGCCTTGTTAGGGACCGCTGATCGCTGTTTGCTGTCGTTGCCCGGGCGCGTTCAGGACTGCGCCAGGCTGAAAACTGAATTCACCATTCTGGCCCGGACCGGCTTTTCCTGCTTGTCGGCCTTGCCGCGCGCCGCGGCCGCGACCGGCTGCGCGGCGTCTTCGCGCATGTCGTGCAGCACCGTCGCGGGCTGGCGCTCGCGCTGCTGGTCCACCAGGTTCTTGAGGGAAACGGAGTCGAGGTACTCGACCATCTTCTGGTTCAGCGTGGCCCACAGTTCGTGGGTCATGCAGCGCCCGGAGCCGTCATCTCCGTTACAATTGCCCTTGCCGCCGCACTGGGTGGCATCCAGGGGCTCGTCCACGGCGATGATGATGTCCGCAACTGTGACGTCTTCGGCCTTGCGCGCCAGACTGTAGCCGCCGCCCGGGCCGCGCACGCTTTCGACGATCTCGTGCCGGCGCAGCTTGCCAAACAGCTGCTCCAGGTAGGACAGCGAGATCTTCTGCCGCTGGCTGATGCCGGCGAGCGTGACCGGTCCCTGGTCCTGGCGCATGGCCAGGTCGATCATCGCAGTGACCGCGAAGCGGCCTTTGGTGGTCAGTCTCATGGTGCAGGGCTCTGGGGATGAAGCGAATACTTGATCGTTTCCGTCAAGTATAAAGGTACCCGACTAATTCAGTCAACTACCCCTGCCGCAGCGCACCACCGGCCGTCAGGCCTCGCGCCCGCCGGCGGCCGTCTCCGGGCCTGCCACGTGGGGCGGCATCACCAGCGACAACGGGTGTTTCAGGATGCGCCGCCGCACGGCCGCGCTCAGCTCGGCCCGGTCCACGCGCCGCAGGTTGCGTGACCGCAACGCCATATTGAACGCCAGCGCAAAGCTCACCGCCACGTTCAGCATCCCCATCAGCGCAATGCCCGCCACCGCCAGCCACAGCGCCGGCATGCGCAGCGCATCCAGGCCCAGCACGCCGATCGCGGCGCCGACCGAGCCGGTCGACAACGTCACATGGCGCACTTCCATATGCGGCCCGAAGAAGCTCAGGATCTCCGGCCCCAACCCCAGCAGCAGGCCCAGCGACACGTTGGCGACAATGCCGGACAGGTTGCGCCTCCAGAAATCCGCCAGCCGGGTGGCGCCGCGCGCACCCAGCACGTACTGCAGGCGCCGGTTGTAGGCCATCACGTCATGCACGCGGTGCAGCGCGAACCAGTTGTCGGCCCAGCCGGCGATCAGGCTGGAGAGCCACAGCAGCACGCCGGTGAAGGCGGCATAAAGCGGCGTGAGACCCAGGATCGAGAAGGATTCGATGGTGGCAATCGCCTTGGCCGGCGTGATCAGGTTGGCGCCCAGCAGCTTGTACGCCAGCCACTGGATCCCCAGTGCCACCGGGAACACCACTGCCAGGTTGCCGACGATGGCCGCCGCGTTGGAGCGGATCATGGCGATGGTGTCGTCGATGAAGATCTCGCGCCCTTCCGGCCGCCCCGCCCCGTCCAGCCGGTGCGCCAGCGCGGGCCCGGTCATGGCCGGCTGCTTGGTCGCCAGCGTGAAGTGCGCGAAATGGATGGCCAGGAAGCTGCCGGCGTAGTTGAACGAGGCCAGCAGCCCTTCGCTGAATTTGTCCAGGTGCAGGCCGTAGATCAGGAACTTCAGGTACACCGTGGCGACCGAGACCAGGCCGCCGCCGGCCGCGGCGCGCACCAGTTCGGCGTACTCCTTGCGGTCGCGCGTGATGTAGTGCTCGCCGGTCTCGGCCGAGCGCTCCACCACCTTGCGCGCCAGCTGCGCGAACGAGGTCCCGGCCAGGTGCGAGATGCTGCGCCGGGCCTGGGTCGAGCGGATCAGCTCCGCCACCAGGTGCGCCTGCATGCCGGCGCGGCCGGGCTCGACCCAGGCCGCCAGCAGCAGCTCGATGCGGCTGAGCTGCACCTTCATGCGCTCGATCTGGAACACCACCTCGACCGACACGCCGTTTTCTTCCAGGTCCTCGTACACATGGCGGGCCGCCGCATGGCAGCCATCGAGCAGCGCGCGGAAGTAGTTCAGGCGGTGGCCGAAGCGGCTGTCGTCATGGCGCAGGCCATCTTCCCGCAAGGCCTGGATGGCCTCGTCCAGGCGGAAGAACGGGGTGTCCTCGACACGCCCGGCCAGGCGCGAACGAATCGCCTGGCTCAGGCCGGTGGCGCGCACCTGGCTGACCAGCACCGCGATGCTGGTGGCCAGGGTCTTGCCCAGCGCATCGCGATACTGCGCCATGGCCGCCGCCTCGTCCTCGGCGCTGCCGGCCTGCAGCACGCGCGCCAGCCGCGCCATCAGTTCATCGTCGATGGCCTCGACCCACCCGGCATCCTCGTCGCCGACGAATACCAGCGCAAACAGCCCGGCCATGTCGCTGCGGTTGGGCGGCGGCGGCAGGAAGCGGTTCTGCAGCCGGCTCACCATCTCGCTGACGAAGCCCGGGTGCAGCGCCACGCCGGTATCGCAGAACAGGCCCGTGGGATCGTTCTCGCGCACCAGGCTGCGCACCGTCAGCGCGAAGCGTCCGGCCCAGTCGGGATGCCGTTCCAGCACCTGCAGCAGGTAGCGCAGGCGCACATGCTCCGGATGGCGGCGCTGCGCGCCGGCTTCCTGGCTGTCGGCGTCGGCGCCGAGCCCGCCGTCGCGGCGGATCCAGAAGCCCAGCTCGATCAGCCAGCCGTTGCGCTCGGCCAGCGGGGCATCCGGGTCGGCCGCGGCCAGGATGGCGTCGAGCTGCAGGCTGGCATTGCGCGACTCGCGCCATTTGCGGAACAGTTTGCGAAGCATGGATTCTCGTGGGATCGGGCCATCGGCCGCGGCGTTCGTGACGGCGCGGCGCAAGCGGCGGGAAGACAGCGGATGGTGCCGGCGTCAGCCGGCGTTGCCCTGGAGGCGGCGGCGCAACTCGGCCACCAGGCCGTCGCAGGCATCCTCGATATAGTCGAGCACGCGCTCGAAGCCATCGCCCTCGCCATAGTACGGATCCGGGACTTCGTCGGCGTCATGGCGGGTGGCGAAGTCCATCAGCAGGCGCACCTTGTCGCCGGCATCCGGACACAGCCGCATCAGGCCGGCCAGGTTCTCACGGTCCATCGCCAGGATCAGGTCGAAGCGGTCGAAGTCGGGCACGCCGACCTTGCGCGCACGCAGCGCCGACAGGTCATAGCCGCGCTGCAGCGCGTGGCGCTGGGTGCGGGGATCAGGCGCGCGGCCGAGGTGGTATTCATGCGTGCCCGCCGAATCGAGCGCCACCAGCGGCTCCAGCCCGGCGGCCGCCAGCTTGGCGCGCAGCACGCCTTCCGCCGTCGGGGAACGGCAGATGTTCCCCATGCAACACATCAGGATGGCGTATTTCTTCATCGGATCAAGGCTTGGCGGGAGTGGCATGGCAGGCGCAATTCTACCCGCCGCCCCTGCAGCGCCAGGGGCAGACTAGGCCAGCTGCCTGGCCAGCCGCTCGCCGTGCGCAAACCCGGCCACTTCCGCGGCCTCGGCCGATTTGTAGTGGTCGGTGATGAGCGAGGTCTCAGTCAGCGTGCCCGCGGCCCGGATATTGGTGCTGGGGCGGCAGACGCGCACGGTGTAGGACCATTCGCTCTGCGAGCGCTGCCTGACCTGCACCTGCACTTCGTGGGTTTCATAAACCTTCTTCTTCCATTCGCCGATTTCGGTCATTGTGGTTCTCCACGGAAAATGGGGGATGCCCGGCTGGCCGGTTAGTTGACCTCGCCCGCGTCGATCGCGCGCATGGCGCCCGCCTCCGCGAGGGCAATGGCCGCTTCTTGCGTGGGCGCGTCGCCCGCTATCGCCTCGAAACTTGGGCCGGAAGACTCGCCGAAGGCATCGGCGATGCGCATCCGCGCCGCAAACCCGCCAGCGGCATTCGGGATCGCGCTGACCACGATCGCGTAGCCGCCGTATTCAAACTGGCGTTCCATCGCAACTCCTCCTCGGCGCTCACGACAGCCTGGCCGCCACGCCTCCATGACGCATTTCACTATAGGCGAGCCCGGGGCGGCATCGTGCGAATCAGGCCGGCGGCAGCGCGCTCTCGCCGCTGGCGCCGAACACCTGCGCCTTGAGCTTGGCCAGCTGGTCGCGTACCTGCGCCGCCTGTTCGAACTCCAGGTTGCGGGCATGGTCGAGCATGAGCTTCTCCAGCCGCTTGATCTCCCTGGAGACCTGCTTCTCGCTCATATCCTCGTAGCGGGCCTGCTCCTGCGCGGCCTGCAGCTCAGCCCTGGCATCGCTCACGCTGTAGACGCCGTCGATGATGTCCTTGATGCGCTTGACCACGCCGCGCGGCGTGATGCCGTTGGCCTCGTTGAACGCAATCTGCTTGGCGCGGCGGCGCTCGGTCTCGCCGATGGCCTTCTTCATCGATTCCGTCATGCGGTCCGCGTACAGGATGGCGGTGCCGTTGACGTTGCGCGCGGCGCGGCCGATGGTCTGGATCAGCGAGCGCTCGGCGCGCAGGAAGCCTTCCTTGTCCGCATCGAGGATCGCCACCAGCGACACCTCGGGAATATCCAGGCCCTCGCGCAGCAGGTTGATGCCCACCAGCACGTCGAAGGTGCCCAGGCGCAGGTCGCGGATGATCTCCACGCGCTCGACGGTGTCGATATCCGAGTGCAGGTAGCGCACCTTGACGCCGTTCTCGGACATGAACTCGGTGAGCTGCTCGGCCATGCGCTTGGTCAGCGTGGTCACCAGCACGCGCTCGCCGGCCTCGACGCGGGCGTGGATCTCGGACAGCAGGTCATCTACCTGCGTGGTCGCCGGGCGCACCACGATGATGGGATCGACCAGCCCGGTCGGACGCACCACCTGCTCCACCACCTGCCCGGCATTCTCCTGCTCGAACTGCGCGGGCGTGGCCGAGACAAACATCACCTGGCGCATCTTGCGCTCGAACTCGTCGAACTTCAGCGGCCGGTTGTCCAGTGCCGACGGCAGCCGGAAGCCGTAATCCACCAGCGTGGTCTTGCGCGCGCGGTCGCCGTTGTACATGCCGTTGAGCTGGCCGATCAGCACATGCGACTCGTCCAGGAACATCAGCGCGTCCGGCGGCAGGTAATCGACCAGCGTCGGCGGCGGGTCGCCGGGGCGTGCACCGGACAGGTGCCGCGAGTAGTTCTCGATGCCTTTGCAGAAGCCCAGCTCGGACAGCATCTCCAGGTCGAAGCGGGTGCGCTGCTCCAGCCGCTGCGCCTCCACCAGCCGGTTTTCCTTGTGGAAGAACTCCAGCCGCTCGCGCAGCTCCGACTTGATCGCCTCGATCGCGCGCAGCACGGTCTCGCGCGGGGTCACGTAGTGGCTCGACGGATAGACCGTGAAGCGCGGGATCTTCTGGCGCACGCGGCCCGTCAGCGGGTCGAAGAATTGCAGCGATTCGACTTCGTCGTCGAACATCTCCAGCCGCACCGCCATCTCGGCGTGTTCGGCCGGGAAGATGTCGATGGTATCGCCGCGCACGCGGAAGGTGCCGCGCTGGAAGTCGGTCTCGTTGCGGGTGTACTGCATCGCGATCAGGCGTGCGATCACATCGCGCTGGCTGATCTTGTCGCCGGCGCGCAAGGTGAGAATCATCTGATGGTATTCGGTCGGGTTGCCGATACCATAGATCGCTGAGACGGTCGCCACGATGATAGTGTCGCGGCGCTCCAGCAGGCTCTTGGTCGCCGACAGCCGCATCTGCTCGATATGCTCGTTGATCGACGAGTCCTTCTCGATAAACAGGTCGCGTTGGGGGACGTAGGCCTCGGGCTGGTAGTAGTCGTAGTAGCTGACGAAGTACTCGACGGCGTTGCGCGGGAAGAATTCACGGAATTCCGCGTAGAGCTGCGCCGCCAGCGTCTTGTTCGGAGCAAACACGATGGCCGGCCGCCCCATCCGGGCGATCACATTGGCCATGGTGAAGGTCTTGCCCGAGCCCGTGACCCCCAGCAGTGTCTGGAAAGACAAGCCGTCTTCCACGCCCTCCACCAGCTGCCGGATCGCCTCCGGCTGGTCGCCGGCGGGCGGGAACGGCTGGTACAGCTGGAACGGGGAACCGGGAAATGTGACGAATTTGTCTTCGTCCAGGGCCGGCGCGGCTTCGGCAAGGTTCGTCATAGGCGGGATTAGGGAAATACCTCAGGAAAACGGACGGATACGCTAGAATCTTGGGGTTGTCAGCCCCTGCTTCAAGCCGAGAAGCAAACGGGGCTTGCCAGCCCCCAGCGCAGTACGGAGCATTCTACGCCTTCCGTTTTTTTACATAGCCGACCACGAGATTCCAAATGAGTTTGTTTTCTGCCGTCGAGATGGCCCCGCGCGACCCGATCCTGGGCCTCAACGAAGCCTTCAATGCCGACTCCCGCCCGACCAAGGTCAACCTGGGCGTTGGCGTGTACTTCACCGACGAAGGGAAAATCCCCCTGCTGCGCGCCGTCCAGGAGGCAGAAAAGGCCCGTCTGACCACAGCCACCCCGCGTGGCTACCTGCCGATCGAAGGCATTGCCGCCTATGACCAGGCTGTGCAGACGCTGCTGTTCGGCAAGGAATCACCACTGATCACGGAAGGCCGCGTGGTGACGGCCCAGGCACTTGGCGGCACCGGTGCGCTGAAGATCGGCGCCGACTTCCTGAAGCGCCTGTACCCGGACGCCAAGGTCGCCATCAGCGACCCGAGCTGGGAAAACCACCGCGCACTGTTCGAATCCGCCGGCTTCCCGGTGGTCAACTACGCCTACTACGACGCCCCCAGCCACGGCCTGAACTTTGCCGGCATGGTGGAATCGCTGAAGTCGTTCGCGGCCAACACCATCGTCGTGCTGCACGCGTGCTGCCACAACCCGACCGGCGTCGACCTGTCGCCCGAGCAGTGGAAGCAAGTGGTGGAACTGGTCAAGGAACGCAACCTGATCCCGTTCCTGGACATGGCCTACCAGGGCTTTGCCGACGGCATCGACGCGGACGGCGCCGCCGTGCGCCTGTTCGCCGATTCGGGCCTGCCCTTCTTCGTGTCGAGCTCGTTCTCGAAGAGCTTCTCGCTGTACGGCGAGCGCGTGGGCGCGCTGTCGATCGTCACCACCGGCAAGGAAGAAGCGCAACGCGTGATGTCGCAGGTCAAGCGCGTGATCCGCACCAACTACTCCAACCCGCCGACGCACGGCGGCACCGTGGTCGCCACCGTGCTGAACAGCCCGGAACTGCGCGCCATGTGGGAAGAAGAGCTGGCCGAAATGCGCGACCGCATCAAGCTGATGCGCCACGCGCTGGTGGACAAGCTGGCCGCCAAGGGCGTGCCGGGCGACTTCTCCTTCGTCAAGGCCCAGCGCGGCATGTTCTCGTACTCGGGCCTGACCTCGGCCCAGGTGGACCGCCTGCGCAACGAGCACGGCATCTATGCCGTCGGCACCGGCCGCATCTGCGTGGCCGCGCTGAACAGCCGCAATATCGACGCCGTGGTCGATGCCATCGCAGCTGTGATGTAAAAGGCCCTTGACCTCGCTATCTCGTCACAGGTGACGGCTGGCGCAAGCGTCACAAAGCAATGCACAAAAAGCGGCTTCGGCCGCTTTTTGCATTTGTTTACGATTTGTCAGCCAATGTCATCAAGAAATCAGCCATTAACCCTATTGTTTTCCGCACCTGAGGATGTACTTTACGGTATATGCTGCGGAGCAAGATCGTTAGCACGGTCGTTCGATTACAGGCATAATTGTCGACACGATTCACGGTGTATTGTCAGTACATTAGTACTTGGTGGTACGTATTTCCAAGCAAGACCCAGGCAGACAACGGCATGCTCTACCAATTGCATGAGTTCCAGCGCTCAATCCTGCACCCGCTGACCGCGTGGGCCCAGGCGACCGCGAAGACATTCACCAACCCCCTCAGCCCGCTCTCGCTGGTTCCCGGCGCACCCCGCCTGGCTGCCGGCTACGAGTTGCTGTACCGACTCGGCAAGGAATACGAGAAACCGGCGTTCGACATCAGGTCGGTGCGCTCCAACGGGCGCGACATCCCCATCGTCGAGCAGACCGTGCTGGAAAAGCCCTTCTGCAAGCTGGTGCGCTTCAAGCGCTATGCCGACGATCCGGAGACCATCAAGCTGCTCAAGGATGAGCCGGTGGTGCTGGTGGCCGCGCCGCTGTCGGGCCACCATGCCACGCTGCTGCGCGACACGGTGCGCACGCTGCTGCAGGACCACAAGGTCTACGTGACCGACTGGATCGACGCGCGCATGGTGCCGATCGAGGACGGCGAGTTCCACCTGTCCGACTACATCTACTACATCCAGGAATTCATCCGCCATATCGGCGCCGAGAACCTGCATGTGATCTCGGTGTGCCAGCCCACGGTACCGGTGCTGGCCGCGATCTCGCTGATGGCTTCGGCCGGCGAAAAGACGCCGCGCACCATGACCATGATGGGCGGCCCGATCGACGCGCGCAAGAGCCCTACCGCGGTCAACTCGCTGGCGATCAACAAGTCCTACGAGTGGTTCGAGAACAACGTCATCTACACCGTGCCGGCCAACTACCCCGGCCACGGCCGCCGCGTCTACCCGGGCTTTTTGCAGCATGCCGGTTTCGTGGCGATGAACCCGGACCGGCACCTTTCCTCGCACTATGACTACTACCTGAGCCTGGTCGAAGGCGATGCCGACGACGCCGAGGCCCACGTGCGCTTCTACGACGAATACAACGCGGTGCTGGACATGGCCGCCGAGTACTACCTGGACACCATCCGCGAGGTGTTCCAGGAATTCCGCCTGGCCAACGGCACCTGGGCCATCGACGGCAAGCCGGTGCGTCCGCAGGACATCAAGAGCACCGCGCTGATGACCATCGAGGGCGAGCTGGACGATATCTCGGGCGCGGGCCAGACCGCCGCGGCGCACGACCTGTGCGCCGGCATCCCGAAAAACCGCAAGCAGCACCTGAACGCGGAGCGTTGCGGCCACTACGGGATCTTCTCGGGCCGGCGCTGGCGCGACGACATCTACCCGCAGTTGCGCGACTTCATCCGCAAGTACCACCCGGCCTCGGCTACCAAGTAAAAAAATCGCCCGCAACTGCGGGCGATTCTTCTTGCGGCGTCGTGCCGGAAACTCAGGGCTTCTTCAGGTAGCTCAGCAGCATTTCGGTGTGCAGCTCGGCAAAGCGCTCATGCTCCTGCTGCGACGCCACGTCGCGCCCGATCACGGCGCTGATGGTGTAGCGGTTGGACAGCACGTAGTAGCCCAGCGCGGAGATCGTCAGGTAGAACTGCGGCACGTCGATATTGTCGCGGAACACGCCCTGCTGCTGGCCGCGCCGGATCACGTCGGCGAGCACGTCGACCACCGGGTTGATCAGTTGCTGCAGGTGGGCGGACTTCTTCAGGTGCCGGGCCTCGTGCAGGTTCTCGCTGTTGACCAGGCGGATAAACTCAGGGTGCTCGTAGTACCAGTCCCAGACAAAGCGGGCCAGCGTGCGCACGCCCTCGACCGGGTCTTCGTCGACCAGGTGCAACTGCTCCTCGTCGGCACGGAAATTCGCGTATTGCTTTTCAAGTACTGCCAGGAAGAGGCCTTCCTTGCTGCCGTAGTAGTAATACAGCATGCGTTCATTGGTTTCCGCGCGTCGGGCAATCTGGTCGACGCGGGCGCCGGCCAGACCCCCCTTGGCGAATTCCTCGGTAGCCGCAGCGAGGATGCGTCGGCGCGTCCCTTCCGGGTCGCGTTTGGTCTTAGGCTCAGTTGACATGGGGTGTGGTCGATCGTTGCGCGGATTATGGCACAGGCCGGAATGCGGCAATCCGGCCGTGCGACGCGCATCATCGCCGTTTCTGTCCGCCGGCGAAATCGGGGATAATCCTTGCGGCGGAAGGCTCGCAGGGGTCCGCAGAGACCCCGGTGCCGCAGGGGTCTCCGGCATATTGTCCGCCGCCGGGTGCGGCTGTTATGTCGCCAACCCCTCACAGCACCCCGCAAATTTCATGCTTTGCCCGTTCCGGTCCGGCTTTGGCCGCGGTTTTGTCCCCTGATTTCCTGTCCGTCGTCGTGAATCCCGCCGTCAAGTCCCTAGCCGACCGCATCGAGGCACTGCTGCCGCAAACCCAGTGCACCAAATGCGGTTTCAACGGTTGCCGCCCCTACGCCGAAGCCATGGCCAGCGGCGAAGCCGCCTGCAACCGCTGCCCGCCCGGCGGCGAGGAAGGGATCGTGCGCCTGGCCGCGGTACTGGGCACCGAGCCGCTGCCGCTCGATCCGGAACGCGGCATCGAGCAGCCGCGCGCGGTGGCCCGCATCGACGAGAGCCTGTGCATCGGCTGCACGCTCTGCATCCAGGCGTGCCCGGTCGATGCCATCGCCGGCGCCGCCAAGCAGATGCATACCGTGATCCCGGCGCTGTGCACCGGCTGCGACCTGTGCGTGGCGCCCTGCCCGGTCGACTGCATCGACATGGTCCCGGTCACGGGCGCGCGCACCGGCTGGGCCGCGTGGTCGCAGGCGCAGGCCGATGCCGCGCACGCGCGCTACCTGGCGCGCAATGCGCGGCTGGTGCGTGAGCGCGAGGAAAACGACGCGCGCCTGGCCGCCAAGGCCGCCGCCAAGCTGGCCGCGGTGCAGGCCGAAGCGCCGGAGAACGACGCCGAGCGCGCCGCGCAGGAACGCAAGCGCGCCATCATCCAGGCCGCGATCGAACGTGCCCGGCAGAAGCAGCAGGCCGCGCAGCCGCGCAATACGGAAAACGTGTCGGCCGCGGTGCAGGCCCAGATCGACGCCGCCGAAGCGCGGCGCGCGCGTGCGGGCCTGACGTCGCCAGCATCCGACCAGAAAGCCGGCCAGAACCCCGATACCGACCCAGCAGAAAAACAATGAACGCCGCCAAGTGCCGTGCCATCTTCGAAACGCTGCGCGAAGTCAATCCGGCCCCGACCACTGAACTGGAATACAGCTCGCCGTTCGAGCTGCTGATCGCCGTGCTGCTGTCGGCGCAGGCCACCGACGCGGGCGTGAACAAGGCCACGCGCCGGCTGTTCCCGGTTGCGCATACCCCGCAGCAGATGCTGGACCTGGGCGAAGCCGGCCTGAGCGAATACATCAAAACCATCGGCCTGTACAAGACCAAGGCCAGGCATGTGATGGAGACCTGCCGCATCCTGGTCGAGCGCCACGGCGGCAAGGTGCCGCCCGACCGCGAGGCGCTGGAAGCGCTGCCAGGCGTAGGCCGCAAGACCGCCAACGTGGTGCTCAACACGGCGTTCGGCGAGCCCACCATCGCGGTCGATACGCATATCTTCCGGGTCTCGAACCGCACCGGGCTGGCGCCGGGCAAGAACGTGCAGATCGTCGAGCAGAAGCTGCTCAAGTGCGTGCCGCACGAATTCCTGCACGATGCCCACCACTGGCTGATCCTGCACGGCCGCTATGTTTGCAAGGCGCGCAAGCCCGAATGCTGGCATTGCGCGATCGAGCCGCTGTGCGAGTTCAGGGAAAAAACGCCCGCGCCGCAACTGTAACCCCGGGGCGCGGCAGGCGGCCGCCTTAGTCCGGCTCGCGCGCCAGCACCATCGCCAGCTGTAGCGCAGTACGCGCGACCACCTCGACATCCGGGGTGTAGCCGTGGCGGATCCAGCGCACGGCGATGTGGACCACCCCGCCCGCCACGCCGGCCGTCAGCAACGGGTCGAGCCGGCGCGCCGGCGGCAGCAGGGCTTGCGCCAGCAGCCCGCCGAATGCATCCAGCGAATCCGCCAGCGCCCCGTCGACGTGCTTGCTGACGCCGCGAATTTCCACCAGGAACACCCGCGCCGAACGCGGCTCGCGCTGCAGCGCGCCGAAATAGGCACGCAACATGGCCAGCGCCCGTTGCTGGCCGTCGCCTCCAGCCCCCTCGCCCGCCAGCGCCAGCGTGTGCAGCAGCCGGTGGGTCACCGTTTGAAACGATGCCAGCAGCAAGGCCTCGCTGTTGGCGAACGACTCATAGAAATACCGTTCGGTCAGGCCCGCGGCCTCGCACACGGCCTTGACGGTGGCGTTCTGGTAGCCGCGCTCACCATAGACCTGCACGGCCGCGGTAATCAGTTGCGCACGGCGTTGGGCACGTCGTTCCTCGGCTTCGGCGCCACGGTATCGGCGCGCAGGGGTGAGCTCGGTCGTCATGGGCGCCATTATGACATTCCCTATTGTCAGATTACTTGCCGGATGGCTTCTGACAATCTATGTTGTCAGAAGCACCACTCGTCCGGATGCCCCTGCCATGACCGCCCCCAGTTCCGATGACGCCGTCCTTGATGTCCTGATCGTAGGCGCCGGCCTGTCCGGCATCGGCGCCGCGCGCCAGTTGCAAACGCGCTGTCCCGGCAAGCGCTACGCCATCCTGGAGGCCCGCGAGGCCATGGGCGGCACCTGGGACCTGTTCCGCTACCCGGGCATCCGCTCGGATTCGGACATGTACACCCTGGGCTACCGCTTCAAGCCCTGGCGCGGCGCCAAGGCCATCGCCGACGGGCCGTCGATTCGTGCCTACATCCGCGAAACCGCCGAGGAAGCCGGCATCACGTCACATATCCGCTTCGGCCATCGTGTCGTCAGCGCGGCATGGGACAGCGCGCAAGCCTGCTGGACGGTCGAAGCCGAGCGCACCGCGGACCGCAGCCGGCTGCGCCTGCGCTCGCGCCTTCTCTATGTGTGCGCGGGCTATTACAGCTATGCGCAGGGCCACCGGCCCGAATTCGCAGGCGAAGCGCAGTTCCGCGGCCGCATGGTGCATCCGCAGTTCTGGGACGAATCGCTCGACTACACCGGCAAGCGCGTGGTGGTGATCGGCAGCGGCGCCACGGCGGTCACGCTGGTGCCGGCCATGGCGAAAAGCGCGGCCCACGTGACGATGCTGCAGCGCTCCCCCACCTATATCGTGACGCGCCCCGGCGAAGACGCGATTGCCCACAAGCTGCGCCGCGTGCTGCCGGAGCGGCTGGCCTACGCCGCCACGCGCTGGAAAAACGTGCTGCTGGGCATGATGTTCTTCCAGCTGGCGCGGCGCCGGCCGGATCGCGTCAAACAGCGTCTGATCGGCATGGCCGCAGCGCAACTGGCGCCGGGCTTTGACGTCGGCACCCACTTCACGCCCCGCTACAGGCCGTGGGACCAGCGCCTGTGCCTGGTGCCCGACGGCGACCTGTTCCGCGCGATCTGCGACGAGCGCGCCGCGGTGGTGACCGATACCATCGATCGCTTCACCGCAGACGGCATCGTGCTGGCCAGCGGCAAGACCCTGGCCGCGGATATCGTGGTGGTGGCCACCGGCCTGAAGCTGAACATGCTGGGCGACATTGCGGTGACGGTGGACGGCCAGCCGCGCCGCCCCGCCGAATGCCTGGCCTACAAGGGGATGATGCTGAGCGACTTGCCCAACCTGGTGCTGGCCTTCGGCTACACCAATGCGTCGTGGACGCTCAAGGCCGACCTCACCGCCGAGTACGTCTGCCGACTGCTGCGCTACATGGACCGCCATGGGCACCGCATGGCCGTGCCGTGCGCCCCCGCTGGCGTGCAGCCGACCCCGTTCCTGGATTTCACCTCCGGTTACGTGCAGCGTGCCGCCGGCGTGCTGCCGCGGCAAGGCGACCGCAAGCCATGGCGCGTGCATCAGAACTACCTGAAGGACCTGCTCACGATCCGGCACGGGCGCATCGCCGACGGCGTGCTGCGCTTCGACGTCCCGCCGCCCGCTCCTCATTCGCACCGGGTGCATGATGCAAAGCGGGTCAGCCAGGACACCACGGCCAACGACACGGTGCCGGCCGTTGCCGCCGGCGAGGTGCAATCATGAACATCCTCCTGACCGCCATCGCCGCACTGATCGGGCTGTGCCTGGTGCTGGGCGCGTTGCTATACCTGTTCACCTGGCGTACCGCCCGGCGCATCGAAGCGGCCATGGCGCCCCCCGGCCGCTTTGTCGAGGTGCCCGGTGCGCGCCTGCACGTGGTGGAGCGCGGCCAGGGTCCCGCGGTGCTGCTGGTGCATGGCCTGTCGGGCCAGCTCGAAAACTTTGGCTACGGCATGATCGGGCCGCTTGCCGAGAACTTCCGCGTGATCGCCGTCGACCGCCCCGGCGCGGGCCATTCCACGCGCACGCCCGGCAGCGCCGCCGACCTGCCGGCGCAGGCCGATGCCCTCGCCGCGCTGTGCGACAAGCTTGGCCTGGAGCGGCCGCTGGTGGTGGGCCATTCGCTGGGTGGCGCGATTGCGCTGGCGCTGGCCATCCGCCATCCCGAGCGCGTGGGCGGGCTGGCGCTGATCGCCCCTCTCACGCACCCGCCCAAGGCGATCTCGCCGGTGTTCAAGGCCATGACGGTGCCGAGCGCGTGGCAGCGCCGGCTGATGGCGTGGACGCTGGTGGTGCCGATGTCGATACGGCACCGCGCGGAAGTCATGGATATCGTGTTCGGCCCGGATCCGGTGCCGGATGACTTCCCGACGCGCGGCGGCGGCCTGCTGGCGCTGCGGCCGCGCCACTTCCTGGCAGCGTCCGAAGACCTGATCGGCGCCGCGCAGAGCCTGCCGGCCATGCTGCGCCACTACGGCACGCTACGCGTGCCGGTCAGCGTGCTTTTCGGCCGCGACGACCGCATCCTGGACGTTGCCGAGCATGGCGAAGCGCTCGTGGCCAAGGTACCGGGCGCGACGCTGACATTGGTCAGCGGCGGGCATATGCTGCCGGTGACCGCGATCGATACCAGCGTCGATTTCGTGCGCAGAGCCGCCGCGCGGCTGCACGTGTCGGCATCGGAGCAGGCACAGCTCGCCTGACCAGGGAGACCGCCCATGACCACCACGACCGGTTCCAACCCCTACAAGCAGGATGTCTTCACCGCGTTCAAGGCTGTTCGCAAGCTGCTGGCGAACGGCAATGACACGGAGCAGGTGTTCCGCATCATGCGCGCGCTCAACGGGCCGTCGATGCCCCGCAACTTCAGCCGCCTGCTGAGCACGCCCGACGGCCGGCGCATGGTCTACCAGCGCATCGAACTGGCCGAGCGCCTGTCGGATCCGGCATACATCGCCAGGTTCGCGCCGGGCACGGTCGGCGCGGCCTATCGCGCGTTCCTGGAAAAGACCGGCTACAGCGCTGACGGGCTGGCCAAGGTCTCGAACCTGGACCAGGAACCGGTGGTCGAGGACGCCTACATGTGGTTCGGCCGGCGTACGCGCGACATCCACGACATCTGGCATGTGCTCACCGGCTACCGGGCCGACGAAAGCCTTGGCGAAGCCGCACTGGTGGCATTCAGCTATGCGCAGACCGGCGGCAAGGGCTGGGCATTCATCGCCATCGCGGCGTCGCTGAAGAGCCTGCGCGTGAGCGGCAGCCTGGCCTTTGCGCGGGCCGTGCTGGAAGGCTATCGGCTGGGCCGCCGAGCGCAGTGGCTGTTGGGCGAGGATTACGAGAAGCTGCTGCACGAACCGATCGACGCGGCCCGTGCGCGGCTTGGCATTGCCGAGCCCCAACGCTACCTGGCCTGCAATCCCGCGCAGGAGTGGACGGCCTGAGGCCGCCGCGCGCCAAACAAAAAAGCGACCCATGGCGGGTCGCTTTTTACCTTGGCGCCGATGGCGCGCCGCGCGTTCAGACGATGCGGCAGGCTTCGTCGAACGACAGGCGCGGGCCGCGCGGGAACAGCTTGTCGGCCACGCCGTAGCCCAGGTTGCACAGGAAGTTGACCTTCCACTTGCCATCCGCGAAGAAGGCCGCGTTGACCTTGTCGGCATCGAAGCCGCCCATCGGGCCGCAGTCCAGGCCCAGCGCGCGTGCCGCCAGGATGAAGTAGCCGCCTTGCAGCGAGCTGTTCATGAGCGCGTCACGGGCGATCTTCTCGTCGTTGCCGGCGTACCAGGAGCGGGCGTCGGCGTGCGGGAACAGCTTGGGCAGCTGGTCGTGGAAGGCAGTGTCGAAGGCGATGATGGCAGTCACCGGCGCCGAGCGGGTCTTGTCGACGTTGCCGGCCGACACGCAGTCCACCAGGCGCGCCTTCTCGGCAGCGCTCTTGACGAACACGATGCGCGCCGGGCTGCTGTTGGCGGCGGTCGGGCCGAACTTCATCGCTTCATAGATCTGGTGCAGCACGGCGTCGTCCACGTGGCGGTCCTGCCACACGTTGTGCGTGCGGGCTTCGGTGAACAGCTGCGCCAGCGCGGCGTTGTCGATCTGGGACATGCGCTTCTTTCCTGTACGAGATATGAGGGAAGGCGCGATTGTACCCAACACTTTGTGCACGCCACGACAGCGCCTTTGAGCAAGCTGTTCAATTACCTTGCACATCGGCGCGGGCCGGCGCCGGCGCACTGCCCCGACCGGTCAGCCACAGCACGCCGGCCAGGATCAGCCCGCCGCCGACGGCCTGCGCCGCGCCGATATGCTCGCCCAGCAGCAGCGCGGCCAGCAACACGGTGACCACCGGCTCCAGCGTGGACAGCATCGACGCCTGCGCCGCGCCCAGCCGCTGCAGGCCGGCGAAGAAGGTCAGGATCGCCAGCACCGTCGACAGCAGCGCAATGCCCGCCAGCGCCAGCCAGCCGCCGACATGGGCCGGGAACTGCGGCGGCGCGCCAGCGCCCATGCGCAGCAGGCCGACGGCGCCGTAGACCAGTGCCGCCGCGGTGCAGATCACCGTGGTGGTCGCGATCGGGTTGACGCCGGCGGTCACGCGCGTGCCGACGATGATATAGACCGAATAGATCACCGCCGCCGCCAGCCCCAGCGCAATCCCCAGCGGCGAGCCCTCGCCGCCGCCGACGGTCAGCCCCGCGCCCACCGAACACAGCACCAGCGCGACCACCGCGGCAGTGGTCAGCCGCTCCTTGAGGAAGACTGCCGCCAGGATCGTCACGAACAGCGGATAGAGGTACAGCAGCAGGGCCACCAGGCTGGCCTGCGCATGGTTGAGCGCGCTGAAGAAGCAGAACGACTGGCCGACATAGCCGATGCCGCCCATCGCCGCCAGCGCCAGCACGCGGCGCCATGGCGGCAAGGCGATGCCGCGCGTGCGCATCACCCAGGCCAGCGCCACGGTGGCCAGCGCGAAGCGCACCAGCAGCAGTCCGTAGACATCCGCGCCGGCCGCGTAGGCAAAGCGCGCGAAGATCGCCATGGCGCCAAAGGCGCTGGCCGAGAGCGCGATCAGCAGCACGCCGGCCAGTTTGTCGCGGGCGTGGGCCGTGGCGGTCGAGGGGGAAGCGGTCATCGGGCAGGCGGGAAGTCGGCGATCCCGCATTCTACTTGGCGGGCAGGAGCGGCCAGCGTGGGCCGCGGCGCTCGTTTACAATGTCGCCACCATGTTCAATCCCTCACGAGAAGAAGTCCGCCGGTTCTTCTGCGATGCCTGGCAGAAGCAGATCACAGGTGGCGTGCTGACCCCGCTGGAAGCCATCGCCGTCGACTGGATCGGCGAGCATCCCGAGTACCACGACCTGCTGCGCGACGCCGAAGGCGCGCTGGCGCAGGACTACACCCCCGAGCAAGGCCAGACCAACCCCTTCCTGCACCTGTCGATGCACCTGTCGATTTCCGAGCAGGTCTCGGTCGACCAGCCGCGCGGCATCCGCCAGGCCTATGAGGCACTGGCGCGCCGGCTGGACTCGCCACACGAAGCGCAGCACCAGGTGATGGAATGCCTTGGTGAAATGCTGTGGCAGGCACAGCGCACCGGGCAGCCGCCCGACGGCGACCACTACATCGACTGCATCAGGCGCCGCGCCAACCGCTAAGTCCGGTGCGCGTCGCGCGCCAAGGGCAGCGTACAATTCGTCACAACCCTCCGACGGGTGCGTGGTAGGCTTTGTGGGTCCGTATTTTCCCCAGCCGCGTTGCCGTCACATGGCGGCGCGGTGCCCGCAAGCCATGTCCCGTACTGCCCTTCCCCGCCGGAGCCGCCTGGCGCCGGCCGGTGGTGCCATTGCTCCGCTGTGCCTCGCGCTGATGCTGGCCTGGCCCCTGGCCGGCCAAGCCGGCGTGGCGCTGCTGCAGCCACCGCGCGTGATCGACGGCAACCAGCCGCTGACGCTGACCCTGGTGGTCTCGGCCGACGACGCCACCCGCCGCTACCGCATCCCCGACACGCTGGAGGTGACCGCCTCGGGCGACCTGCAGGCACCGGTGCGGCTGGTGCTGTGGCGCGAGGTCTCGGGCCCGGCGGTGGTCAACCTGCGCCGTGGCGAGCACCGCGCCATCCGCTACACGGTGGCGCTGCCGCCGGCCCTGCGCGGCCAGGTGCGGCTGGATGCCACCGGCATCGATGCCGCGCCGGTCCTGGTAACGCTGAACCGCCTGCCGCAGCCCGGTGAGGCCACCACGGCTGCGCCGCCGGTCGCCGGCAAGGCACCGGCTGCGAACGGCACTGCGCCGGCCGCCGACGCCACCGAGACGGCGGCCGCCGCCGTGCCGGTGAGCCCCGTCACCACCGCAGGCGCCACGGCGCCCGCACCGGCCGACCTGCGCGACAGCGCCCGGCTGTCGTTCCACGACCCGATGTACTTCATGGTCGGCGCGCATGACGGCGCCAACGCCAAGTTCCAGCTGAGTTTCAAGTACCGCCTGTTCGAAGGCGAGGATCCGGCGTCGAAAAGCCTGTTCGACAACCTGTACGTGGGCTATACGCAGTTCTCGCTGTGGGACCTGTCCGAGCAGTCCAAGCCGTTCCGCGACACCAACTACCGGCCCAGCCTGTTCTATTACCTGTCGGATACCGGGGTGAAAAACAATGTCATCAGCCGGCTGTCGCTGGCGACCGGCCTGGAGCATGAATCCAATGGCCGCGCCGGCGACGATTCGCGCAGCATCAATACGGTCTTCGTCAAGCCGACCTTCTACTTCGGCGACCAGAACGACTGGCACTGGCGCGTCGCGCCCAAGCTCTACGCTTATGTGGAAAAGGGCGAAAACCCCGACATCGCCCACTATCGGGGCTTCATGGACCTGGGCATTGCCTATGGGCGCCCGGACTCATGGGAATTCTCGGCCACGCTGCGCAAGGGCACGCGCAAGTGGTACGGCAGCGTCGACGCGCAGCTGACCTACCCGTTGGAGCGCCTGATCCCGGGCACCGCCGGCTACCTGATGGCGGGCTATTTCGTCGGCTATGGCGAGAGCCTGCTCGACTACAACCACAAGCTGCCCTGGCAGTTCCGCATCGGCTACGCGCTATCGCGCTGAGGCTGCCTGCCAGGCTGCCCGGTCTCTAGCCCGCCAGCGGCTTGCCGCTGGCCTTCAGGCGCGCGTTTGCCACCGCCGCGGCAAACTGGCCGTGGCCATGCCAGCCGGTGGCGCGGCCCAGCTTCTTGCCGTTCTGGAAGAACATGAACACGGGAATACCGTGCAGGCCGAAGCGCCGCCCCAGCTCGGGGTGCGCATAGACGTTGGCGTGCAGCCAGTGCAGCGCCAGCGCCCGCACCGGTTCGGGGCTGGCCAGCATGGCCTTCTTGGCCATCTCACAGTTGAAGCAGTCCACGCCCCAGAAGAACACGCACACCAGCGCGTCGCCGGCCTCGGCAATGGCGGCGTCGATGGTGGTGTCATCGACCTCGCGCATGGCGAACGCGTCGAAGGCGCGGTGGTCGAGATGGGCGTCCCGGGACGGATCGGCCACGCCGGCCGGCGGTTCGGTGCTCATGCTTCGCTCCAAAAGACGAACGCCCGGGCCAGAGGCACCGGGCGTCAGGTCAGAAGCCGGGGCGGCACGCCGCCGCGTCCCGGCCGCTAGTCCTGGTGCCGGTTTACTTCGGGGCCGCCACCGTCACCAGCGCCGGCCGCAGCACGCGGTCGGCAATGGTGTAGCCACGCTGAAGCACGGTCACCACGGTGTTAGGCTCCTGCTCCGCCGGCACCATCGAGATGGCCTGGTGGCGGTGCGGGTCGAATTTCTCGCCCACCGGGTTCAGCTCAACGATCTTGCCGCGCTCGAAGGCGGCCGCCAGTTGGCGTGCGGTCAGTTCGACGCCTTCGCGCAGCTTGGCGATATCGCCCGAGCCGTCGGCCAGCGCGGCTTTCAGGCTGTCCATGACCGGCAGCAGGTTGTCGGCGAAGTTCTCGATGGCGAACTTGTGCGCCTTGGCGACATCGTCCTGCGCCCGGCGGCGGATGTTCTCGCCTTCGGCAACGGCGCGCATATACAGGTCGTAGTGCTCGCGCGCCTTGGCTTCCAGGGCGGCCAGCTGGGCCGCCACATCGTCCACGGCAGCGGTTTCCGGCGCACCGGTCTCCTGGCTCGCATTGGCGGCATTGGCCGCCTCGTCGCCCGCGGGCGTCGGCGTCTGGGTGGATGGCGTCTGCTTCTGTTCTTCCATGTCGATCCGTATCAATACATTGTCGCGGCCCGCCGAGGCGCGGCCGCGGGTGGTAAATCGGCGTGTTTCACGTGCAAGTGGTGGCACGGCGCCGGTTTTCAAGAGTGGCGCCGGCGAGACGCGGAAATACACGGTTACAAAGCGTGGCCATATGCAATCGAGGCCTTATTGCTTTGCTGCATCGCACTCACTAAGATTCTTAGTAAGAAAAATGACAAAAATGCCGGGAGCCCTGGAGATGGTTCATTTTTGTGCCTCTTCCGAAAGGTTGGTCATGCATAAGCTGCCAGTCGTGACGCTCTGCCTCTTGACCGCATTGGCGGTCATGACCGTCTTTATCTGCCTTTCCGGCGCATTCACCCCGCGCGATACGGAGTATGGCAGCGGAAAGGCGGTGTTCAAGCACTACATCGTCCCTATCGTCAGCCAGGAAGTCACGCAGGAATAAGCGTCGACCTGAGTTCACCCGAGTTCATTACGGCTGCGCGGCGGCGCCGGCGTTCTCCGGCCCCGCCGCGTTGTCGTTTCAGCCCTTCAGGTGATCGATGCGGCGCCGGTCGCGCTTGGTCGGGCGCCCCTGGATCTGTGCCGATGGCTCGGGCTCCAGGCGCCGGCGCTCGGCATCGGCCAGCCGGCGGGACTGGCTTTCGGCACTTTCCTGGTACAGCGTCTGTGCCACCGGCGCCGGGCCGCGCGCCGGGGCAATGCCCTTCACCACCAGTTCCCAGCGCTGCTGGTGCGCCTCAAGCACGACCTTGTCGCCGGGCTTCACCTCGCGCGAGTTCTTGCACGGCTGGCCGTTGACGGTCACCTTGCTGCGCTCGACCGCTTCGGCGGCCAGCGAGCGCGTCTTGAAGAAGCGCGCGCACCACAGCCATTTGTCGATGCGCTGGCGCGCATTCGGCTCGAAATCCACGTTCATGCCGCCGCCCCCCGCGTCTGCGCGCGCGTGCGCCGCGCTTCCAGTTCATGCGGATGCGGCGTGGCCAGCGGCCAGCCCTGCAGGTGCTGCAGCGCGATCTCCGCCATCGCCGCGACCCACGGCGCGGCATCGTTCAGGCACGGAATGAAGTGGAAGTCCTTGCCGCCCGCGACCTTGAATTCAGTCTGCCCTTCCATGGCGATCTCTTCCAGTGTCTCGATGCAGTCGGCCGGGAAGCCCGGGCAGAACACGTCGACGCGCCCCGCGCCGACCTTGCCCAGTTCCGCCAGCGTTGGCGCGGTATAGGGCTGCAGCCATTCCGCCTTGCCGAAACGAGACTGAAACGTCACCTGATACTGCCCGGGATGCAGGCCCAGCGCCTCGCCCAGCAGGCGGCCGGTCTTCAGGCACTCGCAGTGGTAGGGGTCGCCCAGCTCCAGCGTGCGCCGCGGCACGCCGTGGAACGACAGGATCAGCTTGTCGCCGCGGGTAAAGTCCGGCATGCCGTGCTGCGTCCAGTAGGCGCCGACCTGCTGGCGCAGCGCCGAGATATAGGCCGGGTGGTCGTGGAAATGCTTGACCAGCCGCAGCTCGGGCTGGTTGCGCCACTGGCCCAGCACGCGAAACACTTCGTCGAAGGCCGTGGCCGTGGTGGTGCCCGAGTACTGAGGGTACATCGGCAGCACCAGCACCTGCTCGCAGCCCTGCCGGCGCAGCGCCTCCAGCACCGAGGCGATCGACGGGTTGCCATAGCGCATCGCGCACGCAACCGTCACTTCGTGGCCGTGCTGGTGCATCAGCCGCTGCAGCGCGTGGGCCTGGCGCTCGCTGTAGACCAGCAGCGGCGAGCCCGTCATATGGGCTTCGCGCAGCCAGATCGATTCGTACTTCAGCGCCGAGGCGCGCGAGCGCAGCGGCAGGATCACCCCGTGCAGCAGCGGCAGCCAGGCCGCGCGCGGGATCTCGACCACACGCGGGTCGGACAGGAATTCCTTCAGGTAGCGCCCCACCGCCTTGGGCGTGGGGGCGTCCGGGGTACCCAGGTTGACCAGCAGGAGCGCCGTGCGCGGCGCCTGGCCGTGCTGGTAGGCCGGTTCGGGGGAAAACGTCATGTCGCTTCCGGGTTGGCACGGTGCCGGGATGGCACCGTTATGGCGCACCGGCGATTGCCGCGCTCGGTAGGAATGGAGCCAGGGACGGAGCCGCTTGTCAGACCAGCTAGTCTTCTCACTAGTTCTGGCTCAGGGCGCTGGACAGCAGCCGCGCTGTAATGTCGACGATAGGAATCACACGCTCATACGCCATGCGCGTCGGGCCGATCACGCCAAGCGTGCCGACGATCTGCCCGTCGACCTCGTACGGGGCGGTGATGACCGCCATGTCCTCGATCGGCACCAGCCGGCTCTCGCCGCCGATAAAGATCTGCACGCCCTGCGCATGGCTGGACACGTCCAGCAGCTGCAGCAGGCTGGTCTTGTGCTCGAACACGTCGAAGAGGCGCCGCAGCTTGTCCATGCTGGAGGCCAGGTCGTCCACTTCCAGCAGCTTGCGCTCGCCGCTGATAAAGACGTGGTCGTCGTCCTCGTCCTCGGCGACGCTGCCCGCCTCGACCGCGGCCTGCATCAGCTGCGACATGTCGCGGCGCAGGTCCTGCAGCTCGACCCGCAGGTGGCTGCGCACCGTGTCAAAGCTCATGCCGGCATAGTGCGAGTTGAAGAAGTTGGCCGCCTCGATCAGCTGGGCCGGCGTGTACGACAGTTCGGTCTGGATGATGCGGTTCTGCACATCGCCCTCGGGGCTGACAATGATCAGCAGGATGCGCTTGTCCGACAGCCGCATGAATTCGATCTGCCGGAACGCCTGCGCGCGGCGCGGCGTCATCACCACCCCGGCAAAGTGCGAGAGGTTGGACAGCGTGCGCGCGGCCGCCGTGATCATGCGCTGCGGCCCCAGTTGCTGGCCGCCAAGCTGGTCCTGGATCTGGCCGGTCAGCTCGGCCAGATCGGCGTTGCGCTCGAGTGGCTTGGCCGTCAGCATCGAATCGACGAACAGCCGGTAGCCGCGCGGTGTCGGGATCCGGCCGGCCGAGGTGTGCGGGCTGGAAATGAAACCCATTTCCTCCAGATCAGACATCACATTGCGGATCGTCGCCGGCGACAGGTCCAGCCCCGAGTACTTCGACAGGGTGCGGGAACCGACCGGCTGACCTTCGGCGATATAGCGCTCGATCAGGGTCTTGAGCAGCGTTTTGGAACGTTCATCCATGATGCCCCGATTTTACGCAAGTTTTGGACCTTCTGGCGCCCGGCCTGGGTGGCCTGCCGGCGCATGCTGACAACCGTCATGGCGGTATGGTCTAATCCCCGCATGTCCGCCCCCCCCAAAGCCAACGCCGTGCGCACTCCGTTCAAGACCGTCGCCCTGGTGGGCCGGTACTCCACCGCCGGCATCGAAGGGCCGCTGGAGGAGATCGCCTCCTATATCCTGCGTAACGGCCAGGATGTCGTGTTCGAGCGCGAGACCGCGCTGGCCACCGGGCTGACCGGCTACCCGGCCCTGTCCGCCGACGAGATCGGCCGGCAGGCCGACGTGGCCGTGGTGCTGGGCGGCGACGGCACGCTGCTGGGCATCGCCCGCCAGCTCGCCGGCCATAACGTGCCATTGATCGGCGTCAACCACGGGCGGCTGGGCTTCATGACCGATATTTCGCTCGACGACGCGCATACGGTGCTGCCCGACATGCTCGACGGCCGCTACGAGGCCGAGACCCGTCTGCTGCTGGAATCGCGCGTAGTACGCGACGACATGGACATTTTTTCAGCGCTGGCGCTGAACGACGTGGTGGTGAACCGCTCGGGCATCTCCGGCATGGTCGAGCTGGCGGTGTCGGTGGACGGCAACTTCATGTACAACCAGAGGTCCGACGGCCTGATCGTGTCGACCGCCACCGGCTCGACCGCCTATGCACTGTCCGCCGGCGGCCCGATCCTGCATCCTACGCTATCGGGCGTGGTGCTGGTGCCGATCGCCCCGCACGCGCTGTCGAACCGGCCGATCGTGCTGCCGCACGATGCCGAGGTCACGATCGAAGTCGCCAGCGCGCGCGATGCCAGCGTCAACTTCGACATGCAGTCGCTGACCTCGCTGCTGCCGGGCGACCGCATCGTGGTGCGGCGCTCGGACAAGACCATCAACCTGCTGCACCCGGTCGGCTATAACTACTACGCCACGCTGCGCAAGAAGCTGCACTGGCACGAGTATCCGTCCGAAGACAACCGCCTCTGAGCCGCCCCTCAAGACTCAGCCCGAACCCATCGGACCGACTACCTCCCACGCCACGATGCTGCGCAGCCTGTCCATCCGTGATTTCGTCATCGTCGATACGCTCGACCTGGACTTCACCTCCGGCTTTACCGTCTTCACCGGCGAGACCGGCGCCGGCAAGTCGATCCTGATCGATGCCCTGGCACTGGTGCTGGGCGAGCGCGCCGACGCCGGCGTGGTGCGCGAAGGCGCCCCGCGCGCCAGCGTCAGCGCCACCTTCTCGACCCACCCCGCGCTGGACGCCTGGCTGGCCGAACGCGAGCTCAACAGCGAAGAAGACGGCGGCGTGCCGACCGTGCTGCTGCGCCGGACGGTCGACGCCGGCGGCCGCAGCAAGGCCTTCATCAACGGCGCCGCCGCGACCCTGGCACAGCTGCGCGAAGTCGGCGACCAGCTGGTCGACATCCACGGCCAGCACGCGCACCAGCTGCTGCTGCGTCCCGATGCACAGCGGCTGCTGTTCGACGCCCATGCGGGCCTCACGCAACAGGCCGGCGCCGTGGCCGAGGCCTGGCGCGCGTGGCGCGCCTGCGTGCGCCAGCGCGAGGCGGTGGAACACCAGTCGCGCGAAATGCAGCTCGAGCGCGAGCGTCTCGAATGGCAGGTCGGCGAGCTCGACAAGCTCAACCCGCAGCCGGGCGAGTGGGAAGAGATCCAGTCCGAATACAACCGGCTGTCGCACGCCGCCGGCCTGATCGACGGCAGCCGTGCCGCGCTCGAGGCGCTGTCCGAGGCCGACGGCTCGGTGCTGTCGGCGCTGAATACCATCGTGCACAAGCTGCAGCAGCTGGTCGATGTCGACCCCGCGCTGCGCGATGTGCTGGCCGCGCTCGAGCCCGCCCAGGTGCAGGCCGAGGAAGCCGCGCACTCGCTCACGCGCTATGTCGACCGTCTCGAACTCGACCCCGAGCGGCTGCAGGCAGTGGAAGAACGCATGCAGGCGCTGCACGCCACCGCGCGCAAGTACCGCCTACCGCCCGGGCAGTTGCCCGACGAGCTGATCGCGCGCCGCCAGCAGCTGGACGACCTGCAGGCCGCGCAGGACCTGAACAAGGTGATGGCGCGCGAGGCCGCGGCCAAGGCCGCCTACCTGACGCTGGCGCAGCATCTCAGCCACGCCCGCAATACGGCCGCGCAGGCGCTGTCCGCCGCGGTCACCGACGCCATGCAGGGCCTGTCGATGGCCGGCGGCAGCTTTGTCGCCGCGCTCAATCCGCTCGACGAAGGCCAGAGCTACGGGCTCGAGCAGGTCGAGTTCCTGGTGGCCGGCCACGCCGGCGTGAGCGCGCGGCCGCTGGCCCGGGTGGCCTCCGGCGGCGAACTGGCGCGCATCAGCCTGGCGATCTCGGTGATCACCAGCGAAGCCTCGCCCACGCCCACGCTGATCTTCGACGAGGTCGATACCGGCATCGGCGGCGCGGTCGCCGAGGTGGTCGGCCGGCGCCTGCAGGAACTGGGCCGCGCGCGCCAGGTGCTGTGCGTGACCCACCTGCCGCAAGTGGCGGCGCAGGCGGACACGCACCTGCTGGTCAGCAAGGAAACCACCGCCGAGGGCGACGGCTCGGTGACGCGCTCGCGCATCCGGGTGCTGGACCCCGCCGGCCGCGTGGTCGAAACCGCGCGCATGCTGGGCGGCGCCACCGTCACCGCCACGACGCTGCAACATGCGCAGGAGATGCTCTCGCAAGGCATGGCCGACAATCCGGGCAGCCAGCCAGCCCGCGCGGGCAAGGACGCCAGGCGCAGCCGCCGCGCCGCCGCCGGCTGAGCGGTCCGGCGCTTTGTGCGCCAACGCGCGCCAACCCATACACTGACAGGAGCTTCACCATGACCCGCCAAGCGCTGCCAACCGGCCTCCGGTCCCGCCCGCGCGCCTCGCTGCGCGCCGTGCTGGCCATCGCCACCGCCGCATCGGCCGCACTGCTGGCGCTGTCCGCCTGCCAGGCCCAGCCCAAGGCCTCGGCCCCGCCGCCGGGCAGCATCAGCGATGACCGGGCCATCGGCGACATCATGGTCCGCTTCAAGCCGCCCGCGGTGAACCTGTCGGAAGACGCCGGCAAGCTGCTGGCCGAGATCAAGGGCCCGATCCGCTATGTGGTCAAGCGGCCGATGTCCGGCGGCGTGTGGCTGGTCACCGCGATCTCGGCGTCCGCGGACGTCACAATCCAGCAGGCGGTCGAAACCCTGCGTGCCACACCGCGCATCGAAACCGCCGAACCGGACCGGCTGATCAAGCCCAGCCGCAGTATCCCCACCAGCCGCGACATGCCGCAAAGCTGAGGCCAGGGTTGCACCAGTGCGGAAGCCCTGCATAAAGGACGGGGACTAAACCTTCCGTCGTCCTTGCGCAACCCGGCTGAATCGTATTCGCTACATAAGAAGCCCCGCGCTGCCCGAGCCAGAGCGCGCCACGTCCCAGGGAGGAGTACATGCCGCAATCCGCGCAGTCTGTTACCTGTCGTAGCTTCGTGGCCCGCCGCTGGCGGGTAATCGTCCTGGCCGCGGCCGCTGTGTGTGGCGCGGCACCGACCAGTACGGCACTCGCTGCCGGCGCGCATGCCGCACCCGCCTACACTGGCCACATCATCGTGCGCTGGCGCGATGGCACCACATCTGCCGTCGATGGCAACGGCACCGGCAAGACACCCGCCGCGACGGATGCGCTCAAGCAGCTGAGCGAACGCACCGGCATCGCCGTCACGGCGCGCCGGGCCATGGGCGGCAACCTGCAGCTGGTGCAAGTGCCCGACGATGTGGCGGCCGACCCGGAAGCGGCCGCGGCCCGGCTGCGCCAGGACCCGCGCATCGCCGATGCCGTGCCCGACCGCTGGCTGAAGCTGCACGACACCCTGCCCAACGATCCCGAGTTCCAGGTCAACCAGCCCTACCTGATGGGCACGGGCACCGCGGTGGGCGGCGTCAACCTGCCGCACGCGTGGGACCGCAGCCGCGGCAGCAGCAGCGTGGTGATCGCGGTGGTGGATACCGGCGTCCTGCCGCACCCCGACCTGGCTGGACGGCTGCTGCCCGGCTACGACTTCATCAGCAACACCACCGTTTCCAACGATGGCGACGGCCGCGACAGCGACCCGACCGACGCCGGCGACAACGTCCCGGTCGGCTTCACCTGCCCCGGCAGCTCCACACCCACGCAGACGGCCACCACCAACAGCTGGCATGGCACGCGCGTGACAGGCGTGCTGGGCGCACTGACCAATAACGGGCGGGACATCGCCGGCGTCGACTGGAATGCGCGCATCCTGCCAGTGCGCGTCTCGGGGCGCTGCGGCGCGCTGCTGTCCGATACTGTCGACGGCATGCGCTGGGCTGGCGGCCTGTCGGTGCCGAACGTGCCGGACAACCCGACGCCGGCACGCGTGGTCAATATCAGCCTGGGTGGTGGCACCTGCAGCAGCATCGAACAGCAGGCCGTCAACGACCTGAATGCGCTCGGCGTGGTGGTGGTGGCCGCGGCGGGCAACAACCGCGGCGCGGTGGAAGCGCCGGCCGACTGCAGCGGCGTGATCGCGGTCACCGCGCATGTCAATGACGGCGAGAATGCCAGCTATGCCGATGTTGGTCCGCAAGTCACGCTCAGCGCACCGGGCGGAGGGTGTGGCAACTCGCGGCTTGTCAATGGCCAGTGCACGGTCACGCCCTCGGTCATTCGCACCCTGAACAACGATGGCAAGACTTCCCTTGGCAACTATGTCGTGACCTCATCCGCGGGCACCAGCTTCGCCGCACCGATGGTCTCGGGCGTGGTGTCGATGATGTTCGCGGTCAATGGCTCGCTGACCCCGGCCCAGGTCACTGCAGCGCTGAAGGCTTCGGCGCGCCCGCATCCTTCAGGCACCTATTGCACCACCAATCCGGGTGTTTGCGGCGCCGGGCTGCTCGATGCCGATGGCGCACTGGTGGCTGCGGCGGCCACGCCAGCGGCGCAGGCCGCGCCTGCGCCAGCCTCGAACGGCGGCGGCGGTGGCGGTGGCGCGGTGCCGCCCTGGACCGCGCTGCTGCTGGCACTTGCCGGCCTGCTCGCCTTCGCGCTGCGGCGTCGCGTGTAGCAGCAAGCCGGGGCGGCTCAGGCGGCAGCGCCGTCGCTGCGCGCCGGCCGCCGCGCCAGCCACCACTCCTGCAACACCCAGCACAGCAGGCCGGCCACGGCGCCGGCCGCATGCGCGGCGCGCACCACGCCAAAGCCCCAGGCCGGACTGAACACCACCGGCGCCAGCCACGACTGTTCCACCCAGACCTTGGCCAGCACGCCCAGGCAAAGCAGCACGCCGGTGGCGCGCGCCAGGCCCGGCGCCCGCAACAGCCCCAACGCGCCCCACAGGGCCAGCCCGTGCAAGGCGCCCGAGAGTCCGCCATACCAGGCGATCGCCGGCACGCGCAGCAGCACCACCTGCACCGCGATGCCGCAGGCGACCAGCACCAGCAACAGGCTGCGCGCGCGCGCCACGCGCGCGGAGATGGCCAACACGCCGGTGGCGGCCAGCATATCGGCCAGCCAGTGGTGCGCGTCCAGGTGCACCCACATGGCCGTGGCCAGGCGCCACCACTGCCCGTCCAGGCGCACCGCATCGCGCAGATACAGGCCGTGCGCGTGCCACCATGGAATAAAGGTGAAGCAGGCCGACAGCGCCCACACCAGCGCGATCGCCGCCAGCAGCCCCGGCCACGACGCCCCGGCGGGTGCCGATGGGCCTGCCGCCGCGTCAGTCCTCACCGAACACGGCCTGCCACAGCGCGCGTACCTGCACGGTCTGCGCGGCCACCGACGCCGGCACCACGCGCGCGTGGGCCTGGCCGTCGAGCCGCAGCTGGTGCTGGCGCGCGCGGAACAGCCGGTAGGCATCGCCCACCGCCAGTGCCAGCGCGGCATCGATCAGGCCCAGCTCGCCGGCTTCGCGCAGCAGTGCAATATTGCCGGCGTTGCGCGTCAGCTGCGGATGCGCGCGGCTGTGCAGCAGCACCAGGTACTGCACCGTGAATTCGATATCGACCATGCCGCCGCGATCGTGCTTCAGGTCGAACAGGTCGGTCGGATTGGGATGGCCTTCGGCGACCTTGTGGCGCATCTGCACGATCTCGCCGCGCAGCACGGCGGCATCGCGCTCCTGGCACAGCACCTCGTCGCGCAGCGCCTCGAAGCGGTCGCCGATGGCGGCGTCGCCCGCGCAGAAGCGCGCGCGCGTCAGCGCCTGGTGCTCCCAAACCCATGCGGTGTTGTCGCCCTCGCGCAGCTGGTAGCGGCGGAACGCATCGAAGCTGGTCACCAGCAGGCCGGCCGCGCCATTGGGGCGCAGCCGCGTGTCGACGTCGAACAGCGCGCCGGCCGCGGTATGGCTGGTGAGCCAGGTGATCAGGCGGCGCGCATAGGCGGCGTAGACATCGGGCGCGCGCTCATGGTCGTCGTCATACAGGAAGATGATGTCAAGGTCCGAGGCATAGCCCAGCTCCTTGCCGCCGAGCCGGCCGTAGGCGATCACCGCGAAGCGCGGGGTCTCGAGGTGGCGCGTGGCCAGCTGGCGCCAGACCGTTTCCAGCGTGGCCTCGAGCATGGCATCGGCCAGGTCCGACAGGCGGTCGGCCACCTGCTCCACCGTCAGCATGCCCTGCAGGTCCTGCAGCAGCACGCGGAAGGTCTCGACATGGTGCTCGCGCCGCAGGATATCCATCTGCTGCTCGATCTGGCCTTCGGCGGCCAGCAGCCGCTCATGCAGCCGCTTGCGGAAGGCGGCCCAGTCCGGCGCGCCGGCCAGCGCGTCGCTGTCGAGCAGTTCATCCAGCAGTTGCGGATGGCGTGTCAGGTAGGCCGCGGCCCAGCGCGAGGCATGCAGCGTCTGCGCGACGCGGTCCATCGCCTGCGGGTATTCGGACAGCAACGACAGGTAGGAGGCGCGGCGGCTGATCGCCTCGAGGAAGTCGATAAAGCGCGTGATGGTGCTGTCGGCATCGTCCTGGCGCGCGGCCAGGTCCAGCGCGCGGTTCACCAGCTGGTCGAAGCGCGCGCGGCTGGATTCGGACAGCGCGCGATAGCGCAGCGACGAGGCGATCGCGCGCAGCCGGTCCAGCAGCCCGGTGCAGTCGGTGAAGCCGGCGGCCTGCAGCCGCTCGCACGGCGCGGCGCACTCGCCTTCGCGGTCGGCCTCGTCCTCCTGCGGGTTGTCCTGCGCGCGCGCGGCGTTGTCGTCCATCACGATGTCCGGCCACAGGGCCTCGCACGGCCCGGCATCCGGACTAGAGAAGGTGGCTTCGAACTGCTGCGCGACCGGGTCCTGCAGCGCCGCCAGCCGTGCCAGCAGCTCGGGCCAGTCGGCGCAGCCCATCATCCGGGCCGCCGCCAGCTGCTCGTCGGTCGTGGTCGGCAGGTGGTGGGTCTGGGCGTCGTCGCGGTATTGCAGCCGGTGTTCGAGCTGACGCAGGAAGCGGTAGGCATCGCCCAGCTGCTCGGCCTGGCCGGCAGGCAGCAGGCCGCGCTCGACCGCCACGGCCAGCACTTCCAGCGTTGGCCGTATCCGCAGCGCGGGGTCCTGGCCGCCGCGGATCAGCTGGAACACCTGCGCCATGAATTCGATCTCGCGGATGCCGCCGCGACCCAGCTTGATATTGAACGAGCGCTGGTTGACACCGTGGCCGGCCAGCCCGCCGCTGCGCTTGGCGGCCTCGCTGCGGATCTGCGCGTGCAGCGAGCGGATCGCGGCGATCACGCCGTAGTCCAGGTAGCGCCGGAACACGAACGGCGTGGTCAGCCGCGCCAGCAGGCTGGCGGTGCGCTGCGCATGCGCCGTGCCGAGCGCCGACACCACGCGGCCCTTGATCCAGGCATAGCGCTCCCACTCCCGTCCCTGCACCACCAGGTATTCCTCCAGCATGCCCAGGCTGCACGCCAGCGGGCCGGCGTCGCCATTGGGGCGCAGCCGCATGTCGACGCGGAACACGTAGCCGTCGGCGGTCACGTCGGCCAGCAGGTTGATCAGCCGGCGGCCGAGGCGGATGAAGTACTCGTGGTTGGACAGGCTGCGCGAACCGCCCTGGGTGTCGCCGTCCTCGTCGTAGAGGAAGATCAGGTCGATATCGGACGAGACATTGAGTTCGCGCCCGCCCAACTTGCCCATGCCCACCACCACCAGCTCCTGCACCTCGCCGCTGAGCGCGCCGACCGGGCGGCCGAAGGTGGTGGCCAGGTCATCGCCCAGCATCGCCAGGCCGTGCTGGATCGCCAGTTCGGCCAGGTCGGTCATGGCGCCGGTGACCTCGCCCAGGGTGGCCAGGCCGCGCAGGTCGCGCTCGATCACCGCGCACATGACCTCGGCGCGCAGCCGGCGCAGGGCGCGCTTGGCGGACTCCTCGGCATCGGCCGAGGGTTCGTGCAGCGCCTGCAGCCGGGCCTGCATCCAGTCGCGCGTGAGCGGCTGCGCGACCGCGGCGGCGAGGATGGCGGGCAGGTCGGGCCGGGCCTGCAGCACGCGGCGCGCGTAGTGCGAGTACGCAGCCGAGTACAATACGTGGCCGCCTGCCTGGGCACCCTCGTCATCCGGCCGCAGACCCTGCGCCGCAGTGATGGCAAAGGCGCCGGCGGCCATGCCGCCAGGGCCCTGCCCGGGCTGCGAACTCGCCGGATCGGGCCGATTGGCCGGATCCTGGGTGGCGCGCGCGCCACGTTGGTCAGCAGCGTCGCCAGCGGCGGAACTCGTCGGATCAGAGGCAGTCATTCCAGTATTTGAAATGCGAGAAAAGGTGCGGCCAGAGGTTCGCCCGATGCCAGCGCCCCGCTGCACGCGCAGCGGGCGCGCCATCGTCTACTGCGGTGCGCGCAGCTTGCGCATTCTTGTTTCAGCCGGCCGGACACCAGATTGGAGAGCGGCTAGTATTGTCGGATAATCTGCGCATGTCCAGCCGCGCCCCACAACCCGCTGACGGTTCTCCCCCCAATGGCGGCGCGGGTGGGCACGAGGCCGCCTCCACGGTGCCTGCCTCGCCCCCCATGAGCCCCCAGGGTATCGACGTCACCGGCGCCCCGCGCAAGCCTTCCGCCGGCGCGCGCGCGGGTGCGCTCGCCCGCGCCTGCGCCCGCGCCATGGTCGCGGCCGTGCGCCACCCCTTCTGGCGCGGCCTTGGGCGCGCCCTGGTGCGCCTGGCGCTGGTGCTGGCCGCGCTGGGGCTGGTGGCGGGCCTGCTGATCCGCTTTGTGCTGTGGCCGCAGGCCTCCACCGCGCGCCAGTGGCTGGAAGAGCGCGGCTCGGTGGCGCTGTCGGCCAAGGTCAGCATCGGCTCGCTCGATACTTACTGGGACGGCTGGCACCCCGCGTTCCGCGCCCGCGGCCTGCGCGCCGTGGATGCCCGGCAGCGCACGCTGGTTTCGGCCGCCACGCTCGACGGCAAGCTGGCGTGGCGTTCGCTGTTCAGCATGGACCTGCAGTTTGTCAGCCTGAGCGCAACCGGCACCGACATCCTGGTGCGCCGCACGCCCGAGGGCCAGTTGCTGGTCGGCGGCATGGTGGTCGATTCGACCGGCGGCCAGCAGGACGACGACCGCTTCCTGGGCTGGCTGATGTCGCAGGGGCGCGTGGCGCTGTCGGACGGCAAGCTGCGCTGGCTGGACGAGAAGGCGCGTCTGCCCCAGCTCGACATCGGCGAGATCCGCCTCGACACCCGCCGCGCGGGCGCGCGCCATACGCTCAGGCTGGAAGCGAGCTCGCCGGCACTGGGGCCGCGCCCGCTGGTGGTGCAGTCCGACTTCCGCAACGACTACCTGCACAGCACCGGCAACTGGCGCTACTGGACCGGCCAGGCCAGTTGGGACCTCAGCCAGCTGCAGCTGCCTGTGTTGCAGCGCTACCTGGTGATGTTCGAGCGCGTCGCCAGCGGCACTTTCAGCACCGACGGCAGCATCGAGTTCCGCCAGGGGCGCATCGTGCGCAGCCAGACGCGGCTGCGCGCCAGCGGCGTCGACCTGATGCTGGCCGGCGCCGCCGCGCCGCTGCGGCTGGCCAATGCGCAGGCCTTCCTGCTGCACCGGACCGAGCGCGACGGCAGCAACCTGCTGACCGTCGACACGCTGCTCTGGCAACCCCTGCAAACCCGGCAGCCCGCCCAGCCAGCCGACGGCGACGTGCCCGCCGCCGACAGCACCTGGCGCGAAGGCATGCGCAAGGTCACCATCGGCTGGGCCAATGCCAAAGATGGCAGCCTGCGCAAGTTCACGCTGAAGGCCCCGTCGCTGGACCTGAACACGGTGCGCGCGCTGGCCACTTCGATGCCGCTGGACACCGCCGTGCTGCGCCGCCTGCGCGCGCTGCAGCCGGCCGGCCACCTCGACAACCTCAACGTCACCTGGAGCCGCGAGCGCGCCGGCATGCTCGAGCGCGGCGGCGGCAAGCCGCTCTACCGCATCCAGGGCACGCTGCGCAATGTCTCCGTCAACGGCGAGCCCGCAGTGCCGGCGCTGGACGCCGACGGCCACCCGCGGCTGGGCACGCCCGGCTTCTCGCACCTGTCGGGCACCTTCGCCTTCGACGACCAGCAGGGCAATGCGCGCTTCGAGGGGAACGACGCCGCGCTGGTGCTGCCCGGGCTGTTCGAGGACCCGCGCCTGCCGTTCGACCAGATCGGCGGCGATGTGCGCTGGCAGCACAGCGGCGGCAAGCTCGCAGTCACGCTGGACGGCATCCGCTTTGCCAATGCCGACGCAGCCGGTTCGGTGCGCGGCACCTGGCGCGAAGGCGGCGACGGCACCTCCGGCATCGCCGACCTGGCCGGCGACATGACGCGCGCCAGGGTGGCGCGCGTGCCGCGCTACCTGCCGCTGAGCATCCCGGCCGCCACCCGGCATTACCTGGACGGCGCGCTCGCGGGCGGCGAGGCGGCCGGTGTCAGCTTCGTGCTGCGCGGCGATCTGGCGCACTTCCCCTTCCACGCGCCGCATGAAAAGGCGGGCGAGTTCCGGGTCGAAGTGCCGATCGAACATGTCAGCTACCAGATCGCCCCGCATGAGACCGCGACCGGCACCACGGGCGGCGCGCTGCCCTGGCCGGTGTTCACCGATATTGCCGGACGGGTGGTGTTCGACCGCGGCGGCATGACCTTTCTGGCGCGCCGGGCCACGGTCCAGGATATTGCCGGCGTTACGCTGCAGGATGTCAGCGGCCGCATCGACGACCTCAGCCCGCGCGGCAAGCTGGTGATCGACGGCAGCGCCAGCGGGCCGGTGCAGGGCTTCCTGCGCTATATCGGCGCCTCGCCGGTGCGCGAATGGACCGCGCACGTGGCCGACGCGGCCCAGGCACGCGGCAACGGCGAGCTGAAGCTGAAGCTCGACATGCCGCTGGAACACGCCGACGCGACCAAGGTGGATGGCCGCTTCCGCTTTCCCGGCAACGATGTCGTGCTCAACCCGCAACTGCCGCAACTGGGCAACGCCAACGGCGCCATCACCTTCAACGAGCGCGGCTTCGGGCTGGAGAACATGCGCGCCCGCTTCCTCGGCGGCGAGGTCCGTCTGGGCGGCGGCACCCAGCCGGACGGCGCCACGCGCGTGACCGCCAGCGGCCAGGCCTCGGCCGCCGGGCTGCGCGAGGCCACCGCAAACTCGGCGCTGGCACAGCTGGCCGGGCGGCTCGAAGGCAGCACCGGCTACAACGCGGTGATCAGCACGCGCGAGCACCAGCTGCAGGTGCAGCTCAGCTCCGAACTCAGCGGCATGGCCATCAACCTGCCCGCGCCGCTGGCCAAGGCCGCGGCACACGACCTGCCGCTGCGCGTGGACCTGCGCCCCGCCGGCAACCAGGCCCGCACCGGCACCAACGAACTGGTGGTGCAACTGGGCAATGCGCTGAACGCGCGCTACCTGCTGCGCCGCGAGGGCGGCAGCAATGGCATCGAGGTGCTTGCCGGTGGCATCGGCGTGCAGCAGGCGGCGCCGCTGCCGGCAGCCGGCGTCAGCGCTGCGGCCACCTTCGACGAGCTCGATGTCGATGCCTGGCGCGCGGCTTTCGCCAACAGTGATGCCGCCAGCGCCGGCGATGCGCCCTCCCCGTTCACGCCCGGCCGCATCGCGCTGCGCGCGCACACGCTGCACGGCATGGGCCGCACGCTGGACGAGGTCACCCTGGACGCCAGCCGCGAAGCCGACGGCTGGAACGCAAAGGTCGACTCGCGCCAGGTGGCCGGCGCGATGCAATGGCGTCCGGCCGGGCCGTCGGCCACCGGTTCGCTGCGGCTGCGGCTGGCGCGCCTGAACGTGCCTGATGCCAACGACGAGCACAACGTGGTGGACGCGCTCGCGGGCAGCATCGACGAGCTGCCCGCGATCGACCTGGTGGCCGACCAGTTCATGCTGCGCGGGCACGACTTCGGCAAGCTCGAGGTCAAGGCCCATACCGGCACCAGCGGCGCCGACCCGGTCTGGACACTGGACAAGCTGCAGATCGAGCAGCCCGGCGCGACCCTGACCGGCAGCGGCAGCTGGCGCGTGCCGCGCCGCCTGCGCGCCGAGGGCAATGCCGAGCGCCGCACGCTGCTGTCGTTCGCCATCGACGTGCGCGACGCCGGTGCCACGCTGGACCGGCTCGGGCTCGCGCACACGCTGAGCGACGGCAAGGGCAAGCTGGAAGGCCGCGTGGCCTGGCGCGGCTCGCCACTGTCGATCGACTACCCGACGCTGTCGGGCAAGCTGTCGCTGGACCTGGAAAACGGCCAGATCCTGAGCGTGGAGCCTGGCGCCGCGCGGCTGCTCGGCGTGCTCAGCCTGCAGGGCCTGCTGCGCTTTGCCACGCTGGACTTCCGCACCCTGTCGGGCCGCGGGCTGCTGTTCGACCGCATTACCGGCACCGGCGCCATCGAGAACGGCGTGGGCACGATCCAGGACTTCAATCTCAAGAGCCCGCAGATCATCGCCAGCATGAGCGGCACCGCCAATCTGCTGCGCGAGACGCAGGACCTGCAAGTGGAGGTGGTGCCGCGCATCAACGCCACCTCCACCTCGATCGCGGCGGCCTTTATCAACCCGGCGCTGGGCATCGGCACGCTCGCCGCCCAGCTGCTGTTCGCCGACGAGTTCTCCAAGATGTTCACCCAGCGCTACCGCATCACCGGCAGCTGGGCCAACCCGCAGGTCGGCAAACTGGAGGACAATAAGGCGCCGGCCCCGACCCTCCAGCACCGCGCGGACCCGGCCTTCCCGCGCTAGGAAAATGCCGCCCCCTATGACCACATCCGCCACGCCCGCCGCCCCGTTCCGCGTTGCCGCTGTCCAGACCGTGACCGGCACCTCGCTCGATGCCAATCTCGCGCGCGCCGATGCGCTGATCGCCGAGGCCGCCGCCGGCGGTGCCCAGCTGGTGCTGCTGCCCGAGTACTTCTGCATGATGGGCCGCTCCGAATCCGACAAGGTGGACGTGCGCGAGCACGACGGCGACGGTCCGGTGCAGCAGTTCCTGGCCGATGCGGCGCGCCGCCACGGCATCTGGCTGGTCGGCGGCACGCTGCCGATGTGGTGCGACGACCCGGCGCGGGTGTACAACACCTCGCTTGCCTTCGACCCGCGCGGCGAGCGTGTGGCGCGCTACGACAAGATCCACCTGTTCGGCTTCACCCGCGGCACCGAAAGCTACGACGAGTCGCGCACCATCCTGGCCGGGCGCACCCCCGTGAGCTTCGATGCGCCGTGCGGCCGCGTGGCGATGTCGGTGTGCTACGACCTGCGCTTTCCGGAGCTGTACCGGGGCCTGGCCGCGGACGGGGGCACCAGCTTGATTCTGATGCCGGCCGCCTTCACCTACACCACGGGGCAGGCGCACTGGGAGATCCTGCTGCGCGCCCGCGCCATCGAAAATCAATGCTATGTGCTGGCAGCGGCACAGGGCGGCAAGCACGAGAATGGCCGGCGCACCTGGGGCCATTCGATGCTGGTCGATCCGTGGGGCGAAGTGCTGGCGATGCTGCCTGATGGCGAAGGCGTGGTCGGCGGCGTCATCGACCCTGCCCGCCTGGAAGAAGTCCGGCAGAACCTGCCGGCATTGCGACACCGGGTGCTGTAGCATGTACGCAAACGCGGGGGCCGCCAACGGCGCCCGCCCAGAAGATTTATTGCCGCGCCGGCCGCAAGCCGGCGCGTCCCCAGGAAGAAAGGACATCTCATGAACGCCGGCGATCTCGGAATCCGCAACCTGGCCACCGCGCAGCAACTGCTGCTGGCGCCATACGGCCTGGACGAGGCCAAGCTCCAGCGCGTGCTGGCCGATATCTTCACGCACAAGGTCGACTATGCCGACCTGTACTTCCAGTACACCCGCAACGAGGCTTGGAGCCTGGAAGAAGGCATCGTCAAGTCGGGCAGCTTCAGCATCGACCAGGGCGTGGGCGTGCGCGCCGTCTCGGGCGACCGCACCGCCTTCGCCTATTCGGACGACATCAGCCTGGCGGCGCTGTCGCAGGCCGCGGCGGCCACGCGCACCATCGGCCGCGCCGGCAGCGGCCGCGTCAAGGTGGCCGGCGAGCTGGCCACGCACGCCGGGCGCAACCTGTACACGCCCAACGACCCGCTCGATTCCATGAGCGCGGCCGAGAAGGTGGCGCTGCTGGAGCGCGTCGAGCGCATGGCGCGCGCCAAGGACCCGCGCGTGGTGCAGGTGATGGCTGGCCTGGCCGGCGAGTACGACGTGGTGCTGGTGGCGCGCAGCGACGGCGTGATCGCCGCCGACGTGCGCCCGCTGGTGCGGGTCTCGGTTACGGTGATCGCCGAACAGGGCGGGCGCCGCGAGATTGGCTCCTCCGGCGGCGGCGGCCGCTATGCCTACGGCTACTTCACCGACGAGCTGCTGCAGAAGTACGTGGATGAAGCGGTCTCGTCGGCGCTGGTCAACCTGGACGCGCGTCCGGCCCCGGCCGGCGCGATGACCGTGGTGCTGGGCCCGGGCTGGCCCGGCGTGCTGCTGCACGAAGCCGTCGGCCACGGCCTGGAGGGCGACTTCAACCGCAAGGGCTCGTCGGCCTTTGCCGGCCGCATGGGCGAGCGCGTCGCGGCCAAGGGCGTGACCGTGGTCGACGACGGCACGCTGGCCAACCGCCGCGGCTCGCTCAACCTGGACGACGAAGGCAACCCGACCCAGTGCACCACGCTGATCGAGGACGGCATCCTGCGCGGCTATATGCAGGACACGCTGAACGCGCGCCTGATGAAGTTGCCGGTCACCGGCAACGCGCGCCGCGAAAGCTATGCCGCGCTGCCGATGCCGCGCATGACCAACACTTACATGCTCAACGGCGACAAGGACCCGCACGAGATCCTCGCCAGCGTCAAGCGCGGCCTGTATGCGGTCAACTTCGGCGGCGGCCAGGTGGACATCACCAACGGCAAGTTCGTGTTCTCGGCCAGCGAGGCCTACATGATCGAGGACGGCAAGATCACCTACCCGGTCAAGGGCGCGACGCTGGTCGGCAACGGCCCGGAATCGCTCAAGGACGTGACCATGATCGGCAACGACATGCGCCTCGACTCAGGCGTGGGCGTGTGCGGCAAGGAAGGCCAGAGCGTGCCGGTGGGCGTGGGCCAGCCGACGCTGCGCATCGAGAACATGACGGTGGGCGGTACTGCCTGAGCGGTCCGGCAATCACGCAGACGGGACCCCGCGGGGTCCCGTTTTTCATTGTGTCGCGGACACGCTTACGGCCGCGCCTCGTACACCAGGTTGAACGGCGTCTGCGCCGCGCGGCGGAAACTGCGGAAGCCGGCCCGCTCCGCCACCCCGCGCAGGCGCGCCTCGCCCGCCTGCGCGCCCAGGCACAAGCCGACTTCCTGCGAGCGCGACGCCGGCGTGCAAATGAAGGTGGACGCGGAATAGAACACCCGGCCCACCGGATTCAGGTTCTGCTCCAGCGTGTCATTGGCGAACGGCTCCACGATCATCCACGCGCCATCGGCGCGCAGGGTCTCGCGCACGTGGCGCGCCGCGCCGACCGGATCGCCCATGTCGTGCAGGCAGTCGAACACCGCCACCAGGTCATAGTCCTTGCCGCCGTAGTCCTTGGCGCTGGCCACTTCGAAACGCACGCGCTCGGCCACGCCGGCGCGGCGCGCGGCTTCGGCGGCATGGTGCACCGAAGGTTCGTGGTAGTCGAAACCGATAAAGCGCGACGCCGGATACGCCTGCGCCATGATGATGGTCGAGGCCCCATGGCCGCAGCCTACGTCCGCCACCGTCGCCCCCGCCTTGAGCCGCGCCTCCATGCCGTCCAGCGCGGGAATCCATTCCGAGACCAGGTGCGCCGAGTAGCCGGGCCGGAAGAAGCGCTCGGTGCCATGGAACAACGCGGGATCGTGCTCGTGCCAGCCCAGCCCGCGGCCGTTGCGGAAGATATCGATCATCTTCGGGATGGCGCGGAACTGTGCCACCGCGATCTGGAACGCGCCGGGGATGAATGCCGGGCTGCCCTCCTGCGCCAGCGCATAGGCCTGCTCCTCGTTCAGGCTGAACTGCGCGGACGCAGGGTCATAGTCGACATAGCCGCTGGCCGCCTGGGCCGACAGCCATTCGCGCAGATAGCGTTCGTCGGTATGGGTTTTTGCCGCCAGCACTTCGGCGGTCATTGCCTTTTCGGCCAAGGCCTTGTACAGGCCGAGTTCATCGCCGACGACCACGGTCGCGGCATGCATCACCGCGCCGATATCGTTGACGAATTTTTCCATGAAGGCATTCAGCCTCGCTTCATCGACGCTCATGATGCACCTCCCCGTGCGCACTGCTCCCCGGTTCCAATATAGCCCCCGGTCATGGCGGGGAAAGCCGAAAAGCAACGGCGGGACAAGGCTTGCGCGGCATCACTGCAAGCCGCCCGCGATCGGTGCGCCAGCGCGCCGCATGGCCTCATCGACACTTGCCAACCCCGGCAAAAGGCGCTATAAAGATGCTTCGTCGCGCGACAAGCAACCGATGCACGGCGAAAATTGACCGACCGGCGCGCAATTTCCTGCCTTTCTGCCACGCAGTGCAGCATAAATTCAGCGCCCACGAAGAAAATCGATTCAAGCTGACCCAAGCCAACGCCTTTTTCCGCCATGTCCGCTAAGTTTTACTTTTACTTTTTTAGCGATCTCACACCGCTGGCGGATAGGGAGGGACGGCTGTAAGCAGCGCCCCGAATACAAAAAAGACCGCCAGCGACCCTGGCGGTTTTTTTATACCTGTTTGTTACCCCACACCCTCACGACCTCACAAGAATTCTGGAGCCATCATGCTGAAGAACACCGACGACCTGCGCATTCGCGAACTCAAGGAACTGCTGCCGCCCGCGCACCTGATCCGCGAGTTCGGCTGCTCCGAACAGGCTTCGGACGTGATCTACGGCGCGCGCCAGGCCATGCACCGCATCCTGCACGGCATGGATGACCGCCTGATCGTCATCATCGGCCCGTGCTCGATCCACGATACCCGCGCCGCGCTGGAATACGCCAAGCTGCTCAAGGTGCAGCGCGAGCGCTTCGCCGGCGAGCTGGAAGTGGTGATGCGCGTGTACTTCGAGAAGCCGCGCACCACGGTGGGCTGGAAGGGGCTGATCAACGATCCGCACATGGACGGCAGCTTCAAGATCAACGATGGCCTGCGCACCGCGCGCGAGCTGCTGCTGAACATCAGCGAGATGGGCGTGCCCACCGGCACCGAGTACCTCGACATGATCAGCCCGCAATACATCGCCGACCTGGTAAGCTGGGGCGCGATCGGCGCCCGCACCACCGAGTCGCAGGTGCACCGCGAGCTGGCTTCGGGACTGTCGTGCCCGGTGGGGTTCAAGAACGGCACCGACGGCAACGTCAAGATCGCGGTCGACGCGATCAAGGCCGCGTCGCAGCCGCACCATTTCCTGTCGGTGACCAAGGGCGGCCACTCGGCGATCGTGTCGACCTCGGGCAACGAGGACTGCCACGTGATCCTGCGCGGCGGCAAGGCGCCCAACTACGACGCGGCCAGCGTGCAGGAAGCATGCGACGCCATCTCCAAGGCCGGCCTGGCCTCGCGCCTGATGATCGATGCCTCGCACGCCAACAGCAGCAAGAAGCATGAGAACCAGATCCCGGTGTGCGAGGACATCGGCCGCCAGATCGCCGGCGGCGACCAGCGCATCATCGGCGTGATGGTCGAATCGCACCTGGTGGCTGGCCGCCAGGACCATGTGCAGGGCCAGCCGATCGAGGAACTGACCTATGGCCAGTCCGTGACCGATGCCTGCATCGGCTGGGACGACTCGATCAAGGTGCTCGAGGGCCTGGCCGAATCGGTGCGCCAGCGCCGGCTGGTGTCGGGCAGCGGCAACTGATGCCGCCGCGGGGCCCCGGCCCCGCTGCCGCAAGGCGACAAAAAAGCCGCTTCCGGGAAGCGGCTTTCTCTTATTGGCGCGAACGCTTTTACTTCTTCAGGATCAGGTCGCCCGGCAGCGATTCGATATAGGCAGCGATGTCCTTCAGCTCCTTGCGGGTGAAGGGGCGCGGCTTGCCGTCCTTGTCGGTCACGGCCGGGTTGGCGTTGACCTGGCCGGCCATGATGGCGTTGGACCGACCCACCAGGGCGTTGCCCGACACCTGGTACGAGGCCAGCGCGTGGTACAGGTAGTCGGCGTGCTGGCCGGCCAGCTTGGGATAATCCGGCGAGATCGGGGCGTTCAGGCCCGCGCCGTGACATGCCACGCAGTTGCCCTTTTCCACCAGCGTCTTGCCGTTGGCAAGGTCGGCGGCCGAGGCCGGCATGGCGGCTGCACCCATCACGAGTGCGCCGAGCGCGAACGAAAGCGTCTTGAGCGTCTTCATGTGGGGTCTCTTACTTGAGGGAATTGTTCTGCGTGCCGGCCTTCTGCTGCGAGTAGTAGGCCGCCACGTTGGCGATGTCCTGCTCGGTCAGCGTCGCGGCGATGCTGCGCATGGTCGGGTGCTTGCGCTCGCCCTTCTGGTAGGCCTTGAGCGCGTTCTCGATGTACTTGGCGCTCTGGCCGCCCAGCAGCGGTACTTCATAGACTTCGGGGAAGGACGCACGGTAGCCCGGAATGCCGTGGCATCCGATGCACATTGCAACCTTGTCCTTGGCAGCGTCTCCATTGCCCTTGACTTCCTGTGCCTGCGCGGCCGTTGCAGCCGCACCCAGCACCACCATCGTGAGGAGCTTTTTCATTGTCTTTGCGGATTGGAAGTTAAACCGTGTGACCTGCCCTGCCGGGCGGAGACGGTTTCAGAATGCTTCTGGGGGAATACCTGGGCAGCCAGTCGGATCGCCGAGGTGCAACCCGCCAGACATGTCGCATCCGGTCTGTTGCCGTGATGTGGAACACCATTCTGGAACCACCTCTCGCAATCGCCGCGACCCGGAAGGGCCGCTGGGACTTCTGAACGCGGACTGCCGGATACTGGAGAACTGGACGTGGGGGCGCGTCAAACCGCCGCATTGTACCGCAGCCGGCACCTGCCAGTCCAGCAACCGCACCCGGGCCCCAGCGGCCTGTCAGCGCGCCCCAACACGAACCGCAAAGGTCTTTTATACTGGCCGATCCCGGGAATCTGCACGACCGTTCGCGGACGCTGCCGCCAGCAGCGCGCGGGCGCCCTGCACCGGCCCCTGTTTCCATAATGAAAGCGCGCATGACAGCGCGAAGAGACCGCGCCAAGCACGCCAACCCGGCCCTCGATCCAGGGCCGTCACCTCAGGTTGCCTCATGCCAAACACCGCCAACGCTTCCGCCCAAACTTCCACCGCCCAGCAGGCCCGTTTCGAGGGCAGCGACCAGTACGTTGCCACCGACGACCTCAAGCTGGCCGTCAATGCCGCGCGCACGCTGCAGCGCCCGCTGCTGATCAAGGGCGAGCCCGGCACCGGCAAGACCATGCTGGCCGAGGAAGTCGCCGCCGCGCTGGGCATGCCGCTGCTGCAGTGGCATATCAAGTCGACCACCAAGGCGCAGCAGGGCCTGTACGAGTACGACGCCGTGTCGCGCCTGCGCGACTCGCAGCTGGGCGACGACCGCGTCCACGACATCCGCAACTACATCGTCAAGGGCGTGCTGTGGCAGGCCTTTGACGCCGACGAGCAGGTCGTGCTGCTGATCGACGAGATCGACAAGGCCGATATCGAATTCCCCAACGACCTGCTGCGCGAACTCGACCGCATGGAGTTCTATGTCTACGAGACGCGCGAGCTGGTCAAGGCGAAGCACCGGCCGCTGGTGATCATCACCTCGAACAACGAGAAGGAACTGCCCGACGCCTTCCTGCGCCGCTGCTTCTTCCACTACATCAAGTTCCCCGATGCCGAGACGATGCAGCAGATCGTCGACGTGCACTACCCCGGCATCAAGCGCGAGCTGGTGGCGGCCGCGCTGGAATCGTTCTACGAGATGCGCAACCTGCCGGGCCTGAAGAAGAAGCCGTCCACGTCGGAGCTGATCGACTGGCTCAAGCTGCTGATGGCCGAGGACATCCCGCCCGAGGCACTGAAGAGCCCGGACAAGAAGGCCGCGATCCCGCCGCTGCACGGCGCGCTGCTGAAGAACGAGCAGGACGTGCACCTGTTCGAGCGCCTGGTGTTCATGAACCGCGCCAACCGCTGAGGCACTGCCCGCCATGACTGCGTTCGTCAAACCCGTCACGCTGGTGGGCCGGCACGTCACGCTGGAGCCGCTGCGCGCCGAGCATGCCGACGGCTTGCGCACCGCCTGCGCCGACGGCGAGCTGTGGAAGCTCTGGTACACCAGTGTGCCGGCGCCGGATCGGATCGATGCCGAGATCGCGCGGCGCCTGGGCCTGCAGCAACAGGGCTCGATGCTGCCGTTCGCGGTGCGCGACGCCGCGGGCGAGCTGGCGGGCATGACCACCTACATGAATATCGACGCGGCCAACCGGCGCGTGGAGATCGGCTCGACCTGGTATGCCCGCCGCGTCCAGCGCACGCCGCTGAACACGGAATGCAAGCTGATGCTGCTGGGCCATGCCTTCGACCATCTCGACTGCATCGCCGTGGAATTCCGCACGCACTGGATGAACCAGCAGAGCCGTGCCGCCATCGCGCGCCTGGGCGCCAAGGAGGACGGCGTGCTGCGCAACCACCAGCGCATGCCGGACGGCTCGTTGCGCGACACCGTGGTGTTCTCGATCATCGCCAGCGAATGGCCGGCGGTGCGGCAACACCTGCAATTCCAGCTCGACCGTCCGCGCTGACGCGGACGCCGACTGAAAGCGAGGCATCATGCTGATCGATTTCTTCTTCTCGCTGCGCCACGCCAAGCTACCGGTCTCGGTCAAGGAATACCTGACCATGCTGGAAGCGCTCAAGGCGCAGGTCATCTCGCCGTCGATCGACGAGTTCTACTACCTGTCGCGCATGACGCTGGTCAAGGACGAGAAGCACTTCGACAAGTTCGACCAGACCTTCGCCGCCTACTTCAAGGGGGTCGAGAGCCTGGTCGACTGGAAGTCCGACATCCCGCTCGACTGGCTGCAGAAAACGCTGGAGCGCGAACTCTCGCCCGAGGAAAAAGCCAAGATCGAGGCCATGGGCGGCCTCGACAAGCTGATGGAGCGCCTCAAGCAACTGCTCGAGGAGCAGAAGGAAAAGCACGAGGGCGGCAACAAGTGGATCGGCACGGGCGGCACCTCGCCCTTCGGCCACGGCGGCTACAACCCCGAGGGCATCCGCATCGGCGGCCCGTCCAAGGGCAACCGCACCGCCATCAAGGTGTGGGAGGCGCGCGCCTACAAGGACTATGACGACCAGGTCGAACTGGGCACGCGCAACATCAAGGTCGCGCTGCGCCGCCTGCGCCGCTTCGCCCGCGAAGGCGCCGACACCGAACTGGACCTGGACGACACCATCCACTCCACCGCGGCCAACGCAGGCCTGCTCGACATCAAGCTGCGGCCCGAGCGCCACAACAAGGTCAAGGTGCTGATGCTGATGGACGTGGGCGGCTCCATGGACGACCACATCAAGCGCGTGGAAGAGCTGTTCTCGGCTACCAAGACCGAGTTCAAGCACCTGGAGTACTACTACTTCCACAACTGCCTGTACGACTACGTGTGGAAGAACAACCGCCGCCGCCACGCCGAGAAGCTGGCCACGTGGGACCTGCTGCACAAGTACACGCCCGACTACAAGATCATCTTCGTCGGCGACGCCACCATGAGCCCGTACGAGATCCTGCAACCGGGCGGCTCGGTCGAGTACAACAACACCGAGGCCGGCGCGGTGTGGCTGAACCGGATGACCGAGCAGTTCCCGCACTTCGTCTGGCTCAATCCGGAGCCCGAAGGGCTATGGCAGTACCGGCAGTCGATCACGGTGATCAACCAGTTGATGAAGGGACGGATGTACCCGGTGACGCTGGCCGGGCTGGAGCAGGCGATGAAGGTGTTGTCGAAGTAAGGCTGATCGCTGTCAACGCCTGCCGGTTTGCTCCCCTCGCCCGCTTGCGGGAGAGGGAGCACCCCAGCGGCAATCCGAATCCCCTGGCTGCCCTCTTCTCTCCTCAGTCCACCGTAATCCCCGCCTGCCTGATGAACTTGCCGTAGCGCGCGCGATCCGCGTTCTGCCGCTCGGCAAACGCCTGGATGCTCAGCGGCGCCACCGCACCACCCAGCTTGTTGACGTTCTCCAGCAGCTGCGCACCAGCCAGCGTGCGGTTGATCTCGCGGTTCATGCGTTCGACGATGCCCGGCGGCGTGCCCGCGGGTGCATAGACGCCGAAGGTCGAGTCACCATCCACATCCTGCAGGCCGGCTTCGGCCAGGGTCGGCACGTCCGGGTATTGCGCCGCGCGCTTCGTGCTGGCCACCGCCAGCAATCTGAGCTTGCCGCTGGCCACGTGCTGCAGGCCGGGGCCCGGATCGAACATGAACTGCACCTGCCCTGCCAGCAGGTCGCTCAATGCCGGCGCGGCACCCTTGTAAGGCACGTGCACGGCGTCGAGCTTGCCGGCGCGCTTGAACATCTCGGCAGCGATATGCGGCGTGCTGCCGTTGCCGGCCGAGCCGTAGCTGAGCTTGCCCGGATGCTCGCGCACATAAGCGATGAACTCATCCAGCGTCTTCGCCGGCACCGACGGATGCACCAGCAGGTAGACCCGCACCAGCGCCACCGACGCGACCGGGGTCAGGTCCTTGAGCGGGTCGTACGGCATCTTCTTGTAGAGGAAGGGATCGATGGCCACCGCGCCGCCCGAGGTCAGCAGGAAGGTATAGCCATCGGCAGGCGCCTTGGCCACGACGTCGCCGCCGACGATGCCGTTGGCGCCGGGGCGGTTGTCGATCACCACCGGACGCTTCAGCGCCTCGGACAATCCGGGCGAGATGCCGCGCGCCAGCGTATCCGCGGCGCCGCCGGCCGGGAAGTTGACGACCAGGCGGATCGGCTTGTCCGGCCACGCCTGCGCGCCGGCCGGCGCGTTCACTGCGGCCAGCAGGCCCAGCGCGCACAGTGCGGCGCAAGCGGGGCGCGCGATACGGTGAGGGAATCGCATGATGGTTGTCTCCTGTCTTATGTTTTGGTACTGCCGGCCTGGGCGCTCTGCGGCGCCGCTCAGAACGGATAATGCCGCGGCGTGGTCTGCACCGTGATCCAGCGCAGTTCGGTGAAGGCATCGATGCCGGCCTTGCCGCCGAAGCGGCCATAGCCGCTCGCCTTGACGCCGCCGAACGGCATCTGCGCCTCGTCGTGCACGGTCGGGCCGTTGACGTGGCAGATGCCGGATTCGATGCGGCTCGCCACCCGCATCGCGCGCGCGACATCGCCGCCGAACACGGCCGCCGACAGCCCGTAGGCCGAATCGTTGGCGCAGGCGATGGCCGCCTCCACGCCCTGCACGCGCACCACGGCCTTGACCGGCCCGAACGATTCCTCGCGATAGATCTCCATGTCCGGCGTCACGTGATCCAGCACCGTGGCCCGCATCAGCGTATCCGTGGCCTTGCCGCCGCAGACCAGCCGCGCGCCCTTGGCCAGGGCATCGTCGATCATCGCGTTGCAGCGCTCGACCGTGCTCATGTCGACCACCGAGCCCAGCACCGCCGGGCCGGTGCGCGGATCCGCCAGCGGCAAGGCGCCGGCGCGCGCGGCAAAGCGTGCCACGAAGGCGTCCGCGATGCGGGCATCCACCACGATGCGCTCGGTGGACATGCAGATCTGGCCCGAGTTGGCGAAGGCGCCGAAGATGGCGCCATCCACCGCGGCGTCCAGGTCCGCATCGTCGAGCACCACCAGCGGCGCCTTGCCGCCGAGTTCCAGGACCGCGGGCTTCAGGTAGCGCGCGCAGGTCTGCGCGATCAACCGGCCCACGCGGGTTGAGCCGGTGAAGTTGATGCGGCGCACGGCCGGGTGGGCGATGATGGCCTCGACCACCGCGGCGGCATCGGCCGGGGCGTTGGTGACGAAATTGACCACGCCCGCCGGAAAGCCCGCTTCGGCCAGAGCATCGACGATCAGGCCATGCGTGGCCGGGCAGATCTCCGAACCCTTCAGGATGACCGTGTTGCCGCATGCCAGCGCCGTGGCCACGGCGCGCACGCCCAGGATCACCGGCGCATTCCACGGCGCGATGCCCAGCACCACGCCCGCGCCCTGCCGCACCGCCATAGCCAGGCTGCCGGGCACATCGGAGGGGATCACCTCACCGTTGATCTGCGTGGTCAGCGCCGCCGCCTCCTGCAGCATGCCGACGGCAAGATGCACATTGAAGCCGGCCCACATTGCCGACGCACCGGTCTCTGCCGCCATCGCGGCGGTGAGCGCATCGGCCTTGCCCTCGAGTGCCTGCGCGGCGCGCATCAGCAACGCGCGCCGTTCACCCGGACCGGTGTCGCGCCAGGCCGGGAAGGCGCGCGCGGCGGCGTAGGCCGCGGCCAGCGCATCGGCGGTAGTGGCTGCCGGTGCCCGCGTGGCCACGCTGTGGTCAAGCGGGTTGCGGCGCTCGAAGGTGGCACCGCTGGCGGCCTGCGTGCGCTCGCCGTTGATCAGCATCGTGATGCTTTGCATCCTGGAATCTCCTGGAAGGGGTACTTCGTCTGTCGTCTGGCGCCGCGGCTCAGGCCACCTCGATCTCCACCACGGTCGGCACACGCATGCGCAGAGCCGTCGCCAGCGTTTCGCGCAATGCAGACGCGTCGCTCACCCGCGCCGCCTCGCAACCGTGCCCGAGCGCGATCGACACGAAATCGAGGTCGGGCAAGGCCGTGCCGACCAGCGGATCGCCGCTGCCAAAGCCGAAGGTCGGCGCAAACTCCTGCAGGGCGGCGTAGCGCCGGTTATTGAGCACGATGAATGTGATCGGCAGGCCCAGTTGCGCGGCGCTCCACAGCGCCTGGATCGAATACATGCTGGAGCCGTCGCCGACCAGGCCGATCACCTTGCGCCCCGACTTGCCCAGCGCGACGCCCACTGCCGCGGGCAGGCCATAGCCAAGCCCGCCGCTGCACATCGTATAGAAGGTCTCGCTGCGCAGGATGGGCAGGTAGCGATGCATCACCGGGCGCGCGCTGGGCGCTTCCTCGACCACGATGGAATCTGGGTCGCGCAGTTCCGCCAGCGTCTGCAGGACATAGGCGACGCTCAGCGGCGCGCCGGGCTCGGCGCGCGGTGCCGGCACGCGCGGGCGCGGGGCTTCGCGCCGCGGCGGCGCCGGGCGCGCCAGCAGGTCGGCCACGCCCTGGCGGATGCTGCCGACTGCGGCCGTGCCCACTGGCGCCCACGCGGCGATATTCGGATCGTCGATCAGCTGCACCACCTGCGCCCCGGGCGGCGCATGGGGGCCAAACCCCTCGACGTGATAGGTGAAGGCCGCCGCGCCCAGCGCGAACACCAGGTCGTGGCCCGTCAGCAGCCCGACTATTTTCTCGCGCATCGCCGGCAGGAAGCCGGCAAACAGCGGATGGTCTTCCGGAAAGCCGCAGCGTCCCGACATCGGCGCCACCCACACCGCCGCCTGGTGCCGTTCCGCCAGGCGCACCACATCGTCCCAGGCGCCATCGCGGTCCACCGCCGCGCCCACGACGAACGCCGGCCGGCGGCTGGCATCGAGGGCGGCGCCAATCTGCGCCAGCAGGTCGGGCTGTACGCGGCTCTCGGTGCTGACCGTGCGCGGCAGCACCGGCTCGCACGGCCGGGCCCAGTCATCGGCGGGAACCGAGATCAGCACCGGCCCGCGCGGCGGCTGCATGGCGATGTAGTAGCCGCGCGCAATTGCCAGCGGCACGTCTTCGGCCCGAGCCGGCTCGCAACTCCATTTCACATAGGGCTTGGGCAGTTCGGTGGCCTGGGCTGAAAACAGGAAGGGCTCGAACGGCAGGATCGAGCGCGCCTGCTGCCCGGCCGTGATCACCATCGGGGTGCGGTTCTTGTGGGCCGTGAAAATGCTGCCCATGGCATGGCCGACGCCGGCCGCCGAATGCAGGTTGACGAAGGCCGCATTGCGGGTGGCCTGGGCATAGCCGTCGGCCATGCCCACCACCACGGATTCCTGCAGACCGAGGATGTAGCGGAAGTCGTCGGGGAAATCGAGGAACAGCGGCAGCTCGGTGGAGCCGGGATTGCCGAAGATGGTGGTCATGCCGAACGCGCGCAGCAGGTCCAGCACAGCGGCGCGCACGTTGATTGGATGGGCGGAAGCGGCAGGCGAGGCGGAACTGGCCATGGTCGTGGAGGCTCCAGTGCGGAATCAGAGACAAAGCTTGCCGACCAGTATGGTCAAACCAGCCTTGCCCTGAAATTGCCGTTTCGGGGCAAAGTCATTACGATTCGGCATGACCCTCGATCTGCGCCAGCTTCTTGCCTTCCTTGCGGTGTGCGAACACGGTAGCCTGGGCCGCGCCGCCGCACAGCTGAACGTGACCCAGCCGGCGCTGAGCCGCACCATCCAGCGGCTGGAAGCCCAGCTGGATGCGCCCCTGTTCGAACGCTATGCCACCGGCATGGTACTGACCGCCTACGGCGAGGCCCTGCTGCCGCACGCCAACCTCTTGCGCCACGAAGCCGAGCACGCCACCGAGGCCGTGCGCGCGCTGCGCGGGCTGGCGGCCGGCACCATCCGCGTGGGCGCTGTTGCCAGCGTGGCCAGCGTGGTGCTGCCGGAGGCAATCGAGGGGGTGCTCGCGCGCTGGCCCGGGCTGCGCGTGCGCATCGTAGAGGGTGTGGGCGATTTCCTGGCCGATGCGCTGCTGCGGCGCGAGATCGACCTGGCCATCGGCATTGCCCTGCCCGAGAACGAGGAAATCTGCGCCGTGGCGGATGTGGGCTGGAGCGACAGCAGCTTCGTGGTCGCCGCCGCCGGGCATCCGCTGATGGGCCGGCCGGCGCTGCGGCTGGCGGATACGGCTGGCTGCCGCTGGGTCATGCCGCCGCGCGGCACGGCGCCATTCGACGAACTGCAGCGGCTGTTTGCGCGGGCCGGGCTGCCGCCGCCGGAGATCGTCGCCGAAACCCGCTCGATCATTGCGCTCAAGGCGCTGGTGGCGCGCGCGGGCTTCCTCAGCTGGATGGCCGCGCCGATGTATGAGGCCGAGCAAAAGGCCGGCATGATCCTGCCGCTGCCCATCGAAGGCGCGCATGCGCCGCGCCGGCTGGCGGTCTACCGGCGCCGGCAAGGCATCCTGCCGGCGCCGGCCGCGAGGCTGCTGGAACAATTGCGGCAGCTGACGTCGAGCGATGGCTGAACCGCGGCCAGCGCCTCAGTCCGGCCGCGCCAGGTCGGCCCCTTCCATCACCCACGTGCGGAACGTGCGCAGCGCCGGCAGGTGCTGCTTCTGCTCGGGGTAGCACAGGTAATAGCCCTTCCTGGCCAGCACCTGGGCCGGATGCGCCACCACCAGCGCGCCGGTGGCCAGTTCTTCCTCGATCAGGCAGCGCGGGATCAGCGCGATGCCCAGCCCCGACAGCGCCGCCTGGGTCAGCAGCGAAAACTGGTCGAAGCGCGCCCCGCTCCAGGCCTCGCGGGTCGGCACGCCCAGCGTGGCGAACCAGTCGGGCCAGGCTTCGGGCACGCTGGTGTGGTGCAGCAGCGGATAGCGCAGCAACGCGGCGGACGTGGGGGCGACGCCGCCGAGCTCGGACGCCAGCAGGCCCGGGCGGCACACCGGCAAGACCTCGCGCCCGGTCATGTAGTCGGCCAGGCTGCCGGGCCAGACGCCGTCGCCGAAGCGAATGGCGGCGTCCAGGTCCGGCTCGGAAAAATCGTAGCCCTGTGCATGCGGAACGAATTCCAGCGTGACCTCCGGGTGACGGGCGAAAAACTGCGGCAGGCGCGGGATCAGCCACTTGGCACCCAGCGTCGGCATGCTGGCGATATGCAGCACGCCACCCCGCCCCTGCCGCGCCATCAGTTCCACCGTGGCGGCCTCGAGTTCGTTCAGGCTGGGGCCGATGCGCTCCAGGTAGCGTTCGCCGGCGGTGGTCAGCATCAGGCGCTGGCGCACGCGCTGGAACAAGTCCACGCCCAGGTAGGCCTCCAGGCTGCGCACCTGCTTGCTGACCGCGCCTTGCGTGACATGGAGCTCGCGCGCGGCTACGGTAAAGCTGTTATGACGCGCCGCCGCCTCGAAGGCCTGCAACTCGGTCAGCGACGGACATAGGCGTCGCATAAATCACCTCTACTTCACGACCAAATGGAATGAGCTAAGGATTTTATTTCGTTTGCGGCGACTTTGCCCGGACGCGCAGAATCGCGAAATCCACTTTATTCCTCCCCTCGCCCTGGATCCCCCCATGCAACGTCGCCATCTTCTCCGCGTCCTGGCCGCCGCTTCGGCCGCCGCCGCTGCCGGCATCTCCTTCAGCGCCGCCGCCCAGTCGGGCTACCCGACCAAGCCGATCACGCTGGTCGTACCCTTCCCCGCCGGCGGCACCACCGACATCGTCGCGCGCATCGTCGCCGACAAGCTCGGCCAGCAACTGGGCCAGCCCGTGGTGGTGGACAACCGCGGCGGCGCCGGCGGCAGCATCGGCACCGCCTTCCTGTCCAAGGCCGCGCCGGACGGCTACACGCTGGGCATCGCCACGGCCTCGACCCATGGCATCAATCCGGCGGTCTACCCGCACCTGTCCTACGATGCAACCAAGGACTTCACCACCATCACCAACCTGGCCTCCGTGCCCAACGTGATGAGCATCAACCCGGCGGTCAAGGCCACCGACATGAAGTCCTTCATCGCGCTGGCGCACGCGCAGCCCAACAAGCTGGCCTATGGCTCGGCGGGCAACGGCAGCGTCTCGCACATGATGGGGGAACTGTTCAAGATGAGCAGCAAGACCGAACTGCTGCACGTGCCGTACAAGGGCGTGGGCCCGGCGCTGAACGACGCGCTGGCCGGCCAGGTGCAGGTGCTGTTCGACAACCTGCCGTCGTCGCTGCCGTTTATCGAGAGCGGCAAGCTGCGTGCGCTCGCCGTGGCGGCGCCCAAGCGCGTGGCCGCGCTGCCCAATGTGCCGACCTTCGCCGAACTGGGCCTGGGCGAAGTCAACGACGCCGCCTGGTTCGGCCTGATCGGGCCGGCCAACCTGCCAGCGGATATCCAGACCAGGCTCAACGCCGCCGCGCTAAAGGTGCTGGCGCTGCCGGAAGTGAAGGCGAAGCTGGACAAGCTGGGCGCCACCCCGGTGGGCGATACCCCGGCGCACTTTGCCGCCCAGATCAAGAGCGAAGTGGCCAAGAACAAGCGCGTGGCCGCCGCCGCCAAGATCTCGCTCGACTGATTCCAGATCACCATGACCGACACCGACCGAACCACCGCGGACAGTCCGTTCCACCTGTACCAGCCCGAGGGCGAGCCCGCGGCGCTGTTCCTGGACTCGCCGCACAGCGCGACGACCTACCCGACGGACTACCGCCCCGACCCTGCCCTGCCGCTGCCGCTGCTGCGCCAGGCCGAAGACACCTTTGTCGACGAGCTCTACGCCGGCGCCCCGGCGCGCGGCATCCCGCTGCTGTGCGCGGGCTTTCCGCGCAGCTACCTGGACGCCAACCGCGCGCTGGAGGAAATCGACGAAGCCCTGCTCGACGCGCCCTGGCCCGGCGCGAAGCAGGAAACCTCCAAGACCCGGCTGGGCAAGGGCCTGGTCTGGCGCGTGCTGGACACCGGCGAGGCCATCTACGACCGCAAGCTGAGCGTGGAAGAAGTGCAGGCGCGCATCAACCGCTGCTACCTGCCCTACTACGCGCAACTGCAGAAGCTGGCCGACCGCGCCGTCGCCAGCCATGGCAGCGCCTGGCATATCAACTGCCATTCGATGCCGAGCCACGCCGCGCCGTTCGCCACCGAGTTCCCGGGCCTGGAGCATCCGGACTTCGTGGTGGGCGACCGCGACGGCACCACCTGCGACAAGCGCTTCACCGACCGGGTCGAGGGCGTGCTCAAGGAGATGGGCTACGACGTCTGGCGCAATCACCCCTACAAGGGGGTGGAGATCGTGCGCGTGGTGGGCCAGCCCCAGGCCGGCTGCCACAGCCTGCAGCTGGAGGTCAACCGCAAGCTTTATATGGACGAACTTGGCCTCACGCATACCGCGGGCTTCGCCAGGCTGCGGCATGACCTGAACATGCTGCTCGACGAACTGCTGCGCTTTACGCGCGCGATGCCGTCGCGCATCGCCTGAAGCAGGCCGCTCTCGTTCGCGGGTTCACCGCAGTTGCGCGGCTCGGACGATTCCCGCTAGCGCAAGGATCACTTCCTGCACGAGCGCATGGGTTGGAAGAATGGGTAACAAGATTTAGGAACTTTGTCAGATAGGTTTCCTCTATCATGGCAATCCTTCGCGAACCCATCCTGCCTGTCGGCGCCATGGAGTCCCATGGGGGCCCATGCGCTGGCAGGCAAATCCAAGCACGCACACACCGCTCACACCGTGATCCGACGAATCTCCGAACTGCTCGGCAGCCGGCTCCGCATGGTGGCTGCCGCAGTGGCCGGTGCGATCGCGCTGGCAGGCTGCGCCAACCTGCCGGCCGACGAAGCCGGCGCCACCGCCAGCCCGGCCCCGGCACCCGCCGCAGCGCCCGCCCGCCCCGCCCCCGCACCGGCTGCTTCCACTGCGACACCCACCAAGACCATCACCCTGCCCGACCGTGGCCGCGTCAGCCTGTCCGAGTACCGCGCGCGCATGCGCGAACAGCTGATGAAGACCGAGAACGCCACCAGCGACGTGGCGGACTGCGCCGCCCACGCCAGCTGGGTGGTGCCGCGCTCGGCCACCTACGATGCCTTGAAGATCCCCACCGGCGCCCTTGCCGCGGGACAGGCCACGACCGAACCCTGGAGCGGGCGCTTCTCGCCCGGCAAGCAGGCCGTGCCGGTCAGTTCGGTGGTCACCTTCGCCGCGACCGCGCGCAAGCGCCGCGGTGATGATGACTGGCAGCCGGTGAAGGTGCGCTGCGGTTATGACGACGGCATGATGCTGGCGTATGAGTTGCAGGACAGCAGCGGCGCCACCATCAGCGAACCGGCTGCCGCGCCGGCCGTGCCCACCACCACGCACACTTCGGCCAGCAAGAGCCGCAAGGGGGCCAAGGGGAAGAGCACGACTTCGAAGTCGGGCAAGGCGTCGGCATCCAAGTCGTCGAAGTCAACGACCGCCAAGTCCACGTCCGGCTCTGCCAAGACGTCCAGCAAGACCAAGAAGCAGCAATAGGCGCACGGCAACCGCGCCGTTCCGGCCCACCCGGTTTCATCCGGGCGGGCCGTTTGCGTTGGCTCAGCCCAGGTAGTCCAGGATCGCCTGCACCATCGCCGTCCCCAGCAGCGCGCTGCGCGCGCCGTTCCAGCCAACCGCCGGATCCGGCAGGTCGGCATTGTCCTTGAACGGCATCTCCAGCGTCAGCGCCAGGCAGCCGAAGGTATGACCGATGTACTTGGACGCCAGCTTGAGCGCGTCGGCGTTGTACTTGCTGGCCGCGTAGCCGTGCACATCCTGGAAGTCCGGCGAGGCCCGCTTGAAGGCCTCGATAAAGCGCTGCTGCTCGCGCCGGCGCGCCTCGGTAAAGCCCGGCAGCATCTCGCTGCCGGCGACGAAGTTATACGGCAGGCCCTCGTCGCCATGGATGTCGAAGAACATGTCGCAACCAGTGGCCTCGATGGCGCGGCGCACGTGGTAGACCTCGGGGCTGGTATCCGCGCTCGGCGTCATCCACTCGCGGTTCAGGTTGGCGCCGGCGGCGTTGGTGCGCAGGTTGCCGCGCGCCGAGCCGTCCGGGTTCATGTTGGGCACGATATGGAAGACCGCGCGTTCCAGCAGCTTGCGCGCGACCGGGTCGCCCGCCCACATGCCGGTGCCGGTCAGGCGCTGCAGCACGCCCTCGACAAACCACTCGGCCATGCTCTCGCCCGGGTGCTGGCGCGCGATCATCCAGATGGTCTTTTTGCCGGGGCCGGGCTGGCCCAGCGTGACGCGGGTCATGTCGCGCCCGTCCACGGTGCTGCCCAGGTGCGACAGCCGCGCCAGCGGCGAGCGCTGGCAGGTGGCCAGCAGCGACAGGTGGCGCTCGTCCGGATACGGCTCGAAATACGCAAACCAGATGCTGTCGTGCTCGGGCGTGCATTCCACCGTCATCACCTGGCCGTCGAAGCGCGTCGGCACGCGGAACCAGTTGGCGCGGTCGTAGGAAGCCACCGCGCGGTAGTCGCGCCAGCCATCGGGATAGGTGCAGTCGCCCGCGTTCAGGAAGTGCATGCGGCACGCCTGCCCCGCCGCGCCCTGCAGGCGGAAATGGAACCACTGGCGGAAGTCGGCGTGCGAGTCGGCGCGGATGCGCAGGCGGATATCGTCGGCGCGGTCGAGCGCCTCGACCTCGATGGCGCCGGAGTCGAAGTGCGAAGAGATATGCATGGCGGCAGGCATGGCTGGCGGTCTCGTGGCGATGGGTTTCAGTCTTCCAGGCGGCGGCGGAACACCCAGCGGGTGGCATCCGAGGCCGCCTTGTCGAAGGCGTAGCCGTCTTCGGCAAAGCGCTTGAGCTTCTCCGGCTCGGTCACGCGATGCGTCACCGCGTAGCGCGCCATGGTGCCGCGCGCGCGCTTGGCATGGAACGAAATGATCTTGTAGCGGCCGCCCTTCCAGTCCTCGAACACCGGCGTGACGATGCGCGCCGCCAGCACCTTGGGCCGCACCACCTTGAAATACTCTTCCGAGGCCAGGTTCACCAGCACCGGCGCGCCTTCCTGCTTCAGCGCGGCCATGTCGGCGTTGATGGTCTGCGTGACATCGTCGCCCCAGAACGCGTACAGGTCCTTGCCGGCGACGTTGTCGAGCCGCGTGCCCATCTCCAGCCGGTAGGGCTGCATCCAATCCAGCGGGCGCAGCACGCCATACAGGCCGGACAGGATGCGGATGTGCTTCTGCGCAAAGCCAAGGTCGTCGGCCGACAGCGACTTCGCATCCAGGCCGTCGTAGACGTCGCCGTTGAAGGCCAGCACCGCCTGCTTGCTGTTGGCCGCCGTGAACTCGGGCGACCAGTCGGCATAGCGCGTCACGTTGAGCACCGCGAGCTTGTCGGAGATGTCCATCAGCGCACCCACATCCTGCGGCGCCAGCTTGCGCAGGCGCTCGATCAGCGTGGCGGAACGGTCGATAAAGCGCGGCAGCGTATGGGTCTTGATGCGCGGGGGAGTCTCGTAGTCCAGCGACTTGGCGGGAGACAAAACGATGAGCATGGCAAAATCGCGGCAGTAGCCAAGTACAAACAAGCCAAGATTGTAGCGAATGCGCCTCGACACCACCGGAACCACCTCATCGGCAAGCCCCGCCGCCAGCCCCGCCGGCATCACATCTGCGCCGCGCGTGGTGCTGGACTCCAATATCTGGGTAGACCTTCTGGTCTTCCGCGACCCGCATGTGGAGCCGATCCGTGAGGCGCTGGAGGCGGGCACCATCGCCCCGGTGATCCGCGCCGACTGCCGCGAGGAACTGCGCCGGGTGCTGGCCTATCCGCAATTTGCCCGCTTTGACGTCGATATCGACGCCGCGCTGGCCACCGTCGACCGCCTCGCCAGCCTGGAGGCCGCGCCGCCGCAGGCCGACTACGACACCATCCGCCTGCCGCGCTGCAAGGACACCGACGACCAGAAGTTCGTGGAACTGGCCCACTTTGCCCGCGCCGCGTGCCTGGTCTCGAAGGACAAGGCCGTGCTCAAGCTGCGCACCCGCCTGCGCCGCAGCAGCGGCGTCGAGGTGATGACGCCGCCGGCGTTTGGCGCCTGGCTGGCTGCGCTTGGCACCGCCTCGGCCGCCGATCCGCTTTAGAATGGCGGCTCCCGGCACCGCCTCCGCGGTGGTGCCGCACGCCTGACTGCATTCCGTCCCCACCGCATCGACACGTTCGCACCATGTCCGCAGACACCACTCTCGCCCCGCTGACCCCGCCTCCCTCGCGCCTGCCCGGCGTCGGCACCACCATCTTTACCGTGATGTCCGCGCTGGCTGCCGAGAAGAACGCGGTCAACCTGGGCCAGGGCTTCCCGGATTTCGACTGCGACCCGAAGATTGTCGACGCGGTGACCGGCGCCATGCGCGCCGGCCACAACCAATACCCGCCGATGGCGGGCGTGCCGCGCCTGCGCCAGGCCATCGCCGGCAAGATCGCCAGCCTGTACGGGCACCAGTACAGCTGGGACACCGAGATCACCGTCACCGCCGGTGCCACCCAGGGCATCCTGACCGCGATCCTGTGCGCGGTGCATCCGGGCGACGAGGTGATCGTGCTGGAGCCGTGCTACGACAGCTACCTGCCCGCGATCGAACTGGCCGGCGCCACCGCCGTGCCGGTCACGCTGGAAGCGCCCGAGTTCCGCGTGCCCTTTGACAAGCTCGCCGCCGCGATCACGCCGCGCACGCGCATGATCCTCATCAACACGCCGCACAACCCCACCGGCACGATCTGGCGCGCGGCCGACATGGACCAGCTGGCGCAGATCCTGGCCGGCACCGACATCCTGCTGCTGTCGGACGAGGTCTACGAGCACATGGTCTACGACGGCCAGCCGCACGCCTCGGTGTCGCGCCATCCGGAACTGGCGCGCCGCAGCTTCGTGATCTCCAGCTTCGGCAAGACCTATCATGTGACCGGCTGGAAAGTCGGCTACGTGGCCGCACCGGCCGCGCTGATGGCAGAGTTCCGCAAGGTGCACCAGTTCAACGTGTTCACGGTGAACACGCCGGTGCAGCACGGCCTGGCCGACTACATGGCCGATCCCGCGCCCTACCTGCAGCTGCCGGCGTTCTACCAGGCCAAGCGCGACTTCTTCCGCGCCGGGCTGGCCAACAGCCGCTTCAAGCTGCTGCCGTCGGACGGCACCTACTTCCAGTGCGTCGACTACTCCGCCATCTCCGACCTGAGCGAAGCCGACTTCGCCATGTGGCTGACGCGCGAGATCGGCGTGGCCGCGATCCCGGTCTCGGCCTTCTACACTCAGCCGCGTGAATCGGGCGTGGTGCGCTTCTGCTTTGCCAAGAAAGCAGAGACGCTGGCACTGGCGCTGGAGCGGCTGGGCAAGCTGTGATGAAAAGAGAAACGCCCACGAAATATTCGTAGGCGTTTTTTCATTCTGCAGAGCATCACAAGCTGCCGGTTCGCTCCCCTCTCCCGCTTGCGCTTGCCTTTACCCACAACTTCCGGCGGCTTACTCGTTTTTCTGGAAGATCCGATACATTTCGGTGATTTCGTGCAAAACGAGGAAGCCGCGCCAGAGGACAGTAGCACCGGGGGGATCG